>JBIOXB010000217.1:0-74094 GCA_044869275.1 bacterium
GATAGGTCGTAGAGTTTCATGGGTTCTCCTGCTTTCCTGAATGGTTCAAAAAAATTAGCCAGCGGATAGAAACAACCCAACGGATAAAGATGAAAAATACATTCTACACTCGCTCTTTTTGCATAAAGGCTTCCAGACTATGCCGTGCGTCTTTCCTGATCGCCGCTTGCAAAATAGGCGTCCATCCCAGCAGCAAGCCAACGGGCCCCAATGCCATGCGCGTCCACTTCCAAAAACTGAAAGTGTCGATATGCTGAATGATCCGGCCGTCGCGAAACATGAAGGCCGCGTCGATGACATTGTGAACCGGCCGGCAGGTTTTTGAGAATGTATAGCGTGCTTCCCAATGCGCCGCGCCTCTGCCGGCGTCGGCCTGAATATTCTTGAACGTTATTTCCAAATCTCGCGCGCGCGAACAGAGCATGTGCCACATCGCGGTTGTTTGTACGCCCTGCAAACGGCCGAACACGGGATCGGAAAAGACCACCTCAGGATGATAACAGGCGCTCATGCCGGCGGCATCGCGGGCTTGAAAGCAGGAATAAAATTTCTGAATGAGCTGAGCATTGGCATGCATATGTTTACTCGAAGATTTTTTTCACTTCGGGCTTGACTACTTTGCCCATGGTATTACGCGGCAATTCATCTACACAGCACAGCCGGGAGGGAATTTTATACACCGCCATGCGCTGCTTGCCCCAGGCCCGCAATTCCTCCTGAGTTAACGCAGCACCCGCGTGCAGCACCGCCGCAGCGCAAACGCGCTCGCCCCACTCTTCATCCGGCATGCTTACGACCGCGCATTCTTTGATCGATTCATGCTCTAACAAAATGCTCTCGATCTCGAGCGCAGAGACTTTATAGCCGCCGGTTTTGATGATGTCGGTCGAGTTTCTACCGAGAATACGATAATAGCCATTTTCGATCACCGCGACATCGCCGGTGCAAAACCAGCCTTCACGAAACGCTGCTGCGGTTGCCTCCGGCCGGTTCCAGTATTCCCGAAATACGTTCGCGCCGGCCACTTGAATTTCCCCGGGGATTCCTTCTTCATGCACCGTCTCACCGGTTTCATGTACGAGCCGGACCACAACGCCCGGCAGCGGCAGGCCCACGCCTCCCGGCCGGCGCTCGCCGTGCAAGGAGTTGGACAGCGCCATGCCGATTTCCGTCATGCCGTAACGCTCCAACAATACCTGCCCCGTGATCTGCCGCCATTTTTCGAAAACCGGAACCGGAAGAGCCGCGGAGCCGGAAACCATCAGCCGCAAATTACGGCACGCTTGCGACCATGGTGTGCGAATTTCCGGCGGGGCATTTTCCCATTCTGATATGAGCCTGGCGTACATCGTGGGCACCGCCATGAACAGCGTGATCTCGCCTGCGCTGAAGCGCTGCCACACCATCGTCCCGTCGAATTTATCAAGAAACTCGCAAGTCGCTCCGGCGCTGAGCGCACAACCGAGGGCATTGACGATCCCATGCGTGTGATGCAGCGGCAGCACATGCAAAATGCGATCTTCCGGCCGCCATTCCCAAGCCTGCAACAAGGATTGCATCTGCGCGATCAAATTGGCATGCGTCAAAACCACGCCTTTGGGTTTGCTGGTGGTGCCGCTGGTATATAGAATCATGGCGCGGCGTTGTGGCAAGAGATTAGGCAGTTCCGTTTGGTGGCGTTCTGCCACGGCCGTGGGGAGATCAAGCAGCTCGGTGTGATGCCGTTCCGACAATGCGGCCAGCTTTTCAAGATAGGGCGGCGCAGCAATGGCAAATTGGGGGTTGACATCATCGCACACAAAAGCGAGCTCGGGTAGGGGATGCGTCAAGCATAGCGGCACGGCAATGCCGCCGGCGAGCCAGATGCCGCGCTGAATAGCGGCATAAGCGAAGCCCGGCGGAACCATGAAGACCACGCGTGCTTCTCGCAGATCTGATTTTCTGCCCGCGAGCAGATTCGCCGCGACCGTGCAGGCCGCGCGCTGCAATTCCTGATACGTGTATTGCCCTTGCGCATCGGCGATCGCGATTTTTTGAGGGTGGGCCGGAGAGATGTAGTTTTGCAGCAGATCATCCATGTTTCCGCCTGCGCATTTGCGATGCTCTCGCCGTTAACCGGGTGATCACCGCAGGCAATTTAGCGAAAGATTTTTCTGCCGCAAGTGTTTTCTGAAATCCGGGCAGGGGTAGGCGTCATGGCAGCATCTGAATGTACCGGCATTTGGCGGCATAAGGCAGGGCACGAAAACGGCGAATCTCTTGCAGTCTCTCTGCCGGCGACACGCCGTCCAGAAAGCGGGTATATTTCTCGCCGAGATAAAGGGCAGGGGCATAACGCCGGGTCAACACCGGAGATTGATAGGCAGCCTCTTCACATTCAAACAAATGATAACGAAGCCACAAGCGGTCCATGCGTTCGAGCTGGCGGCTCACGTTGAAATAGGCCAGAAAATATTTGAGCACGAAATAGAGATCGATCTTGGCCTGCAATTCCAAATCGTGCGCGAAACTCTCCTCGCTGATTTGTCCGCCTTCCATGAATTTCAACGCGCCGTGCACGGCGTGATTGATTTCTTCCACAAAAACACAAAATGCGGCAATATTTCTTTCCGTCAACCCGCAGCGCGGATCATGTGCTTCGAGAGCGTGAACCACGGCCGTCGAATAATAAATTCCAACGTAAAGCCGGTCGTGCTGCACGCGAAAAAACACGCGCGCCAAATCGGACAGCTCGCGCCCGTGGGCGTCAAACTGAGCGAGATAATGAAAGCGCTCGCGGCCGATCAAGAAATTTTCGAAGTTGACCCCGGTCGAGCCGTAGAGGCGCTCGGTGAGGGTCTGAATTTCAGCCAGTAAGGACATGTTAGGGAGTGCGGAATGAGTTGGTTGACGTTTGTATGAATGGTGCTTTCAATTTGGCAAATTGTTTTGCATGCGTTCTACTAGAGAAGTACATTTTGACCGCCAAGACTAATCTGACAATGTTAAGGGTGTCTCACCCACTTTTTGTCATCCCGCCTTGCGGGATCTTTTTCAGCATAAGCACAGCACCAATTGCAGAAAAAGGTCCCTCCGGGATGACATGAATCGGAGGGAGGTCAGCTAAGTTAACATTGACACTTATATGTTCTTCGCGCTCAAATTATCGCGCGTCAATTCCAGTCCTTCTCACGCTGCTGGTTGTCGATAAACTGATCGACGCGGCGCAGCACGCGATCGAGCGTGTTGGGATGGCGGTCCAAATGCATGAGGCTTTCCGTCATGTAGTTCAGCGCCAGCCGCACTTGCTTGAAGTGCCTTCCCAAAAACTCGAGAATCTCGCTCACGCGAAAACGCTCGGCCTCAGCATGCTGGGAGGCCTGTTTATAATTGGTGCTGCCCATCATTTCATAGTAACTGAAGTCCGGCGAGGGCGGATGGTATTTGGCGCGGTGGTAAATGCGGGCGGGAAAAATTCCGGTGAGAAAAAGCGCATAATTGCCGAGATGGCTGCGCAGATAAAATGTCTGCTCGGAGTTCGCCGCGAGCAGGTCTTTCATCAAATCGACAAGGTAATGATATTCTTTCGTGGCGTGCTCATCCACGCGATGCGCGCGGCCGCTTTTGCCGAATTCCGCCAGCAAATTGGCGATGTAGTCGGCCACCTCGCGCTCGTCCATGTTGAATTCCTTCAACGCCTGCCGCACGAGAATGTAGAAGTACAGAAAGAGCGAGATGGAAGTGGTTTGCCGGTATTGCAGAAGATATTCAAACAAGCGCGGGTGATCGAGCATGGCATCGCGCATTTCTGCATCGGCGAAGAGTTTATAAATGGTCTCTTCGCGTTCCCCTTCGCGGCACAAGGCGGCGACGATGAATTTCAAATCGCCGGCATTTAATTTGAGGCGTGCTTGACTTTTGATCATAATCGTCCACCTCGTGATGGGTCCACGGCCTGACCGCACAGAAAAAACGCACGTCAACTCATGTTCAAAAACTCCTCCTCCTCTATGACCGCCAACTATTTGTCAATTACAACATGGCTGGAATACGATGCAAGCTTTTTGTTCGGATAAAAACTCGTTTCTCAGAAAGCCCTTGACATTCCGTCGAGCGAAAGTATATATTGAAAGGTTTTTGCACGCGTCAATTTGCGCCGCTGACTATTCTGCGCACCCCTCATTCTCGCTCTCGCTGATATTATGGCTGCCAGTATTCGGAAGTTGGCGCGTCATTCGTTGATTTACGGTCTCGGCCATACGCTCACCCGCGCACTCAGCTTTCTGCTGCTTCCGCTTTATACCAATCATCTTTCGCAAGAGCAATTCGGCGTTGCCGGCTTGCTGTTCAGCTTCCTGGCGCTGATGACGATCATCTACGGCTTCGGCCTCGACGCCGCGTTTTTACGATACTACGTGCTCGCCGCAAACGCTGCAGAAAAGCGTGAAACTTTTAGTACGGCGTTCTGGATAGCACTCGCCGTGGCTGCTTGCTATTCACTGCTCGGCTTCGTTTTAGCAGCACCCCTGGCCGCAGTGCTAACAAATCAGCCTGATCAGAAGTATTTAGTAAAACTATGTGCCGGAATTTTGTTTTTCGATGCCCTGTCAACTTTGTACTTTCTACTGCTGCGCGCCCAAGATCGTTCCATTTATTTCACCGCCAATAAGCTGGCCAATGTCGGGATAACGCTTGCGCTCAACTACGTCTTCATCGTGCATTACGCACGCGGCGTGGAGGGCGTTTTCGAAGCCAATCTTTGCGCCTCGGCTATTACTTTCTGCATTTTATTTCCCAAAGGCCGGCCGCTTTTGCGCTTCCTCCTGGCGCGTGATACGCTCCGTAAGTTTCTCCGCTTTGGATTGCCCTACTTGCCGGCCACGCTTGCCGTGGCCGCCGTCGACAACATTGATCGTTACATTCTGAAAGCGCTAATGGATCTGAAAACGGTGGGCATTTACAGCGCGGGTTATCGCCTGGGCATGATCATGGGTTTGGTGGTGGCGGCCTTTCGTTTCGCCTGGGCCTCTTTCTATGCGAGCGCGGCACAACAGCCCAACGCACCTGCATTGTTTGCGCGCATTCTGACCTACTTTCATCTCGCCTGCGCTGTGATTTTTCTTTGCGTCGGTTTCTTTATCGCCGATCTCGTGCGGCTGCCCGTCGGCGGCGTTTCGCTCTTTGCAAAAGACTATTGGCCGAGCACCGCGATCGTTCCCATCGTGCTGCTTGGCTACTGGCTGTTCGGCATTTATCTAAATTTGCTCGTGGGCATTCATATCAAAGAAAAAACGAAGTTTCTGCCCCTGATCGCCGGTGCCGGCCTGGCGGTTAATCTCGCCGGAAATTTCCTCTTGATCCCGATCCTGGGAATGGCCGGTGCCGCGTGGGCCACGGTGTTGGCGTATGCCGTCATGACGGTTTGCGCCTATTCATATTCGCAGAAAAATTATCCCATCGACTACGAATATGTCCGGCTTGCCAAAATTGCGGCGATCACGGCGTTGCTTTTTGGCATAGTCCATTTCTATCAGCCGGCATGGCCTTGGCGGATTTTACTGCTGCTTTCTTTTCCCGGGTTACTGCAATTGAGCAACGTTTTCGAAAAAGCCGAACAGCAACGCTTTATCGCTTGGATGAAATCCAAACTTCGACTTCATGCTGAAAACTGAAGCACAGCGCAAAGTTCTTTTCGTGGCATATTATTTTCCGCCGTTGGGCATGGGCGGCACGCAACGCATAGCCAAATTTTGCAAATATCTTGCGCGCGACGGCTGGCAAGTCAGCGTGGTCACAGTGAAGCCGATCGCCTATTATGCCTATGATGAAAGCCTGCTCGCCGAGCTTTCCGAGACCAGGATCATTCGCACCGGCTCGCTCGACCCCGCGCGTCTGTTTTACCTTTTGGGCAAAGGCAACGCCGCGGCAAAGCCCACACGCGCAGGCCGCGGCCACTGGCTCTACTGGTTGTTCTTGCCCGATCCGCGTATTTTATGGGTGCCGTTCGCATTGTGGCAGGCCTGGCGTGAAATCCGCAAAAATGGAATTCCGTATGTCATCACCTCTGGCCCGCCTCATTCCAGCCACTTCGTCGGCTGGCTACTCTCGCGGTTTCTAAAGGTTCGCTGGGTGGGTGATTTTCGTGACACCTGGCTGCGCGAAGAATTTCCGCAGGCACCCACGGCTTGGCACCGCCGCTTGCAAAACGCCCTCGAAAGGTTCATCGTGCGCCGGGCACACGCGCTCACGGCCGTGTCTCAAGGCTTGTTGCAGGAATTGATTCACAAAGGCGAGCGTAAAACCGGCACCAGCCATTTGCTACCGCATGGTTTTGATCATGAAGATTTTTCCTCCGCCGGCAGCAAAAGAGGAAGCGCATTCGAAGTGGCTTACGTGGGAGCGATCTCCCAGATTCAAGATCCACGCCCGTTGTTGCAAGGTTTTCGGCAATTTGTGCACCACGCAGGGCTCTCGCCCGAAGAGACCCGCCTGCATTTCATCGGTGCCGACCTCACCGGCTCTTTGGAAAAGTGGCTTTCCGAAAACGAGCTCTCCGCCTATGCGCAGGTGGCGGGATACCAGCCGCATGCGAAAGCCGTGCAGGCCATGCGCGAGGCCGATCTGTTGGTTTTCATCGCCAATCCCGGCACGGGACACACCATCATCCCCAGCAAGACTTTCGAGTATCTCGCCGCCGAAAAGCCCATTCTCGCCATTGGCGAAAAAATCGAAGGCGTGGAGGTTCTTTTGGAAAACGCAGTCTGCCGTCACTGCGCTTTTGACGATATCGCAGGCGTCATGCGTGCCTTGCTGGCTTTCTATGTGGAACACCAGACCGGGAAAACGGCTCCAGCCTCATCGCGCCGCATGGAGTTTTCCCGCGCGCATCTGGCGCGCCGGCTCGCGCAAATTTTGCGCGCAGCCTGAGCCTCTCCAATTTTTCCATTGTATTTGTGCTGGATGATTCTAATTTTCAGCAACGCCCCCTCTGGGCGTGAAACTTCCACGCAAAACTTAAAGAACGTTTGCTCTTGGAAAAAACATTCCTCGAACGCTTGCAAGAAACCGCGCCATTGAATTTCGCGCATCGCGGGGCGCGCAACGTCGCGCCGGAAAATACGCTGGCGGCTTTTGAGCGCGCCCTCACCCACGGCGCCGACGGTCTCGAACTCGACATCCGTTTGTGTAAAACCAACGACTGGATCGTGTTGCACGACGCCAAGCTCAATCGCACGACCAATGGCCGGGGTTACGCGCGCACCAAGGGGCTCGACGAGCTGCGCCACCTCAACGCCGGCGGCTGGTTCGGCGCGCGGTTCGCCAAGGAAAAAGTACCGACCTTGAACGAGGCTTTGGAATTGGCGCGCGGCCGCTGCCTGCTCAATATCGAAATCAAAGCCGTGGGCGCGGTGCAAGAGAAATCTCTCGCAGATTTGATCACCGCGCTCTACCGCCATCATGCCGAACGGCGCTGCATTATCTCCTCATTCAATCCGCTGGTGTTGCGCCGCGTCTCGCGCCTCGATGCCCGGCTGCCGACCGGATTATTGCTCACCGGAAATCTGCTGAGCAACGGCCCGAAGGCCGCGTTTCGCAAGTTGACCGGCGTGCAGGCGCTGCATCTGCATGCGCGCGTACTCAGCCCTCGCCTGGTGGAAAGAGTGCGGGCACTAGGCTTGTATCTATTGGTTTGGGGCGCCGACACTGCGCCGGCAATGAAACGCGTGATTCATTTCGGAGTGGACGGCATCATCACCGACGACCCTTTAACATTGCACCGGATTTTGAGAAGGAATATCCCCGCATGAAAAGGCTGTACGCTTTGCTCTTGATTTGCTCGTGCACCCAAGCGGCGTGGGGGCAAAACTATCTCTGGCCGACCGACGCCAGCAAATACCTCACCTCCGGCTTCGGCGAATCGCGGCCCCGGCGCTTTCACGCCGCCATCGATGTGAAAACCTGGAATCAAACCGGCTACAAGATTTTCGCCACCCGCAACGGCTATATCGAGCGCATGAGCATTTCGTCCTTCGGATATGGGCGCGCATTGTATCTGCGTCTCGACACCGGTGAAGTCGCGGTGTATGCGCATCTCGAGCGTTTCAATGACACGCTGCAAGCCCTGGCGGAAGCCGAACAGGAGCGCCAGGGCGAATTTCGCATCGAAAAATATTTCGAAACCGGTGCGATACCGGTGCAACAGGGCGAAATGCTCGGCTATACCGGCCAAAGCGGGATCGGCGTGCCGCATTTGCATTTCGAGCTGCGCGATTCGCGCAACCGGCCCATCAACCCTTTGCACAAACAATTCGACGTCGTTGACAAGATTCGCCCCATCGTCAAAGCCGTCATCGTCTCCCCGCTGGCGGTGGGCGCGATGGTGGACGGGGACTTTCTCGCGAAAGCTTTCAAACCGGCGGCCGGCAACGGTGTGTTGAAAATCTCCACGCCGATTCGCGTGCACGGCAAAGTCGGGTTTGCCCTCGATGCCTATGATCAAGCCGACGGTGCGAACAATCAATTCAACGTCTATCGCCACCAGCTTTACGTCGATGGGCGCCTGCAATTTCAATCACAGTGCGACCGCTTTTCATTCCCAGAGAACAAACTCATCGAGCTGATGCAGGATTTCTTTTTGCAGCGCCGCGGCTGGGGACGATTGCACCGGCTCTATCGCGAGCCCGGAAATACGCTGGAGTTTTACACGGACCTGAATTCCGCCGGCGGCGCCATCGTTATTGCTGCCTCCGGTCCAAATGATCTCGCCCTCTCTGATTCCGCAAGCTGGGAGGACGCCGGCGCGGGCTTGCCGTGGGGACGGCACGACTTTCGCATCGTTGCCGAAGATTTTTTTGGCAATGCCACTGTGGTCGAAGGTGAGCTGCTCGCCGGCCCGCCATTTCATTTGAACGTTTCCGCCTTCCCCTCCGAAACAGCAAAAATTGCGTTGCAAATCGACCCGGCCTCGCCCCAGCACATGCTGGCGTCCGTCGAAACACACGGCGTGGCGGACAGAACGTGGAATCATCGAGCACCGCGATGGCGCGCGCTCACCGCAAAACCATTTGCTTCGCCCCTGGCAGCAGATTCCTATATTGCGCATGCCGAAGTCGAAAGCACCGCCACAAGCACCGTCGCCTCCAACGCGATTCCAAGCACGGTGCAGAATCTCGTGGTTTCTCCCAACAACAGCAACTTGCTGCGCGTGCAAGCGCAAGATGTGCATGGCATTTCTTCTTTTCCCTTTTTTATCGCGGTGGATTCTACGCGCGCGTCGCAGGAAGAAACGTTGAGCGTTACCAAGGATTTCTATCCCCAATTCTTGCGCTTGGAAGTGACGGCCAGCTTTCCCATGGTCAGGGCACCGCGCGCCGTTCTCTCTACGGGTGAAAAAGAGGTGTTTGCGGAGCTGCTTCCACTGGAACCGCATCGCTACGTCGGCGCCGTGGCACTGGCCGATGTCGCTGCAGATTCTGTTTGGCTGGAGGTGGCGGCTTCCCCTGCCGACAGCACGGTGCAGCGCTGGCGCGAAGCGTTCGGCAACGTCGAAGTGCTTCCGCACCGCGGCGGCAGCCTGAGATCGGAAGACGGCCGCCTGCAAGTGCATTTCGAGGCGGGTGCGGTCTATGGGCCGATGTACGGGCGCGTGCTCGCTCTGCCTCCGCAGTTCGGAGATCCGCGCGTGAGTGGCCCCCTCTATCGCGCCGAGCCGCAAGATGTGCCTTTGCGTGCAGCGGCCATCGTCGAGATCAGCTATCCCGATACCGTGAGCGATCCGCACAAACTGGGCATTTGCTATCGTGACCGCGAACACCCGCCAGGGCCTTACGGCGAGAACTGGGTTTTCATGAAATCCGACGCCAATCTCAAAAAGAAGACACTGTCAACCGAAGTATTCAGCCTGGAGGACTTTGCCCTCATGCGCGACGATGAGCCGCCAGTGCTCACGCCGCAATCGCCGTCGCCGGGAGAAACGCTCACGCATCGACGGCCGCTGATTAGTTTTCACGTCGATGACAGCACCGCGGGATTCGAATCCGAGCGTGAGATCAAACTGCGCCTGGACGGCGTCAAGCTGATTGCAGAATACGATCCGGAAAGGAAAATTGTTTTCTATCGCCCCAAAAATGATTTGAAGCCCGGCAGCCATCTGTTGGTTGCTGAAGCACAGGATCGCTGCGGTAATATTGCCAAACGGGAGGTGAAATTTTTTGTTAAATGAGGAATCGTTGCTCAGCTCATAAAAGCCATGCAAACAGAGCAAGTTTTTCGCCCACGGAAATCGAACTCCCACGGAATCGAACTCCAGCAATACTTCCGTGGGAGTTTTAATTCCGTGGGCGAATTTTCTCGTCGGTTTAGGTCCCGAATAAGTCGGGATTCGCTGGACAGTCATAATGATGAATCTCCCGTGAAGGCGCGCAGCCGCAGATGGGCACGGAAAACTTTATCTTCTTTCGCGGCGATATGACATGCGGTTCATTTGATTGTGCTGGGTTCATTACCAGATTCTGCCTGAAGCTCTTTGTTAAGGATGTTCTTATGTTTACAAGTATGCAATCTTTTTTAGCCTGCCTCCCTCCTTCGCAATTTCGTCTTTCAATTCACATAAAAAAGGCAGAAAAATAAAGGACAGAATAATCGCAATAGATCTCCTGCCCGGAGGCAGGTGAATGATGAGTTGGGGCAACCGTCAAGCATTTTTCTGCCCTGCATCTTTCTGTCTTCTGCTTTTTTCCAGGATAACTGTGCCATTGCCGCTGTCCTTTGGCTTCGGTTTACAGCTCGTTTGCAAATCCGAGGTAGACGCTTAGATTACAGTTCTACCGCACTGTGTCTTTCCATGTGTTTTGTGGAATAACCAAGCAATGGAGCAAAACATGCAAACCATCAACGTCGCACTGGGCGAGCGCAGCTATCCGATCCACATCGGCGCGGGGGTTTTGCAGCAGGCGGGTGCATTGCTCCGCGAGCAGCATTCCGCCTCACGGCTGGTGATCATCACCAACCCGATGGTCGAGCAACTTTGGGGCGCGCGTGCCACGGCCAGTTTGGAACAGGCGGGATGGGCGTTCGAGAAAATACTGGTGCCGGAGGGCGAGCGCCACAAAACCTTGGCAACTTTCAACCGCATCATTGCCAAAATGTTGCACGCGCGCTGTGACCGCGAAACCCTTGTGATCGCTTTGGGCGGCGGCGTGATCGGAGACCTGGCTGGCTACGTGGCGGCGGCCTACATGCGCGGCGTGCGCTTCATCCAGATGCCGACGACTTTATTGGCGCAGGTGGACGCCAGCATCGGCGGCAAAGTAGGCGTGAATCATCGCCTCGGCAAAAACATGATCGGCGCGTTTCATCAGCCCCAAATGGTCTTGATCGACACCGAGACCCTGACGACTTTGCCGCAGCGCGAATTGATTTGCGGCCTGGCGGAAATCGTCAAACACGCGTTGATCGCCGATCGCGCTTATTTTGAAACTTTAGAAGCGACTCTCACCTCAATCCTCGCTTTGGATTCCCACCTGCTCACCACTCTCATCGCACAAAGCTGCAGCATCAAAGCGGAAATTGTGGCCCGCGACGAGCGCGAAGAATCCGGCCTGCGCGCGTTGTTGAACTTCGGGCATACCGTCGGTCACGCGCTCGAAGCCGCGGCCCAATTCGAAACGTTGCGCCATGGCGAAGCGATACTATTAGGCATGGTGGCCGAAGCCTATCTCAGCAAAATGGCCGGCATGCTTGCGGAAGAAGAATTTCAGCGCGCCGTAGATTTTCTGCGCCGAATTCCGCTAAAGATCGAGCTTGCCGGTATCCGTATGGTTGAAATAGAGCGCTTCATGCAGCGGGACAAAAAAGCGCAGCAAGGTGCGCCGCGTATGGTGCTCTTGCAAGCGATTGGCGCCGCGACGTTCACCGCGCACTGGCCGCTGCACCACTTGCATGAAGCAATAGATTGCGCCCTCGCCGCCTTCTGCAAAAATTAATTTAGTGCAAAAAAAAGCGATCTCAGCTCTGAGACAATCACAATTTCGTATCCGGGTTGTATCACTTGCGACAAAGCGGCCCCGCTGTAGAGGTGCGCGGCGCTGGACTTTTGTTTGCATAGCTTGACAAAACAGGCCGTCACTGTTGGATCAAAACGCGAAATATAGCGATTTCAGAGTCAGGCTTTTCCGGCGGGGTGCTTGGCATATGATTTGTCTTAAGCGATGGGTGGTAAACGTCGCTACGCCAAACGAGCATGAAGGGAAGCCACGATGATGAGCGAGCTTTTTTATTTCTCTTTTTCCGATCTGATGGTGCGCGCGGAGTACAACCCCGAGGCCAACTCCCTGCGTTACGCCTCGCACCGCAAAATCACCTTCAACGAACGCGTATTGGTCGAGCAATATCTGCTCAACAACCACGCCTTGAAGACGGATTACTACAAGAAGGACCCGTCTTTTTTCATTTATCTCGGCAAAGAGCCGCAACTGGCGAAAGAGCTCAATGTCTTCCATCTCAAGTCCACGCTGCATTCGCTCGTGGAAAAAGAGAAGGAAGTCAAGGAGTCGGTGCACGATCTCATCCATCAATCGATGGAGAGTTATTATTTCGAGCAGATTGGCGAGGCCTTGCTGGCGATGCGGCAGGAGGCGGCCGCCGGGGTCTCGCGCGAGCGCGCGCTGCCCATGCGGCGCAAGTTGGAAGAGCTGGTCAAAGCGTACAATCTCTACGCCGATCAAAAGATCAACGTTACAACCGTCATTCCAGTGGATTTGCAGCCTCATTTCGGTTTTTCTTCACCCCTCCCGCCGGTGCGGAGTGTGCAAGAGCTGGAAGAAGGCAAATTAGACTGATACAGAAAATTAGCGCAGCTAATTTTTCAAGCAAGGAAGCTTATTCAGGAGAGTCGTCATGCGGCACTCGAGTTTTAGGATGGTACTCTGGGCTGTGTTGTTTATGGGAAGTGTTGCTGCCTTCGGGCAAAGTCTCGAACGGCGGTTCCTTTTCGGATTCGGCGCCGGCACCCAAAAGCTGGTCACCAATGCCCCGGGCTCGCAATTCGGCATCGGCGGAGAAGGCGTCGTCGGTTATCGCTTCACCAATCGCCTCGGCACCATAGGCTCGCTCGGCTATGCCACGTTTCCATTCAACGTGGGTGGCAGCTTCAATATCATCGTTGGCAACGTCTTATTCGACTTCGAGCTCGCCAATGGCGGCGCCTTCCATCCCTATTTGGCCTTGGGAGGCGGCGGCGTCAACTATCCCGTCGGTCCCAATCGCTTCAACGATATCACGGCCGTGGGAGGTGCGGGTTTTCGTTTCCTGTTCAATGAGAAAACCGCGTTGACCTTCAACGCACTTTATAATCGCTACGTTTCCGGCAACATCAAGAACAATGCTTATGCCAGCGGGCGTTTGGGATTGACCTTCTTTTTCGGCGGAGGCGCGAGTGCTTCCGACGAGGACATGTTTGCCGAAGAAGCGCCGGTGGAAGAGTTCGACAGCTCCATGAAAGAACGCATGAACGAGATGGAGAATTCTTCAAGCAGCGCGCGCGCGGGCAGCATGCAAGACTACATCCGCCTGAAGTCGCAAGTGGATGAGATCAATCAGGACATCGACAACAAAGAGCGCGAAATCTCTTCTTTGGTGACCGCAGTCAACGAGAGCAAGCAGCAAGCGGGCAAAATGCAATCTGCCGCTCCGGCAATGAGCGTGGAAGCGAACGCCGGCTTTTCGCGCGTTTATGAGCAGGCTTTGAGCAATTTCTACGCCAAGCGCTATCCCCAGGCCGTGCAAATGTTTACGGACTTGGTCAATCAATTTCCTGCGCATTCGCTCGCCAGCAGTTGTCATTATTGGATCGGCGAGTCGCAATTCAATCTGGGCAATTACCAGGAAGCCGTTTCCGAGCTGAACCAGGTGCTGCAAGCGGCGCGCTCGTTAAAGAAAGATGATGCCCTGCTCGTGCTGGGGAAGTCCTATGCCCAGCTCAATCGCAAAGACGAAGCGCGCGAAGCATTGAATCGTTTGATTCGGGAATTTCCCAACAGCGAGTTCGTGCCCAAGGCCGAAGCGATGCTCAATCAAATGTAGCCGTGTGATGCCGTTGCGGCGGAAGACAAAGCTCAGATGATGAAGTTCCGTTTTCGCAAATGGGTGGCGGCGAGCCTGCTCGGCCTATGCAGCTCTGCCACCTTCGCGCAAGCGCCCGACGGCTGGCAGTTCGGCACCGGGGTTGGCCTGCAGCGCTTCACCAACAATGTTGTGGCGCAGCCCGGTTTGGGCGTGCAAGCCAGCGTGGGACGCTGGCTGATTCCTCAATTGGGCGCCAACCTCGCCATAGATTATTCCTCTCTCCCCTTCCAGCAAACCCTCAGGGCTCAGGGCATTTCTGTGCTCAATACGCGCGAGTCGAATGTATTCAGCGCGGCTTTGCTGCTTGACTATTCACTGCCAACGCAGGCCCGGGTCAGTCCCTATGTCAAGCTCGGCGGCGGGCTCGAGAGCATTCAGGTGGGGAATTCTGCGCGCCAGCTCTATGCCGCCGGCATCGCGGGCGCGGGCCTGCGCGTGAAAATTCAGCCGCAAATCGCGCTGCATGTACACGGCGATTATCATTTAATGGACGTGCGGGTGCTGAACGGCTTCTCCCCCAACCAACCGCCGCAGGGTTATTTCACCGCGCGCGCAGGGTTCACCTTCTTCACCCCCAAAAGGGAGACACCAGACGGAGAGCTGCCCGGCGAGCGCGTGGAAATCGAAGAGGCGTCGCGCGAAGAATTTGCCAGCGATGAATCTGTAAGCCATGAGCCGGCAGCCCAAGATTCGCTGGCGGGTGATCCCACGACTCTTTCCCCGGAGCAAGCCCAGCTCGAGCGTTTTGCTTTTGATGAGGAATTCGAAGCGGAATCGTCCTCGTCAACGGATTTTGAAGACGCTCCCGAGTCTCGAGAGAATTCTCCTGATGCCACAACCGGCAATCCAGTGGAAAACCCTAATGCTGAAACAGGGTTTGATTTGTCCGCATTGGAGGAACGGCTGAATCAACTCGAAAACGAGTCTGCCGGCTCGCCGGAACCAGGGTTGGATGAGCGCGCGCAAACACCGTCGCAGAAGGAACTGGTACCCGGTGATTTGGCTGAACTGGAAACGCGTGTGCAAGAGTTCGAACAGGAATACCGCGCCGCGCCCGCGCCGGCAGAAGGTGTTTCATCCCAGGATGAGTTCGACGGCCGAGAGAATACGAACGCGCCCGGCTCCCAAGGCTTCGAAGAACTTTTGGATCAGGTCGCCAGCCAATACGAAGCTCCACCAAGCCCTCCGGTTGATCAAGGTGCCGATCCTGCTTTGGAAGATATCGAAGAGGAATCAACCGGCAACTTGACCGCGCTCGAGCAAAGATTGCGGCTACTAGAAAGTGAGCCCGAGCAAACCAGCGGAGCGCCGGAAAATTCAGAATGGATTGAGGGCGCTGCCTCGGGCCACGCATCAAACCTCGAACCATCATCTTCCCCTAACGGTTTCGCCGACAACAACACAGTGGTGCAAGGATTCAAGGCTAACACGGCGTTGGCAAAAACCGGCTCGTTCGCGCAAGGCTACGAAAGCGCGTCCTATGACTTTTATACCGGCCGTTATGCCGAGACCGTACAAACGCTGTCGCGATTGATCGAAGAGTATCCGAATCACATTCTGGCCAGCAACTGTTACTATTGGGTGGGTGAAGCGCAATGGCAGGCCAACAATCTGCAGGAAGCGATTGCCGCATTTAACAAAGTCCTGGCTTTTGAAAAATCCTTGAAAAAAGACAATGCCCTGCTCATGCTGGGCCGGTGCTACATGACCCTAAGACGTTTAGATGAAGCGCGCACCGCCTTCAATCGCGTCATTGCCGAATATCCCGCCAGCGAAGCGGTGAGCAAAGCGCAGGAGTATTTGCGCAGTCTGTAGTCCTCTTTGTTCTCGGCGGTAAGAACGATTACTCCGTCACCTTAATCTTCGCACCCCCCTTCATCAATGTCATTTGAAGGAATCCTGTGCAGCACAATAATAGTGCCTGCTTCAACCGAGATCCCTACGGGATGACATATTAGGGTTTGGGGATAGGCTCCAAGGTGACAGGGTACTCGTGCGCTGTCGCGTCAGTTTTTGAATGTCAGCTTCAGCGAAGTCAAGGTGCGGTTCGCGGCCGTTTTCGAGCCACTTTGGATTTCGGCGCTTTTCGTGGGGCGGGATTTTCTTGTGCCCTTTTCTCTTGGGGAGGTGCTGCCTCAAGCCGCGCCAGCGCAGGCGGGGCGTAGGATTTATTCTCGACGATTTTGCCGTCGCGCACGAGATATTTGTCCAGCGCAAATGTCGTCAAAAAATCGTCTGGGAGTTCTTCACGCGCGACGTGGAGCACCCGCCCGCCGGATGCCGTTCCGGGTTTTGTGCTGCAAGATAGGACACGGCCCTTTGCATCGTATTTGATTTCCATCGCACCTGCCAGAATTTATGCGGGTCCGCTCTTTCGAGCCTTTTATCCCACCAAGATTTTCCGCACGAGGTCACCTGCGGATGAAATCCATAAATGTGTGCCGTCAAAAGCCGCGCTTTGCGGAACCCCGGGCAAGGCCAGGGTGCCCAAGTTGGCATTTGTATCCACGTCTGCCTTGTGTAAGATGCCTTCCACCACGCCGGAATTGCTTTGCCGCTGCGCCAAGAGCCACATGTTCCGGCCGTCGAAAACCAGGTCATGGCTATCCGGAAAAACCTCCTCCGGCTGTTGGGTCAATACTCGGCCGTTGACCTCGATCTTGTAAACCGCCTGATCACCCGAGTCCGATTGACAGGCCACCCAAACATGCGCGCCGTCAAAGGCCATTGCCACCGGGGTGGCAATCAGATTGGTATTGAGCGGCGCTGCTTCTTCCTCGACGTTTCTGATCTGGAAAAGTCGCCGCGCCGCATCTCTTTCTGCACCGATCCAAACTTGGACGCCGTCAAAAACAAGAGCCGTTGGCGTGAAACTGGCACCGCCTTCACGCAGGCTTTTGTTCACGATAACCTCGGGGTCTTCCGTATCGACGATTCTTACGGTCGCAGAGCCTCTATTCGCAATCCAAAGATACCTGCCGTCGAATACGATTTCGCGAGGCTCGGAAAAATCTCTATCCAAACGCGTAACCACAGTTGCGGTGGCCGGATCGATTGCAAAAACTGAATTTCCCTCGGGCGAAGTGAACCAGACGTGCGTGCCGTCAAATGCGCCGCGCCACGTTCTTGCACCCACCGCAATCGGGAGGCCACCGCCAGGATCGGTTGTGTCCAAGCCTATCCTGGTGAGAGTCGAAGTCCTTGCGCTCGCGACCCAAATCGTGCGGCCATCGAAGACGAGGCCGGCAGGCGAGGAGGCTTCGAAAAAATAATTCCTGCCGTCGCGATAAGGCAGGCAGGGCAGCGTTTGCGCCAGTAAAGGCACAAACTGACGGCGATCGCGATGGGCGGCAGCGATCTTTCTGTTGCCGGCATTCAGGGCCTCTGCAACCGTTCGTGGGATTTCGCCTTCCGCCAGGCCGGCCGTGCAGGCGGGCGTGAACGGAATGCGATCGGCCTTCAGCTCGCAAAGCAGGTTGTTCAGAATGAATTCAACCGTGGCGGGGCCACCGGGCAGCCATTGCGGCAGCATCGCGGCGTGAAAGAGCGATTGCACCGTGGCCTCGCCATTGCCGCACGCCGGGATTTGATAACCGATATGGCGCGCCTGGATGTTGCAAATCTCATTCAGGGCATCAGCGACGGTTTCAGTCTCTGGAGGATAAAGTTCGTTGGCGCATTCGGGCGGTCTATAGGAAACATTGTCCGCGAAGCTGAGATTGGCGTTAAAGGAAATGGGCAAGTGCGCACATTGCTGATCATCCAGCCACAGTGTCGCGCGCACTTGCTGGCTAGGTGTGATGGCATCCAGGATCCAGCGGCAGCTCGCCACGCCGGCGCCACAGTCCTTGCCGTCCTCCGTGCGGCGCACTCTGGTTTCGGTTTCGAAAACACGGCCACCACCCCCTTCTCCGATACTGCCGTTGCCATCCGTGATTTCAAACCTTACGCGCAAACCGCCTATGGGTTGATCTGCGCGCGTCACGCCAACTTTGAGGGGATATGGCAGCGGTTGGCCGGGCAAAGCTTCCTGCCCGTCGCCGCCGAGATAAAAGAAATTAAGTTGTTCCGCCAGCGGTGTAAAAATCTCCCGGCAATCTTTCTTAACCTCCCAACCAGTGCTGGAGAGTTGCAGCACGGCCAGGCGGCAGTAGTGATGATGAATGCCGTGTCTGTCCTGAAAGTAGGAATTGCCATTTTCATCGCGCGGCCAGTCAATACCGTCGTTGGCGGTGCGGGCCGGGATTAGCCAGTAGTCGCCGGTGTGATATGAATCGACGGACACAAATTGAACTTCGATGCCGTCCTCTAAGGAATGCCAAACGCCTCCTTCTATGCTTGGCAGGGCCGTTTCACTGTCGTTGATCTGCGTCGGTGTGGCGATGATCTCGGCGGCTTCTCGTTGATCCCACCGGCGCACCTTCCGGCCGGGACCGGTTGGAATCGCGGCCGTGGCGGTCATGGGATCGTAGGTAAGAAAACGATCCGAGCTCACATTGACCAAGCGTACGAGCGCGCCGTTCCCCTCTCCCAATTCATGTGCGTCATCAATGATTTCGACCCATTGCCCGGCCTCGAACTTCAGCAGCTCATCACGGCTGGGCGCGCTGAGCGTGAGTTGTCCTGTTTGGAGGTCGATCGCGTCAATGGCGCGCAGAATGCTGCCGTTGTCCCGCGACCACTTGAAGGTAGCATCGGGGTCAGGGCGAAGTTCTTTGGAGGGGCGATGAACTTCCACGCGATAGAGTTGATTTTGCGCGCGACGAAAACCGAGAGTCGAAGCCGCGGAGCAGAGATCAGCAGCGTTTGTTGCTGGGCTAACAACGCGGGCGGCAAGGCGCACGGGGCCGCGCTCCGTCAATTTCTTCCAATCCGTAAAGCTTGGATCGCAAATCTTGTCCAACTGCAAGAGTTCAAACGGGCCGAGTGATTTCACCTGCCAGACGGTCTTGGTGCGTGTGGCGGTGTCCGCGCCGCCGAGCGCGGCTTCGCGCAGGCTGGGATCTTCGACGCTGGTGATTTGGCGTTGCCAGACGTCTAAATAGGCGAGATAAAAACCGGGCTTGGTTGGGAACGCAAGCCCGGGCAGATCAGGTTGCTCGCCCCAAAGCAAATAGTTCTCGTTTTCACAGAGAATGCCATCGACGTAATAGCGTCCTTGGCCAATCAGCAGGGGAGGCTGGCCCCGCGCCAGCAATACTTTCAATTCGTCTTTCTCGGCTTTGCTCAGCCCCGAGAGTTGGTCGATTCTCGGCGCGTCGATCAGCTCGAACCCGGCATCATCCTTGGGTGCGCCGCAATGTCCAATCAAATCTGTTGTGCCGGTCGCAATGCGTTGATTGGTGATATCGACCTGCTCGTTCCAATCCGCATCGAGCTGCACGCGGCCCTGCTGCAGGCGCACGCCGCTGTAATGTTTTTCACGCTTGAAAGTGGAGCGGGTGATGTCGGATTTCAAAATTCACTCCTGTGAGATTGCATTCCGAGAAAGAATGTGCTATATTTCTTCAATCCAACAACGGACACAACGTATGACAGAAGCCAAACTCCAAAAGCTGCTCGCGGAAATCAAATTCGAGCTGCAGCAGCTTTACGGCGAGCAATTGGTGGCCGTGATTCTCTATGGCTCCTATGCCCGCGGCGAAGCCGGTCCGCATTCGGATTTGGATGTGGCCTTTGTCTTAAAGCACTTCGATCATGAATTTGCTGAGATCAATCGCACGGGCGAAATGGCGGCGCGGCTTTCGCTGGAGTACGATGTGACCACGGCGTTGATACCACTCCGCGAGAAGCAATGGCGCGAGAAGCAAGGGCCATTTTATCAAAACCTCCGTCGCGAAGGGATTGCCATTGCATGAAAGTCGAAACGCAAGAATTGCTCGAAAAAGTGGAAAACTTGATCCCAAATTTCATCGATATTTACTCGACAGCTTCGGCAAACGGCAAGTTGTGGATTATCAGCTGAGTGCCGAGATCACCGAAGAATATGCTCCCGAAATCACAATCACGCCGAAGAGTTTCTTGACGCGGCGCGAAATTATCTTGCCGGTAAGACTGCCTCTCCACGATAACTTTCTTTGCGATAACTTTACTTGCATATTCCAATCCGCATCGAGCTGCACGCGGCCCTGCTGCATGCGCACGCCATTGTAATTTTTTTCGCGTTTGAAGGTGGAGCGGGTGATGTCGGATTTTAAGAGTTGCTCTTATCGAGAAGAAAATTGTTTTCAAAACTATTACTGCAAAAAGATTTTTTTCCGTCGTAGCCTTGCCCACTTGTGGGGCAATGGTGCTTGGCCAGATTGCTCTATCCAGAGAGCCGTGCCGACGCTTCGGCAGCGGGGACTACGAAAACTACCGCATCCATCTGCACGCGCCCCTGCTCCATGCGCACGCCGGTGTAATGCTTGGTAGGATTAAAGGTGCGTGGTTGATGTCGGATTTCAAGGAAGCGTCCAATAAGCCATGAAACTATCAACGCCAATTATTTAATTAAATCGCTCTGTCAGCTTTCAATTGTAGGCTTCTATCTCTCATTTCTAGGGTCGAAGGCTAATTGATGTAGGGTCAACTAGTGGCCGTATTTCTAAAAGTTTCCATGTCCGCGCGACGTCGAGCCGTATTCGAATCTGAATGTGGCCATGGTGTTGTTATGTGATTGCCGCAGCGGATTCTAAAAGATTAGTCGCATGCGCTAAATCGTCGCGCGATTGCCATCGGAGGATGATGCCACAGTTTTGCTTGCTCCGGTTCATGAAATCAATTGACCTAAAGAGCCGGTCTCGGTTTACGAAAGCCTGCATTTTGATGAAATTAAGATCTCTTGTGATTCTAAAGTAGCGAGTTATTGTCTTGTCGTTCATTTAACTCATTGAGCGCCTTTTTTGCAATGTCCTGCACATCGGGGCTCTGATCACTCAGAGCCTTGTTCCAAACGTCCTGCAACCTAGGACGATTCAGTCTATACAGAGATTCGGCAGCATGGTCTCGCACAAAAACATCATCATCTTGCAGCAATGCAATCAGTGCTTCTATAGATTGCTCCGTGTTGTAGTTACGGAGTTGTTTCGCAACTTCCTGCCTAGGGGGCCTTGAACGCTTCTTTCGATATACTTCAGCAACAAGGCAGTCGGCGATTTCCGGGCTTGAGTATTCGGCAAGCGATAACAACGCCTCTGCACGTACGTCTTCTGATTGATCAGATTCAATTGCCATGATAAGGTGAGGAATAGCTCTGTTATCATGAATCAAACCTAGATTGCAAGCTGCAGTACCTCGTACCTCTGGATCAGTGTCTGAAAGAAATGGAATAATGAGTTCAACGGCATTGCTAGGCTTTAACTCACCTATTCTATCTAAGGCGGCCTCTCTGATAGCAGCGTTCGGGTCCTGTAGATTCTGCAAAATTGCTTTCATCTCTTCTGCCATACTTCACCTATCTTCTGGTATGAATTTCATGTTGACCATTTTAATATTTCAGCAGGAATTAACCCCTCGATCAAAACTTCTCCATTTTTCTCCATATCTTGTTTGACCGATCTAGCTAATCGCCTGACCTTTGGCTTGTCATGAGCAAGCATGAGTCTTTCAACATCGTCAGGTGTATATATTTTTATAGTTCCTTTGTTCTTGAGTGCATCTAAAGCATCCAATGTTGCTTTCAAAATTCTATTTTTCTTTGTGAACTTAGCCGTACCCCTTCTAGTAATTGAGAATGAGACAAACCGGCTAGTTTGTTCACTTTGCTTCTTCCGAACATGCTCCCAAGGAGTCTGAATTTCAGCCTCTTCGGCCTCTTTACTTCCTATTTCGAACCCCAGTGGACCAGCTTTGTAATAATCATCGCCTCTAAATAGAAAACGTGAGCCAGAAGCGCTAGCTTGCTCGACTTCTTCTTTTGGTTTTAACACTTGCCCATTGCCAAGTTCACGCTCAGGGCTAAATCCAGCAACAATCTTGAAGTTATTCCGCGATTCTTGTATGCGAAGCACTTTAAATCGGTATCTAAGCTTCAGCAGCACGAGCAAACCATTTACGATTATTTTAGGTAACCATTTTCTTAGTCTCTGTCCTAATAACTGGCGGGCTCGTTCAAATGCTCGATCCTGCCGTTCTCGCAGTCTTCGTTCTTGATCAGCCCTGCGATCTCTTCTCCGCCCACCTCTCCTCCCAAACCTCCTCCTCGCCCTCGCCCTCAACCTCCGAAATCCTCTCCCAATCCGCCTCCCCACTCTCCTCAACGCCCCTCCAACCCTCCGCGCCACGCTCCTCAATCTTTGCATAATCCGCTGCGCAATCGCGCGAAGCCGGCCAGCAACACGCCCAGCCGGCCGGCGCAAGCGGCGCAATAGCCAGTTGGCAACGAAGTCGATCACCGCAATTGCCGCAGCAGCAATGGCCTGCGCGAACTTCTGTCCGGCATTGCCGGATTTCACGGCTTTGAGGAAGGCAAAGAACTTTTCAAACGCTTGCAGGATGCGGCTCACCGTGCCCCACGCGGCCTGCAAGCCTTCGATAATCGCCATGACCGCGCCGGCAGCCAGTATTATAAGCGATACTAGTTTCTCAATCAAGATTTGAATTAATACCGTCGGGATTGCGGACTTCAGAGCTTCCCAGGCCATTTGGCCGACTTGCGCGAGTTGAATGCCGCCGTTGCGCAGAAAATTCCAAATGGCAATACCCAGACCTAAAACTTCTTCGAGCTTTTGATTGAACCAATTCTGTATCGCTGCTTTGAAAGCTGTCCACAAATGGTTGCGAACGCCATCCCAAGCAGAGGCACCGAGATTGCGAAGCCAACGTATCGGATTAGCGGCGATATCCTTGATCAGCGCGGCAAACGCCGCCAGCGCTTGCACCACGGATTTCGCAAAGTTGATCGCGCCTTGCACGACACGGCCTACGACGTCAACCGCGGCAAGATAGGCACGCTCGAGCAGGCCCAATGCCGCATCCAAAACGGCGCCCAGAGCATTCAGCGCGCGTTGCACATCCTCTTTCAGGCGATCCGCCAAGGCGTTGACCACGGCTTCGGCGCGATTGACACCTTCCTCAATTAAATTGCGGAAACGATCGCGCAGGCCAGGGAAGCCCGCGAGCACGACTCCTCCAATAGCGATCAGCGCCTGCCCGGCGATCCGGATAAGGCCCACCACGGCTTGCCGCGCGCGCTCGATAGCTGCGACGGCCAAACGCTTTGCTGCATCGATGGCGGCGCGCACGGCGCGGCGGGCGGCATCGAAAACCGCTTTGATGCCTTCTTTGATTCTATTGAAAAATGCCGTGGCCTGATCCGCGAGCCAGCCGAAGAAGCCGCTGGATTCCGATTCCCGTTCGCCCTCGCGGCGCTGGCGCTCCGCCTCGCGCTCAGCCCCCTGGCGCTCCTCCTCGGCGCGGCGGTTGCCTTCCTGAATGTGGCCGGCAGACTCGGTGTTGGCGCGATCTTGCTCGCGGCCAATCTCTTGCTCGTTCTGCCGCATGACGCGATCAGATTCGGCGCGGTTGCGATCCACCAGCGTGCGCTGCTCTTCTGTCCACTGCTGGCGTTGCTGTTGCACCTCTTGTTGCGCGGCCGAGCGCTCGCGCTGTTGCTCAGCAGCGTTTTGTTCTTGCAGTTGCGCGATTTCCTGGTCGGCATTGGCGCGCTCTTCCGTTACCTGGCTCTGATGCTCTTCCCGGCGCGCGGCAACTTCACTTTGGCCCTGGCTCAGGGCATTGCTGATCTCTTCGCCGCGTTGTTCTCGCGCGATGACGGAGGCGGCAATATCCATTTCGCTCCCGCCGGCAGCTGCGCCGTTTCCTCCTGCAACTGCGGCTCCACCTCCCGCACCCGTCGTTGCCTCAGCGCCCGCCGCGCCATTGCTGCCGCTCGGAATCTGCGCCGTGAGCGTTTCATTGGGATCGACATTCGTCGGAAAGATTTCATTTTCACCCATGGGCTGCGCCGCATCTTGCAAGCCTTGCGTGTGCGCCTCGGCCATGCTGCGCTCGAGCTGAATTTGCTGTTGGCGCGCTTGCGCGGGATCGGCATTGCCCTCCAGAGCCAGCGTGGGCGTTGGACCGGCATCGACTTCCAGTCCGGAATCGCTGATGGGCAAACGGCTGATGGAAGCTTGCATGCGTTGTGCGTCGTTTGCCGTGAGCTCGCCCTGTTGATCACTGGTGACGGCAGGAGTACGCACCGCTTGCGTGGGAGAAGGCGGCGGCGCCGGCAATGGTGCCGGTTGAGGCGTGCGAACAGACTGGCCCTCAGGCGTGCGTTCGACTTGACGGAACGCGGTAGTGGAGGGCGGAGGTACGCGCTGGGCCACGGGTGCTTCATGCGTTTCGGGCGCGCCTGAGGGCCGCGGCATTTGCGGCGGATGGCTTGTCAACTCGTCGCGTTGTGCACTAACTGAGCGTGCCGCTGCGCCTGAAACCTGCGGCAATGCGGCTTGCAACTGTATCGGCGCCAATTGGTGCAAGCCCGCCATTGCCTGGCCGGGATCATTCGTTTGCGAAAGATCTGGAGGTTCGGAGGGTGTGGGATCAGGAATCGCTTCGCCACCGCCGGAGGAGGCTCCGGCGCCTGCCGCCGCACCACTGCTTGCGTCTTCCGCAATCATGGACATCGCCGCTTGCTGCTCGCCGGATTCGAGCAAAGCACCGCTTGCCGGCGGAGCGGCAGTTTCTACGCCTTCTTCTTCAGGAATGCCTTCAAGCTCCGGAGCTGGTGCTGCTGCGGTCGTTTCCAAACTCGCTGCTTGCTCTTCGGCCGGCTCCGGCGGTGTCAATGTTTCGAGAGCCGCCTCAGGCACCGGCGTTGCGCTCGCGGTTTCGACTTCCGGTGCGATCGTCGAAGGTTCAGTCTCTGTGGCAAATGGAAGCTCTTCTGCTGAAGATGCGGCTTCAGAAATAGCATCTGCCGGCTCAGCCTCCACCGGCGCCTCGGCTTCGGGAGGGACTTCCGATTCTTCAGGCGTGGAGACGAATTCTTCGGCGGGCGCGACTGCAGCCACTTCCGGCGAGAGCGCTGCTTCTGATCCTTCACCTTCATCGACGAACTCATCGGCTTCTTCGGGCGCTTCGCTACGCCGCGCTTGTGCCATGCGTTCTTCAGTTCTGCCGCTCTCTTCTTCCTGCTCAGCAGGGCTGGCCTCCTCTTCTGGGGCAGCTCCAACAGCACTGATCGGAGGAGCGGAGGCGGCAGTCGCTTGCTCTGTGGGCGCAGAAGTTTCTTCTGGCGATGTTTCTTCTTCGCTTGGCGAGATTGCTTCTGCTGAGGCGGGTTCTCCCAATGACTCGACAGGTGTTTCTTCCGCAACAGCTTCTTCTTGCTCTCTTGGCTCAGGAGCCTGCCGGGTTTCGACACGTGTATTTGCCTGATCTCGAGCCTCGCTTATTTCTGCAGAAGGGGATTCTCGTTGCAGACGCCGGACAGCAAAAATCTCTGGCGCCAGGAGAGCAGCGGCGCCAGTTCGCAGCTCACCTCTTTCCGGTACCATTTCATCAGAAAATTCGGAGGCAGAGAAATGCGCATCGGGCGAAATGATTTCACGCCGGCTGCCGGTTTGTGGCTGCGAGGTTATTCGAGATGATCGAGCTGCGGCTGATTCAGTTGAAGATGAAGGCGCTTCGGTTTCTGTGGGCACGGGTTGAGCTAACAGCGTCTGCAGCCGTTCCCATTGCGAGGGGGAAATGCGCAGCCGCACCTTTTCCAAGACCATCTCGCGTGTCAAAGTATCCAAATTCGCGAGACGCTGCCGGATGCCGCCCAACTCATCACTGGGATCAAGTTGAAAATTGAGCACCACCCATTCGGCCAGCCGCTCGTCTGTATTTTCCAGTTGTCGCGGACTTGTCGACGTGTTGGAAAAACTCTGACCCGCGATTCGCCGCGCAATCACATTTGGCGGCGCCGGCGTCAAGCTGACTGCAATTTTGCCATTGAAAGTGCGACTGTTGGATAGCTGTTGCGCCGCACGCTCGGCCTCATGCTCGCCCGGCTCGTGTTGCCGGTTCAATTCATAATGAAGAGGCGATGTTGCCAGCGCGGCCGGCACTGGTGAAGGCTGTTGTTGCACCACATGCGTTAATTCATGCGCCAGCAGCCAGCGTCCGGGCGACGTATCGGGCTGGTATTGACCGGCGCCAAAAAAGATGTCGTTGCCATGTGTGAAGGCCTGTGCATGCAACTCCCGCGCAAGCTCGCCCGCCTCGGCGCCGTCATGCACGCGCACCTGGCTGAAATCATGGCCGAAACGCGGCTCGAAATAGGTGCGTGCTGCGTCCGGCAAAGGCCGGCCGCGGCCGAACAAGGACTTCATGCGATCGATCAGCTTACGAGGAAGCTTCGAAGGCTGGCCGGAAAGCCCTTTGGTTTGCACACGTTTCCCTTTGTCCTGCTCTTCCTCTTCATCCTTCTCGTTTTCGCCTTTTTTCTCCTCTTCGGCTTCAGCCGCACGCAAGCGCAGCTTGGGTTGGGCTTCAGGAAAAACGCGCCGGAGCAGAAGCCCGCCCGCTGGTTTTACAGAATTCGGGCCCGTAATACCTTCCGCGACCGGGCCGGACATCATAGCGCCGGCAATACGATCGGCTTCCTGCTCGTACTCATCCCCATGCTGGCCGAGCCTGAGCTTGGCCTGCACCAATGGGAATGCGGGCTGGAACAGCCTTTGGTCTTCCGTGCGCGGCACCGGTGAGCGTGAGCGCTCAGCCATGCGCTTGGCACGCTGCGGCGCCGGCGAACAAGGCTGCGGAGATTTTGGAACAGGGCTTTTCAAACGTTAGTCCCAGAGACGCATTTTATTCAGAAGTGTGATGGTGGTTTGGCCAAGTTTCTTCAACCGCGAATCATCGCTAATGAGCGCTAATATTTTTCATTTTTGTCAATTCTCGCTCATTTGTGATTGCCCCTGGCTAGATTCCTCCTCGTCCGGGTTATGAAGCTTGCGCAGAACCATTCAGATTTTTTCCGAATCTGAGGGGCAGATCGCGTATCGTCAGTTTTCCCCTCGTGCTTTGGGTTTGGAGGTGGGCTTGGCCTTAGCTGGAGGCCGGGTTTCGAGCTCAGGCTTGGGCTCGGGAGCAATGGGCCTCATGACGGCCGGCCGATCGAACAGTGAAGTTTCACCTCCATCCGGCACGCAAAGCAAAGGCTCGAACGCGCAGCGGCAATCATCAAAATCCTGCGGCGAGCGGATGACGGCGAGGGGAGCGTAATAATGCGTCACGCCGTGCGGCGGCAGCGCTGCCGGTAGCTGCCTTTCTTCATCATCCGGATCAGGCACTTGCGGCCAGTCCACGTCGCCCGTGATGGTGCGAGCGGGAATCAGCCAATAGTCGCCAGGGCGAAAGGTCGCAAAGGGTTCAAATTGAATTTGCACGCCGTTTTCCAGCGTAATCCAATCGGCTGTAATCCAATCAAGTTTTTTGAGATCTGCTGGGATCTGTATGGCACCGTCTTCGAAACTGATTCCTGCTTGAGAAAGGCTACCTTCTTTCTGATCCCAACGTCGCAGCAGCGGGTGTTTGGCGAGATCGATGCTGGCTGCCGGTGCGCCGGCGAGCGTCACTTGCAAATTCGCACGATCTATGGCCTGCACTTGCAACAACGGTTCAGCGCGTTCGTGCAAAACGTATTCATCATCCAACAGCTCTACCCAATCGCCCGGCGCCAAGCCGAAACGGCCGTCGCGGCCGAGATGAGCAATTGTGACGGTGGTCAGCGTCAAAGCGTTGCTGGTGACTTCATGCAGGGCGAGGATCGGAAAGACGACTGCGCCGTTTTCCCGCGACCATTTGAAGGCCCCGGGGCGATAGTCTTTCGTGACCACTGAACCTGTGCTCCTTTTCTGAATCTCCACGCGATAGAGTTGATTCTCTGCGCCGCGATATTGCGCTTCGGGAGAAATTGTGCAAGCCTCGACTTCCGGCTTCGTGGAGGGCCTGGCGCGCGCCTTTAGACGGCCGCGGGCCGGTTGCCACTTATCGACCCAACTCCGCCAATTGCCTTTGATGTCTGCGCAGGTCCAGTCCTGCGCGGCAGAGCGAGCGATTGAGTCATTTGCCCCACCGCCTTTCCCGGGCATTTCATTCGTGACTTTTACCTGGCACACGACCTTTGAGCGGCTGGCCGTGTCCGGCCCGTCGAGCGCCACTTCCCGCAGGCGCAAATCCTCGACGGACGTAAGGTGGCGCTCCCAAACATCAAGATAGACGAGATAAGGCGGTGGCGGCAGCGGAAACCTGGTACGGTCGAGGGGATAGTCAAGCTGATCAAAATAGGTGCTCACCAGCTCACTCTCGTCGGGCTTGAATCGCCGCGCCATTTCGCACAACATACCGCTGACATAATAACGGCCCGTTCCAATCTCGAAATCCGAACCATCAATCTTGGGCCGTATGGCGAAGCCCAAATGCTCGCCGGACGGCCCGCCAAAAGGGCCGATGATGTCCGCAGCCAGGGTTTGCAAATAGTGCAATAGAATCGCCATTTGCTCATTCCAATCCGCATCGAGTTGGACGCGGCCCTGTTGCTGCAACACCCGCAGAAAATGCTTGCCGGGATCAAAGGTCTGGCGTGAAAAATCACCTTTCATGATACCTCCTTAACTCGCAAAAAAAATCCCCGCATCCATTCCCGCGGGAGTATACTCGTCCAAGCGTGTGCGCAGGTTGGCTTCGCGCTGCGGCTGATAGAGATCGTGAAACACGCCCATCTCGGATTCGTCATCCGCGCCGCGCTTGATTTCGGCCGGGCCGGTGTCGGCCGGCCGGCCGTAATCCGGCAGGCCGTAGCGCGGCGGATCGCTGTTGAATTGCGGCCGCACACGCAGGCGCTCGCCCTCCAAAGCTTGTTGCATTTCATTTTGGTCGATTTCATTTCGTTTGAACCGCTCGCGAATCGGCTTCTCCACCAAATCCGGCTGGCAGTTGTAGCGCCGTGGCGTGCGCGATCCCGGCGGCACGTAGCAAAAGCGCATGCAGCCGATCTGCCGGCGCGCGACGGTTACCAATCCGGTGAAAATGCTGTTTTCCGCCAGCTCGATGGCGTGCGTTTGCACTTGGCCGATCACGGTGCTGCGCACCACCCTCAGGATGGCATGTGCTGCCGGGCAGCCCGGCTCGCCCAGTGCTTCTTCCTCGTGGCTGGTGGCATCGAGAGCGCTGTCGCTGAGATGTATCGAAATCGGATCGGTTTTGATCTCGTCCTGGCGCACGAGAATCGAGCCGATGAGGCTGTGGCTGACGTTGATGCTCGCATTGGTGTTCAACAGATACAGGCTGGCCTCTTTGGGGCGTTCCGGCTCGCAATCGTGGCCGATTTCCCAGCCCGGCACCAATGTGGTGTGGCGAATGTTGACTTCCTCCATCTCGCCTTTGACCTCAATGCCGCGGCCGGAAAACAGCAAGCCGTCTACGGTGAAGCGCGCTCTGGCCGCGCCGTTTACGGTAAGCGCATCCGGGCCGGGCACGGTATAGTCCAGCAGCCGCAAAACCGGCCGCCGGAGATTGGCCGCGCGAATTTGCAGGCTTTTGCCCGCGATCATGTCGATCTTGATTTGCTCGGTGTAGGCGCCGCTATCCGTAATCTCGATAATCGCGTTGCGCGGTTTTTGGCGCTGCCAGGAGGCCAGCGCATCATTGATGCGTTTCAATTCTTCCGCCTCACCCACGCGGAAGATCACCAGCCCCAGCGCGATTTCATCCTTATAGGCATCTTCCAGCAACATGCGATTCAACAAGATCAAATCATCGTCCTGTGGATCTTCTTCGAGAAGCCGGCGTGTTTCTGCTCGCAGCTCGATTAAACGAAAGCCGGGCAGATCATAAAGACTCGTGTTCGCCATGAGCCTGTTCAGCTCGTCCAGAAGTGCGGGTCGCAGCTTGGCAAGATCCGGTGGAGTAGTCTCGTCGCCAAAGAGCGCCTGCGTTTCGGGTGTAAGCTGTTGAAACAAATTATTTGAAACTGGATCGCTCGGCGCTTTGAGCTTGGAAACAAACACTGCTTCGTCGTTCAGATCATCGTCCAACAGCAGAGGCGAATCGGCAGGTTGAAACAAAGGCCGGTCATACTCGCCGCCGCCGATATCCGCACTGAAGCCATAATGGTAAAAGACCCAGACTTTCTTGGGCAACTGGTTGGGCGGAAAAACCATGCGGCCAAATTCAGGATCAACTGCGACAAAACCAGGCTTGGGCTCGTATTGCCAAGTGCTCAGATCGGCCGGGACGATGGCCTTACGTGGAATCGGCTTGCTGCGATCCGCGTCTGGCAGGTTTGCCCATCCCGCCCAATCGTCCGAGGCCCAAACCGCGAGACTCTTGTCTGCGCCGTAATAATGCGCAGAGGCTTGCCGGATTTCCGTGCCGTCCGCTTGCGTAATGACTTCTTCGAATCCTTTCAGGCGAATCGGCGCCGGCAGATTCAATTCGCCGGCGATCTGTGTCGGCTCCGGCTCCGGTCTCCACGGCGAGTAAAGCTGTAAATCGTTGGCCAGCACACTGAAGGTGTACGCATTCATGCCCGAGCCTTCGACATAGTAAGCGGGAGTGCGGGTGACCGAATAGGTGTGCATGCGCCAGATGAAAAGGCCGACGCTGGGAATATTGTATTTCCCCTGGCTGCGATGCGAGTTGGGGCGGCGCACGTCAATCGTGTGCGCCAATTCATCAAAAGGCCCGTCGAGGCGCGAGAGCGCGTCGCCGTTGCGCAGGTCGACGGTGCGGCCGAGATTGAGGCGCAGATGATTGAGCGATTGCGTCATACCCAGCAAAACGTAAAACTCCACGGCGCGCGCCGGCCAGCCTGCCACATCGCGCGCCAGCAGCTCCAACAACGCGAGCGTGCCTTTGCGCCGGCGATTGCGAATGGTGTTGGCCACCTCGGCGCGCGGAACCAGAATCTTGTTGCGTTCACGCCCTTGTGTGGTCGTAATCTCGCCCGGCTGGCCGGCTTCAAACACGGGCTCGAAACCGGCGAGATCACCGATATACGGCACCACCCAATCCTGGCAGGTCTCGATGAACCAGTTCTCATATAGCTGTGCGATATCCGCTTCCACCACCCCGAGCTGTTCCGAGAGCACGCGCAGCAGCGCTTTGAGCGGCAGACCCTGTTCCGCGTCGCGTTGGCGATAGATCGCCGGCAGCAATTCGTAGAGCCGGTCTTTGGTATCCTTCATCTAAAGATCTCCATTATCCCGCAATCGGCTTGAGCACGAGCGTATCCGGCACGTTGGGCGATAAGTAGGCGATTTCCGCCGGCTTGATCCTTTTCAACGGATCCACCACGGCATAATCCGCTCGCGCCAACTCGATGCTGACACGTTCTTTTCGGGCAATGAACTGGTCTTGTTGTAGCCTCAGGCTCTCCAACTCTCCTTCTTCAGCCGGCGAGCGCGAGGGCTTGGCTTCAAGCTCCTGAATTCTCTCCTGCATTCTCAGATACGTCACCAGCGCCTGCGTGTCCAGTGCGTCGAAATCGTCAATATCAACGTAATCCACGCCCGTGACCGCCTGCATGGCGCTGAGGGCCTCGCTAAGCAACACGTCCTGCCCCAAGGTACGGCGCTCGAAGCTGAAGGCGTCCAGCAGTGCCGCGCGAATCCGGGGCTCGGTTGCTTCCCAAAGATAATCCGGCAACAAACGTACATTCGCGCTCATGACGATCAATTTGAGCTCACGCAGCTCGACTTCCAGGGGCTGGTGCGGATCGCCGAATTGAAACAGCGCCTGGCGCAAGTTGCGATACAGGTCGGAATCTTTCGTGATGGGAATGTCGTCTGCGCCGGCAATGGTGAGGTATACCAGCTCGCGGCGGCCGTCGGACAGCCGGGTCGCAAGCGCTTTGCCGATGCCGGCGAAGGCGCGCGCGAAGTCCGCATAGTCCTGCACCGAGACCGCGCGATCGAGCGCTTTCAAATGCAACGGGGCATTTTGCCGCGCGTGATCGCGATCTTCCGGATCCGCGCCGCCGCTGGCGGCTTGCGGATTGAACACGCCTTTGACGCCGAGCGGGCGAATGCTCAACAGGCTGATTTGCTCGGCGGCGACATTGCCGGCCCTGCCAATGCCGCTGCGATAAACCGCCCTCACGTTTTCGATGCCGGTGGGCAGGCGGCCGCCGCGCACGCCATCGCCGAAGATGATGGTGGTTTTGCCTTCGTTATCGGTTTGGACGAAATAATCGCGATCGTTCGATCCCGAGGCCACCAGGCTGTCGGTTTCGTGCCAAAGCACGTCGTTCACGCGCACGCGCAGCGTGTTTTCGATGCCGGCAGAGGTCGAGGCCGAGACGTAAGTGAGCGGCGATTGCCGCAACGAGAATTTTTGAAATACCTTGCTGCCGTCGCCGCTGCCCAGAATTTCGAGGCGGGTTTCACCGTGTGTCGCGCGCACGACATTGGCGTTGATGGTGACGGTGCCGCGCTTGTAAGAAAAAGCCAACCGGTTGGCAAGCTCGAGCGTGGTGTGGGTTTTGTCACCGGGCAGATCCTTCCCGTTGATTTCAATCTGCTGCACACCCTGCGTGACGCCCGACAACATGACTAATTCTCTCCCTCTGACCGCGGTCACTGCTTCAATGTCGTCCCGCTCGCCGGAAATCATCAGCCATCGCCCGGATTCCAAGCCGTCATAGACGTCATCCAATTCGATGCGGCGAGCGTTCTCTTCAGCAGCGCTTACTTCCTCGGAAGTTGGGTTCGATTTGCTCAGTTTGTACCCAATGGAATTCATGATAGGTTCTTCGTCCAGTTCCAACAATTCGCTTTGGGAATAAACAGCGCTGCCTCGGATGACATCAAACTTCTCATTTGAGGTGTCCAGCCATTTTTGGCCGGTGCCCAGATTCAAGGTAATTGCCGTAGTTTTTGCGCTTATTCCGTATGCAGCTCGCGTTCGATTCTCGGTAGAGACGACAACAAAAACTACCGGATTTTCGGGTGGCTTGGTTCCAGATGGCACCTTCTCAGTGGGCTTGCGAATTACCAAATAGTCGCCATTTTTGATTCCATCATAGTAATTATCCAAGAAAACAGTTTCACCGTTCTCGCCATCAAGCTCCCACTCCTTCCATTCTAATGGGTCACATATTTCGCCAGACTCTTTGAAGGTCACTTTTTTCGGCACATTATGCCCAAATAGCCCGGCCATAAGACGCATGGCATAAACCTTCACGGAACTCGCCTCTGTCACCTGTGCCGTACGCCAGGAATCATACGACGGCGCACGCAACTCTTTACGCAACTCTGTCAGTGCCTGCACACTGAGGTCGGACTTTTCACGAAAACCGCCTGGCAAGCTGCGAAACAGGTTTCTGGAGCTGGCCGGCGGAATTGAAACCGGCGGCGGCGGCGTGCGCAGTCGGTCGAAAAATTTGGTAAAGGATGTGGGTCCTCCAGAATTCGAATCGGGGTCGTCGGCCGGCACGTCGAGTGTAGCCTTGGTGCGATTGGCCGCGTTATCCAATGTGACGCTGACCACGCGGCGGGTCACTTGAGAAGCGCCAAAATTGATCAATAAGATGTCATTCGTTTTAAGGTTGGTAGCGACTCCATTGAAGTAGATTTCGCGTGTCTGGGCCGTGATATATTGCGGCCGGCCCATGCGCGGCCTGAGCTCGTTCCACACCGCGCGGCCCTTCAACGGTTCGGCGGTTTCGAACGATTGCGGCAATTCCCCCGGACCGGGAATGCTCTGGGCGCGCACACCGATGGGAATCACGCCTGCGAAGCCCTTTTCCATCGTAAAAGCGAGATACACGCTCGCGGCCACGCCCGGGCGCAGCTTGTACCCCACCAATTGCGCCAGCTCCAAAATCGAGCGGCGTTCGGTCGCGGTCAGGAGGTAGCCTTCGTTCGCCATCCGCTCTTGATAGAATGCCAGCACCTCCCCCACAGTCGCGCAGACGTCCAACAGCGCGATCGACGGATCCTCGCCCGCACGCGTTTTCAGTGCCAGCAACGGGTTGAGCGCGTTTTTGACGTTCGGGTCGTCGAGCTGCAGATCGGTGAGGCGCGCCTGCATCGTTTCCAGAAATGTAGCGTGGGTGCCCACGCGATACGCCAATGACTTCAGGCCCGGCCGATTTGCGATCGGCAGAGGCGTCAGTCTTTCAATCCCTTCACAGCAACCGCAAGTACAGGTTCCGTTCATCGTCCACCTCTGACCTCTAAATCGAGCCTGCCATTTTCCGGAAAGCTCGGGTCATTGTCCACGCGCGCGATTTCCAGGGAATTCAGCGGCAAAATGCCGTTTTCAATTTCGCTATTGGGGCCTTGAAACAGGCGCTCCAGCCGCGTCACCGTGACGCTTTCCACGCCGGGCACGGCCTGCGCCTCCGCGATCAGCTTGCTCAACCGAATGCTTTGAGCAAACGTCAAATTGTCGGGATGGAAGAAGCCTTTGCGGCCGTCGGACAAAACTTCGTCACTGAACACTTCCAACAACGCCGCTTTGACGTGGCCGCGCAAATAATTCGGCTTTGCGCACACGATCATGGCAATGTCGAGCGGCACATATCGCGCCCGCGCCACCACCAGATCATGGCCCATGCGGCGATAGCGATAGAGATAACCGGCAATTTCGTCCAGTAAATCTTGATCCGCTTCGGCTTGGCCGAAAGGATCGATGGCCACCAACACCTCGTACCAACTGCCGATCCAGCGCAGGGCCGCAGAGGCGCGCTGCACTTTGGGATGGCGCTCGGCAAGGCGGGTGTAATCGTCCGCGGTGACCGCGCGTTCGAGTTTTTTGCGAAACGCGGTGGGTGCGAACAGTTTCACCTCCTCGAGCGGTTGCGGCTCTACGCCGCCTTGCGCCGGCAACGGATTGCGAGGCGTCAGGAGAAGCGCAGGCGTTGCCTCGCCGCCGCTCAAGCCGGGGTATACGACATGGGCAATCGCCTCCGCGCCGACGTTGCCGGACAAGCCATTGCCGATGCGATACCTCGCTTTGAAGGACGTGTTGGCCTCGGGCATGCGGCCCAAATCATTGTCGCTGAAACGCAAATGGCCGCGTCCGTCATTGTCCATTTCAACCACGAAGTGGCAATCCCGGCGCAAGCTGCCGAACAAATCCGGCACTGCCGTCCATTGCTCGATGACCATTCGTCCGGAACCCGAGCACACCCCTTCCAACCAGACTTGGGGCCCGGCTTGCTGAGGGTCGTTCTTGATCAAATCGGCGGCAGAATTCAACACGGGTGTGAGTGGCTGGGCAAAAGCCAACGGCCCTCTTTCCAAGACCGGATGAAACGACTCCGCCTCGATGACGATTTCTGCCGCGCGGTTTTCTTTCTTGCAGATGATTCGTTTTGATTTTGCTCGTACTTTGCCAAGGGGCTCTTTCTCGGCGTAACGGCCGTGATCCACGAGTATGACGTTACCTCGCGCCACGCTGATGTTCTCCAGCAGTTTGCATTCCGGTGCGGGACCGAGGGCGGAAATGCAGAGCGGGAAGGGCAAGGCATCTTCCTCTGCCCAGGCAATTTCAACCACCGGCTTGTTGTGAAGCGCGTCAATCGCGGATTCGACTTTGGTCAAGCGCACGGCATGGCGATGCCCGGGATCTGCATCATCCTCATCGCCGGTTTTCGGGCCGAAGACTTCCTCGAAAATCAAAACATCGCCTTCTTTCAAATACAACAGCGGCGGCTCCGTCTCCCGCGCCGGTTGCTCGGCTGGCGTCGTTTTCAATGCTAAAGCTGCTTGCTGGTTTGCGGGGTCCGCCAACTGGCCCCGCAAGGTTGCCGAGGTCGCGCCGCGGGGCAGGCAGCAATTCCGGTCGTCCCAGGTATAAAACTCAATGCGGTTATGATCTTTGTAGAATTTGATTTGATCGCCGCCATTCCAAAACAGCGGCAGGAACACTTCAAAGCTCCTGGACGAAACGTGGGTAATCAAGTCTTCATGATTCATGTTGATGATCTTCCCACGCATCGGTGCGTCGGGAAAGGAAGTGACAAAAGCGAGTTTCGCCGTTTCAAGTTCCGGGGTATTGCTGCTCGTCTCCACGGTCACCCAGGCGCGCGCGTTACTGCCCTCGTGCACGGCATAATCCACCAACCGTGCATGGCGGCGCACGGAAATCCGCCGCCGGGCGGTGTTAAGATAGGCCTCCGTGGCCACGGCGTCCTGATAATAGCTGAGATGATCGCCCACGTACGCCAGCGTTTCCACCAGTGCCATGCCAAGATCAGGAAGATGCCGCTCCTTCCAATTGGGCATGATTTGTGACAGGCGATCAAGAATCAATTGCCGGAAGCTGGCATAATCCTTGGCGAGATAATTGATCTCGGGCTGCAGGTGCACCGGTGGCGGGCAGACTTTTTTCGGCTTGCAATCGAGATCACTCGGGCAATTGGCTTTAAAGGTGAACTCGAGCTGGTAATAGCGTTGATCGAAACCGGGGAAGGGCTGGTTCGTGGGCCGGCCATTGTCCAATGCCACCACGCTCAATGTATAATTCGAAAAATCCCCAAACTTGTTGACCACCACTTGAAAACAGTCGCCGTTTTCTTCTCCGTCCTGCTCACACAGGCCGAAACCGACAACCTCGACATCGGTGATGCGCCGGCCGCCGGAGATGCGTATGTTCTCCTTCGTCAACTCAGGGGGCACTTGGCCGAGCAGGTGAACGGTGAGCGTGAATTGATCATCACTCACTTCCACGTAATCGAGGCCGTTCAAATTGTTTTTGCGGACCTGATGGCGCCGTTGTTCATCTGTGCAGATCAAAACCGAGTCATTCATAGCGTTCTGCTCCGCGCAAAGGTTTCAGTGCGCCGTTCTTCGGTGCGCCGGATCAAGTATTGCAACTCTACGCGCAAGGTCGAGTCTTCGCTCGTGACCTGCAACGCCTGCACTTCGATCAAATCCCCCAGCCAGCGCTGCAACGCGGCCTGAATGCTGAATTGCAGCGCGGTGGCCAGCTCGGAGCTGTTGGGTGCGAACACCAGTCCCAACAAGCCGCTGCCAAAATCCGGCCGGTTGACGCGCTCGCCTGGGCTGGTGAAAAGCAGTTGCTCGATCATATCGCGAAGATGATCGCCATCATCCGTCACCGCCGTCCGGCCAGCTTTGTCGAAATGAAAAGGATAGTCGATATGGGTCATAGAGATGCTCGTTGCTCGATACTCGTTGCTCGATACTCGATGCTTGATACTTGATACTTGATACTTGATTCTTGACGCCTAATTACCTGCAACTGATTCGCTCTTCGTCTCCCCGTCTCCCCGTCTCCCCGTCTCCCCGTCCCCCCGTCTCCCCGTCTCCTTCAAACCCCCTTCACCCTCACCTGCGTCACAACGATATTCACCCCCGTGCCGGTGGGCGCACACACGGCCTGGCTATCTTGCAATAATAAAGGAATCCCTCCCGCGCGCACACGCGTCGCGGCCGTCACGAATTGCGCCGTAACGCACGGGCCATTCGCCGCGGGTGGCGCCGGCAAGGTGCAGCCAGAGATGGTATAAAGCGCGGGTTGTGTCACAATCGCCTGGCTGGCGACCTTTACGCGCGGAAACACCGTTGCCGGCTGTGCCTGGCCTGCGTGCAAGCACAACACGGTCGCGCCTTGATGCAGCAAGAATCCCGGCATTACGTCACCTCCAATGCACCGTTGTTGATCGACACCTGCGGCCCGGAAAGCTTGATGGTCGCGCCCGCGCCGTTGGTGATTTCGATACCCTGCAAATTCATCACGATTTTCATGCCGTTTTTGGTTTCGATGGTGATGCCGCCCGCGCCGGGCAGATCATTCAGCGTAATCGTGCCCGCATCCGTTTTAAGAACTTTCATTTCGGGGGCGGCAGGCGAGGCCGGCAATTCGCCCTGCGCCCAAAAGCATCCACTCCAAATGGGATAGTCCGGATCACCGTGCTCGAATTCGACCCACACCAGCGCGTCGGTGGGCGGCACAAGAAATAATCCCACGCCATTGCCGGCATACGGCAGGCTGGGCATGGCCCAACCGCTTTCATGCTCGCCCAAGACATCCTGCACCTTCACGCGCACGCGGCCCAGAAACAGCGGATCGCGATTGTCGGTGACGATCCCGCGAAATTTGCCGTAAAACGGCGGCCCGCCTCCGTTCATGGTCGCACCACCGGGGTTATTGAGCCGCGGCCTTCGCGCGTGAGGCTGAAGCTTTGTTTATACTCTCCGCGCTTGAGGCGGTGCGTCACCTCTTTTACATAATAAATGCCGCCGTAGCTTCCGCCCACCCCGCGCACCCCCACCAATCGCCGCGGCTGCAGCACACGGCCGTAACGCACCGCATCGATTTCGCCGGTGGCGGTCACGGCATCCGAGGATTGGCTGGCGGAAGACACGCCGCGCAATGCGGCTTGTGCCGGATTGCGATTCGCCGTGTTACGCGCCAGCGTGCTGCGCAATGAGCGCGCGGGCCGGCTCACCAGCGGCGGCCACAAGCCACCACCGGACGGGATTGGAATCGGAATCGCCAGTTTCGTGAACGGCTCGACAATCGTCACCTCCGGATCCGCCGGGCCGAGCGCATTGAAGCGAAAGCTGAGGGGATTGTCCACGTTCGTGTCTGCGCCCATGTTCATGGTCAAGGCCGGCTGCGGCAGGCCCAGACGGTTGTCAATACCCCAATACGCGATATTGGTGCCGGGCACCGGCCCGGGCTCGACATAGAAAATGAAGCCGTTGCGCTCCGCCAGCTGCTGAATGAACGCGAGATCCGTGCCCTGTTGCGTCGGCACCCGGTCGACTTGAATGGGCACGTCGGTGGTGGGCGTGACTTTGGGAATCAAGCCGAACTGCGCATATTCCGCGAGGATTCGCGTGACGATCACCGCATCGGTTTGATTCGGAAACGTGGCATTTTTTTCCCTCAAATCGAGCATCACGCTCACATCTTCACCGGTGACGGCCAGGCTGGATTCACCGGGCTTGTTGCTGGGCGAGATTTGATGATCCGTAATGATGCCGTCGATCAACACCTGCGGCATGGCGCCAAAAATCACCGTGATGGTGACGCGATTCGGCGGATCGAGCAAGCCCGATTTGAGCAAGCCATAGTCGAGCGGCGAGTCCTTGCCCAAGGAGAACTTCATTTGAAAACCGTCGCGCTCGCGATCCTTGTTGGTGACTTCGAGCTCGATCAGCGCGTCGATCAAGGCATAAGGCGCGGGCAACGGGATGGTCGGGCCAATCATGAGCTGGAGTCGCACGCCGAGATCAAGCATGAATCACCTTCCTTGCGGCAACGGGATGTGCAGACGGCGGCCGATCGTTTCAGTCAATTCTTCGGGGTGCATGGCATTGTTCGCGTCACTCAGCTGCCAAAATTGCTCGGGATCGCCCAGATAGCGCGCTGTAATGTTGTCGAGACGTTCGCCTTGCGCCACGCTGTGCTCGGCCAGTACCAGAGGCTCTCCGCTCGGCGGCAGAAAACGGCGGCGCAGGTAGACTATTTTCCGGCCATTGGCCTCGGTCAATTCCGCGACCAGAATGTTGAAATAACGGCTGGTTTCGGGAAACATAATTCTCCACTGCCAAAATATTCAAAGAAACAAGAATTGCTGGTCTCAGAAAAACTTCAACGAGGAGCCCACGGCGCTTGCACCGTTTACCACATTTGATTTGCCCAGAATTTCCTTGGAAATCTGATGCGCGACATACATGCTGTGGCCGGGGTGTGTCGCGCGCAAATCCGCCGAGCTCAACACTTGCAGACCCAGCTCGGCTTTCGCGCGAATGGGATTGAGTTTCGTGTCATAAGCCTCCTCGGAGACGCTGAAGCTGGTCAGCCGCACCGGCACCACACGCTGCGGTCCCCACACAAAAATCGTCAGCGGCGCTTCCGGCGGAACCACCTCCAGGAAGCCCACCTGCGCCAAGGCGGTATTGGCGATGATGGTTTGGCTTTTGGGATACAACATGAGCTCGAGCGCAGAAATCGATGCGCCCAAACCCGAGGCGGCTGCCAGAGGGTCCGAGCGCTCGAGCTGATCGGCCGCGTCCATGGTCACGCTCAAGGTGAGGTTCTCTTTCGGCGGGCCTGATAAGCGAAAGGCTTCGCCGCGGTCACTGCCTTCGCCGCCGCCCGTGGCGCGCGCTTCCAGGCGCCGCGTGAGGGTGTCCGGATTATATTGGAACACAATCACGTTGGGCACGGGCACCAGGGGATTCATCTCAACCAGCGCACCTTTGAGGATGCGCGGGGAGCCGGGGAATGAGGCCATTTATGCTTTCCTCGATTTTAGCATGTTGCTGTAAACTGTATGTGCCAGTGCATTCGCTGATCCTGCCGGCTTTGTTGCACTATCCTTCGTATGCACGCGATTCTGCGATGGCGCAGGCCAGAATGCGTTCAATTGAGTTGCCGTTTTCGATTGCGGCTTTGTTGTAATTGGTGTGCTCATAGATATTTCATCTCAAAATCTCAAGGTTGCGGTTCCGCCAAGGAAAGACTCTTGTTCTTCGCCGGGCAAAGCGCCGGGTCGTCTTTCCAGCGGAGTTCTGGCGCCGAAATCGAGCTCGAACAGGGGCACTTCACGACACGGCGCTTTGGCTGCTTCGACTGCGGAATGAACGCCGCCAATCGCGGAGACAACGTCGGCCATTCGACTGAGATTGCCCGCCTGGGCTTCACCCGGCGCGGGAGGTGGTGCATTCTGCAAATTCAAGATCGCATCGCGCAGCGCCTCACCGGCTCTCTGCAGCGCCGCACGCGCGGCCAGGGGATTCTGAGCGCGGCAAACCGTGCGTGTGGTTTCAATTCTCAAACCGGCAGAGGCCGTGCGATCACCAACGTCGACGCCGGCGCGCGCGGAAATGCGAACGTGTGGAATCGCATCAAGTGTGATGGAGAATGAAAAATCACCGGAAGTCCCCGCGCTCAAATTGAAAACGATGGCACGTGAGCCTTGCAAAGAAACGGGCAGTCTCATGCGCAACGAGCTGGGTAGGTCAACCGTAAATTGTGCCGGTCCGAAATTAAAGCGAAAAGTGGTAAGCTCGCTGAGATTCAATCCTCCGGACTGTGGCCTTGGCTGGGGCGGCGCGGGCTGTGCTGCCGGCACGCCATTCAATCTCAGCGCCGGTGCGCTTGCCCCGATTGCCGGCAAAGCACCTTGATGCGTCACCACATTGTTTGCGGCCAGTTGTGCTTCATGCTCATCGGTCGATTCATTTCTCGGCACAGGGCTCACGCCGGTCGCTCCCTGTGCTTGCTGAACCACGTGGGTCAGTTCATGCGCCAGCAATCTCTTTCCCGAAAGAATATTTGGTGAATATCTTCCTTCTCCAAAGACCACATCTTGTCCTACGGTGTACGCCAAAGCATTCACCGCTTTTGCCGATTCCGTCGCTTTGGCATTGGAGTGCACACGCACTCTGCTGAAATCATGCGCAAATCGCGATTCCATAAAAGTTCGCGTATCCCGATCCAGCGGCTGTCCCGGCGAGTGTAACACCTCCTCCACGATCGGCGGCACGCTCGTTGGCACGGCGCCGTTTGTAGATCGTCTTTGCAGACGCTTACCGCGGCATTCTTCGCATTCGCCCGCCAACCCAGCCGAGCCGCCGCAAGCACATTTGCGTTGCAGCAGGCCGCGCGGCACGGGTGTGAAAGAAGAGGGCGTGCTCGGTTTTAACTCGGTTTGAAATTGCGCATTCACTGCTTCATGCCTCCGAATACCGCTTGGCCGATTTGGGCACCAAGGTTTTCCGCTGGCGCGTGCGGAGTCACCTGAAACTCGCCGCCATGCAAATGCAAATGATCACCCGCGTGCTGCAATAGAGCGGGCGTGCCCTGCGTGCTCATGAGTCTCGTCAATTCTTGCATGATGGCGTCTCGAATCAAATAACGATCCGCATAACCAAAGCCGTGGAGCCTGAGCTCTTCAATGTTGATCTCTATGTTCATATGCCGCGTACCAAGTGCGCAAATAGCTCTGCGCGGGTGAACTCACTTATCTGGTCGTCTTCTAAGCTACTGATCACTGAACACTGATGACTGAACACTGATTACTCACATCCAACCTTTCACTTCCGCTTCGGTCAAGGACTTCTCCATTTTGGCATAATCGCTTCTGGCAGCGCGCAGGATATGTTTCATGCTCACGGCCTCGCCGGCATCGGCCGCCAAAAATGCGGCATTCAAAGCGGTGTTGCGAATACTGCCGCCGGTGAGGTTGAGGCGCGCGAGCTTTTCGAAGTCCAGGCCCACGGTCGGGGTGTTGGGCGGAAAGATGCGGCGCCAGATTTGTTCCCGCTGCCCGGCGTCCGGAAATGTAAATGGCACGATGAAACGAATGCGCCGCATGAACGCGGCATCCAGAGCCTCTTTCATATTGGTGGTCAGTATCGCCAGGCCGCGATATTCTTCCATGCGCTGCAGCAAGTAACTGATTTCGATATTGGCATAACGATCGTGGCTGTCTTTGACCTCACTGCGCTTGCCGAACAAGGCATCGGCTTCGTCGAACAACAGGATGGCGCCGCCTTCTTCCGCGGCGTCGAACACCCGGCGCAGATTTTTTTCGGTCTCACCGATGTATTTGCTCACGACCTGGCTCAGATCGATGCGGTACAAATCCAAATGCAGCGTGTTGGCAAGCACTTCAGCCGCCATGGTCTTGCCCGTGCCGCTGGCGCCGGCGAACAAGGCGCTGATGCCCAACCCGCGCGCGCCCTTGGAACTGAATCCCCAGGACTCGTAAACTTTCGCGCGCTGGCGCACGTGCGCCGCAATATCGCGCAGGATTTGCAGCTGCAATTGCGGCAGCACCAGATCTTCCCATAGGGCTGCCGGCACAATGCGCTGCGCCAGTTCCGCCAGCCGCGGCCGCGCGTGCATGCGGCAGGCTTCCCACAACCTTTGCGAAAACCGAGGATCGAGGGTCAAAGCTCGAGGATCGCGCTCTTCGCTCTTCGATCCTCGAGCTTCGACCCTGAGCCGCGCTTCGGCCACGGCACTTTGAATCATTCTGGAGCTGAAACTGAATTGCGAGACCAGCGCGTCCAAATGCGCGCTTAGAGCCGGCGCGGCATCCCCCAGAGTTTTTTGCCACAACACGCGCTGCTCGCCCGCCGTCGGGCGCAGCACCTCGAACGTCACCACGCCGCGATGAAACTGGCTGCGGCGCTCGCGGCTCGCCAGCATGAGGGGTGCAAAGGTGAAATCCACAAAACGCTGAATCGCGTTTTTGCGCAATGCCTCGGCGCTTTCGATTTCGTCGCTCTCCAGCAACAGCGCGCAGTTCTGCAGCGCCGACTCGCGCTCCCACAGCCGCATCAGGGTTTCCAGCTCGCTGGCATGAGTCGGGATCATTTGCGCCGGCATGATCTTGAGGGGCAAGCCGAGCCGGGCACATCCCGCGGCAGCCACCGCGCGCTTCGCTGAGGGATCGGCACCGCATAATTGCACCACCGGCCAGTCCGCCAAATTCTTCGAAGCAGACCAGGCCCTGACGATGCTTTCCGCCAGTTTATCATGCGAAGGAACGAGTGCTTCCTCCGCGCCGGCCTCCTCCAGCAATCCTTGCAGGCGTTCATCTGCATGAAACACGCCAGCAAGATAATGCAAGACTCGTTCATCCAGGCGCAGCGCGCTTTGCGTCAAGCTTCCGCTGCTGCCGACCTCCAGCAGGCGCCAGCGCCGCAAAGGCGCTACCGGTGTGATCGCACTCCAATGCGCCTCCGGCAGCGCAGCCAGCGCCAGGCCAAAAGTGGGATAGGCGCGATGCGCGTCTCCGTGCGCTTGCGCGCAGAGCCCGGCGAAATGGGCATCGAATTCCAGGCCGGCGCACAGGAGCAGTACTTGACGCTCAAAAGCAGAGAGGCCGAATTTCGCGCTCAACGTCTCCACCGCCGCAGGCGCGGGCATCGCGGCCGCCGCGAGCTGCAATTCCGCTTGCGCTTCGGTTTCCGCTTGTCCAGGCTCGGATTTTCCTTGCGCGCGTGCGAGGTAATTTTCCAGTGCGACACGCAGCACGGCCAGCGCAGCAGTTAAGTATCGTTGATTCGCTTCTTGCCATCCACTCATCGCCTGCGTTCTCATTTCAGGCCGACACCGTCCGGCTCTTGCTCAAGATGCTATTGGCCGAATCGAAAGTATAGCCTGTCTTTTCGATGTTCGTAACTGTCAAAACATAAACGCCGAAACCGTCGATCGCTTCGAACCAAGCGTAGCCGTTCTCGTCGGTGTGATCGGTTTGATCTTCGCGCGTGCCGTCCGGGAATGTCCATTGCGCCGAAACCAGTGCGTTTTGCATGCGCGCGCCGGTGCGATCCTTGACGGTGACGCGTGCCGGCACCCTCGCCTGGGGGCCTTCCACCTGAACGTTTTCAAACGAAATATCATCGGAAATCAGCGGATTGCCGGGCACCTCCAGCGTTTTGAACGGAACGCTGCCGGCTTGATCGAAGTAGAAGCCCGGCTTGGATACTTCTTTTATCGACAGAACATAGGTGCCGCGCTGCTCGCTGGAGAACTCCAGCCAGGCATAGCCGTTGCCATCAGTGTGGTCGTCGGTTTGCAAATGTTTGCTGGCATCAGGAGATGTCCATTCCACCGTCACGGCAGCGCCCTCCACGCGCGCGCCGGTGCGATCTTTGATCGTAACCCGGCCGCGAATGTCTACGGAGCTGCCGCGATCGTCGAACTCGAAGTAAATGTCATCTGCGATCAATGGCTCGCCGGGCGCGACAATGCTCTGGCGCAGTACGCTGTTATTCGCATCGAAGGTGAAGCCGGTTTTGGCAACTCCGGTGACATTCAAGGTATAGGAACCGGGGCCGTTGGTGGCCGTGAACGCCGCCTCTCCCGCGCTATCCGTCGGCGCCGTTTGGTTGTGCGGCACGGAGACACCGGGTAGATTCCAAAACCCGGCCACGACTGCGCCGGGCACGGGATTCTGGTTGTCGTCCACCACCATGACGCGCGCGCGAATGCTAAATTGATCGTTGAGCGGTGTGACCTCGAAGTCGATCCGGGTGGTGCGCATGCGATTGAGTGCCGGGACGATGATGGTCGCTTCCAGGCGACTGTGCTCATGATCGAAAACATAACCCGCTTTATTGATGGTATTGATGTGGAAAACGTAGGCGCCTCGCCCGTTGGGGAGCGAGAAGCGGACAATGCCACCAGGGTCTGTTGCTTGGGATTGATTTTGCGTGGAGCCTTCCGGCAAGGTCCAAAGGGCTGCCACTTGCGCGCCAGGCACCGTCACATTGTTTTGATCCTTCACCGTAACTGCGCTCTGCACCGTGATCGCGCTGCCCTCGCCGGTAAAGGTCAATTGAATGTTCGTGGCGATCAAGCGGCTGGGCGGAGGCGCTGCTCCGATTCTCAGCTTGAGCGTTTTCGGTTTCTTCGTCTCCGAATCGAGAGACACGCTTTCAACCTCATCGACCTGCAAGCGCACTACATACTCCCCCGGTGCAACATCACTAACGGGAATTTCGATCGGCCGGCCGGCAACCGGCGGCAGGGCGGGGAAGCGATAGAAGCGCGGCGGCTGGCTGGCGTCAGATGAAACTTCATTGAGCAACAATACAATACGTTGCTGCACCGTGGCTTGGGGGTTTAGATTTATGAGTATTTTCATTTCATTCCCCTACCATAGCCGACTGCAACTCGGGCCGAAGTATGAAAGCGGCGAGATTCGATTCCAGCACGTGATGCGGCTCGTTATTGGGCGGAAATAGAATCGAATGCACAATCTGGACAACGTGCCGGCCGGTTTGCAACTGTCCCTTCAACGTAGTGGCGTCCAGGTTGAATTTGATTCGCGTGTCGTTGAACTCTACAAACAAGTCCGAGGGAATGACCTCAGTGTTGAAACGCACAAAAGTGGTGTCGCGCCGCAGCCCTTGGCCGGACAGAACCAAAATATCTCCGGCGACGATGGGTTGGTTTTCCAGCGCCTCCGCCTGCGGGCCCTTTTGCGAGAGAATTTTGTCAATCACCGGCGGCATGTCCGTGCCATGCACGTTGCGTTCCAACACCGGCACGGCCGCGCGCGGCGCCTCTTTGCCTTCGATCAAAACCACCGAGGCTTGATAGGCGATGGAAATGCGGTAGGCGGTTTGAAAAAACACCGACCACAATTTCGACAGCTCCTCCAAATTCAAAACGATGGGAGAGAATTTGACGCGCTCGGGCTGCTCAGCCAGGTTCGAGGGAGTGAGAAAATGATCCGGGTTTCCGCCCGTGACGGCGGCGAGCGCGCCCACAATGTCTTGGCGCGTCAGCACCGCGTGGGCCTGCAGCGTGCGCAGCACACTGCCGAGCAGGCGCTGCGGCACCCATTCATTCTCATTGCCGAAAAACGTCAAGAGATAATGCAAATCCAGAGCGGCTTGCGCGCGTTTCACGACTTGACCTTCGCTGTCCCGCGTCGGCAAATCTGCGTTGCGATATGCCGCGTTGGGCGTGACCTGGTACAAATAGAGATTGACCACCGGTTGCGCCAGCCCGCTTTCCAAATCTTCCGGCCTTTCCGTTCTGACGTCTGCGCCCGTGACGTCTTCTCGTACCGCGCGGCGCAAAAGATCTGCGAGACTCGCCGTGACCGTGGCAATCGCCAAAAAATTGCTCATCGCCGCCCTCCTTGGCGTTGCTTCAAGTAGTCTTCTAATGAAAGCCGCGGACTTGGTGGAGTCCGCTTGCGGGCGACAGGCTCGGGCGGAATGACGGCCCGCACTTCGATGCGGCCGATGTTCACTCGAATCGTGGGCGCGGGTTGGGAGACAGGCGCAGAAACGTCCTCCGTAACTGCCGGCGAAGTTCTGTCAAGAAAGGAGGGCATGACCAGGGGTTCAAAAGATGCCTTCGCTGCCGGAGTTCGGGCCGTCTCAAATGGGTTTGTCGTTGGGGCTTGCACAGGCATCACCGCGATCGCGTCTCCGCGCTGGCCGGCAGTCACCGTTGGAAGCGGTTGATTTGGTGAAGCCGTTACCTCGGAGAAAGATTCGAGCGTTGCTGTTCTTGTATTAACCGAAGCAAGCGCCGCCAGTGCAGCTGGCTTCGCAGCAGCAGAACGGGCGTGATCGCGAAGCGTATCTGAAAACGTATGCGCCGGTAAATGCTCTTCGTTTGCTTGCCGCTCTTCAGGTGAGGTTGGCTGCTGTGAAGCGCTTCGAGACGAGGCCGCATCTGTCAGGTCCTGCGCTGCGGTTCGATTTCGTGCCGGTGTTAAAATGGACTGAGGGGCAGCCGTTGTTGGCCTTGCCAAATTCTGCAAGGCATCAAATCCCGCCCCACGGTTTTCGCCTTTCGCCGTTTTCATGCGGAGTTCAGGCTCAGGCGCTGGTGACGGTGCTGGCGTTCTCGCGGGCACTTCCATTTCCATCTCTTGCCATGGCGGCTCGTCACTGGGAAGATCGCTGGGGCTGCGCAGAAATGTCGCCTCTGCAACGGGCGAGTACGGCGAGCCAAACATCGGCGCGAAGCGAGGTTGTATCGTCCGGGCGGGCGTCATCGTTCTGGAGACCAAATTGCTCAGAAAGTCGCTCATCGTCTCACCATGCTTAAATAATAATGACGACGCCAAGGACTCATCGTCAAGATATCCGCTTCGCGCCAGCCATAGGCAGAAGCCAGCACATGCACCTCGTGCAGCAGGCGTTGCGCCCATGTCTGAATCTCAAGCCAGAGAAAGGATACGATGTCAAAGCTCGCGCGCCAACGATGATCGCACGACACGCAGGCCACCTCGAGTTGCACATCGGCCTGGGGATCCTGCTGCGCCATTTTAGCCACTACCGCGTCCACCACCTGCGCGGGCAACTCTGCCGGAGACTTTTCCTCGCCGCACCAGTGCGTTCGCAAGAGACAGCGCTGCAGCAAAATCTCGCGACTCGCTGGCCTCTCCTCGAGTTCTGCAAGAGCTTGCAGGTCGTTGCTGTTGGGCAGACGAAACAACAGTTCATAGCCTTCGAGGCGCAATTCGCAAAGCTCGTCATTGCCCGTCGTTGGCGTGAGCAGGAGATCGGTGGTATTAAAAGTGATCTCCAAACGCGCGCTGCAAGCGGGGCAGGTGGCCATACTGGCCATTTGCGGCCCGAACAGCCGTTCGCGCAGCCTGAGCAATTGGGCGTCCCGTTGGCCGATGCTGAGCCGGGCGAGCTCTGCCAAATCTGCTTCCGGCTGAGCGATCGCCAGCAAGGCCAGGCCGCGCTGCACCATGTTTTGCGTTTGCCCTCGTTCCCAAACGCGCAATAGCTCCGGCGTGGAAAGCGTGCGCATTCACTCTCATCCTGCCGGCTCGGTGAACGTCGGCTCGGTGGGCTCGGCCACTTCGAGGTCGCGCTCCCAACCCTCGTTCTCCAGTTTGAGCATTTGAATCGCGACGGCGTTGGCATTGGCGTCGAGATCCGGCATGGCTTGAAACTCCGACACCCAGCAGCGAAACACTTTGTAAGCGATCACCACTTGCCCGGCTTCGTTGTACATTTCAATAATGAGGTCTTTGCGGAAATCCTTGAGCGAAACTTCCGCACCCAGGCCGGAACCGAAATTCCACACCTTATTCGCCCATTTTTCAAACTCGATGTCGTGCGTGACTCCGCGTTCGAGCGTGACCGGCTCATACTTGGTGCGGCCGGGCGACTTGCGGCTGAGGCTGGGATCGCCGCCCTCGCGATGTTCGACCACCTCGGTGGTGCGCTTCAGCGCGCTGATCTTGCTCACGCCGGCGACGTATTTGCCATCCCACTTGACCCGAAATTTGAAATTCTTGTACGGATCGAAGCGCTGTGCATTGACGGTGAATTGAGCCATAGGGTATCATCCCGTGTTGATTGCAGTTAGAAATTGGTTAATTGTTTCCCACCTTTGGCCGTTGCGATTTGCCTTTCACTAAGCTTCAATCTGACCCGCCATTTGTTGAATCTTGATGATCACGAACTCAGCAGGCTTGAGCGGTGCAAAACCGACGACAATGTTGACGATGCCGAGATTGATGTCGTTCTGCGTCGTGCTCTCCTTGTCGCATTTCACATAATAGGCCTCACGTGGCGAGCGGCCCTGAAACGCGCCCTGGCGAAACAGATTCTGCATGAAGGCGCCTACATTCAGTCGAATCTGCGCCCATAAGGGCTCATCGTTCGGCTCGAATACCACCCACTGCGTGCCGCGGTAGAGGCTCTCTTCGATGAAAAGCGCGGTACGCCGCACCGGAATGTATTTCCATTCCGAAGCGAGGCGGTCATTGCCTTGTAATGTGCGCGAGCCCCAAACCACGCGACCGGCAGCCGGCATGGTGCGGAGACAATTGATGCCGAGAGGGTTGAGCTCGCCGTTTTCATCGTCAGTAAGGGTGACGCTGAGCTGAGGCACACCATTCAATGTTGCGTCCAAGCCCGCCGGCGCTTTCCACACGCCGCGTTGCGTATCCGTACGCGCGAAGATGCCGGCCATCGCGCCGCAGGGAACGAAGTCGTCCACTTGATTGTCGCGCAAGGGGTTGCGCTGACGCAGGCGTGGGAAGAAAAGAGCTGAATTTTTGCTGTTGGTGCCGACGTCATCCACGCCGTCCTTGGCATCATCCTTATCATTCCATACGCTGGGAGGATCGACAAGCAACATGGCGCGGCGCTTCTCGCAATAAACCGCGGCCTCGGAGATTAACTCACTATCCACGTCTCCACTTGCAAGATAGGGCGGAATACAAAGCAGATTGAAGAGGTCGGCGTGTTCCAAAGCAAACAAGCCTTTCTTTTGACTTTCAGCATTAACCGGAGTAAAGTCAGCTGCTTTTGTCAGCGCTATTCCATTCGAAACCGCAACAGCACGTGCTTGTTTAGCAGCCGCAATTTCATCCTCCTTCGCTGTGATCGCAGTCGGGTTTTTCGGAACGGCGCGCTTGAGCACAGCCAACTCCTTTTCCAGAGTGGTCACATTGTCGCTTTTGGTGCCATCTGCGTCCATAGCTGGAATAGCAGGTGGTGTTGCAGGGTAGGCGCCATCCCAAATGACTAGTCTGGACTCTTCCTTCAAAACCTTGTCGATCCGTCGCGGGCTGTCTTTGGTTGAGAGATTGAGAAAGCGCTCGATGACGCCCGAAGGGCCGGCATCGCGAACGGTGAGATTGAAAATATCCGCCTGCGTCAATCCCATGCGCTCCGCGAGCTCTTTCGAAACATCATTATCAATTGTCGCGCGAAGATGCATGCCCCATCTACCTTTGTAAGTCGCTTCCATCGCAATCGTGCCGATGGCCAACTTACTCTTTGAGGCTATGGGGAGAACCGGTGGGGTCACGTTGGGATCTCCCGGATCGTCGTGAAACAGGCGAACCACGATGCCCTGGCTGCCGCCATTGAGATAAAAATCCCGGACGGCATAACCAAGCGAACTATCAACCCATAGCCCGCCAAAGATGCGTTCGAAATCGCCATAGCTATTGATCGTGACGGCTGTGTCTGTGGGCCCGCGCAACGCTCGGCCAATAAACGCTGTTATCGACGTCGCCACGCCGGTGATGGTACGCACCCCGCTGGGAATCTCTTCAATGTAAACACCCGGATAAGTTGGATTGACTGGCATAAAAAATCCTCCATTCAAAACACGGTTTCAATTTTTATTTGCGTTGATTGCGGCGCCGCAAGTGCTTCAAAATTTTCTCGATTTGTTCCTGCACAACGGATTCTGCCACCGTTTGAGCCAGGCAATAGATCCGGCCTCGTTTCTCCATCACGCCCGCTGCAATGAGCAGCAAGAGTGCACGTTCGACGACTTCTTCCGATTCTCCCACCCACCACTGGGCAATACCGTGCGTACTATCCTTGGCTTGGGGATGATCACGGAGGTAACCCAAAATCGCGGCCGCCACCCGTTTGATGCGATGATTGTCCGAAGTCCTTTTCAAAACCGGAAGAGACGAAAAATGTCATGACTGGTTTTGCAGTGACGTTTTGGTGTTACGGCGATCATGCTTGATCCAAGGACCAGCTCATTTATGAGCGCGACCAAGAATGCCATTGCAGGAATTGCGCCATGAAGAAGCAGAATCACGGGCTGCGTTAAGCAGTTGAGTTTCTTGGGAGGTCGAGCCGGCGTGCTCAGCGCATTGTATAAGAAGATGGGGTTCCAACGTATCAGCGGATCAGGCGCGTGGAAAAACACGCGAAGGTGGGAGGTGCGCAGAGTGGGGCTCAAAACCCCACTCTGGGTGTTTCCGCCCCAGTAGTGTGGAATGTGGAAGAATGCTTCAACTAGGCTGGCGATAATGCAGAGGATTCATGCCGTGCTTCCTGAGCAACAGCCGCAGATTTTTGCGATCGACCGCGGCCACGCGTGCCGCGGCACTGAGATTGCCTTTGGTTTCAACCATGAGGTCGGTCAGATAAATCCGCTCACAGCGTGTTACGGCTTCCTGGCGAATTTGCTTCAAAGTCGAGAGGCGGGCTGAGGTACGAGGCGCGCGAGGTGCGAAATCGTGAGCGCCCGCGAGCACATCCGCAACCCAAACTTGCACTTTATTCTCCAGCTCGCGAACATTCCCGGGCCAGTCGTAAGTCACCCAGTCTTGCATGATCTCGTCTGGCAAATGAGTGGCCGAGGACGCGCTCCCGCCGTGGCGTGACAAAAAACAACGCACCAAAGCCGGAATATCCGCCCTTCTCTCGCGCAAGGGCGGAACCAGCAGCGGAATGACATTCAAGCGATAATAGAGATCAGCACGGAAATTCTTCTGCTCTACCGCTTCGGCCAAATTCAAGTTTGTGGCTGCCAAAACGCGCACTTCCGCAGACAGATATTTCGAATGGCCCAGCGGACGATATTGCCGGTCCTGCAAAAAGCGTAGAAACTTGGCCTGCACGGCGAGCGGCAGGGCCTCCACCTCATCCAAAAACAATGTTCCACCACCGGCTTCCTGAATCAAGCCGCGGGAAGAAGAAGCCGCATCGGTATAAGCGCCGCGCACATGGCCAAAGAGCTCGTTTTCCACCAAATGCTCGGGAATGGCGCCACAATCGACCGTCACGAACGGCTGTCCGGCACGCGGGCCCAAATAATGAATTGCGCGCGCAATCAGCTCCTTGCCGACCCCCGTCTCTCCGGTGATGAGCACGGTCGAAGAGGAGTTCCCCAATTTCGGCAATTGCTGCATGATGAATCGCATGGGCTTGCTCTTGGCCACGATCTGGCATTCGCCCATTTGTTGGCGCAGCGTCTCTTGCAAAGTGGCGATACGATCAAGCGTGTTGATGCAATGCGAAATCTGTTCGATCAAATGGCAAGTAAACGCTTCATTTCCCGGTCGTCGCATGACTTCGTCGACACGATGCGACAGGAGCCCGGCAACTGCTTCCCAACTTTCTTCCGGAACTACCGAAATAATCAATGCCTCCGGATAATGACATCTGAGCCCGTCAACCCAATGACGCACAGAACTGAGAGTGCTGGGATATTCTATGATGAATAGTGTTGGTTTGAAATGTTCGGGAGCGAGGAGTTTTTGCTCAGGGTCGGAAAGAGAGAAAACAGTGCATTGCGTTACTTCGCACAGAGCACGGCCAATGCTTTTCATCAAGCCGTCGTCGTTTGCCACAAAGCCAACTTGACACATGTCCTGTCCCCTAAAAACAAGGTCCCATAAATCTGAGATGCGCATCCTGCAAATCGAACAGCCGTCGCGAAACGACGAAAAGAATTCACAGAAACTGGATGCTTGAGCAACTGGGAGAAGAATTGCGCCCACGCTATTTCAAAGAGTACGCGGGCGTATCCCAGTTGGCCTATTGCCCGTCACGTACTTTGTGCTGATTGTGGTGTCGCCCAAGGTGGTCCCCGGAATGGATACGTATCAATCATTCGTTAGGTGAAACTACAAAATGCCTCTATTTTGCGCAAGAGTTTTTAGAGGTTTGTTGAGTCATTCGCCAACAAACATCTAAAAAATCTTGCGGCAGCAACAATCTTGTTACAATCACGACATATCCGACGCAACGATTCCCCCAGTCCATAGGCTCCCGCGAACTCGACGAACGTGTCCGAGCTCTCCGAACCCAGCAACAGGTTTGGTGCATTTCTCGTTCCCCATTTGTCTTTGCGGGCGATACCAAATACTACAACGTTAGGTTCACATCCTTGCACTAAAAACTGCACTGTCATCCTGATGCTTCGCGATGACAAGCCTAGTGATGGCGTTGACTTAACGTTGTAGAACTAATCTCAATCGCATTGCAGGTTTATTCAGAAGGATCCCCGTTTCGTCAAGCTCTACCGGCGTTGAGCTGATTTTGCGTACGAATTTTAACCGTTCGATCACAAATATTTTGCAGGCCACCCTTGGCGATTGACAACCCTCACACCTCTGCACACCCCTTTTCCCTTGCGGTTTTAGGTGTCCCTTCCTATATTATTTGTGTTCTTACCTATCCGTTGTGCGCTTGGCTGGACAACATTCCTTCATTATATTATCATCATGGCAAGATTCACCCTCATCATCGTTGCATTGCTTTTCGTTTTGACGGTCTTTTTTCTCGCCTTCGGCCGCGCCGAACGTGATCCCAACGATCTCGTGATTTGGACGCAGGATTTGCCCGCGGGCCGCGTGGTGTTGGACACATTGTTGGCGCGTTTCCAAAGACAGAACCCCGGGATTCACGCCAGCGAGATTTATTACGAGACCGAAGAGCTGCGCAGCAATTTCATCGTCGCGGCGCAAGGCGGCAGCGGGCCAGATTTGGTTTATGGCCCGGCGGATATGGTGGGGGTGTTGCACGTGATGGGCATCATTCAGCCGTTGCAGGCGTTCTTTTCTGCGCAAGCATTGGCCCAGTTCGATCCCATGGCGCGTGTACAATACAAGGGAAATTTGTATTTGCTCGCCGACCGCGTGGGCAATCATCTCACTTTGGTCTATAACAAAAAATTCGTGCCGCATCCCCCGCGCACCACGGCGGAATTGATCGAGATGGGGCGGCGGCTCAGCAAAGATACCGACGGCGACGGCAACATCGATCAATATGCTTTGGTGTGGAATTTCATTGAACCGTTTTTCTTTATTCCTTTCATCGGTGGATACGGCGGCTGGGTGATGGACGATCATGCGCGCCCGACGCTCAATTCGCCCGCCATCATAGAAGCGTCGAAATTCATTGTGCGCTTACGCAAAGAGAAAATCGTGCCCTACGAGTGCGATCTCAATCTCGCCAATCAACTCTTCAAACAAAGCAACGCCGCGATGGTGATCAACGGGCCGTGGAGTTGGGGCGGTTATCTCGACGCCGGCATCGACATCGGTGTGACGCGCATTCCCATGGTTTCCGAAACCGGCCTGTGGCCCGCTCCCATGGTTTCCGCCACCGGCTATTGCTTGAATGTCAACGTTCAAGGCGAACGCCGTGAGCGCGTACTCAAACTGCTGCGCTTTTTGACTGCGCCGGAAAATCAATTGGAATATACCCGCGCGTTGCGCGCCATTCCTTCGAACTTGGAGGCGCGCAAAGATTCGATGTTCGTGCAGGATCCCATCCTGCTCGGCTCGCAAGATCAAATCACCGTGGGCCGGCCTATGCCCATCGATCCCGAAATGCGCGCCATTTGGGACGCGATGCGGCCGGCGTATCAAAGCATCTTGAACGGCCAGCTTACGCCCGAGCAGGCGACAAAAAAAATGCAAGCCGAAGCCACCAAGCTGATCGCGGAGATGTTCGAGCAGTAGTTCGCTCTCGTTTGGACATTCTCGTTCCCACGGTCCCCGTGGGAACGCATTCTTGACGCTCTGCGTCCTCGGCGGAGGAGAAAAAAAACTTGCCCTACCCGAAAGCGCTGGGATTGCTGCTGCTTTTCGCCTGCAGCCGGCCGCAGCCGCAGCTTGAGACGGCAGGTCCACACTGGGCCAAGGGCGCGGTGTGGTATCAGATCTTTCCCGAACGCTTTTGCAACGGTGATACCACCAACGATCCCACGGCAGCCGACGCCAGTCTCGAAAACTATCCGGGTTGGAAAATTTCTCCCTGGACTTCCAACTGGTACGAATTGCAGCCTTGGGAAAAAGGGCGCCACTCCAAATTCTATGATGTCGTTTTCAGCCGGCGCTACGGCGGCGACCTGCAAGGCATGATTGGCCGCCTCGATTATCTCGCCACGCTGCACGTCACCGCGATCTACCTCAATCCGATTTTTGATGCGCGCAGCATGCACAAATACGACGCGGCGACGTATCATCACCTCGATCACAATTTCGGCCCCGATCCTGCTGGCGATCGCCAGCGCATTGCCGGCGAAACGGAGGATCCCAAAACTTGGAAATGGACAAGAGCCGATAGCCTATTTTTACATTTCATCGAAGCAGCCCATGCCCGTGGCATGCGCGTCATTCTCGACGGCGTGTTCAATCACGTCGGCCGCGATTTTTGGGCTTTTCGTGACGTGCTGCAAAAAGGCCGGGCTTCGCCTTACGTGAATTGGTTCGTCATTCGCGCCTGGGATGATCCCGGCACGCCTGAGGACGAATTCGATTATCAAGGCTTTTGGGATTTGCGCAGCATGCCGGTTTTCCGCGAGGATGAACAAGGTGTGGTGCACGGCCCGCGCGAATATCTTTTTGCGATCACCAAACGCTGGATGGATCCCAACGGCGACGGCGACCCGGGCGACGGCGTAGATGGCTGGCGGCTCGATGCACTTTCGGAAATGAACAAAGACGGATTCTGGGTGGATTGGTGCCGGTGGGTTCGGGAAATCAATCCACAAGCCTACACCGTGGGCGAAGTTTGGGGGCGGGCGGAGGAGTGGCTTGCCGGCGGCCGCTTCGATGCCGTGATGAACTATCCCGTGGCCTACGCCATGCGCAATTTTTTCATCGGCGGCGAAGAACGCTGGCAGGCCACCAGGTTCGATGCCGAGCTCAAAAAAATTCGCGACCACTATCCCGCTGCCACCACTCAGGTCATGCAAATCTTGATCGACAGCCATGACACCGATCGCGTGGGCAGCATGATCAAGAACGACGGCAGCCGCGGTTATGATCAAAATGCGAGTCCGCGCGACAACCCGGAATACGATCCCACCAAACCCACGGCTGACGATTTTCGCACGCAAAGGATGATTATCGCGTTTCAAGCCACTTACGCCGGTGCGCCCATGATCTATTATGGCGCCGAGGCCGGCATGTGGGGCGGCGACGATCCCGATTGCCGCAAACCCATGGTCTGGCCGGAATTGCAATATCAACCAGAAACTTATGCCTCCATCTCGCGCTACAGCGATCGCGATTCGGTTTTCTTTGATCAGGCTTTATTCGCACATTATCAAAAGCTGCTCCAATTGCGCCAGCAGCACCCGGCTCTGCGTCAGGGCGATTTCGTGACGCTGCTGACGGACGACACCAATGGTATTTATGCCTTTCGCCGACAGCATGAAAAGGATGTGGTGATTGCCGTCTTCAATATCGGCACGGCCGAGCGTTCTCTGGCCCTGCCCCTCCCACCTCCTGCGAAGCAAAACTGGCGCGAAATCTCGAGCGGACAGCAGTGCACGGCGCCAGGACAAGAATTGGCGATGGTCATTCCGCCGCGCACCGCGCAAGTCTGGACGGAGACCGTGGGAGAATGAAGGCGCGTGCTTTGTCTTTCGGCCCGGCCATTCGCGAGATCCAACGGGCGATTGCGCCGTTTCGCGCAACCACGATCAGCGAAATCAGTGCTGACAAAGAGCCGTTTCGCATTTTGATTTCCTGCATTATCAGCTTGCGCACCAAAGACGAGGTTACCGGCCCCGCCAGCGCGCGTTTGTTTCAAGCCGCGAACACGCCGGAAAAAATGCTTGCGCTGCCCGCGCGAAGCATCGAGAAGCTGATTTTCCCGGCGGGGTTTTATCGCACCAAGGCCAAAACCATTCGTGAAATCTCTAAAACTCTGCTGGAAAAATATGGCGGCCATGTGCCTGCGTCGCTCGAGGAATTGCTGAAATTGAAAGGCGTGGGCCGCAAAACGGCGAATCTGGTCATTACCGTGGCCTACAACCAACCCGGCATTTGTGTCGATACCCATGTGCATCGCATCAGCAACCGTTTGGGCTGGGTAAAAACGCAAACGCCGGAGCAAACCGAAACGGCGCTGCGTGCTGCTTTGCCTCAGAAATATTGGATTGCAATCAATGATCTGCTGGTGACGTTCGGACAGAATCTATGCCGGCCCACCAGCCCGTGGTGTTCGAAATGCACGTTGGCGCGTGATTGTCCGAAAATCGGCGTCGTCCGCAAACGATGAAGGTACGTGAGGAGAAAGCCGCTTGAACAAAGGGTCCTTGAGATTGATTGCGGGAATTGGAGGCAAGCGGCGGCATGATCATCGGCCTCGCCCCGGAGCACTGGGTGCGATCATCAGAACCAAAGCATGAAAGGGAGAATAGCCATGCCAACGACCTACAAGAATTGCCAAAGCTGCGGCATGCCGCTCAAGAAAGATCCAGAGGGCGGCGGAACGGAAGCGAATGGAACAAAAAGCATGAAGTATTGCAGCCGTTGTTACCAGGCCGGAGCATTCGTCAATCCCGGCATGACGATGGTCGAGATGCAAGTCCTGGTAAAGAACAAGCTAAAGGAGATGGGCTTTCCGGGTTTCTTGGCGGGTTTTTTCGTCAAAGGTATTCCGAGATTGGAGCGCTGGAAAACCGCCTGATGCGTCGTCAAGTTTGTCTCGATGGTTTGCCTCATGCGCTTTCCACTCAGCCCAGGTGATCGTAACGCCATCAACACGGAGCACGCTGTGAGCCTCGCCGGTCTCATTAAGAACTTTCGCGCCAACCAACTTGCATACTTGTACATCATTCCTTCGTTCTTGCTGTTGGGATTCGTGGTGATTTATCCCTTCGCCTACAATCTGGTGATCTCATTCTCCAACATGAGCCTGACACATTTCCGCGATTGGAAATTCACCGGCCTGGAACAGTATCTCAAAGTTTTCAGCGAGCCCGTGTTTTATGTTTTGTTGTTCAAAACCGTGGTGTGGACGGTGGTTAATCTGGTCTTTCACGTGGCCATTGGCGTGTCGCTCGCGCTGTTATTGCACCGGCCTTTGCCGGGCCGCGCCCTGTTCCGCACGCTGCTGGTGCTGCCTTGGGCCATGCCGCAATATATCACCGCACTGACCTGGCGCGGCATGTTCAACTACGAATACGGCTCGATCAATCTCATTCTGCAACAGCTGTTGAGCCTTCCGCCCGTGCAGTGGCTCTCCGATCCCTTCGGCGCATATGCCGCCGCGACCATCACCAACATCTGGCTGGGCTTCCCCTTCATGATGGTCATCGCCCTCGGGGGCCTGCAATCCATTCCCAAAGAACTTTATGAAGCCGCCGAAGTGGACGGCGCGAGCGCGTGGCGGCAATTTTTGACGATCACGGTGCCGCTGCTGAAACCGGTGATGGTGCCCGCCATCACCCTGGGCGTCATCTGGACCTTTAACAACTTCAACGTGATCTGGCTGGTGAGCGATGCCGGCAAGCCGGCGGACTCGACGCACATTCTGGTATCTTTCGTTTATCGGCAAGCTTTCAACTATTACCGCTATGGCTATGCCGCCGCGCTGTCGCTGGTCATTTTTGCGATTCTGGTGATTTTCAGCATTCGTTTCATCAAACAAACGCAAGCGACGAAGGCGGTATATTGAAACGACATGACTTTAGAGGGACGAGGCAAAAAAGGCGGAGGCAAGCCCTGGCATGGCAAAATTAGAGAAAACCACTTCCAAGTGGACGTATGTCATGATCTACACGATCCTGACCGTATTCACGCTGATCACGATTTATCCGATCATTCAAGTGATCGGCGTGTCGTTACGCCCGGGCGACATGTTGCATACCACTTCGCTGCGCCTCTTTCCCGAAAACGCCTCCTTCGCTTCGTATCGCAAGTTGATTTACCTGGACGCGCACGTTCGGCACGAAGTGGGCAAGGCGTGGAACGCCGGCGGAGGGATCGCGGCGTATCGCGTGCTGGGCCGTGAAAAGCCTTTCATTTCATGGATGATCAACAGCACCATCGTTTCAAGCATGGTCACGATTATCGGCGTGTCCCTGGCCTGCACCGCCGGATATGCGTTTTCACGCTTCCAATTCGCCGGCCGCGACGCCGGCATGATCGCGCTGATCACGACGCAAATGTTTCCGGCCACGATGTTGCTGCTGCCGCTCTTCTTGATGCTGATCAAATTGCAAATTTTCGATTCGTTTCTCGGACTGACCCTGGCTTACTCCGCGACCGCCCTGCCCTTCACCATATGGCAAATGAAGGGCTACTATGACACGATTCCCTACAGCCTGGAGGAGGCCGCGCGCATCGATGGCTGCAGCCAGTTCAAAACTTTTTATCAAATCGTGCTGCCGCTGGCCGCGCCGGCGCTGGTGATCACCGCCCTGTTCAGCTTCATGTCGGCGTGGAGCGAGTATCTGGTCGCGGCGGTCATCATCAGCGATCGCAGCTTGTTCACTTTGCCGTTGGGATTGAAATTATTTCAATCCAATTTCGATACGCAATGGGGGCTCTACGCCGCGGGCGCAGTGCTGGTCTGCATTCCGGTCATGACTTTGTTTCTGATCTTGAGCCGCTGGTTGATTTCCGGTCTGACCCTGGGCAGCGTGAAAGGTTAGGGTAAAATGGCCCCCGGCGCAAAAAACATTCCGAACGGATTATGGGGCGTGGCAGCGATGTTCCTCCTGGTGCTCGCGCTGGCCCTCCTGCTCCTGTCGGATGAACTCGTGCTCTTCCTGATCTTCGACAATTTGGGCAGCAGCGTGCAAGTCGATTTCTCGCTGCGACTCACGGCCGCTCTGGTGCTCATGATTTTGAATATGGTCTTGGTGATCTTCGCCTTCGGCATGCTCAAGAAGAAACCTGAAACCGGCGCCGAGGCGATGATCGGCATGACCGGCGTCGTCACGCGGGTCACGGCTTCGGAAACGTGGGTGAAAGTGCGCGGCGAATTATGGCGCGCGCAATGCGCACAAATGATCGCCCAAAATGAAGCGGTCCGGGTGATAGGCCTGAACGGGTTGACGCTGCAGGTGGAAAAGACAGCATCCGTTTAGCCTGCCTGTCGCTCGCCACTGCATGGCGCTTTGGTGCAATGGGCAGGTGATTGGAAGGAGCAGGTGGATGATCGGGCTCGAGTATCTCATTTGGATACTCTTCACAGGATTATGCTGTTTTATTGCGGTACGCTTGTATTGGATATATCAGCGGCACCGCTATCATCTTTTTTGGAAGAGGCCGGGTGCACGGCAATATATTTTTGTGGCAACGCTTTTGCTGTTTAGCGCTCTGGCCGTCGTGCTCATGCGCTGGCCTAACTTTTATCTTCTACCGCTGGCGGTGGCGATCTACTGGTTATGCACGCTGGCAGCAGTAAAAATCAGCGAGCGCGGCATTTTTGCCGGCGGCATGATGGCACGCTGGCTGGACATCATCCAGGTGCGGCACCTTTCGGAAAAGAATCAATACTGCGTCATCACCAACAAGAGCTGGCGGCGGTTGCGCTTCGAGGTGCCAGCGGAAATTGAAGCACCATTTCGCAAAATGCTCGCCTTGCAAAAAATCCCCGTGCTGCAAGAAGAGCAGACTGCGGCCCATCAGCCCTCACCGGCCTCTCACCGCCATCCCCTAACGCCATAAAGCAAAGAGCCGGCCACAACCCCGTGGCCGATGGAGAAGCGCGCGCCTCCTCCCGATCGCTGGCAAGAGGTTGGAGCGATCATTTGCAATGGCGGCGTTGCGGCAGGCAGAATTTGTTGTTGACAATCCAGAGGGCGATGTCTATATTTGTCGCATTTGAAAATCAAACGAAGTGCGCCGACGCTGGGCCATGTGCCGCGCAGGCGTGATCAGCTCATTTTTCCACAGCGCAAACACGTTTCCCCTTCAAGCAAAACTTTCTGTGAAACTTCAAATCGGGGCTGTGACGTTTCTACCCCGGAAAATGCAGCACCGGTGGTGATCTACCTCGGCAGAGACATGAGCGCGGCAGTATATGGCTTCATTTGAAAAATGGGTGCCACCGGCGATCAGCACTTATCATAAAATCACGCGCTCGCACTTCTTCGGCTTGATGATCATTTCGGTCGTGTTGCTCATCTATGAAAGCAGCAGTGCCATTGCCTATCAAGAGGGCAATACGGTGCTCAGAAACGCTGCGGAAGTGATGATCAAGCGCACGTTTTTGTACATCGGTTTGTGGCACCCCTTATCCTACTGGATCGTTTATGCGGCCTTGCTGTTCTGGGCTTACTGGCAGGCGAAGAAAATTAATGTGCTGGCATTGCAATTTCCCTACTTCCCCTACGCCATTTTCGAAAGCCTGATCTATGCACTGTCGTTGAGCAGCATCATCCATTTGATTTCGCGCAGCATTGTGATCCGGATATTGGGCACCGAAGGCGCGGAGCTGGCTCTGGGAGAGCGCATGGCGCTGGCGCTGGGTGCAGGGATTTACGAAGAGTTGCTGTTTCGCTTTGGCATCCTCTCCACGCTGCTGTTCTTTTTTCGGAAGACTTTGCCGGCGCAATCGTTCGTGCACCAAGCGCTGGCGGTCATGATCTCCGCCGCGCTGTTTTCGGCTTTTCATTACTGGAGCGGCCGGGAAACGGCGGCGATGGATTCTTTTTTTTATCGTTTTTATGCCGGCATCCTTCTGGGCATGCTCTATCTGTGGCGCGGCATCGGCGTGGCGGTGTACACGCACGCGTTTTACGATTTGTTGCTGGTTTTCCAGCGCCCGCCCAGTGTCGGGTGACCTGGGCTCAGGACCTTTGCATCAGTTTTCATCATGAAAACTACGAGCCGCATTCGAATGTTTCGACATCACGCATCAAACCTCCAAGTTTTCGCATCGTGGCTGCATGAAAAAACTTTTCCTTGGAATCTTGCTGCTGGCGGGGCTGGGTATTCTAGCCGGAGCTTCTTATCTCTATCCGATATTCTTTGCGCCCGCTGTTCCTGCCTCTCTGCCCAAAACGGATTTTATCATCCCGCGTGGCGTGAGCGTCGCTCAAATCGCCGACAGCCTGCAGCGCCAATCCTTCATTGCTGAGCGCGAGCACTTTTTGCTGGCCGCGCGATTGACGCGCTGGGCAAATCAATTGAAAGCCGGCAGATACCAAATCATGCCGCGGGCTTCGCATTTGGATTTATTGAAGCTGTTTCGCTCGGGCAAGGTCATGGCGCAACGTGTGACTTTGCCCGAAGGCAAGACCGCGGAAGATTTCGCCGCAATCCTGCAGCGCGAATTGGCCCTCGATCCGGCCGCCTTTCTGAAATTGACGGAAGACTCTTCCTTTGTGCGGCAATTGGGAGTGCCGGCCGGGCGCTTGGAAGGCTATCTGTATCCGAACACCTATCACTTTTTCTGGGGCGCGACACCGGCGGAAGTGATCACGACGCTGGTACGCGAGCTGCAAAAAAACTTGACCGACTCCGTGCGCGCTCAAATCGCGGCGCAGGGCATGACGCTGCATCAGGTGCTCACGCTCGCGGCGATCGTCGAAGGTGAAGCCGTCGTCGACAGTGAGCGCGCCGTGATTGCCGCCGTGTATCTCAATCGCCTGCGCCAGGGCATGTTGTTGCAGGCCGACCCCACGATTCAATACCTCGTCCCCGGGCCGCCGCGCCGTTTGCTGCTTCGCGATCTGGAAATCGATTCACCGTATAACACCTACCGTTATCCTGGCCTGCCGCCCGGACCGGTGAACAATCCCGGCATCAAATCGATCATGGCAGTTTTGTATCCCGCCCCCGCGCACTACCTGTATTTCGTCGCGCGCGGGGACGGATCGCATCGCTTCAGCTATACGCTGCAGCAACACATGCAAGCGAAGCGCGACTTCGACATGGTGCGCACGCAAGTTCGCCGTGAACAAGAAAGCAAATCACCAGACCGCGGGAGGAAAGCCAACTGAGCCGCAAAAGCCACAACCATCTCCTGGGAGCCCTGAATGACGCGCAACGCCGCGCCGTCACCTGCGAGCTCGGACCGACCTTGGTGCTCGCCGGCGCCGGTAGCGGCAAAACGCGTGTATTGGCACATCGCATTGCCTTCTTGATCGAGAAGCACGGCGTCTCACCGGCGAGCACTCTGGCCGTGACCTTCACGAATAAGGCAGCGCAGGAGATGCGCGAGCGCATCAGCCGATTGCTGGCCACGCCGCTGCCGCCGGCGTATGACTGGGACGGCCCATGGATCGGAACGTTTCATTCGATTTGTGCCCGCATGCTGCGCGCGGACGCCGAGCGCCTGGGCTTTTCACGCCAATTCACCATTTATGACACCGAGGACCAACTCGCTCTCATCCGCCGCGTCATTGAAGAGGCGAGAATTCCAACGGACCAAATCTCACCAGCCTATGCGCGCGCCAGCATTTCCCGCGCCAAGAATGCATTCATTTTCCCCGAGGATTTTGCGGCGACCGTTGAGAGCAACCGCCAAGCGGCAGTGGCGGCGGTTTACCAAATCTACCAGCAGCGCCTGGCGGAAAACAACGCCATGGATTTCGACGACCTGCTGCTGTTGCCATTGATTCTCTTCAAGCGCGAGCCCGCGATCCTGGCCAACTACCAGAATCGTTTTCAAAATGTCCTGGTGGATGAATTTCAAGACACGAATCGCGCGCAATACCTCTGGCTCAAAGCACTCGCAGGCCACCGTCAGAATATTTTTGTCGTGGGCGACGACGATCAATCCATCTACAGTTGGCGCGGCGCAGATTTGCGTAACATTCTCGAATTTGAAGCGGATTTTCCCGTCTGCAAAATTTTCCGGCTCGAGCAAAACTACCGTTCCACCGGCAATATCCTGGCCGCGGCGCATTCGGTGATCGTGAACAACAAGCAGCGCATGGACAAAAAGCTGTGGACCGAACGTGAGAGCGGCGAAAAGGTTATGCTCGTCGAAGCCAATGACGGCTACCACGAGGCTCAGATCATCTACGACAAAATTCGCGAAGAATTGAGCGGCCACAACGGCGACGATCGCCATTACGACCGCAGCTTTCGCGATTTTGCCGTGCTGTATCGCACCAACGCGCAGTCGCGCTCGCTGGAAGAGGTGCTGCGGCGCAATGGCGTGCCTTACACCATCGTCGGCGGCTTGCGCTTCTATGAACGCAAAGAAGTGAAAGACATTCTCGCCTATTTGCGCGTGGTCGCGAATGCGGCGGACAGCGTGAGCCTGCGCCGCATCATCAATTATCCGCTGCGCGGTATCGGTGAGGCCACGCTGGGCAAGCTCGAAAGTTTTGCGCGCAGCCAAAGCCTTACGTTTTTTGAGGCCTTGGGCCGGGCGGCAGAAGTGTCATCCCTCTCCGCGAGCTTGCGCGAAAAAATCGCGGGCTTTCATCGTTTCATCGGCAAATACATGACCCTCAAGAACGAACTCTCCTTGCCGGAATGGTGTACGGCGCTGGTCGATGAAACCGGCGTCATTGCCATGCTCAAAAAAGAGAGCGCGCAGGAGCGCATCGACAACATTCGCGAATTGCTGAGCGCGATTCACGATTTTTACGTGCAAAAATCCGGCGCGACCATCGAAGCTTTTCTCGAGCTGGTGTCCTTGGTCACGGACTTCGATCAATGGGACGACAAAAACAATGCCGTCACCTTGATGACACTGCACAGCGCCAAGGGCCTGGAGTTTCCCGTGGTCTTCATCACCGGCCTCGAAGAAGGGCTGTTTCCCTTGCTGCGCCAGGGCGACGAGTTCGACGACCTCGAAGAAGAGCGCCGGCTATTTTACGTGGGTGCCACGCGCGCGCAACAGAAGCTTTTCCTCTCCTTTGCCCGCGCGCGCGCGCGCTTCGGCGAGGAGCTGAACCAAACCTTGCCCTCACGTTTTCTCGACGAATTGAGCACGCCCTTCGTCCGCCACGAAGCGGTGCGCAAGCAGCGCTTCTATGAAAACGAGGCCGCGCCCGATCCCGACACCAGCATGCCCTATTATGAAGACGAGTCGCAAGACAGCGAACCCGTGCGCGCCGGCCGCTGGGTGATGCACGCTTCCTTTGGCCGCGGCCGCATCGTGTCCGTGGAGGGCAAAGGCGAAAGCTTAAAAGTCACTGTTCATTTTGAAAACCTTGGTCACAAGAAAATCTTAGTGAAATATGGCAATCTCCGGCTTATTTAAGCTCTCAGGCCATTTCTGCGCATGCAGGAATAATCTGGCGATTCTGATGCGCTTTTCATGCGAATGTGCAGGCGCATTCTTTTTGTCATGCTGGAGGAATCTTCCCGTGCACTGGGCCCAACGCCAGAGAGAACTGCACGTCCAGCACACGGGCAGACTCCAACGGCAAGAACCACAACAGAGTTGGTTGCTTCCACGCTGGTACTCCCCATATACTTACGCCGTGGTCTTGGGCTTTGTCATCATGGGACTCCTTTTCAGCGCAAGGCCATGCCGCGCACAAACTTCTCCAGCGACGGACGATTTTACCTACGCGCAAAAACTGTTTAAGGAAGGCTACTTCGAGCTTTGCCTTGCACAACTTGAAGCCTTCCGCCTGCGCTACCCCGAGGCGCAAGAGATCGCGGAGAGCTGGAGCATGACCGGCGATGCCAATCTGGCATTGCGCCGGTACGACGCAGCAGCGAGCGCATTTCGTACCTTCGAGGTGCGCCATCCTTTCCATCCCAATGTCGCCGCGGCCAGGTTCAAACTTGCGGAAAGCCTGCAGGCCGGCGAGAAACTGGCGGAAGCGGCAGATGCTTTTGAGCGCGTGGTGGCGTATCATCCCCGGGGCGAAAACGCGCCGCAGGCGCAGTATCAGGCCGCCGCGCTCTGGCACCAGCTCGGCGAAGCGCAAAAAGCGCGCAGCGACTTGTACAGTTTGCTGGAAAACTATCCGCAAAGCCCGCAACATTTGCCCACGCAGCTTTTGCTGGTGGAGAGTTTCTTGGCGGGCGGCGAACCCGCACGCGCGTTGCAGGAAGCCGATCGTTTGTTCCGTTCCTTTCCGCAACCGCAACTCAACGCGCCGGCTTATTTCATTCGCGGCCGCGCGCAGGAACAAGTGGGACAATTGCAATTGGCGGAGGAATCGTATCTGGAATTACTCAAGAAATTCCCCAAAAGCGAATGGACAAGTGCAGCGCATGCACGGCTGGGGGAATTGCAGTTTGCACGCGGCGACCTTGCCGCAGCTACGGCGGCATTGGAAAAAGCGGCCGCTGACACTTCAAATCAAAGCGCGAAAAATCACTTTGCTTTGCGCGCCGCGGAGATGATGCTCAGTGCCGGAAAAATCGATGCGGCCGCCGCCACGCTGCAGAAAATCGAGCCGGTAAAGACCGACAGCGTGAACAATTTGACCTACTATTTCACCCGCGGCCAAATCGAAGCACAGCAGGGCAATTTTTCCGAGGCCGCGGAAGCTTATCAACGCGCCACGGCGCTAACCATTCCGACAGAAAGAAAAAGCGACCGCGCCAAAGCCCAACCCGCGTATTTGCGGCAGCGCAGTTTTTGGCGCGGCGCGCAGGCCCAATTCGATGGCAAAAACAGCGAGGCCGCACTCAAGCTATGCCAGCAGTACCGCCGCGAATACCCCCAAGGCCAGTTTCGCGACGCGCTCTTGCTGCTCGAAGCCCGCGTCCAACAAGAAGGCAGGGGTGATCTCACTCAAGCACAACGCTTGTATGACGAACTGCTCGATACTTTTCCGCGCAGCCCGTACGTCGATGAAGCCCAATTCGAGCTCGCGAAAATCTACGCCGCCGCCGGAGAGTCAAAAATCGCGCGCTGGCAATGGCAGCGCTTTTTACAGCTTTATCCCGCCAGCGAATGGGCTGAAGCGGCCCGCGCACAGGTGCGCTTGCTGGCAGAATTCACGCCCGCGGAAGCACCGGGCAGCATGGCGCAAATCTCCGAAACATTGATGAAAATGCAGGCCGGCACGCCGCGTGAGGAGGTTTTGCTTTCGCTCGCGCGTTTGCATTTTGCTCGCCATGAATTTGAAATGGCGCTGCATTATAGCCGCCCGCTGGCGAATTCTGAACCCGAATCGGATCTGCAGCACGAAGCGCAGTATCTCATGGGCGCCAGCTATTATGCCCTCGGCGAGGCGGAACGCTTGCGCGGCGGTGAGATGCGGGCGTGGCGTGACAGCGCGGGCGTCGTACTGCAATCCCTTGCCCATTCCAGCCCGAACGCGGAACTTTCCACTGCCGCTGGGATTTTGCTGGCGCGCATGGCTTTCGAGCCTCCGCCAGAGGCCACAGCGATGGCGCTGGCACGCGCAGACTCGGCCTTGCAACAACATGGTGACCATCCCGATTTGGACGGTCTGCGCTTGTGGAGTGCCATGGCGCGGAAGCTTCTCGCTGCGCCACAAGACACGGCCGCGCACCGGCTGGCGCTACAAGGCTTGCAACAGGTCGCCGCGCGTGACAGTTCTGTTCATCGCAATCAAGCCAGGTTGCAACTCGCCGCTTGGCAATGGCAGCGCGGCGACTCTGCGCAAGCGCAGCGCAGCCTGGCACAGCTCGAAGCGGCGAAAATCATCGATGCCAGCCAGGCCCAGGGCCAGCTCTTGAAAGCGCGCTGGCTGGCAGCGCAGAAAAAGTACGACGAAGCCCTGACCGGGCTCAAAACCATGCGCGAACGCTACTTCTACAGCGTCTATGCGGACTCCGCGCAATCCCTCATGCTGCGCCTGTTCATTCTTTCCGGCCGCACGACAGAGGCCCTGCAAACGCTGGAGGCGGACGCCGAGCTTGCGACGAACCTCAACGACGGCGTGGATTTGACACGTGCCAACTTGCTGGAAGCTCAAGGCAATTATCCGCAAGCCATCCAGTTCTATTTGCGTTTTTTGGAAACACAGCCTCAGGCGCCTGAGGCGGCTGCAGCACTTTTGTCCGCCGCGCGGCTGACCTATCGCGCCGGCGCGCTGCAATTGGCGAGCGGCTATTATGAGGAGTGCCTGAGGCGCTTTCCGAACACGGATTACAGCCACGAAGCGCGTTTTCGCTTGGCGGAAATCCAATTCGATCACAACGACTTCGTCAACGCCCGCCCGCTTTTCCTGGAAGCCTATCAAGAGAAACCGAATGGGCCCTATGCGAAAGAGGCGCTAAAGAAATTCATCATCTGTCTGTACAAAACCAAAAATGGCAGCCAGGCTGAAACCGAAAGTAAGAAATTCGAAGAGACATTCAAAAACGAGCGCGACAGCATCGCCGAACTGCAATATGCCGCCGGCGAAGCCGCACTGGACAACAAGGATTTTGCCAACGCCGAGCGCATTTTCAAAAAACTCAGAGATTATCGCGACACGCCTTCGGGCATTTTGGGCGAATATGGCCTGGCGAAAACGCTGCTCATTCAAACCAAAACTGAAGAAGCGCTGGAAATTTTGACCGGCATCCCCAAGCGCTATCCCAATCATCCTTTCCTCCCCACCGTCTATTTGGGCCTCGGCGATTTCTATCAGGCGCAGCAGCAGTGGGACAATGCCATCGCCTCCTTCAGCAAAGTCGTGCAAGATTCCGCGTTCGACAATAATTATCGGATCGCCGTGCGCTCGCTGATCGATGTTTACGATCGCATCAATCTCAAAGACCGGGCCCTGGCTTTGGCGCGCCATTATACCATGCGCTTTCCCGACGACCCGAAAACTCTCGATTTGCAAATCAAAACTGGCCTGCTGCTGATCGATCTGGCGCAATATGACGATGCGATTGCCCTGTTGCGCCGCCTCAAGCCCTTTGCCGATGCCGCGGCCGAGCCCGAGATTCAATATTACATCGGCAAATCGCACATGAACGCCGGGCGCTTCGAGCTCGCGATTTCCGAGTTGCTGCGCGTCAAATTTTTTTCGAAGCCCGCGAAACTGCCCTGGGACGTGATTGCCTTATACGATTCAGCACTCTGCTATATGCGCCTGCACAATTGCCCCATGGCACGCAAGCTGTTCCAACAAATCGTGCGCGAACAAGGCACTGCCAGCGAATTCGGCCGCTTTGCGAATGCGAAGGTCGCGGAGCTGGGCACCTGCCAGGAGGCGAATTGAGGGGAATAAATATCACCCTGCTGCGTATTTTCATCAGAAGCCAAACGTCACAATGTCTTCGTTCTCAAAAAATGGGCGGCTCGAGGCGGCTCCGCCCGATCAGGAAGATCGCGCGTTGATCGCCGCAGTTTTGCGTGGCGAGCAACAGGCCTTTGCGCCGCTGGTGCGGAAATACCAGCGTCAGCTCTATGCGGCGGTGCGGCGTTTGGTGCGGCAGCATGAAGATGCCGACGATCTCGTGCAAGAATGCTTCGTGCGCGCCTACCAACACTTGCACGAGTTCGACCTGAATCGCTCGTTTTATCCCTGGCTGTATCGCATCGGTATCAACCTGGCCATCAGTTTCATGCGCAAGCGCAAATGGCATTCGGCGGTGGATAGCGTCGATATTTTCCCGACGGCGGAAGGAAATCCCGCAGCAATTTCTGAAACGCAGGAGTTTTATCAGGCTTTGGAAAATGCCATTGCCCGGCTGCCGGCAGAGCAGCGCTCCATTCTGCTGTTGCGCACGCGGGAGGACATGAGCTATCAGGAAATGAGCGAAATCCTGGGCATCGAAATCGGCACGGTGATGTCGCGGCTGGCGCGCGCACGCGAAAAGCTGCGCGCCTGGATGCGTCCGCATTTGAAAGCACGCGCCGAAAAAATTAAATGAGCGTTAGCAGATTTTCTTACAGCAGTCGAACCAGCGCGCCGGCCTCTCCGCCGGGCATCCGGCCAGGGATGCCCCAGGGTGAGGTCGAACGCCTTCTGGCTCAGCTTCAGACATGAATAGAAAGAATCAAAACCAGATTGATTGCGGCACTGCCCTCGAATGGATTCATCTTTCGCTGGATCAAGAACTGCCGCAGCTCGATCACCAAAAATTGCAGTCGCATCTGCAGAATTGCAAAGACTGCAGCGCCGCGCAGCGCGAATTGAGCTTGCTTGAAAACGCGCACGCCGAGCTGGACAAGCCCATCGCCGCCGTTCCCGCCAGTTATTTCGAGGCATTGCCCGAGCGCGTGCTGGCGCGCATTGCCAAGGCGGAAGCGCGGCGGGGGCGCGCGTTTTCATTGCCCAAGCCGCAATTGCCGAAATGGCGAACGCCGGGCTGGCTGCATGCATTGATCTTCGGCCGTGGCAAATACGCGCTTGCTTTCGCGGCGGTGGCGTTATTGGCTTTCATCATCACGAGCCGGTTGCGCCAAACCCCTTCAAGTGAAACGGTGCTGCTCGAACCCTCAGCGGCAGCGCCCCCGCCTACGGTTGTCGAAAAGCCGTCCGTCGCGGCGCCTCCAACCGGAGCGCAAGCTCGCCGTGATTTTGCCGAAGCTGAAAAAACGCCGGCGCCAAGTGAGGCTGAAACACAGGCCGCGGCGCGCCAACATCTCGCAAAACTAACCACGCTTCAGGCTGCGGATGAAGCGCGTGCAAACATGGCCGGGGGAGAAAATGAGGCGATCGTTTCAGAACAAGAAAGAGGTGAACAAAAAGATAATGCCGCCATGACGCTTGCGCCAACGACTACCTCAGAGCTTAATCGCGTTGCCTTCGAGGATTCGGGCAGCCGGACGGCCTACTCCTTAGACGCTGTCCAGAGAGCGGATGTGGTTTCTCCCCAAAGCGCCGCGGGTGCGGGTGCGGCAGCACGGTCTGCAGCAGAAATGTACATCCCTGCTAGCAATACGCCTGTGAAGATGAACTCGAAATCAGTGTACTCTCCGGCACCTGCCTCCGCGAGTGCTGCTCTCTTCACCAGAACGGCGCAGCAGGCAGCCAGTGCCCCGTCCGAACCGCAACGGCGCAAAATCTGGCAGGGATTTCTCAGCACCAATCCGGATTCCGTGCATTACTATTTTGCCGTCACGGAAATCGGCCGCAGCTTTGCGGCTGAGATTGACAGCACCACGAGGCGCGCGGGCGTGGAAGAAGCGTTGCAATTTTACAGCAAAATGAAAGCGGTACTGGCCTCACAACTGGGCCAGGAAGCCGTCGCCAATGAGCAGGCAAGATTGGAGGGCCTGTTGCGTTGGAAGGAAAAGTGAAAGGAGCGCCGCACCTCATCTCGCACGCGGCAATGGTGTGGACAAAAGTGTAATGCTCATCGCCATTGCCCAAGCGCGATTTAGTGATTGAGATTCCAAAACTGTATCATTCTCGCAACTGTCAATTTCAATTCTGCACTTGAAACAATCGGGGACCTTCTCGCTTATTTAATGCCGTTTGGCGGCACACTCCCACCCTTACTGCAATTCTTGAGGATACAATCTTTTAAGACGGTTTCACCATTTCTCTAAAAATCCCGTACACGAGTTCGCGCGCGGCACGCTGCTTGCAATAATAAAAGGCGAAGCACGAAAGTCACCGCAGGCCAGGAAGGTTGACGGCGACCATCAGCGTCCAGCTTGATAGCGGGAAACCGGTTCTTAATCGAATTTCAATCCGAGAATTGGCCGAATAGGATTTTCCTCCACTTCTTAAGGCGCGACCGACTGGACGCATTTTTCATGCACACTCGCCGCGAAATGGCGATAGACATAAATGTGGCTCCCCCTCACAGCCAAGAGGCCTGGGTCGAAAGACTTGGGCCTTTTTTATTGTTCACGGCAGTTTTCTTGACCACGATCTCTTCGGCGTATACCCGCAAAAATTTCACCCTTGCGGCTATGCCAAAGCCATGGCCTGCTCTCGGGACGGTGCCTGTGGTGGCGCGAGGCGCACCGGCTCAGGCTCATCTTGCATGACGGTCACGCGTAACGCGTGCAATCCGTGCATGCCCTGGAGATCTTCCAGCTCAAAATCCTCGAGCTGCGGCAACAAGTATCCGGAGGCTTGCAGGTATGCGACATACTCGCGATACTCCCCGCCCTCCTTGGGCTGGGAATACACGATGGCGATTTTGCCCGGCTGGGTGAGGCGCTCTTGCGTGCCTTTGATCACGGCTTTGTCGATGCGCTTCTTCATGATTTCGTAGCGCACATTATAAGCGCCGTCCACGTCAAATTTCTTTTCATCATAACGGAAACGAATCGAAAGCGGGATATTCTGCACCAGAATGAGATGCGCCATTTCCAGCGGCACCGGGAGCTGGCTTTTGACGTGCTCGAGGCGCCGCGCCACGCCACACATCATCTGCAATTGCCACAAACGCAGGTTGCGCAAATACAGCGTATCGAATTTTCCGTCTTCCACCAAAGCGGCACCGATGTACATGCCGTGCTCCACGCCGTCGCTTTTGTACTTTTCAAAGTAATGCGGAAACATCTTCTGCGCGAGCTCCTGCTGCTCATCGATGTATTGCGAAACGGTCTCATTGAGCTGCATCACACTCAGGTCGAAATCCTTGCGGCGGCGATAAATCACCCCGTGCTGCGGATCGATCGCAGCGCGGTAGGCTTCGATCTGGCCGCGCACGTCCTTGCCAAACTGCTGCAACTGTTCAAAAAAAGGCTGGATTTCCCGGTGCAGGAAATCCAGCACCGTGGATTCATCGCCGCTGCTGAGGCCGTCTTCCAGTCGCGCGATTCGGCGGTCTAAATCAAAATCGAGCTTTGACAAGAAAGGCAGTTGTTTGTGCTGCGCGGCCGTTCTGACGATTTGTTGCGCGGCGCGCAGTTGTTCCAACAAATCTGCACGAATAGCATCATTGCGGCGCGCGGAAGAGCCGCGGATGTCGGAAACACCAAAAAGCGGAAAGACCTCCTTGAAGACGATGCTTTCCATTTCTGCCATCACGTTCGCTTGCTGGTGCTGCAGATAGTTCATCGCCGCGCGCCGGAACTTCCACTCCACGGCGGGGTGGATGGCCGTGCATTGATTTTTGATCACGGCTTCGACGCGATCGTTCAACTCGTCCAGGCTGCGCTTGATGGCGAGACCGAGAAGACTGAAGACCTCGCGCAGTCTGAAAATATTGACGGCATTGAGGTCCCCGGGATTGGGCGACCCCAGTTCCAACACCCCGACCATTTGTTGGTCATGATACAGCGGCGCAATGAATATGTTCTTTATGCCCTGCTGCAGAATTTCATCTTCCACCTGCGTGCGGGCGGGATGAGCCGCGAGATCCTCGACGATAACGTGCTCGCCTTGCCTCATCGCACGCTCATAAACGGAGCCGGCATAGGAAGAACACTTGTGGCGGCAGCGATCGCCCAAAATGAAGCTTTGGCCGATTTTGCGCCCCTGTTGCTGCAAGAGATTGGTGGCGCCGGGAATGCCCGCGAGGCCCAGCAGCAAGTCCGGCCGCTGCAGCAACGCGCGCAGTTTTTCCTGCAAACGCTGAAATTTGAGCGCTGAGATGAGCGCGTCCTTTTCCAGCAAATCGTTCTTGAGGGACGAAAGGATTTCGTGATCGGAGATATCCACGGCATTGAAAACCGCAAAGCCGTGAAACTCGAAAATCTCCGGCGGCAGGAGTTTCGTCCAAATCTCCAGGTTGCGCGGATTCGCCAGCAACAGGTGCTTATCCTCGGTCGATAACGGCGGCAGCGGCTGCACATGCTTGACGTCGATGAAACGCGCGTCGATGTGCAGACGGTGATAGCGCGGCAGCATGGTGGCGGGATCGTAACACGTCAGAATAATCGGATACTCAAACCCGGTTTCAGTGCCATAAAATTTTCTGAGAATATAGGAATAGGCGTTCAAGATTTTGCCCAGGACCAGGAGCTCCGCCTCGAGACTCACGCCGGCGCCGAAGCCACCGTCTTTGAGAATTTCCATTTGTATGAACTTGGGCGTGGCGTAAAATGACCGCATCTGGAAAGGAACGATGGCGGCACTGCATACCTCTTGCCAAGAAGCCGGAGGGACAACCAGACTCATGAGCTGGTGGACGAGACGGTTATGCTTTTCGATAATTTGCAGATCGTCGATCGGCCCGGCCAATTCCGGCGCCTTCCTCAGCTCCTCACGCATTCTCTGGGCAGCGGCAACTTTGAGGGGATCACCGTCCTGATCGTATTGGTTCCAATACTCAATCAGCGGTTTTAAGGTCAAAAAAGTTCTAAAGGGAAAAGACGGCGAATGCTC
>JBIOXB010000218.1:0-50686 GCA_044869275.1 bacterium
ACGGAAAGAAGCTTTTCATTTCCGTGGGAGTTCCATTTCCGTGGGCCAAACTTTTAAATTTATTCTAAGTTTGTTTGCCTAAGCGCATACTTTCGCGTGTTCGACGTGTCTCGCGGGCGTCGACGAAATCTGCGAAGGGAGAATCTTTTAGTTGCGGTTCAGCTGCGCTGTGGTACTATTTTGCCAAAATCATCTTCCTGGTGTCGCTGAACTTGGAGGTGGCCAGCCGGCAAAAATACATGCCACTCTGCACCTTTTCGCCACGATGATTTCTCCCATTCCAGCGCAATGCATGGAATCCGGCGGCAAAATCGCCATCGGCCAGCGTGCGAATCTCCTCGCCGAGGTTGTTGAAGATTTTGACTACTACCCTACTGGCCTCGAGGAGCCGGAAGCGAATCTCGGTATCAGGGTTGAAGGGATTGGGATAATTCTGCAAAAGCGCATAGCCATTCGGAAAGCCGGAAGCCGTGGCCCCGGCCGCGCGGTCTTCGCCGTTGCCGGCGGCCACTTTCGGCGCAGAGGAACTTCCGCAACTGCCGGCGACCGTGTGGTACGGGCCATTATCCACCACAACGCTGCCTCCGCCTTGATCATGCGGCACGGAAACTTCGAAAGCTGCCGTGGCCACATTCCCACTGGCATCACTCACTTCCAGGTTGAGGGTATATACCCGGCCATTGTTTGAAGCAGCCCTTTCCGAGCGCAGGTTGACCGATTGGCAGTCAGCGGCAATCACCATGTCACTCGTGGTAGAGCCATCGCCGTTGAAACAAATATGCAGAGGATCAGTGATGGTGCACTGGCCATCCGGCGCATCTTCCGGCTCGTCGCTGCTCACCGAGGCGATTTTCACTGCGCTGAGGGGAATGCCGCCAGCGCAGGCATCACTCACTTCCGCCACGCACTGCGATATGCTGATCGTAACATATTTGTGATTGGGCGGCCAGAGCATAATGGCCGGATTCAACGTGATGATCGGCGGCGTGGTATCTTCGATGGTGATCAACACCACATCCGTATCGGTCTCCCCATTGCCGTCATCCACGGTGAGCTCGATCGTGTGGCTGCCAAAGTCGAGCGTCACGAGCGAGGTGGCGTCATCGGTTGGGTCGACAATAACGTTTCCGTTGTCGCGCCAAGTGTACATCAACTGATCATTGTCAGGGTCGCTTGAGCCCGAGCCGTCCAAAGTGACGGGGGTGCCGGCAGGAGAGGTGCATTCCAGAGTTTGATCAGCGCCGGCGTTTGCAATCGGGGAGGCGTTGGCAGAAGCAGCAGCGTAGAGATAAGCCGTACCCGTATCGTTTCCTCCGATATTGTCAAAAGGAGTGCCGATGAGAACTTTGTTGCCGATCCCTGCGACGGAAAAACCGAATCGATCGTCCGTACCAGGGGAAGGATTGTCGAAGGTTTGGATCACGGCGCCCGTGGTGCCATCAAAAAGATAGGCTGATCCCGCGTTCGATGCGTCGTTCAAAGGGGCTCCCACCAAAATCATCACATTGCTGCCGACACTTGCTACGGCAGAACCAAATTGATCTCCGCCTGCCGGCGCCGGGTTGGTGAAGGTCCGGATCAGGGTGCCGGTCGTGCCGCTGAAAAGATATGCCGCCCCAGCGTCGATGACGTCGCTTCCGGCGGTGGTGTTGTCCAGGCGTGCGGCCACGATCAGATCATTCCCGGCCGCCGCCACGGCGTTACCAAAGCGATCGAGATTGGCGGGGGTGGGATTGAGTAAGGTGAAGATCACGCCCCCGGTATTGCCATTGAAAAGGTAGGCAGCGCCGGCGTCCGAGATCGCACCCGCGTTCCGGCGTGGCGCTCCAACCAAAACATTACTGCCGGCTCCGGCGATCGCTGTGCCAAATTCATCACTCGCGGCGGGTGCAGGATGGGAAAAAGTCCGAATCGGGGCGCCGGTGATGGCATTTAAAAGATAGGCCGCGCCGGCATCGTTTGCGGCGGTGTCGTCAAAAGGCGCGCCAATCAGCACATCGTTACCCAGGCCGGCGAGCGCAATGCCAAACTGATCTCCAGGGTCCGGACTGGGACTAGCGAAGGATTGCAGGAGAAGGCCGGTCGTGCCATCGAAGAGATAGGCGGCACCGGCGTCTTCGGAGGTTCCCACGTCTTTGAGTGGCGCCCCGATCAGAACATTATTGCCCACTGCCGCAACGGTGAAGCCGAACCAATCTCCTTCCATTGGGTCGGGGTTGAGGATGGTCACCAACAGCGCCCCGGTCGTGGTGTCAAAAATGTACGCCGCACCGGCATCCGTTGCCCCGGCGTCATCTTCCGGCGCGCCCACGAATGCCCTGTTGCCCACCCCAGCAACCGAGTGCCCAAAAAAATCGCTGGCTGCCGGAGTTGGGTTCAGGTAAATGTGCGTCTGGATGAACGATTGTGCCGACGATGGGCCGGCAAAGGCAACCAAAGCGAGGAGAAGGGCGATAAGTACTGTTCGCATCACAGCCTCCGCAAATTGTTTGTGGCGAAAGGTAACGGTGGATTGATAGAAATCACCTGCACTGCTGCTCCCTTGCAGTTGTAATTACCCTCGTCGCAGCGAACCCATGATCGCGGAAACTCTTGCAGGAAAAGGGGCGGACAACGACTGATTCTCTCTGTCTCGATCTGCCTTACTGGTGACAGAAATCAGTCATCTCTGTGAACAAATCTTGCTGTGTCAAAGCGTGTTTTAACACCAGGTGTGAAAATGGGTAGGTTTTGCGCGCGCGGAAGAATGAGCTCGGCCCCAAGGTAAACGTACTCCCAATCCTGAGTCAACGGATCCGTTTACATTCCCTTTACCTACCTGCAAAGCAAATGGGTCGCCAAGACTTTTTATGATAAGGAGAGTCAGGATAATTTGCAAACCGTTTTTTGTAACGTATGGGGCGGGCAGGAACCTGAAAACTGAAACTCTTCGAGCAGCAAAGCTTCTTCACGCCATTACCCGGCAGCGTATTCACGTCCGGAAGCTTTCTCCCGCCATTACACGGCTGGGAGCTGATCTCTAAACCCCGAAAGGATGAAGCAGATCAAAGTGAGGTAATATCCTAATTCGGATTCTCAGATGCGCTGAAAATCGAAGCTCGTTACGGAGCAGCTTCAAAGGCCTCGCCCACAAAAGTAGAACTCCCACAGAAGGACAAATGCCTTTTCAGTGGGATTTCATTTCAGTGGGCAAAGAACTTTCAGATTTTCTATTCTAACCTTGAAAAGCTAATCGCACACTCTCGCGTGTTCGACGTGTCTCGCGGGCATCGACTGCCGGTCTCGCTTCTGAGCGGTGCGATCAGCCGGGTAAAACCGGCTGATCGCAAAAACATTTTGACCACTCAAGCAGGATCTTTGGAGTTGCCAGGCTTGGAGCTGTCATGCGAACTTGCTAAACTTTTCTTTTTAACAAAATTTCTGTCCGAAGATTTCGCAGATTTACGCTGCTAAAGAATCTGCGTGAATCTGCGAAATCTGGAGAGGGAGAATCTTTTGGTTGCGGTTCAGCTGCGTTGAGGTACTATTTTGCCAAAATCATCTTCCTGGTGTCGCTGAACTTGGAGGTGACCATCCGGCAAAAATATATTCCGCTCTGCACTTTTTCGCCCCGATAGTTTCTCGCGTTCCAATGCAATGCATGGGAGCCGGCGGCAAAATCACCATCCGCCAGGGTGCGAACCACCTCGCCGAGACTGTTAAAGATTTTCACCATCACGTGGCTGGCCTCCGGAAGCTGGAAGCGAATCTCGGTTTCAGGGTTGAAGGGATTGGGATAGTTTTGCTCGAGTTGATACGTCTTTACGCCTGTGGCGGTTTCGCTTTCGTTTGATTCTTCCGTATCGTCAGCGGCCAAAGTCGAAGATTTTGGCAAGGACACTATGCTGCCGTAATTATGATGGAGGCAAGTAACATTTTTTTGTACCTCGATTTCCTCGGCAGCCACAGCGCCTTTGAAAAAGACACCGTCATACAAAATGAGCTTGGCATTCGGGGCGTTTATGTTACCGGATACATGCGAGCGTTCATGGATATGTAAATCCTCGCTACCCATATCGTTGAAGGTCACAAATCTCGCGCTGACTTCAACGGCAGGCGTAATGACAATCTCCACGTCAGTGTCAAAATGAAACTTTTGTACCAGGTTGATTTCCACCGGGCCCTGAGATACATCAACGGAAAGCTTGGCCAGTGCCTTGAGCTCGAGTTTGTGAAAGAAATAGTTGCCGCTGCTGCCAGCGTGGCTTAACAGTAAATTTCCACCATTCTCGACTTTGACATCATGATAAGCTCCCGGAGCCAAGCTCCGGCTTCCGTTTGCAGGAACCGTCACGTCGCTTACGCCATCGGTGAAAGAGAACGTGGGGAGAGGATAAGATGCAACCGTGGCATTACTCGTGGCGGTTCCGGTGATAGTTGCATTGCCATCGAGCACAAGGCTCCCGCCGGCGGTGACGTCTCCCTCGACGGTGTTGTTCTTTCTGATCTTGATCTCACCCAGCGCTGTCAGATTTCCGATATGGGTACTGGGATTACCGTCACGGAATTCGATCTTGTCATTGGAATGAATGTCTCCTTCGGAAAAAAGCTCATGGTCGATGAGTATTTTCTCTTCAGCCAGGAGCACGAAGGGGTGTGGCAGAGGACATTCCACGTTCACAATCCGCGATATAGAAGGACTACTGTTCCCGCTCGCATCGGTAGCGGTATAGGTGATGGTGTATGTTCCGGGAACGTTGGAGTTGACACTGCCGGTTATCACCGGCGGGCTCGGGATGGGATCACACGCGTCGCTCACCACCGCGCCGGACTCGGAATATGGATTGCCGCATTGGAGCGTCATCGGATTCGCGCCATTCAAGGTGATCGCCGGCGGCGTGGTATCCACAACATTCACGGTGCGTGTGGTCGGGGCACTGTTGTTGCCGCTGGCATCGGTAGCGGTATAGGTGATGGTGTATGTTCCGGGAACGTTGGAGTTGACACTGCCGGTCATCGCCGGCGGGCTCGGGATGGGATCACACGCGTCGCTCACCGCTACGCCCGGATCTGAATAGGGAGTGTGGCATTGAACCGTCATCGCGTTCGCGCCGACTAATGTGATGGTGGGTGGCGTGGTATCCACAACATTCACCGTGCGTGTGGTCGGGGCACTGTTGTTGCCGCTGGCATCGGTCGCGGTATAGGTAATGGTGTATGTTCCGGGAACGTTGGAGTTGACACTGCCGGTCAACGCCGGCGGGCTCGGGATGGGATCACACGCGTCGCTCACCGCTACGCCCGGATCGGAATAGGGAGTGTGGCATTCAACCGTCATCGGGTTCGCGCCGATTAATGTGATGATTGGTGGCGTGGTATCTCCAACAAGGATCAAGACTACATCGTCCGTATCGGTTCCCCCGTTGCCGTCATTCACGGTCAATTCGATCGTGTGGGTGCCGAGGCCGAACGTCGTCACCACCAAAGTGGGACTGGTGATTGGCCCGGGAATGATGTTTCCGTTTTCGCGCCAGGTGTAGGTCAGCAGATCATTGTCCGGGTCGCTCGAAGCTGAGCCGTCCAGGGTGACGGCAATGCCCGCAGGTGAAATGCATCCCAGATTTTGATCCGCGCCGGCATTCGCCAATGGAGGTGCATTGGGAGAAGCATAGTAATAAGCGATGCCGGCATCCGCGCCTGAAGCATCGTCTAATGGAGTGCCGATGAGAATGTTGTTGCCAATGCCCGCGACCGAGGAACCGAATTCATCGTCAAAACCAGGAGCTGGGTTGTTGAGGGTTTGGACGAGCGCGCCCGTGCCGACCACTAAAAGATGGGCCGACCCTGCGTCCGGGAATCCTGGGAGGTCGTTCTTAGGGGTGCCAACCCAAACCAGGCCACTGCTACCGACTCCCGCAACGGCGGAGCCGAACCGATCTTGGGCTGCCGTGGCTGGGAGATCTGGGTTCGAGATTGTTCGGAGAAAAGCGCCAGTGGTGCCATTGAAGATATGTACCACCCCGGCATTAGTTGCGAAGGCGTCATCCTCTGGCGCCGCCACGACCAGATTATTGCCAGTCACTGCCACAGCGGCACCAAAGGCATCTGAACCCGCGGGAGTGGGATTAGCCAGGGTAATGGTTGAGCTCGCGGTAAATAAATAAGCCGCACCGCTACCATTGTTCTCAAGCGGGGCTCCGATCAAAACATTGTTACCGGCTGCAGCGAGCGCAGAGCCAAAATTACCCCCTGCAGGAGTAGCTGATGGACTGGTAAAGGTCTGAATCGGCATGGAGCCGCTATCGAATAGATAGGCGGCACCGGCGTCGTCGGGGCCGTCAAAGGGTGAGCCAATCAACACATTGTTGCCAACGAATGCGACTGCAGATCCAAACAGTTCATCATAATCCGGAGTTGGGTCAGCGAAGGCATGCAGCAGAACGCCGGTGGTAGCATCAAAAAGGTAAGCTGCACCGGCTTCGACCAACTCGCCATTGTCCTTTTCAGGCGCCCCGATCAAAACGCTATCGCCCTTGATTGCAACCGCAAAACCAAACAGATCCCCACTCTCGGCAAAGAGAGGGGGTGCGACGAATTTCATCAGAAACGCGCCAGTGGCAGCGTCAAAAAGATATGCCGCACTGGCACCAGGCGCTCCCACCAGCGCCTTGTTCCCCATCCCGGCAACCGAGTGGCCAAATTTGCCGCCGGGGACTACCTGAGGCTGCTGCTGGAACGTATGTGTTGGTTGCTGCGCCAGCGCCTGGCCGGCAAAAGCAACCAACCCGAGCAGAAGGGTAAGAAACAACCTTTGCATCACTACCTCCCGTAACTTATTGGGGGTGAAAATAAAAATGGGTTAACGGTGTAAACTTTACCCCTGCTCCACTGCAGTGGTGAAAATCCTGACACAGCCAATCTCTATTGCAAAGGCTCATACCGCGCAAGAATGGCGGCTTGCGCTGCCGATGGTCTCAATCTGTTCGATTGGTCTTACTCTTTACAAAAATCAACCCTGCCACATGTGAACGAATCTTATCATTTCAGGGCGTGTTTTTGCACAAGAGGTGAATAAGAGGCGGGTACCTCGATCAAGGGGAATGATGGCGCAATAAGCAAACTTCAACAGTAGTATCAAGGGTTTGTTTGCACTACCCTACGTACCTGCACACCAATTGATATGCATAAAAACCTTAGCAGGATGCTGAAAAACTTCTTTTGATGTCATACCCGCGAAAGCGGGTATCCAGAAAACCCAAGGAAATCATGGATTCCTCCCGCAACGGCGGGACGGGAATGACAAATCCGAGCAATTTGATACTTTTTCAGCATCCTGTTAGCCCATAAATAGCAAAAAAATGATGCAAAACGATGATAACATAAGCAATTTAACGTTCCCTCTTCCATCTAACTGCGCAAGCGCCTATTTTGCCAAAATCATCTTCCTGGTCGCGTTGAACTCCGGAGTGGCCAGCCGGTAAAAGTATACTCCGCTCTGCACTTTTTCTCCGCGATGATTCCTCCCATCCCAGAGCAATGCATGAGAGCCGGCGGCAAAACCGCCGTCCGCCAGCGTGCGAATCTCCGCGCCGAGGGTGTTGAAGATTTTCACCACCACCTCACTGGCTTCCGGGAGCTGGAAGAGAATCTCGGTTTCGGGATTGAAGGGATTGGGATAGTTTTGCATAAGAGCATAGCCCTCTGGGAGCTCGGCTTCAGCGGTTTCGTCATTGCTGCCGGGCGCTTCGGTAAAGTTGTCCTTTCCGAGGCCGCCGCAGGTGCCATTGACCGTGTACACCGGGCCATTGTCAACCACAGGATGACCGTTGAATCGAATTTTAACCTTGCTCACCGCGGTGCCAACGTTTCCACTGGGATCGCTCACATTCCAATAAATGGTATAGACCCGGCCGTTGCCGTTGCACTTGCGTTCCTTGCGCACATTGACCGATTTGCAACCGAAGAGAATCACGATATCTTTGGTCGTGTAACCGTCGCAACCGCCCGACATGTTATCCGGCTCATCGCTGGTCACCTTCGTGATGATGGCCTGACTGATTGCAATAGTACCGGCGCACCCATCTGTTATGGAAGCGATACTCATGCTCCGCGTGATGGTAGTGTATTGATGACTGTTGATGTCATACACAATCGGCGGTTTGACCCTTATGGTCGGTGGCGTGGTATCCACGACATTTACGGTGCGTGTCGCCGAAGCATTATTGCCGCTGGCGTCAGTTGCGGTATAAGTGATCGTGTAGGCTCCGGTGACGTCGACGTTCACGGTTCCGGTGATCGCCAGCGACGAGGAAAAATTGCAGTCGTTGCTCACTTGCGCGCCGGGCTCGGTATATGAACTTGCGTGACATTCGAGCGTCATCGGATTCGCGCCATTCAAGGTGATGATGGGCGCCGTAGCCTCTGCGATCACATTCACCGTTCGGGTGGTCGAAGCGCTGTTGCCACGCGCATCGGTAGCAGTATAGGTGATGGTGTAGATTCCGGGAACGTTGGCGTCCACGGTTCCGGTGATCACCAGGCCGGGGGAAGGATCGCATACGTCGCTCACCACCGCGCCTGGTTCGTTGTAAGGAGCGTTGCATCCCAGGATCATCGGATTCGCGCCGTTCAAGGTGATGGTGGGCGCCGTGGCATCTACTACCACATTGACCGTTCGGGTGGTCGAAGCGCTGTTGCCACGCGCATCGGTGGCGGTATAGGTGATGGTGTAGGTTCCGGAAACGTTGGGGTTCACGGTTCCGGTGATCACCAGGCTCGGAGAGGGATCGCATGCGTCGCTCACCATCGCGCCAGGCTCGGTATATGGAGCGTTGCATTCGAGCGTCATCGGATTCACGCCGTTCAAGGTGATGATCGGTGGGGTGGTATCTCCAACAATGATCAAGACCACGTCCGTATCGGTTCCCCCGTTGCCGTCATTCACGGTCAATTCGATCGTGTGGGTGCCGAGGTCGAACTCCACCTCCGAGGTGGGAATGGTGGTTGGATCGGCAATGATATCTCCGTTTTCGCGCCAGGTGTATGTCAACAGATCATTGTCCGGGTCGCGCGAAGCTGAGCCGTCCAAGGTGACAGCAATGATGCCCGCGGTTGAGGTGCATGCCAGAGTTTGATCCCCGCCGGCATTCGCAATGGGGGGCAGGTTGGGAGAAGCGAAGAAGTAAGCAATGCCGCTATCCGAGAGTTCGTCGAAAGGCGTGCCAATGAGAACATTATTACCCACCGCCGCGACCGAAGATCCGAAGTTATCAGTATTATCCTGATCGGGGTTGCTTAACGTTTGAATTAAGGTGCCGGTGGTTCCATCGAGAAGATAAGCGGACCCCGCGTTGGGAACTCCCGGTGGGTCGTCCGAGGGAGTTCCGACTAAAACCAGACCGCTGCTACCAACACCCGCCACGGACGTGCCGAACGCATCTCCGCCTAATGCGGTTGGGTTTATGAGAGTCTGGAAAAGAGCTCCCGTTGTGCCGCTAAAGAGATATACCACCCCAGCATTAGACGCGACGGCGTCATCCCCAGGTGCTGCCACCACCAGATCATTGCCAACCGCTGCCACGGCCTTACCAAATGAATCCGTAGGATTGGAAGTACTAGCGGGATTGGGATTGACTAAGGTGAATATTATACTCCCGGTAGTGCCATTAAACAAGTAGGCTGCACCGGTAACGATGTTCCCGGTGGTCTCGAATGGCGATCCTACCAAAACATTGCCGCCTACGCTGGCAATGGCTGAGCCAAATTCGTCACCCGCGTCAGGCGTGGGATTGTCAAAAGCACGAATCAAGTCGCCGCTGCTGCCATCGAACAGATAGACGGTGCCGCCGTTGTTGTCAAACGGAGCGCCGACTAACACATTGTTGCCAAGACCTGCGAGCGCAACTCCAAATTGTTCATCATCAGCCGGAGTGGGGTCGACGAAAGTATGCAGCAGAAAGCCGGTATTACCGTCGAAAAGGTAGGCCACGCCGGCGTCAGAAATCACACCCCCCGCATCATCGAGTGCATCATCGAATGGTGCCCCGATCAAAACATTATCGCCCACCATCGCGACCGTGTAGCCAAAGAGATCATCGGCCGCATCCGCCAGGTCGGGATTGAAGAAGGTTTTCAGAGGCGCCCCAGTTGTAGCATCATAGAGATAGGCCGCACCCGCATTCGGTGCCACCGTAGCATCGTTAGGTGCCCCTACCAGCACCTTGTTGCCCGCCCCTGAAACTGAGTGTCCAAACTTGTCACCGTTTGCCGGGCTCGGGTTCGAAAACGTGTGTGTTAACCCCAGTGGTTGTGCGAGCGCCTCCCCGCCAAAAACAACCAACACGATGATAGCGGTAAGAAATAACCTTCGCATAACTACCTCCTGTAGCAACTTAAGGAGTAAACTTTGCCCCTGCTCCACTGCAGTGGTGAAAACCCTCACAAAGCCAACCTCTATTGCAAAGGCTCATACCGCGCAGGAATGGCGGCTTGCGCTGCCGATGGGCTCGATCTGTTCGATTTGTCTTACTCTTTACAAAGATCAACCCTGCCACATATGAACGAATCATATCATTTCAGGGCGTGATTTTGCACAAGAGGTGATTAAAAGGCGGGTGCCTCGATCAAGGGAAATGATGGCGAAAATAAGCAGACGACAACAGTGGTATCAAGGGTTTGTTTGCACTACCCTACCTACCTGCACACCATTTGATATGCAGAAAAACCTTAGCTCATAACCTGCAAACAAAGGTTTTGACAACCGGTTTATAGTTTTTTCCAACGCTTGTGGCCTCATGACCTATTCTTGCGGGGCAATCACGACGGCCGGCCGGCCAGCAATAGTTTCTCGCGTTCGGTTTTGAGCGCGTTTTCCAACACTTCGATCGCGTCTGAATCTATCCGGCCTTCAGTCAAGAATTGCTGTGCCACAATGCCGTTGATCTCGTCCCGGTTCGGCACGGGCAGGTTCAGCTGCAAAACGGTTTTGAAAACCTTGAGCGCCCTTTCATCTTTGCGCCCCAGGAGCAAATACAAGCTGGCCAGCGCCGGGTACAGTTTGGTGCGCTCGGGATGCCGCGCCAATTGCCGTTCGTAAATCTGCATCGCGCCTGAATAATTGCCGCGAAACATTTGATAGCGCGCGCGCACGTTGGGAGAAAACAACGCCGCTCCGAGCAGCGGCACCACGAACAGCAGCGCCACGCCGCCTGCCCATGACCAGCCCGCGGCGCCGGCTTCTGGCGCCGCGTTTTCCTCGATGGCGGGCGACGCGCCCGCGTTAAGGCGGTTGCGCGCGTCATGCAAGCGCTGGGTCACGTCACGGTAATTGGGCTGCAGAATTTGCAGCTTTTCGAACGCCACCACCGCGGCGAGCCAGTCTTGATGGTCCACGGCGGCCAGCGCTTGTTGATACAGGGAATCGAGATTGGCATGCGGAGTCGCAACGGGCGCTGGCGCCGCCGCGCTGCTCTGCGACAGAGTCTGCTCCACTTGCGCCAGCAGTGCCTGCAGATTGCGATAGCGCGGATTGAGGCGCTGAACTTTTTCCAGCGCGGACAGGGCCCCGCCCATGTCGTTCCGGTTCATCGCGGCGACGCCGTCGGCGTAATAACGGGCGGCAATCGACTCCGAACTTTCACGATCCAACTCCCGCTGCGCCTCCATCAGACGCTTGCGCGCATCCTTAAATCCGGCGTCTTCGCCGACGACTTTCTCAAATGCCACAATCGCGCGCGTCCAGTCGCGCAGCTTGTAGGCGGACAGGGCCTCGGCATATGTTTCTTCCAAAAACTCGTCGCGCTGTGTCTGCGCCAGTTGCTTGCGCACCGTCTCTGCTTTCGCCGCGGCGTCTTTGTACTGCGGGTCTTGTTGCAGAATGCTCTCCAGCGTGGAGACGGCCAGGTCTAAATTGCCGTCACGCATCTGCTTGTGCGCCTGCTCATAAAGCACGGCCAGTACGTTTTCCTTCTTGCCCGCTTCCAACGACAAGCCCAGGCTCGCCAGCCGGGTGTCGACGTCCTTGTAGCCCGGCCGCATTTGCTTGATTTGTTCGAACAGACTTTGTGCCTGCCGGAGATTGCCACTGGTTTGCGCGTCGCTGGCGGCATCATACAAGCGCTGCAGCTCGATTGCAACCTGCACTTGCAACAGCAGCGCCTCGAATTGCGCGGCATTTGCGCCACCGCTCTTCTGGCCTTCACGCAGCTCATCCAGCGCCTCCTGGTGCTTCCCCTCTTCCAAAAGAAACCGGCCCGCCTCCAGCGCAATCGTGCTGCGCATCGCCGGATCCTCCGCCAGGCTGCGCGCCTGCCGAAAGGCTTCTTCCGCCTGCGGGTTTTTGCCGTTACGGCGATAGACCGTGGCCAGCTCATACGTGACGCGCATGCGCACCTCGTCGGGCGTCGCGCCGGGCTTGGCGCTCAGCGCGCGGGCGAGATATTGTTCCGCCTGCTGGTAATCTTGTTTCTTTTTATAAGTCAAGCCGAGATTATACAGCGCTTCCACGAAATCCGGGTCGAATTCCAGGGCCTTCGCATATGCCGCGATTTTCTTGTCGGGATTCGTTTCTTGCATGCCGGCTTTGAACCAATTCACCGCTTGCGGGTTTTGCGATTGCGCCTGCGCCGGCACTCCGCACCAGCACAACCAGAGCAGAAACACCAGGGCTCGGGCAATCTTGCGATTCATTTTCATGTGTATTCTCCGTCCACCTCGGTTAGTGGGGATGCAAATGAGAAGATGAGGCCTGCGCGCTCGTGCCGGGTGCCCGTGCGGCATGCAGGATGCGGCATTACAGAAAATTCAAAAAACCGCTCGCGTGCGCAAGACCCCGCACCCAAGAAAGAAGCTTCTTGTTTGGAAACAAAAACACCTCCCGATTATAGCATCAGAATAAAGAGCTTGCGGAAGGAACTGAGCAAGGCGGGATTTAAACGGAGAAATCTTGGCAAATCATGCAGAAGGCAACCGGCATGTGAAGCTGCGGCTTTTTATTTGATTTTTTGCCAGGAACGCCAGGCATGGCGCAAATCAAGCACTGAAGCGAATATTGAGAATATCACCGTCTTTAACCACGTATTCCTTGCCTTCCAGGCGCAGCAGGCCTTTTTCCTTGCAGGCGTGCAGGCTCTTCTGGGCGATGAGCTCGCCATAATGCACCGTTTCCGCACGAATGAAACCACGCTCGAGATCGGAGTGGATCTCGCCCGCGGCTTGCTGCGCTTTCGTCCCGGCGCGGATGGTCCAGGCGCGGCATTCGTCTTCGCCCACCGTGAAAAAAGCGATCAAGCCGAGCAATTCATAAGACACGCGAATCAGCTTGTGCAAAGCCGGCTCGGTGATGCCCAAGTCTTGCATGAACACGGCGGCATCTTCGTCGCTCAATTCGGAAATCTCTTTTTCAATTTCCGCGCTCAAAGAGGTGAGGGCGCACTTCGGGGTCAAAAATCTCGCCAGGCCTTTTTCCTTCTCTGCCGCTTGTGGAATTTCGCTTTCCGAAATGTTGAGCACGTACAGCAACGGCTTGGCGGTAAGAAATTGATAGGTGCGCAGTAGTTTTTCTTCCTCGCCGGAAAACGCCAATTCGCGCAGCGGCTTTTCCTGCTCGAGCTGGGCCTGGCAGCGCCGCATCACTTCCAATTCGCGCTGCTCGCGCTCCAGCTTGGTTTTGAGAATCGACTTCTCCAATTTTTCCACGCGCGCCTCGACGATCGCCAAATCGCTGAGCAGAAACTCCGTTTGGATGAACTCGATGTCCTTCCCCGGGTCGATGCGGCCAAAGGGATGCGGGGAGGTTGCGTTTTCGAACGCGCGCACCATCAGCAAGATCGCGTCAACGTTTTTCATGTTCGCCAGGAACGGTGCGGGCAGGCCCTTGGGCTTTTCTTCTCCACTCTCAAAGCCTTGCACCTTGACGTATTCGATCGTCGCGTTGACCTTCTTTTTGGGATTAAACATCGCGGTCAAGCGCTCCAGTCTTTCGTCCGGCACTTTCACGACGCCACGCTCGGCTTCATGTTTGTGATGGCCGGCCTCGACGATTTTGTGCTTGAGCAAGGTGGCGAAAATGGTGGTTTTGCCGGAATAGGGCAAGCCTGCTATGCCGATTTGCATGTGGTTTCTCTCTTATGAAACACAAGTTTTCCAACCCGGAACAAGTTAACGAACACCGGGAGCCAAAGTCAAGCACCGCGCCGTGAAGCCGCGATTATTTTCCTCCTTTGCGCCACCGGCTGGCTGCTTCCGCGACGCGTGTTCCAAGTGCTTCGCCCTTTTCCTGGAAATAAGCCTCGACTTTTCCCGCTTGTTTTTCGGTGTCAAATGGCCCTTCGTTGACAATGGCCGAAGCGCCGAACGGCGAGCGCCAATCCGGGCCGCCCACGATGATCATGCCAAAGATCAACATCGCGTGCAAAAGATTCATCTGCGCCAGCTCTTCTCCCGCCGAGAACCCTCCCGCGGTCACAAACGCCGCACCGATCTTGTCGCGCAAGGGACTGCCCTCGAAGGGCCAGCCATTGATGAATTGTTGCAGCGGCGGGGCCAGGTTGGCATTGTACACCGGGCTGCCCAAAATGATCGCATGCGCCGCGAGCACATCCTGATTCTTCACCTGGGACACGGCCACTAATTTCACCGCGACGTTTTGCACTTCACGTGCGCCTCTGGCCACGGCTTCGGCCATCACCGCCGTATGGCGGTGTTCGGAATAATAAACGATCAGCACGCGGGTCGAATCCTGGCCGCTCGAAGGTCGTGCCAACAATGCTTGCCAGAGCGCGAGAAGCGTCAATAGCTTGCTCATGCCAAATGCCTCGTTGCGCTATCCGAGTGGGGAAAAAACTCCGTATCTGTCATGCGGCATAAAAGTATACTGTGTGAAAAGCGGAATGTCAAGCTTGCGATTCCACGCTGGTGATTCCGGAAAATTGTGCTGCTTTATTTTCGCGGCGCAAGCAGTGCGTGCGGGTATTTTGTTGGTTGCAGCAGTGCAGCCCCCATATTTCGTCCGCTTCGTGCGGGCCCAATCCCTTGTTGTCATTCTGCCGGAATGTTGGTAAATTCAACCGCAGCGCCCATGCTTCACACGATTCAGACTGTGTGAAAAAGGCTTGGTTTCAACGCCGGCTTAAATCGACAAGTGAACCTCCATCAGCTCAAGAGCAATCTGAATGAAAAACTTTCTCATGAATTTTTGCGCCGTTCTGCTATTTGTTGTCGCCGCAACACCTACCCAGGCCCAATCCCCCGACACTTCGCAAATCGACTGGTCGCGCTATGACTACATTCCCGGGCAGCAAATCTTGTTTTATGATGATTTCACCGCCGACCGCGAAGGCCAGCCGGCCGGTGCTTGGAGCAGCGGCCAGAGTAACAAAACCGCGGTAACCAAATTCGGCAACCAACTGTGGCTGCAAGCGCGCGAAGAGGCCACGGTTTCACCCACGGCGCTCAAGCTCACGCCGCAATTCACGCTGGAAATGGATTTTTACGTTTTGACCGAGGGCTACAGCGGCCGCTACCGCGTCGATATGATCGGGAAAAATGCCGAAGAATGGGCTTCGCTTACGCTCGAGCCGCAGACGACTTTCTTCAGCGTGTCTTCGGGGCTGACTTATGAAAAACCCGTTGACCTGAAAACCGGCGTACATCATCTGGCGCTGCAGGTTGACGGCAGCGCCATTAAATGCTATGTCGATTTTCAACAAGTGCTCAGCCTTCCCAAAGGCAGTCCATTCGCCGCGACGAAAATCGAGGTTTTCATGCCCGGCGCCGGCGACGAGGCCAGCGACAATCACTGCCGATTCACCAACTTCTGTGTGGCGCAGGGGCCGGCGACTTTACAAAACCAATTGACGGCTTCCGGCAAGATCGTGTCATACGGCATTCATTTCGAGCGCGGCACGAACGATCTGCTTCCCACGGCCACGCCTTCGCTCAAGCAGGTGGCCGAATTGCTGCAAGCGGACGCCACTTTGAGTTTTTCGATCGAATGCCATGACAATGAGCTGGAAGGGCAAAGTGACAACGCCAGACTATCAGAAGCCCGGGCCGAGGCGGTCAAAGAGGCTTTGATCAAACAATATCGCATCAATTCAAATCGCTTGAGCAGCAGAGGCTGGGGCGAGGGCAAACCCCTGGCCGAGCGCGAGACGGTGGATGGGCACAAAATGAACCAGCGCGTGGAGTTCATCCGGAAGTAAGGAGTGCTCCATTTGGCACAGCGCAGGAGGGAAGGCGTTCTGTGGTCGATTGCCATTCCCGAAATCAAAAAAGCGTTTGCACAGCTTCCAATTTATATTTAGTTTGATTGACAGACTCACGCCCCCATCGTGCAATTTATTTCTTAGTGAAGGTATTTGCCGGTTAGGTTTTCATTTGCCGTTCGTAACCACTAATCGTGAGGAGGAAACCTTGAAGAAAATTTCGTGGTTTACGTTGGTGATCATTTGTGCGTGCCATTGCACAGCTGTTGCCCAAGAGGCCCCCAAAAAAGAAAAAAAAGAGGTGTTCGGATGGAAAGAAAATCTCGTGGGCGCGCTCAACCTTACCCAGAGCAACTATAGCAGCAACTGGACGAAAGGCGGTGAGAATTCTCTGGCGTGGAAAGGGGTACTCGCCGGCTTGGCAGAGAACAATCGCGTCAAAAACAATTGGAAAAACACGGCCAGGATCGCTTTCGGACAAATCAAACAGGGCGACCAGGGCACCAGAAAGAGTGACGACGAAATCATCGTCGAATCCCTGCTGACCTTCAAGGTCGGCGAATATCTCAATCCCTTCGTCGCCTTCAACGGCCAAACCCAGATCGCCGAGGGCTTTCTGTACGACGCCAACGATATCGGCACGAAGGTTTCCGCTTTTTTTTCTCCGGCGTTTTTGCGGCAGAGCGCAGGCCTGGGCTATAAGCCCGTCGAAAGCTTCTTGATCCGCCTGGGATTGAGCGTGAAAGAAACCATCGTGCTCGAAGACGGAGTCATCACCTTCCCCGATCCCGCCCAGGCGCCGGTCACGTTCCGGCAATATCACGGCAACAAAGGCAATGAAGAAGTGCGCGTGGAACCCGGTTTCGAATCTGTCGGTGACTTGAAGCTGAAGCTGCAGAGTAATCTGCTGTTCAGTTCGAAGCTGGAGCTCTTTGCCTCCTTTGGAAATCTCAACACGGTGGACTTGATTTGGGACAACTCCCTGGTCGCGCAGATCAGCAAATATCTCACTGCGACGCTCAACGTTTATTCGTTCTACGACGAAGACATTCTGCCCGAGATGCAAATCCGGCAGACCATGGCATTTGGGCTCACTTACACGTTCTTGGAATAGTTCAGGTTTTTCAAGAGGAGGAGTTCATGTTCAAAGAGTTCAAAGAATTTGCCATGCGCGGCAACGTCATCGATCTCGCCGTGGGCGTGATCATCGGCGCCGCCTTCGGCAAAATTGTGAGCTCGCTGGTGAGCGATATTCTAATGCCACCCATCGGTGTGATCACCGGTGGCGTGGATTTCGGCAATCTTGCGCTCACCTTGAAAGCAAAAACCGCGGACGCGCCCGCGGTGACCATCAACTATGGCGCGTTCATCAACACCGTCCTTGATTTCATCATCGTGGCGTTTTGCATTTTTTTGATGATCCGCGGCCTCAACCAGCTCAAGCGCAATGAAGAAGCGCAGCCGCCGGCGCCACCCGAGCCGTCCAAACAAGAAATTCTGTTGACTGAAATTCGCGATCTGCTCAAAGCGCGCAATTGACCTCGACCATCATCTTATGGTCTTGTTCGTGTGGCAGCGCAGGCACCCCCTTCGCCCTGTCACTTCACCCTCACCATTTTCGGAAAGGAGATCATATGGCTCTCAAGGAAAAGTACGCGGACTTATTGGAATTGGGCAAAAAGCTCAACGTGAAAGCCGGCGACGTGCGCGAAGAAGGCGGCAAGCTGCACATCAAAGGCACGGCAGAATATCAATTGGATAAAGATCTGCTGTGGGACAAAATCAAAACCTATTCCGGCTGGGAAAACGAAATCGCTGCCGACATCACCGTCGCTAAAATTGACGTCTACGGTTTGTACACCGTGAAATCCGGCGACACGCTGTCCAAACTGGCAAAGCAGCTTTTTGGCAACGCCAATCGCTACATGGAAATCTTCAACCTCAACAAAGACATCCTCAAAGACCCGAACTTGATCAAAGTCGGGCAGGTGTTGAAGCTGCCAAAGAAGTAGTCCGCAGGACGGCAAACCTTCCAGGCCGCAGCAGCCTGGAAGGTTGTAATACAAGTTATCAAAATGTGGCTCACGATATGAAAAGCGTTGCCCTCAACCCCGTGTCTCGCATGACCGGAACGGCTACCGTTCCCGGCGACAAATCCATTTCGCATCGCGCGCTGATGCTCGCGGCCATTGCCGAGGGCGAGAGCTGCATCGCAAATCTCGCCACCGGCGCGGACGTGCGCAGCACGCGCCTCTGTTTGCAGCGGCTCGGAGTGGATATAGCCGTTGACGAAAAGGAAGCGCGCGTGCGCGGGCGCGGAGTCTCCGCACTGCAGCCCGCCCACGAGCCGCTCGATGCGGGTAACTCCGGCACGACGATGCGGCTGCTCGCCGGCATTCTGGCGACGCGGCCATTTGCCACGACCATGATCGGCGATGAATCATTGCGCCGCCGGCCGATGCGCCGCGTGATCGAGCCGTTGCAGCGCATGGGTGCACAGGTGGAAGCGGCACCCGGCCAAACACCGCCGCTCAAAATCACCGGAGGAAATTTGCGCGGCATAGAATACGCATTGCCCGTCGCTTCAGCGCAGGTCAAGAGCTGCGTCCTGTTCGCCGGGCTGGAGGCGGAGGGCGAAACCGTGGTCAACGAGTCGGCGCCCACCCGTGACCACAGCGAGCGCTTGCTGCAGGCGATGAATGCGAATATGGTGTGTGAAGGCGGGCGCATCGCGATCCGGCGCAGCGCCTTGCAAAGTGTGGCATTGCACGTGCCGGGAGATTTCTCCTCCGCAGCATTTTTGCTCGCGGCCGCAGTGTTGCTGCCCGGCAGCGAGCTGAAGATCGCCGAAGTCGGCTTGAATCCCACGCGCACGGCTTTTTTGCAAGTGCTGCTGGAAATGGGTGCCCGCTTCGACTTTCCTCAATGGCAGGTGCAGCCCGTCGAGCCTTATGGCGACATTGTGGCGCGGCATAGCCCTTTGCATGGCCTCGAGCTCGATCCCCAATTCGTGCCGAAAATGATTGATGAGATTCCCATTCTCGCCGTTCTGGCCACGCAAGCTGAAGGCGAAACCATCATCTCCGGTGCGGCGGAATTGCGCGTGAAGGAAAGCGATCGTTTGGCGGCATTGGCGGCAAATCTGCGCGCGATGCGCGCGCACGTCGAAGAACTGCCGGACGGCTTGATCATCAAGGGCCCGAGCCGCCTGTGCGGCGCAGAAATCGATTCCTGCGGTGATCATCGCATCGCCATGGCTTTTGCGATCGCTGGTTTGTGCGCCGATTCCACCACCACCATCCGCAATGCCGAGTGCGTCGATATTTCATTCCCGGGCTTTTTTGAAGTGCTGCGACGATTGTGCCGGTAACGTTTGACCTACGAACATCTTTTTCATTATTATCGGCTGCCCAAACGGGCATGGGCTATTACCATGCACTCAGAATCTCCCTTGCGCCAGCGCCTCGCCGTCATCGGCGATCCCATCTCGCATTCGCTCTCGCCCGTTTTACAAAACTCCTTGATCGGGCATTTTGATTTGCCCTTCCACTACGAAGCAGTGCGGGTGGCGCCAAGTGCATTGCCGGCATTCATCCAAAAAATGCGTGCGGGCGAATTTGCCGGCGTGAATGTCACCATTCCTCACAAACAAGCCATCATTCCTCTGCTGGACGATCTCGCCACCACGGCGCTTCAAATCGGCGCCGCCAACACGATCGTGAATGAAGCGGGATGGTTGCTCGGCCATAATACCGACGCGCCAGGTTTCTTGCGCGCGCTGCAAGCCGCGGAAATTGATCTCGAAAATCAAGACCTGCTGCTGCTGGGCGCCGGCGGCGCCGCCAAAGCCGTGTTGCACGTGGCACTCGCCGCGGGTGCCAGCACGATTTACATTTGCAATCGCGACAACGCGCGCGCAGAAGCTTTGCGCCGCCCGCTCACCAGCGATCAGCAGGACAAGCTGCGCGTCATCAAATGGAAAGACCGCGAGAGCTGGCTGCGCATGCAGCCGGTGACGGTCATCGCGAATGCCACCAGTGCGGGCATGCCGCCCCAGCAGCATCTTTCCCCGCTTCCCGCGACGGCCCTGCATGGCGGTTTGACGGTCATCGATTTGATCTACAATCCGGGGGAAACGTTGCTGTTGCGTGAAACCAAAAAGCGGGGAGGCAAAACGTTGAACGGTTTATCCATGCTCATTTATCAAGGCGTCGCGGCTCTGGAATTGTGGAGCCGGAAAAGGCTGGAAATCGGAGGGATTTACCCGGAATTGGAACAACAGCTTTTAGCAAAAATCGGCAATCCGTAGAGTCCGGCTTGACTTGCCGGCGCTCAGAAATAGTTGGCCGCTCGCGGTGCTCGCGCCGGATCCCCGGAGGCTGCGACTAGCGCAACAAAACGACGCGTTGCGTAGCCACGACCCGTCCGTTCACTTGCAGGCGATAGAAATAGACGCCATTCGCCTGCAATATTCCCCGCGCATTCTCGCCACGCCAAACCCAGCCATATTCTCCCGCGGAAAATTCGCCTTCGATCAGCTTGTGAACGAGCTGCCCTTGGACATTGAAGATGAACAGTTGCACCTGCGATTTTTGCGCTACCACAAAACGTATTCTCGATTCCTGCTGGAAGGGATTGGGATAGCTGCCCAGGAGGTGATGCGCGGGCGGCGACAGCAGGCGATCCTGCACGCGGAGCGCCGGCCCTGGAAAGAATATTTCGAGCGCATCATCTATATGTCCGCGCCAGTTGCCCCAACTGTGGCCGTCGTGAATTTCGCGGAAAACGAAATCATAGCCTTTCGTTCGCAGGATGGGCAGGAATGCCTGCAGGCGCGGAATCAGAACCGGAATATCATACGTGCCGAGGTCGAGATACAATTTGAGCGCCAGCGCCGGGCTATTCTGATAGCCCGCGGAAACATTCGGCTCGACATTGCTGGAAAGCGCGGCGACATTGCCAAAAACTTCGGGGTGCGCGTAGCCGAGCCACAAAGAAATATTGCCGCCGTCGGAGGAGCCGAGCACCGCACGGCCGGCGGGATCGGTGCGCGTGCGATAGCGCCCGTCCACCCAGCGCATGACGTCATCTACAATGAATCCCGTGAATTGATTTTGCAGGCTGGTGGCATATTCCTCCCGCCGGCGCACAGCCGGCACGAAGACCGCAATCACCGGTGAAATGCGCCGCTGCGCAATAAGATAATCGAGCACATTGTTGGCTTTCGCGAGCGTGAGGTATTCCAGCCCATCGTGAAACAAAACCACGGGAAAGCGGCCGTTGGTGGTATCGTAAGACGGCGGCAAATACATGCGGATCGTGCGTGTATTGCCGAGAGCGCTGTCGAAAAAGGTGGTGTCGCGCAGCACGCCGTGCGGAATGTTGGAATAGAACTCTATTTCCGGCGGCGGCACATACCCCGGCATGCGCAACTCCGAATTCGGGCCAAAACCGCCGGAAACTTGATATGGGTTGCGCGGATCGAGAATCCAATTGGAGCCGTTCAACACCAATTTATAATCGAGGCGCGCCTCGCGTGGAAAGGTCTTGGTCAGATACCAAAGATTCGTGGTCGAAAGCTGCGCCATCGAAAATAAAGCAGGATTCCAGCCATTGGCGTCGCCGGGAGCGCTGACGCTGGCCGCGTTGCCGCGATAAATATAGTGGCAGAGCGTATCCTGCTCGCGATAAGGCGAAACCGGCACCGCGCTCATGAAACTATCGACCAGCGCGCTACGCTGTGTCTGCGGCGCGGCCTGCACCCGCCGGATGAAATCCTGGAAAGTTTGAGCCGGAGCGGAAACGGAAAACAGCAGGGCGCACAAAGTGAGCTTGAGCATTCGCATGGTCATTCCAGGTTAGACGCGCTCGATCAAGAGCGCTAGACCCAGCCCGCCGCTGATGCACAGCGTGGCCAGGCCATATTTTGATTTGCGTTTCAACATTTCGTGCAGCAAGGTAACCGTAATGCGTGCGCCGGTGGCGCCGATGGGATGTCCGAGAGCAATGGCGCCGCCGTTGACATTCACCTTCGTCATGTCAAAATGCAACTCCCGCTCGCAGGCCAGCACTTGCGCGGCAAACGCCTCATTCAATTCGATGAGATCAATATCCTCGAGTTTGAGCTGATGCTTTTTCAAAAGCGCGCGCACGGCGGGAACCGGCGCGATGCCCATGATCGCCGGATCCACGCCCGCCGTCGTGTACCCCACCAGGCGCGCCAGCACGGGCGAATGATTGCGCTTCACAAAATCATCCGTGGCGAGCACCAAAGCGGCGGCACCATCCACCATGCCCGAGGAATTGCCGGCGTGTACCGTGCCCTCTTTCTTGAACACCGGCGGCAGCTTCGCGAGCGCTTCCATGGTCACACCCTCCCGCGGATGCTCGTCCGCAGATACCATTACCCCGTCTCCCTCTCTCCCCGTCCCTCTCTCTCCCCGTCCCCCCTTCACAGGCACCGGCACAATCTCATCTTCAAACCGCCCTGCCCGCCGCGCGCGCTCGCAGCGATGTTGCGTTTCCATAGCAAAGCGATCTTGCTCTTCGCGAGAAATATGGTACTGCGTCGCCAAAGTTTCCGCGGTTTCACCCATGATCTGTCCGCACAAGGGACAGAGAAAACCGTCCTGATACATGCCATCGACGAGCTTTTCGTGTCCGAGGCGATACCCCCAGCGCGCTTTCATGAGCAAGTAAGGCACCCGGCTCATGTTCTCGCTGCCGCCGGCGAGAATCACTTCGGCATCGCCGCATTTCAGCGCTTGCACCGCGCTCATGATTGCGCGCAGGCTGGAGCCGCAGGCTTTGTTGACGGTGAAAGCCGGAATGTCATGCGGCACGCCGGCGCGCTGGGCAATTTGCCGTGCCGGATTCGGACCAACACCCGCGGGCCGCGCGTTGCCCATGATCACTTCGCTGAGCTGCGCCGCTTCGATCTGCGCCCGTGCTATAGCCGCCTTCGCCGCAATGCCGCCGAGCTCGGGGGCGCTGAGCTCCGCAAACGAGCCGCCGAATTTGCCGATGGGCGTACGGGCCGCGGACAGGAGGTAAATTTCAGGTAACATGGCCAGTGCAAACATCCATTTTGGTTGTGAATATCGGAATTCTTTTCGCGCTCTTGTCGTGCTAGCTCAAATCCACCCACACGCTTTTGCTTTGTGAATAAAACTCAAACGCTTCCCTCCCGCTTTCGCGGCCGAAACCGCTCATTTTGTAGCCGCCGTAGGGCATGGCCGCATCATAGTTGTTGTAGGTGTTGATCCAAACCGTTCCGGCTTTGATTTCCCTGGCCAGGCGATGCGCTTTTTTGATGTCCTTTGTCCAAATCGCGGCGGCAAGGCCATACATCGTGCCATTGGCGAGCTTGACCAATTCCTCCGCGTCTTGAAATCGCAAAGTCGCCAGCACCGGGCCGAAAATTTCTTCTTGCGCGATCGTGGCGTTGGGCTGCACCTCATCGAAAATCGTCGGCTCGAAGAAATAACCTTTGCCCGGCGCGGGCTCGGGCTGGCGGCCGCCGGCGAGCAATCGCGCGCCTTCCTTTTGGCCGATTTCAACATACTTTTTCACATTCGCGAGCTGTGCTTCGGAAACCAATGAACCCAGACGCGCCTTGGGATCCATGGGATCGCCCGGCTGCAATTTTTTCGCGCGCTCTACGACTTTCTCTATGAATCCCTCATAAATGGATTTCTCGACAAACAGACGCGAGCCCGCGGTGCAAACTTCGCCCTTATTGTAAAAGATGCCCATGAGCGCCATTTTTGCCGCCGCTTCGAGATCGGCATCGGCAAACACAATATTTGGAGACTTGCCGCCAAGCTCGAGATGAAGTTTCTTCACGGTGGCCGCGGCATCGCGCATCAATTGTTGCCCGGTGGCAGTTCCGCCGGTGAGGGCGATGCCATCGACACCGGGATGCTTGACCAATGCCGCGCCCGCGCTGACCCCGTATCCCGGCACGACATTCAAAACGCCCGGAGGCAAACCCGCTTCCATGCCGATTTCCGCGAGCGCGATGGCGGTCAAAGGCGTTTGTGCGGCAGGTTTTAAGATCACGGTGTTGCCCGCCGCCAGTGCCGCTGCCACTTTGCGCGAGGCCAGCAATAACGGAAAATTCCACGGCACGATCAAGCCAACGACGCCGAGCGGTTCGCGCAGCGTATAGCAGAAATACGAGCCATTGACCGGGATGGTATGGCCTTCGAGCCTCGTCGCGGCACCGGCATAGTAAAAATACAAATCCGCAGAATAAGGAATATCGATGCGGCTGGATTCGGTGATGGTTTTGCCGTTGTCCATGGTTTCCAGCTTGGCGAGCTCTTCGGCCCGCGCCAAAATGCGCTCGCCCATCTTCCATATGATCCGGGCGCGCTCGGAGGCGTTCATTTTTCCCCATGGACCCTCGAGCGCGGCGCGCGCCGCTTGCACAGCGCGATCGATATCTTCAGCCCCGCCTTCGGCGATCTGCGCCAGCACTTCCGTCGTAGCGGGATTGATCGTCGGGAAAGTTTTTCCGCTGGCGGCGTCTTCCCATTTGCCGTTGATAAAAAGTCGGGTATGCATTCCTTGGGGCCTCGCAGATGGTTTGATACAATTCTTAGCCTGATCTTCCGCGATCGTGCTTGCACTCCCCTGCCAATTTTTGGGGACGGTCTTGCCGTGAGCTGCAATTGCGCTCATTAAAATAATCATTTTTGACATTATTGCAATAACTACGTCAATGCTTATGAGTTTCCAGATTTTTGAAAATAAAAAAGCCCAGCGATTACGCTGGGCTGCATGTTTTTTTTCCAAGTCGGAGTGGCGGGGGGCGGCATCATCCATAACGGCCCTCAATATATTCCGCGGTTTTGGGATTCCGCGGCGCAATGAACAAGTCCTCCGTGCGGCTGTGCTCGATGATCTCGCCGAGCAGCATGAAGATGCATTCGTTGCTTACCCGGCGGGCTTGCGCCATGTTGTGGGTGACGATGACGATGGTATAACGGCCTTTCAGCTCCAGCATCAATTCTTCGATGCCGCGCGTGGCCGCGGCATCGAGCGCGGAACAGGGCTCGTCCATTAAAATCACTTCTGGCTTGAGCGGCAGCAGCCGCGCGATGCACAATTTCTGCTGCTGCTCGAGCTGCAGCGCCGTGGCCTTGGTGTGCAGTTTGTCCTTGAGATCATTCCAGAGCAGCACGTCTTGCAGGGCTTGCTCGACGATTTCATCGGTGAGAGATTTTTTCAATGCGCCGCGCTCACTGTGAATGCGCAGGCCGAACAGAACATTTTCATACACCGAGATCGGCAATGGATTCGGGCGTTGAAAAACCATGCCCACGGCCTTGCGCAACTCCGTCAACGACACGTCGGGATCATAAATGTTCTTGTTGATGATTTTGATCTCACCGGTCGTGGTCACGTTGCCATAGCGCTCGTTCACGCGGTTGAAGCAGCGCAGCAGTGTGGTTTTGCCGCAGCCGGAGGGCCCAATGAGTCCGGTAATGATGCCGTGCAACATGCTGACGCTGACGTTGATCAACGCCTGGAAGGCGCCATACCACAAGTTCAGATCGGTGGTTTCAATGCTGTATTTTCTCTCGGAAGTCATCCAAAAATTCCCGTCACATAATCGTAAGTCTTGCGGTTGGCCGGCGTGTCGGAGAAGATTTTTTCGGTCGTGCCTATTTCTATCAGTTTGCTGTCGAGCAAGAACGCGGTACGATCGGCGAGGCGGCGCGCCTGCTGCACCAGGTTGGTGACGAGGATGATGGTGAGATTTGTGCGCAGCTCTTTGAGCACATCTTCGATGCGCATGGTGGTGACGGGATCGACGGCAATGGAGAACTCGTCCAGGCAAAGAATTTCGGGCTGATGGGACAGTGCGCGTGCGATCGTCAAGCGCTGTTGCTGCCCCCCGGAAAGCTTGGTGCCGAGACTGTCGAGGCGATCCTTGACTTCGTCCCACAATGCCGCCTGCCGCAGACAGCGTTCGACGAGGCCGTTCAATTCGTCCCGGTTGCGAATGCCGGCCATGCGAGGAGCAAAGGCGACGTTGTCGTAAATGGAGAGCGGCAAGCCCACGGGCAGCGGGGCGACCATGCCGATTTTGCGGCGCAGCGCATATACGTTTTTCGTTTTCAAAACTTCTTCGCCGTCAATCACGACGTTGCCGCGAATCTCCACGCCGGGGGTGAAATCGATGGTACGATTGATCACCCGCAACAACGTGGTTTTGCCCGATTGCGCGGGTCCAATGACGCCGAGGATTTCGTTCTCATACACCGCGAGCGACAGACCGTCCAATGCGGTTTTGTTGCCGTATTTGACGGTCAGCCCGTCGATCGTGATTTTTTGATGGGTTGAGGGCATGCGGCTTTGCTTGCGAGCATCATTGGGTTCTGTAGCTTGTGGGATCGTGGTGCGTCACCGGCGGCTCACGGGCAGTACCTGGTGCGTTTTACGCATTGCGCATGACGATCGATGCGCCACGTGCCACGATCATTCCTACCATTTCTTCCGCGAGCGCAGATACACCCGCAGCACGATCGCGAGCGCATTCACCAACAATACCGCGCCCAGCAGCACGATGGCGGTGCCATAGGTGACCGCTTCCGGTACGCCGGAGGCCTGCGTAGAAATGGTGAAAAGATGCATGGACAGCGCCATGCACTGATCGAACAAATTGTAAGCGAACAAATCGCCTTCGGGGATCGCTTTGAAAAACACCGCACCGGTAAACAAGATGGGCGCGGTCTCGCCGGCCGTGCGCGAGACCTGCAGAATGACCCCGGTGAGAATACCGCTAATCGAGTTCGGCAGCACGAGGTTGCGAATGGTCTGCCAGCGCGTCGCGCCGACGTTCCAGCAGGCTTCGCGAAAAGGCATGGGCACGGAAGCCAGCGCCTCCTTGGTGCTGGCAATGATCACGGGCAGCGTCATGATCGCCAGGGTGAGCGAGGCGGCGAGAATCGACTTGCCGATGCCGGCGAACAAAACGAATGCGCCCAGGCCGAACAGCGCGTGCACAATGCTCGGCACACCGGCGAGATTCACCACCGCGAGATTGATGATGCGTGTATACCAATTCTCGCGGGCATACTCGTTGAGATAAACGGCCGCCAGCACGCCGATGGGCGCGGCAATCAGCAGCGAAATCACCACGAGATAAATGGTGCCCAACAACGGTGCCCAGACGCCGCCCGCGGTCATGCGCTTGGCGGGGTTGCTGAACAGAAAATCGAGCGAAAGCACGGGCCAGGCCTTGTACATCAGATAACCGAGAATGAAGAGTAAAGGCAGGATGATCAACAAAGTCATCGCCAAAAGAATGACCTTGGTGATGCTTTCCGCACGCTTTTTTCTATGAACAAGATCTGTGCTGGTGAACATGCTCTCGTGGCCCGTTGCCCGTCACGCGTTGCTCAAACTTTGCAGCGGCTTGCGCCGGCAGACAAGAACGAGCAATCGGCGACGATTTCACTTCTTCCGGATACCGCGCACGATCAAATCGGCGCTCAAATTGATGACAAACGTAATCGTGAACAGCAAGATGCCGATGATGAACAACACCTGATAGTGTTCGGAACGCACGGGGGCTTCACCGAGCTCGGCGGCAATCGTCGCCGTGAGCGTGCGCACGGAATCCAACATGCTGTGGGGAATTTGAATGGCGTGGCCGGTGGCCATCAGCACGGCCATGGTTTCGCCGGCGGCGCGTCCAATGCCCAGCAATACGGCGGCGAGCAATCCGTTTTTTGCCGCCGGCAGCAGCACGCGATAAATGGTCTGCCATTTCGTTGCGCCGAGCGCCAGCGCCGCTTCGCGATAAGTATCGGGCACGGCTTTGAGCGCGTCTTCGCCAATGGAAACGATGATGGGCACGCTCATGAGCGCGAGGATGACGCCGCCGTTCAAAACCGTCAAGCCGATGGGCGCATTGAAAATGGTGATGATCATGCGGTTCATCAGGGTGATGCCGATGAACCCCCAGACCACGGAGGGAATAGCCGCGAGCAGCTCGATCACGATTTTGAGAGTCTCTTTGGCCTTCGGCCCGGAGAATTCCGAAACGTAGATTGCGGCGCCCAAACCGAAGGGCACCGCGAGCGCCATGGCGAGCGCGCTGACGCTAAAGGTTCCGACGATGAGCGCCAGCACGCCGTAGCGCTTGTTCGACAGCGAGGTGGGATACCATTCCAGACTGGTGAAAAACTCGCGCACATTCAAGCCCTTGAATAGAAAGTCGGCGCCTTCGCGGAACACGAAAAAGAAAATCCCGAAAACGAATAGAATTGCACTGATGCCGCAAAAGCGAATCAAACCTTCAATGAGAGGCTCGGTGAGCATTTCCAGGCGGCGCGAGTTCCCCATCTGAGTTTATTCCTTTCCCGCGGCTTGCGCCAGCGTGCGTTCCGCTGGGGGCAAAGGCACGTAGCCCACTTCTTCCAGGATTTTCTGGCCGGCATCCGAGCGAACCCAATCCAAATACTTTTCCATGGCGCCGGTGGGCGCGCCGAGCGAATACATGAACAGTGGCCGCGCGATAGGATAAGTTTTGGCGAGCGTGGTCTCCACGGAGGGCGCATAAGCGGGTTCTCCGGCACTCTTGGCGACGCGCAGCATTTTCACCTGCGGCGTGTTATAGCCCAGGCCGCTGTAGCCGATGGCGCAAGGCGTGTTCGCCACCAAATCCACCACGTCTTTGGAGCCGTTCATGTCACGAGAGCCCAGGGCGAAGTCGCGCTTCTTGCCGAGCACCGCTTCGCGAAAATACTCGTACGTGCCGGAATTGGATTGCCGGCTCACGCGAATGACCTCATCACTGCCGCAGCCGGGAACAGTCACGCCAAGCTGCGACCATTTCTTGATGGTGCCGCCTTCGCCGTAGATTTCGGCCAGCTGCTGCAGCGTGATTTCATTGAGAGGGCTGTCTTTGTGCACGTAGATCGCGAGCCCGTCATAACCGACGAGAAATTCGACCGGGTCCTTGCCGGAGTTCCGTTTGGCGCTCGCGATTTCGTCGTCGTGCAGTTTCCGGCTGCTGTTGGCAATATCGACTGTGCCGTTGATCAGTGCGGCGATACCGGTGCCGGAGCCGCCGCCGGATACTTCCACGGAAACCGCAGGCGCGACTTTCTTATATTCTTCCGCCCACGCTTGCGCGAGATTCACCATCGTGTCCGAGCCCTGATTCTGTATAACGGCGCTTTCGGCTTGCGAGCTGCCCTCTTCGCTTTTCTTCGCGCAACCCGTGAAAATAAAAGCGGCGCATAACGACAGCCACATCGCGTTGACCGCTTGCAACTTCGCTTTTGTTCTCATTCTCCTATCCTCATTTTTGTGAACCCACGTTGGGGTGAATTGGCAAAAAACTTCTTGAGCATGGCGTCACTTGAGAATGTTAAGTTGGCTAAAAAGGTCCCTACTTTTTGTCATTCTGTAGGAATCTTCCCACGAGGCTTGCACACAAACCTAGGGAAGATCCCGAAGCGTCGGGATGACAAATTGAGAGGGCGCGAATTTAACTTAACATTGTCAAGGTAATACTCGGCCCTTAAAGTAATTTCTCCGCAAATGACAGCGGGAGGCGTTCAAAATTGCATCCGGTTCGCCACGGCATTACTTGTTCAATTCTTCCTCACCCAAAACCGCCTGCACCAAATCGCGGACGTGCACGTCGAGAAATTGATAAGCGTGCTCGTAAGCTGCGCGCACTTCTTCCGCCGAACCGCGCACCTGTGCCGGATCGGGTATCTCCCACGGAATACTGACCACCTTCGTCGGCATGGAGGGAAAAGCCCTTTGCGCGGCTTTGCTCAGGGCGATGATCACCTGATAATGCTCGAGATTGGGAATTTGATCGATGGATTTGGAAATTTGGCGGGAGATGTTGATTCCCTTTTCCTGCATGAAGCGCACCGCACGCGGATCCAAGCCGCGCGGGCTGATGCCCGCGCTGCTGAAAATGAACTTGTTCAAGCCCAGCGCGTTGCCGAAGCCCTCCGCCATCTGGCTGCGGGTGGAATTGCCGTCGTCCACGAACAACACGCGGAACACCTCCGTGCCCTGGTGCTTGATATATTCGCCCGTGCACATGTACAATACTTCCTCGCACATGTTGCAGGCTTGATCCGCGACGCGCTCGAAACGGCTGGCGACGATCATCAGTGGCGCCAAAGCTTCCAGCGGCAAATTGCCCTGCTCGCGCAGCTGCACCAATTCGGAGTGAATGTTGTTACGGATGCCGTCGACAATTTTTTCCTTCTCCATCACGACCCGTGCGAGCTCGGCGTTTTGATCGACAAAAGCCTGCGTCGCGTCATGCAGCATCGGAATGGCGAGATTGGCGATATCGTGAAATTTCTCGTATGAAATCATCGGCATGGGCAGCGAGCTGATGCTGAGATATTGCCGTGCGATGCTTTCCGCGTAATCGCCGATGCGCTCCAATTCGTTGTTGATCTTGATGACGGCGAACGCAAAACGGAGATGGCCGGCCACGGGCTGCTGCCGCACGAGGAACTCCAAACACAAACGGTCCAATTCCTTTTCCGCCTCGTCGATATACTGATCGCGCAAGACCACGGAATAAGCCAGCGTGCGATTGTCCTCTGTCAGCGCTTGCAAAGCGGCCTTGAGCGCCTGTTCCGCCAGCCCGCTCATCTCGATTACCTTGCGCCGGATCAAGTCAATGCTTCTCTGCAGGCTTTCGTCTAATAATGGTAAAGCCATGCCACCGCGTCTCCATTGCTAAAATAGATTGAAATCAAAAACCCTATACCCTGGCCTCACAACTTATTTCCCGGCAAAACTCGCCTTCCGCTTTTCCACGTAAGCCGTCAAGCCTTCTTTGGCATCTTCACTCTGGAAAAGCTGTTGCTGCAATTCACGCTCGATGGCGAGTGCCTCGCTGAAGGAAACCTCCGTGCCGGATTGCACCGCACGCTTGATCAGGCCCACGGCCTTGGCCGCTTTGTTCGGCGGCACGAACTGGCCGGCGTATTCCAAAACTTTTTCCCAAAAATTTTCTACCGGAAAAACATGATTGACGATACCCATCTGCACCGCTTCTTCGAATTCGAAGGTGCGGCCGGTGGCCATCAATTCGAGCGCCCGCGCTTTGCCGGCCAGCCGCACCAGCCGCTGCGTTCCGCCCGTGCCCGGCAATACACCGAGCGTCACTTCCGGCAAGCCGATCTTGCCCGCGCCCTTTCGCGCAATGCGAATGTCCGCCGCCATCGCGATTTCCAAACCGCCGCCCACACAGTGGCCGTTCAATGCCGCCAGCACCAGCTTGGGGGTTTGCTCCAGTCGATTCAAAGTTTCATTGGCGTGCAGACAGAAAAAGTACTTGAAGCGCGGCGTCACTTTTTGCAGCATGCCGATGTTCGCGCCCGCGCAAAAAAACTTTTCGCCCGCGCCCCGGAGAATGAGAACGTGCACACCGTCATCCATGCGCGCCTCCAGGACCGCGGCGTCGAGCTGGCGCATCATTTCATAAGTGTAGGTATTCGCCGGCGGATCGAAAAGCTCGATGATTGCAAGACCGTTTTGCGTGGAATAATTGACCAGCTTCTCAGCCATCATCGTTCTCCTTTGAAAAACATGAAATTTGGATTTCGGCGCTTCCCCCACCGCTGGAGGAAAAGCCGGGGCATTGCAGAGATTTCGGCCGGGACCTGGAGTTTGCGCGGTCGCAGGCTCTAAGCTTGACGGAATTCTGACAGAATGCGTTGAAAATTTGTGGTTTGAAGTATTACTAATTAGTTAAAAAAAGCGAGAATGTCAAGACGGGCTATGTTAAGAGAATATTAAGTTTTTGGCCCGTCGGATTCAGAAAAACTATTCAACTCGGTACATAAAAAATCTGGTTCCGAAGCGTGATTTTCGCGGCTGTCCATCCCTGTCGCCAGGCAAAAGTCGAGAGCCTCCCACGCCAGAGTTGCGCACGTGACACGCGAAGGGAAATCCCGGAGGGCCGCAAAAGCCAGCAACCCGGCCAGCCGCACGTCGTTTGCAGCCGGCGCAACCGAAAACAACTTTTGGAAGCAAGCACTCAACGCCCGCACTTGTTCGAGCGATTTTCCCTGCACCGCTTCCGTCATCATCGAGGCAGAAGCCTGGCTGATGACGCAGCCGCGGCCATGAAATCTGATCGCGTGAATTTCGCTTTGGGCGGAGAGTATAATGGAAAGCTCGAGGAGATCGCCACAAAGCGGGTTGTCGTGGCGAAGGCGATACGTGGGCTTTGCCAGCTTGCCGAAATTGCGCGGATGCCGGTAATGTTCCAGCAGCAAATCTTGGTAGAGGAGGTCGAGCGCCATGCGGAGGGGAAAGCAAAATTATTGCCGACATTTATTGAGATTTCACCCACCGGGGAGAGCCGGAGCACAAGGTGCAGATCATACAGCCGTAAAACGTGGAATCTTCGAGCCGCAAGCCACGGCATGCTGTAATTGCGCAAATTGTTCCGGGCTGATGGACGGCCCCGGACGCTGGCAATATTGATCGAATACTTTGATTAAGCGATGAGCAATGTCCTCCGGCGAGCGGCCTTCGATCTCGCGGCGCTGCATCATGTAGATCGCCTTGCCGTTTTGGAACAGTGCCAAGGACGGTGAAGACGGCGGAAATTCGCTGAGGTAATGCTGGCGCACCCGATCGACCGCGGCACGATCCTGTCCGGCAAACACCGTGGTCATACGATTGGGAATGAGGCGATGCTGCAGCGCCAGCGTCACGCCGGGCCGCGCGCTGCCGGCGGCACAGCCACAAACCGAATTCACGAACACCAAAGTCGTCTCGCCGGAATGATTTTGCAGCGCGTCATCGACCGCCTCGGGCGCCAACAATTCCTCGAAACCGGCGGCGGTCAATTCGTCGCGCATCGGCTGCACTGCTGCCGGGTCGTACATCGGCTGATGATAAAGACTAAAAGAGGCCATAATCCTTTCTCGGTTGGTAGCTCACATGAAACCTAATTCCAATTTCGCGAATTCACTCATCATGCCCGGATTCCACGGCGGCTCCCACACCACTTCCACTTTCACGTCCGTGATGCCGGGAATTGCTTTGACCTTGCTTTCAACTTCCGCCGGCAAAGAGGCCGCGGCCGGGCATGCCGGCGAGGTCAACGTCATTTTTACGTTGGCCTTGTTCGCGGCGTCAACGCCGATATCGTAGATCAAGCCCAGCTCGTAAATATTGACGGGAATCTCCGGGTCGTAACACGACTCCAGGGCCTTGACGATCGCCTGCTTGTAATCGGTGTTTTGCGTTTGATTTTCCATCTGCGTTTCCAGAAATCATTTTACGCCCCCCGCCTGGCCGGATGCAACCAAGTTCCGCAAGCGGGGAAGCGGCAGCGCTGGCACCAACCCAAAGCATTGCCGGTTATGCCTCGGTCGAAACCGCCTCCGCTTTCTGCTGCAGCGCGGCCATCATGGTATGCCAGCTCAAGCTCGCGCATTTGATGCGCATGGGAAATTCGCGCACGCCGGAAAAAACCGCGAGCTTGCCGGCGTCTTTCGCGTCGACTTTACGATGCCGGTCGCCGGTAATCAAATCCTGAAATTTTCTGAACAATTCCTCGACTTCGGAAATCCTTCTTCCTTTCACCTCCGTCGTCATCATGGAAGCCGAAGCCTTTGAAATCGCGCACCCCGAGCCGATGAAGCTGATGTCCTTGATCACGCCCTCCTCGACTTGCAAAAAAAGCTGCACGCGATCGCCGCACAGTGGATTGTAGCCCTCCGCGGTGCAATTGTTTTTTTCCAACCGCCCATAATTCTTCGGATGCTTGTTATGATCCAGTATGACTTCCTGGTACAGCTCTTGGAGATCGTCCATGCGTAATCCTCACCCCTTGAGGGCGACTGAAACGTCCGCAGTTACTGATCTTACGCGTTACACTTTACACTTTACACGTTTAACGTGTAAAGTGTAATGCGCGAAACGCTTTTTCTCATCCCATCAACTTGATCACACCATGAATTCCCTGCACCAGCGCCTCGATTTCCGCCGTGGTGTTGTAGAAGGCGAAAGAAGCGCGTGAAGTGGCGGCAATCTCGAAACGCGCCATCACCGGCTGGGTGCAATGATGGCCGGTGCGAATCGCGATGCCGCTCCGGTCTAGAATCGTTCCCACGTCGTGGGGATGAATGCCCTCGAGCACAAACGAAATCACCGCGGCTTTTTCTTTGGCGGTTCCGATGAGACGCAAGGTCTTGATGCCCGCCAAAGCCGCGGTAGCCTCCTGCAGCAGGTGGTGCTCGTGTGCCGCGATTTTGTCGTAACCCAGGTTTTGCACGTATGCCAGCGCTTTGCCCAGGCCGATCACGCCGCTGATATTGGGCGTGCCGGCTTCGAAACGATACGGCGGATCGTTGTAGATCGTTTTCTCAAAAGTGACGGATTTGATCATATCCCCGCCGCCTTGATGGGGCGGCATTATCTCGAGCAGCTTTTCTTTCCCATATAAAATGCCCACACCCGTGGGGCCGAAGACCTTGTGCCCGGAGAAAGCGTAGAAATCACAATCCAAATCTTGCACGTCCACGCGCTGGTGCGGCACGGCTTGCGCGCCATCGACCAGCACCGGAATATTCCGGGCGTGTGCCAGCGCAATCATTTTTTTGACGGGATTGATGGTGCCGAGCGAATTGGACACGTGCGCAATGGCGACCAGCCGGGTCTTCTCATTCAACAGATCTTCATACGCTTCCAGGATCAGCTCGCCGGCATCATTGATCGGAATCACGCGCAAACGCGCGCCCGTTTCTTCGCCCAGCATTTGCCAGGGCACGAGGTTGGAATGATGCTCCATGGTAGACAGAACGATTTCATCGCCTGCCCGCACCTGCCGCCTGCCGTAACTCTGTGCCACGAGATTGATGCCCGCGGTCGTGCCGCTGGTGAAAACGATTTCCCTTTCCGAGGCCGCGTTCAAAAAACCCTGCACGATGCGGCGCGTGCCTTCATATGCGGCGGTGGCAATCTCGCTCAAATAGTAAACGCCGCGATGAATGTTCGCATTCTGCTGCTGGTAATAATGCGTCAGCGCGTCGATCACCGTTTGCGGCTTTTGTGAAGTGGCGGCATTGTCCAAATACACCAGCGGTTTGCCGCGCACCTTCTCACGCAAGATCGGAAAGTCAGCACGAATCTTTGCCACTTGAAGACTCGCAGCCTTCCGCGCCTCGCCCGCAGGCACCAGGGGTGGCTCAATCCTCGTCGTCATGGAATTCGCTCATATTTTCACGAAGGCCGTATGCACCATTTCGTCCAGGCGCGTGCGCACGGTTTCCGAGGTAATGTGATTCAAAATGTCGCTGGCAAAGGCCTGGCGCAGCAGAGCGTTGGCCTCGGCCTCGCGCACGCCGCGCGAGCGCAAATAGAACAGCGCTTCTTCGTCAAGCTGGCCAATGCTGGCGCCGTGGCTGCATTTCACGTCGTCGGCGAAAATCTCCAATTGCGGCTTGCTGTTGATCACGGCCGCGTCCGAGAGCAAGAGGCATTGATTTTTTTGATAGGCGTTCGTCTTTTGCGCGTCCGGCCGCACCAGCACTTTGCCGTTGAACACCCCGTGTGCTTGCTCCGCCAAAATGCCCTTGTAATGCTCGTTGCTCGCGCAGTGCGGCATGGCGTGGTCGATCAACGTATGATTGTCGATATGTTGCTCGCCGGAGGCCATGTAGAAGCCCCAAAGATTGCCCTCGCCATTCAAAGCATTCAGGCGCACATGAAAATTATTACGCACCAGCGCGCCGCCGAGATCGACGCTGATCGAACTATACTTGCTGCCGCGGCTCTGGTGCACCTCGCGCATGGCGATGTGATAGGCCTTTTTGCTTTCGCTTTGAATGCGCACGTGCTCGACGGCGGCATCCGCCTCGACGACGATTTCGGAAACAACATTATTGAAATACACGTGCTGCGACAGCGCGTGATAACTTTCGATGATTTGCACTTCGCTGGCCGCGCCGATGATGATCAAATTTCGCGGATGGGTGAGCCACGGCGAGGAGTCCTCGGCGGACAAATGCAAAATATGAATGGGCTCGGGCAGCACCGTTCCCGCCGGCACGCGCACGAGCGCGCCGTCATAGGTAAAAGCGGTATTGAGCGCGGTAAACGGCTCGTTCTCGAAATCGGCGTATTGCGTGAGATATTGCTGGGCGAACTCGTCGTTGCGATCGAGCCTGCCCGCCAGGCTGTCGATCACTAGGCCTTTCGCGCGAGCGCTGACCTGCGACCACTCTTTGGCAAAGCGGCCGTTGACGAATACCAGCACATTTTCCGCGGGGCCGCCAAATTTGTACGGTGCCAAAATCTTTTGATTCAACTGGACCGCGCCGGCCGCGAGCTTGAATTTCTGGCCGGTGATGGGCGCGACGTTGGTGTATTTCCATTCTTCGTTGCGCGTGGTGGGAAAGCCCATTTCGGAAAATTTCGAAATCGCTGATTTGCGCCTCTCGTGAAACGGCGTGGTACTGCTGCCGTTGAGCTTGCTTTCGAACACGTCGAAATTCGAGAGATGCCACGCTTTCGCGTCGGGATGTGGTTGCAGCAATTTATTCATGATCGCAGCTTCTTTTAGATTCTTGGATGCCCGCCTTCGCGGGCATGACATGGAAAGAGTTTTTCAGCATCCTGTCAGGCAGTGCTCATGCCGCGGCGGCTTCGATCATTTCGTCTTTGATCCAATCGTAGCCGCGCTCTTCCAGCTTGAGCGCCAGTGCCTTGTCGCCGGATTCTGCGATGCGGCCATCGATCAGCACGTGCACGAAATCCGGCACGATGTGATTGAGCAAGCGCTGGTAATGCGTCACCACGATGGTGGCATTGTCCTTGCGGCGCAGCTTGTTCACGCCACTGGCCACGATGCGCAGCGCGTCGATGTCCAAGCCGGAATCGGTTTCGTCCAAAATCGCCAGCTTGGGATCAAGCATCGCCATTTGGAATATCTCGTTGCGTTTTTTCTCGCCGCCGGAAAAGCCCTCGTTGACCGCACGATTGATCAATTTTTCGTCGATGCCGACGAAACGCATTTTTTCCTTCATCAAACTCAGAAACTCCATGGTATCGATCGGCGGCAAGCCGCGCTGCTCTCTCACCCCATTGACCGCGGCCTTCATAAATGGCGCAATGCCCACGCCCGGAATTTCCACGGGATATTGAAACGCCATGAACACCCCTTTGCGCGCGCGCTCCTCCGGCATCATTTCCGTCAAGTCCTCGCCATTAAAAAGGACTGCGCCGGCGTCTATGGTGTAGCCCTCACGGCCCGCCAGCACATTCGCGAGCGTGCTTTTGCCCGAACCGTTGGGACCCATGATCGCGTGCACCTCGCCGGCCTGCACTGCCAAATTCACGCCGCGCAAAATTCTTACGCCTTCCACCGACACTTCCAGGTTGCTTATGCTTAACATGCTGCTTTCTTCCTTAAGTATTTACGGATCACCGCATGCGACTCTTTCATCCCACGCTGCCTTCCAAACTGATGGCGAGCAGTTTTTGCGCCTCCACCGCGAACTCCATCGGCAGCTCACGAAAGACTTCTTTGCAATAGCCGTTCACGATCAAGCTCACCGCATCCTCCCGCGAGATGCCGCGTTGCTGGCAGTAGAACAATTGATCTTCGCCGATTTTCGAAGTCGTGGCCTCGTGCTCGACTTTCGCGGTTTTGTTGCTGATCTCCAAATAGGGAAACGTGTGCGCGCCGCATTTGTCGCCAATCAACAGGGAATCGCACTGCGAAAAATTGCGCGCGTTTTCCGCCTTCGGGCCGACTCTCACCAAGCCGCGATAGGAGTTGTTGCTGCGGCCGATGGAAATGCCTTTAGACACGATGTTGCTGCGCGTATTTTTGCCGAGATGAATCATCTTCGTGCCGGTGTCGGCCTGCTGGCGATGGTTGGTTACGGCCACGGAGTAAAATTCGCCGCGGGAATTATCCCCCCTCAAGATCACGCTGGGATATTTCCAGGTGATCGCCGAGCCGGTCTCCACCTGGGTCCACGAAATCTTGGCGTTCTCTTCCAGGCAAATGCCGCGCTTGGTGACGAAGTTATAGATGCCGCCGCAGCCTTCTTCATCGCCGGGATACCAGTTTTGCACGGTGGAATACTTGACCGTGGCATTTTTGTGCGCCACCAGCTCCACCACCGCGGCGTGGAGTTGATTCTCATCGCGGCGCGGCGCGGTGCAGCCCTCGAGATAGCTCACGTACGCGCCCTCGTCGGCGATGATCAGCGTGCGCTCGAACTGGCCCGTGTTCGCGGTGTTGATGCGAAAATACGTCGAAAGCTCCATCGGGCAGCGCACGCCTTTGGGCACGTAGCAGAACGAGCCGTCGCTGAATACCGCGGAATTTAAAGAGGCAAAAAAATTGTCGGTATAAGGCACCACCGAGCCGAGATACTTGCGCACCAATTCGGGGTGCTCTTGCACGGCGTCTGAAAACGAACAGAAAATAATGCCGAGCTTGGCCAATTCGGCTTTAAAAGTTGTCGCCACGGATACGCTGTCCATCACCGCATCCACGGCGACGCCGGACAATCGTTTCTGCTCGTCCAATGAAATGCCCAGTTTTTCAAAGGTCGCGCGCAATTGCGGATCGACTTCGTCGAGACTGTTCAATTTCTTGCTGGCCTTCGGCGCGGCGTAATAAATGGAGTCTTGATAGTCGATCGGCGGATAATGCACGTTCGGCCAGTGCGGCTCGACCATTTTCAGCCAGTGGCGAAACGCTTTCAGCCGCCATTCCAGCATAAACTCTGGCTCATTCTTCTTCTTGGAAATCAAGCGAATGATGTCTTCGTTCAAGCCCTTGGGTGCAATGTCGGTCTCGATATCCGTGGTGAAACCGTATTTGTATTCCTTGCCGGCAAGTTGTTCGATGGTTGCTACTTCGGTGCTCATTACCAGACCTCGTATAAGAAACGCGCAAAACTCAAAACACAAAGTCCAAAGGTGGTATTGAATTCTGGGCTTTGGATTTTGGATTTCTTTACTCAAAAAACACAGATTTCACTTGAAATGGACCACCGCGTGTCATGCTGAAGCACTCCACTTAGAAGTAGGGCCAGCGCCCGTGCCAAAAAAAATGACACGAAGAGGTGGTGTGCTCCAAATTACGCCGAGAACGAATGCCCGCAACCACAGGAGCGCTGCGCATTGGGATTCTTGAACGTAAATCCCGAGCCTTGCAAGCCGTCGGTGAAATCCACTTCCGCGCCTTCCAAATACAACGCGCTTTTGGAATCCAAGAATACTTTCACGCCGTTGCACTCCAATACGTGATCGTCCACGCGTTGTTCTTTATCGAGCGAGAGAAAATATGAAAGTCCGGAGCAGCCGCCGCCTTGCACGCCCACGCGCAAAGCCAGCTCTTGGTCGTTTTCTTGCGTCATGATTTTTTTCACTTCCGTCACCGCTTTCGGGGTCAGGGTAATCATGGTCATCTCCTTGCCAAAATGTATGTACTTCAAAGTTGATTTCACTGCTACCGGCTAAACTCGAATTTGCACCAGCGCATTCTCGCGTACCGGCGCACGATTCAAGTCTGCCAGCGAAATGCCGTCGAGAAAGTTTTTAAACTGCATTTGGATGTGCGCGAACGGCTCGTCGATATTGCATACGCCTTCTTCGTATTGCGCACATTGGCAATCCTCGCCCGTCACCACACAATCGACGATGCCCACCGGACCTTCGATGCTTTCGACGATTTTGGCAATGCTGATTTTTTCCGGGGGCAGCGCCAGCATATATCCGCCGCGCACGCCTTGTGTACTCATCAAGATCCCGGTTTTGACCAGTTTCTGCAAAATCTTCGCCATGAGCTGTTCAGGAATCTTGAACCGAGTCGCGATCTCTTTTGCCGTGGACAAAGTACCAGCTCCGCGATTGAGCATGAATTTTAAGGCGATTATGCCGTATTCTGATTTGCGCGATAATTTCAACATAAAATCCGACTCGTTTAGTCCGATTTTAAGATACAAAAATCATCCCCCGTCTGTCAAGGCAAAATTCGGATTTTTCTGCAAGAAACGATCAAATAGAATCCCGTATAAAATGTGAGGAATCGGAAAGATTATTATAAAACAGCAGGACAACCACGGAAACGGTCCATCCAATTCTCAGGTTTGGGAATAGGCTATTGGCTCACTGAGTTGAAGCCGTGCACTGGCTTTGGCAAGCACGTTTCCTGCCTCAAAATCCTAAGATAAAACCTTGACAATTCAGCCCGTTTTTGCTATCTTTGGCGTCGGTTTTCAGAAAATGTTTGATGTATGTGACACATGCTTTTCCGTTCTGTACTTTGGAGCGGGAAAGAGACTTGTGATAGAAAAGGATTTCCCTCATGAGGATTGGCGTACTCACCGGCGGTGGGGACTGTCCGGGTTTGAATGCCGCCATCCGCGCGGTGACGAGGCGCGCGATCGCGGCCTACGACGATCAAGTATTGGGCATTAAGCACGGGTGGGATGGGTTGATCGAAGGCAATGTCGAACCGTTGAGCTTGTATTCGGTTTCCGGCATCTTGCCCAAAGGCGGCACCATTCTCGGCACTTCGCGCCACAATCCGCTCAAACGCGAAGAAAATCTCGACCGGATGGTGCAAAACTACCAGCGCTATGAAATCGACGCCATCGTTGCGATCGGTGGCGATGATACCTTGGGGGTGGCGCAGGCATTGTCAAAACGGGGACTAAATTTCGTCGGCATTCCCAAGTCGATTGACAACGACGTGCTCGGCACGGATTTCTCATTTGGTTTTGACACCGCCGTCACCATTGCCACCGAAGCCATTGACCGGCTGCACAGCACGGCGGAGGCGCATCACCGCGTCGTGATACTCGAAGTCATGGGTCGTTATTCCGGCGCCATAGCCACCTCCGCCGGCATCGCGGGCGGAGCGGATTGCATCCTGGTTCCGGAGCGGCCGTTTTCGCTGGAGGGCATCGAGCATATTTTGAAGAGCCGCCAGCGGCACGCCAAACAATTCAGCATCATCGTGGTCGCCGAAGGCGCCTTGCCGGTGCATTATGATCCCGCTAAAGACCCCGCGGTGAAATATGATGAATTTGGGCACCGCCGGCTCGGCGGCATTGGCGACCTCATTCGCCGCGAATTGGAAGATCGCGGCACGTGGGAAGTGCGCATTGCAGCGCTCGGCCCAATCCAGCGCGGCGGCTCGCCTTCGGTGGCGGACCGCCTGCTCGCCACGCGTTTCGGGGTGAAAGCGGCCGACATGGCCCATGAAAAAAAATTCGGACGTATGGCCGCCTCGCGCGGAACGGAATTAATCGAAACACCCTTTGCCGAAGCCTTGCAAGGGCACAAGACGGTGGATCCTCACATGTTGGAGCTGGCAGAGGTTTTTTTCGGATAGTCGAACGCCATTCATGAATCATAGGAAGCAGGAGGAACATATGGCAGTGAAGGTCGGTATCAATGGTTTCGGCAGAATCGGGCGCAACACTTATCGCGCCGCGATGAAGCACAAGGACATTGAGATTGTGGCGGTCAATGACATCACGGATGCGAAAACCCTGGCGCATTTGTTGAAATACGATTCGCTGCTCGGCATTCTCGACGCCGAAGTCAAAGCGGAGGGCAGCAACCTCAGCGTCAATGGCAAGATCGTCAAAGTTTTTGCGGAGAAAGATCCCGCCAATTTGAAATGGAAGGACCTCGGCGTTGACCTGGTGGTCGAATCCACCGGTCGTTTCACCAACAAGGAAGACGCGGTCAAGCATATCTCCTCCGGCGGCGCGAAGAAAGTCATCATCACGGCGCCGGCCAAGGGCCAGGATCTCACCATCGTCATCGGCGTGAACGACGGCATGTACGATCCCGCCAAGCATCATGTCATCTCCAATGCCTCGTGTACGACCAACTGCCTGACGCCGGTGGCCAAGGTCATTCTGGAAACGTTCGGCATCAGGAACGGCCTGATGACGACGGTGCACTCTTACACGAATGATCAACAGATTCTCGATCTGCCGCACAAAGATTTGCGCCGCGCGCGTGCTGCAGCTTTATCAATAATTCCGACGACCACCGGCGCTGCCAAGGCCGTGGCGGAAGTCATTCCCGCGCTCAAAGGCAAAATGGACGGCCTGTCCGTGCGCGTGCCCACGCCGAACGTATCGCTCGTCGATGTGGTTTTCAACCTCGAAAAGAAAACCTCGGTGGAAGAAATCAACAACACGCTCATCGCCGCGGCCGAGGGCAAGCTGAAAGGCATTCTCTCGTACACCAAAGAGCCGCTGGTATCGATTGACTTTCGCATGAATCCGCATTCTTCGATTGTCGACTTGCCTTCGACCTTCGTGATCGATGGCAATTGTGCGAAAATCCTGTCATGGTATGACAACGAATGGGGATTTTCGTGCCGTGTGATTGATCTGATTCATTTGCTCGGCCGTTCCTTGTAATTGTAAACCGCGGCCAAAGATGATTCTTACGAATTACGCTTTACGCATTACGTTTTGCGGAAAACGGAATCCGTAAAACGTGAGGCACAAGCGCTTTCGCTTTGCAGAGACAAAAGCATATGCCCACCTCGACCCGAAGAATGTTCGTCGCCGGCAACTGGAAAATGTTCACGACACCGGCAGAGGCGGCGGCTCTGGCCAAGGCGTTGAAAGTCAAGGTCGTGAACATCAAGAATACCGAGATGGCGGTGTGCCCCCCGTTCACCAATCTCGCGATCGTGGCGGAATTGATTAAAGGCACGAATCTCCAGTTGGGCGCGCAGAATCTTTTTTGGGAAGAAAGAGGGGCGTACACCGGCGAGATTTCGGCGGAAATGCTGGCGGCTGTAGGCTGCCGTTTCGTGATTATCGGCCATTCCGAACGCCGGCAGTACTTCGGTGAAACGGATGAAAGCGTGAATCGCCGCCTGCGCCGCGCCCTGAGTTCGAGTTTGATGCCGATCGTTTGTGTCGGGGAAACCCTGGCGCAACGCCAGGCAGGAGATACGGACAAAGTCGTTACCACGCAAATTCGCGGCGCGTTCAAAGATGTTCCAGATTCGGATTTCGGCCGGGTCACCATCGCTTATGAGCCGGTCTGGGCGATTGGCACGGGGGTAAACGCCACGCCAGCGCAAGCGCAGGAAATGCACGGTTTGATTCGCAATCTGCTCGCGAGCATGTACGGTGCGGAACTCGCGCGCGCCTGCCGCATTCAATATGGCGGCAGCGTCAAACCCGCGAATGCGAAAGAATTGATGAGCCAGCCTGACGTCGACGGCGCTTTGGTCGGTGGCGCGAGCCTGGAGGCGGAAAGTTTCGCCGCCATCATCAAGGCGGCGGAAGAGGTTGGCGGATGAAAAGGCCTTTTGCAATTTAGCAGCACAGTGCCATTCTGAGAGAATCCAGCGGAGCGTGTGAGCCGATTCCCGCGGAGTGGCTGAGTTCTAATCAACAAGGATCGACATGTACACTGTTGGCATTATCTTATTCGTGATCATTGCCGTCTTGCAGACGCTGGTGATCTTGATGCAATCGAGCAAGGGCGGAGGCTTGGCAGGTTCATTCGGCGCCGGCGGCATGGGCGCGGTCTTTGGCAGCCGCGGCACCGCCACTTTTCTGAGCAAGCTCACCGCGATTTTGGCGGCGGCCTTCATGGTGTTCGCTTTGATTCTGGGTTACGTGAAATCAGGCACCAGCGGCGCGCGCAGCCTAGTGGATCAGGAACGCCAGGAGCGAACCTCTTCTCCGGCCGGTGTCCCCCTCGTTCCGGGTACGCAAAATGCACCGGCGCCTCCACCGCCACAGCAGCAACAGCCCACGCCGTAGCCGTTTTTGTTTCGCGCGTTTGCAGAGCAAACTGCAATCGTGCCTGGGGAAGCCTCATTTGAGAGCATCACCTCAGGGGGCACAAGAGAGACTTCCGGGATGATAAGCTGCGGGGGAGTAACCTGTTTGCGGAAGTGGTGAAACTGGTAGACACGCTATCTTGAGGGGGTAGTGGGCGTCGCCCGTGGGGGTTCGAGTCCCCCCTTCCGCACTTCAGCAAGAAGCCTCGTTCGTGTGAGCGAGGCTTCTTGCTTTCTGGAATACTGGATGAACGCCAAATTGAACGTGGACGATCGAGGATCGAAGATCGAGGATCGAAGATTGATGATTATCTGTTGTAATCTTCGACTCTCGATCCTCGATCTTCTATCTTCAATCCTCAGCTTCACGCGATCATCCTCTTACGGAAACTTGATCTCCAGCCCAAAGCGCGGATACAGCTTTGCTTCAACCTTGAACGGATCGACTTCCTGATCGACGGCCTGGCCAATGGCAAAGCCCTCCTTCAACACATTGCGAAACGCCAAGCTCGCGCCGCCAAAAACATGCAGCTCGAAACCTGTTACCGGAACGCCGAATCCCAAGCCCAAAATCGGCTCGATCGCAGGCGCGATGCGCAAGCCGCCGAGCAAATGAAACGAGCTCGCCAGCGTCGGGGCTTTGGTATCGACCGGTTTGAAATGAAAATTGATGACGCCGAAAGCGGCAAGATCGCCGTTGGGTTTGGGCTTCACGATAATGGTGCCGTCTTCGCCCACCCCCAACTCCACGTCGTTCACCGTCGTGATCGCGGTGGCGATGCCGTAGCTCCATCTCTCCAGCGGAGTATTGTCAAAGACGGCCGAGGCGAGATAGCGGTCGGTTTTTAGCGAGTCTTTTACGATCACCGCGATGTCCGAAACCCGCTTGAATTTGTCGGGAATCTCGAAGCGGCGCACGTCAATCCAGGTGGTTCTCTCTTCGGGGTTGTCCAGCGCACCGGGCATGCCGAAGCCAATGAGCTGCAAAAACGCCGGCAGGTTGGCCTCGAAAGGCGTCGGCTTGCTTTTCAGCATGACCGAGATGAAAGAAGGCGCGTTTTCCGTGCGTGAGATGAACATGTAGTACAGACTGTCGGTTTTCAAGCCATACAGGCGCGTATCGAGAAAATCCGAGCCTCCATGAAACATGCCGATGGGTGAAACGCGGTCGGTAAAATTGGCCACAACGATGTAGTAAGCTTTTGGATCAATGGCATAATTGCTCTTCGCAACTAGCTTGCGCAGACTGTCTGCCGCCATCCCGACCTCGCCTTCGATGAAAAAACGATAGGACTTGGCAAACAAATCCGTGCTATCTTCAACGCTGAAAGGCGCGCCCTCGATCGCTTTGGGAATCACCACGACCTTGTCCTGCGCCGGCGCCAAGCCAACCCAAACGGCAAACAACAGGAGCAAACAAGCTGTCAAACGGGACATACAAATTCTCCTTAAAAAAGAAATGAATTGCCCGGAAAAAGGGGCAAACGCTCCGCAAAAAATAATTGTTGCCAGTATGAAGAATTTCCCGCAAATTTCCAAAATGTTTTTTAGCTTCCACCTCATCACAGGAGATTGTTCCATGACGAGTTTTTTGTGCTTCGGATTGATCTTGTTGCTGTCATGCGCCTCGTGGGGACAATCCGCTTCTCCTATTTTGCTCAAGAATATCAATATTGTCGCGCTCGGCGGCGGCGTGGAGCTCACCGGGCGCGAGGTACTGCTGGAAAACGGCAAAATCGCGGCCATCCGCGCGGCGAGCAACAAGCCACACCCGGGCATCGATCAGATCGAGGCCTCGGGGAAATGGCTGATTCCCGGTTTGATTGATTTGCACGTGACACTATCCAGTGCCGCGCAAGACTCCACGGCTTTTCGACAAGATTGTTCGGAGTTACTGGCCGCGGGGGTGACGACGGTTTTAGACTGGAGCGGCGCCAGCGCGCAAGCCGCTCACGACACTGCAGACGGAGCAGAGGTGCCCGCGCTACGCATTTTTTTCGGTTGTCCCCTGCTCCCCGGGGCCGGCGTGTCGCCTGCTCCTGGATCGTTTTTGATTAAGAATGAGCAAGACGCACGGCAGGCGGCACGCACGGCCAAAGCGCAGAATGCGCACGCCCTCTATCTCGATCCCCGCCTCGAAGGCAAACTCATGAAAGCGGCGGTGCAGGAAGCGCAAACCCTCGGCCTGACCACGGCAGGCGTGGCACTCGGTTTTTCCTTTGAAGACGCAGGACGCGCCGGCCTCAACTGGTTGTATGACGTGAACAGCCTGGCCAGCGCCTCCCTGGGCACCGGCGAGCGCAGGCAATTCGCGCAGGCATGGGCGGTGGCGCCGGCCTTGCTTTACGGCACGAAAACCGCAAAACTGTTATTCGAAGCGTGGGATAACCTCGATCCCGCCAAAGACGCGCGCAAGAAACTGGAAATGCTGGCCAGTCGTGCGGTGTTCTTCGCACCGCTGCTGGCTTTCGAAGAAAAACGGCTGCAGGAATTCGCGCACACGGCACATGCGGCCGCCGTGCAAAATGTGCAGGAAAAGTATCGTTCCTTATTACGCACAGCCTTCGACTTGCAAGTGCCGCTGCTGATCGGCTCCGGCTATGCCACACGCGACGATTGGCGTCCGACGATCCAAGATGAAATGGAAGCGTGGGTTCAAGCCGGGATCGCGCCGCGTTTCGTGCTGGAGGCGGCGACCATCAACGCAGGACATGCATTGCGGCAACAGGATCTCGGCCAAATCGGTGAGGGCATGGCGGCGGATTTGGTGGTGCTGGAAGAGAATCCGTATCTCAGTTTTGCCACTCTGCGCCGGCCTTGGCTGGTCATTCAAAACGGCCGCGCCTATGGACGTGCGGAAGTGTCGCGCTGGCAAAATTCGCCCCAACGCGCGCAGCGTGAGATTCGCGCCGTGTTGCAGCGGCAGGAACAGGCGTGGAATGACGCCGATATTGAAAGGTTCATGCGGGGCTATTGGAAAAGCGATTCGACGGTATTTGCGTCGAGCAAAGTATCGCGTGGCTGGCAGGCGATGCTGGAGCGCTACCAGCACGGCTATCCTACTCCGGACAAAATGGGCAAACTGAAATTTACGATCGCTCAAATCGACCTGATGTCGCCGGATTGGGCAAAAGTGTTGGGCGCGTGGGAATTGTCGGGGCTGCCCGATCAGCCGCGCGGCTGGTTCACCTTAATCCTCCGCCGTTTCGAGGAGGGCTGGCGCATCGTGCATGATCATACCTCCGAGGCGACGGCCGCAAAATAGGTTTTACGGCAAATACTTTCGTTCCAGCACGATGTCTTTTCGCTGCAAAACTTCGTTGGCTTCACGCAAGAATCTGGCGATAAAATCGACGCCCACCGCGTAGGTCGTGCCGTAATCGATCATATCGATCTCTTGCGAGGCCAATGCCTGCAAGTCCTGCTCATTCAAAACCTGGCCCGAAGGCACCTCTTTCGGCGGCGCAACATAGCGCAGTTTATTGGCCGGCACACCGCGAACCATGCCTGCCAATTCCAAACCGTGCTCTGGCCGTACCACCAGCACTGGCCCGCCGGAAAATCCGAAGCGCGCCACGGTATCCAGAATGAACGATCCCGGGAAATGCACCCGGCTCACCACCCCCGTGCTCAGTTGTTTGACCTCCCGCGGGTAGCCAATCACGTACACGAAATCTCCCCACTCGATTTCGCCCGGCGCTGCCAAAGCAAACGGGAAAGCCACACCCAAGGTCGCGGCCGCGGAAGCCTGCAACAGTGCCAAATCCTGGCGGCTATCTTTATACAGGACCTCCGCGGTGACATACTGGTTGTTCTGGCCGATCACATAAAAGTCTTTCTTTTTTTTGATCGACCGTGCCAGTATATAACGGAGCGCCTGGCTCGTGTCGGCGCGGTCGTAATGGTTGATGGTATCCGGTTTGTTGAAAACGTGCGCACTGGTAAGAATGACCGCATTTTGCTGGTCGCGATAAATAATCAAGCCGCCGCCAACAACTTTTTGAATGTCCAATTCCTGCACCACCACGGCACCTTGGGGCCGAGGCAGCAGGCGATAGCCGGTGGGGCTGCTGGCCTCTGGCACGGGCTTGCCGTTCACATACTGGTGATGAAAATTCGTAATCTGATAATGATACACGGCGGACACCCCCACCACAGCGGGCAGGGCTCGTTGCAGCCATTGTTTGACTTGTGCGGAGGAGAATACCTCCTCCTGCGGCGGGCTTTTGCGAACACCACCGCACGCGCACAACAAGATCAAAAGGAGGGAACAGGCCACGCCCGGGGCAAGCGGCGAACCGCCTGCTCGGACCAGACCCGCCCTGCTGAGGAGCCAATTTCTAAACATGCCGGACACGTCGATGAGCTATTCCGATGGGGATGAAAGCTTGAGATACTGGACTTCCTCCCGGCCTTTTTGTTCATCCACAAAATACAGCAGCACACCGCCGGCGATAAACAGGACGGCAATCGAAGCGATGCCGGCGCGCGAATTGTGCGAAATCATTCCGGTAAAGCCGATCAAAAGCGGGCCGAAGATCACGGCAAATTTTCCCAAAAGATTGTAAAAGCCGTAAAACTCCGCAGCTTGATCGTGTGGAATCAGGCGTGCATAAAAAGAACGGCTCAAGGCTTGGATGCCGCCCTGCACGAAACCGATGGTCACCGCCAGCGCATAGAACTCGAATTTCTCCGTCATTTGCACCGCCCAAATCACCACCAGCAGATACACCCCGATGCCGAGGAAGATCGCGCGCTTGGCGCCGATTTTTTCCCCGAGTTTCCCGAACACAATGGCGCAAGGAAAGCCGACGAATTGCGTGATCAACAAGGCCACGATCAAATCTTTGCTTTGGAAGCCGATCGACATGCCGTAGTCAACCGCCATGCGAATGATGGTGTCGACGCCGTCAATATAAAGCCAATAGGCTGCCAGGAAAAGAAACACGGTGCGCAAGTGGCGCACTTTATGAAAAGTGCGCTGCAATTGCTGCCAGCCGGCGCGCATTGCGCTTTGGGATTTCACTTTCTCCCGCAAACGCGGCTCATTCACAAAGAGTATCAGCGGCAGCAAAAACAATCCCCACCACACCGCGACGCTGAGGAATGAAATGCGCACGGCTTCGGCCGCACTGGCCAGGCCGAATGTCGCGGGACTCAACGTCATCCAGACATTCAGCGCGAAGAGCAAGCCACCGCCGAGATAACCCATGGCATAACCCAGCGATGAAACCAAATCGATTCTTTTCTCGTCGACGATGGCCGGCAACAGCGCGTCATAAAAAATCAGGCTGCCGGAAAATCCCATAATCCCCACAGCATAGGTGAGCGCGGCCCCCAACCACGTGCCGGGGGGCACAAAAAACAGCGCGCCGGAAGCGAGCGCGCCCAGATAACCAAAAAAAATCAGAAAGGCCTTCTTTTGTCTGCCGGCGTCGGCGATGGCTCCCAAAAACGGCGCGAGCGCAGCCACAAAAACGCTGGCAAGAGAATTGGCAAGGCCCAGCATCGCCGTGCTCTTTGTCACTTCCGCACCCTGGCTCCAATACTCTTTGAAAAAAATGGGAAAGAAACCGGCCATGACCGTGGTGGCAAAAGCAGAATTAGCCCAATCATACATGCTCCAGCCGAATTCCTGCTTGTTGTGGAAGAGAGCCATGGTGTCTCCGTTTTATTCGTATTCGAGCTCGTTGCGCAAAAAAATGCGCAAGCTTTCCTCGTCAATCAAGAGCGTGAGCAATTTGTGCTGCAAATGGCAAAAGTGCAACTTGAATTTTCTCAATCATCATGCGCCGGACTTGCCGGCGCAGATGTTGAATTGCAAATCTAAAATGTTTTCGCTATTTTGCTCTGTGGGCGGAGCTTCTTGTGCAACCATGATTTCGGCTTTCATCTATTTTGCCCTCCACGGCAATGAAATATCTCCTCGCTTTTATGCCGTTGTTGAGCTTGCTGTTGCTGGCCTGCCCGCAGACCGGCGACAGGCTATTTCAAAACCAGGCGGACGAAAATATTTACGATCGCTTCACCACCAAAGCAATCGTGCCGAGTTCGCAGTTACCGGAGCGCTTGACGCGCGTCAAGTTTTTTCCAAATGCACGCGACCTGTTGGCCCTGGGACAAGGCGGGCAAGTTTTTCATCTGGTGCTGGAGCAAGATTCGGGGCGCTTTTTAGGCTCATTCAACATTCCCGAAGTGGCGCCGGGTCCGTCCGAAATCGGCTTGACGGACGCCGCCTTCGATCCGCAATTTGAAGCCAACGGGTTCGTCTATTTTTGCTTCACCACCGGTGACAACCGCTGGAATCGCATCGTGCGCATGCAGTGGTCGAACAATTACGCGGCCATTGTGAATTCGACCACGCTGATTTTGAACATCGATCGCGTAGCGCCGGCGCAAGCTATTCACGGCATTTATGCCCTGGCCTTTGGCGAGGACGGGTATTTGTACGCCACTATCGGCGACGCCGCTCAGGGGCCATCCGCGCAAGATCCAGCTTCCTTGCTGGGCAAATTGATCCGCATCGCACCACAGCCTTCCGGGGGGTATGGCATCCCCCCGGACAATCCTTATCTCGGCGACCGCCTGGTGCGCCCCGAGATCGCGGCGTTCGGACTGCGCAGCCCCTTTCGGCTGCTGGCCTGGCGCGGCAAAATTCTCATTAGCGACGTGGGCATGAATC
>JBIOXB010000219.1:0-10776 GCA_044869275.1 bacterium
GCAGATCGGTGACGGCCGTCTCGAAATCTTTGGAAAACCGGCCTTACGGCCGTTTTACATATACCGGCGGGCGCGCGCTCGAGTTGTAAACGCAATGCAGAGATTCAACTGATGTGAAATCTTCCGCGCGCTCGCCGGTTTTCCTAATCCTTCCCGTCTGCTGTTTTATCAAGATGGTATCACCTCCCCTCTCCCCCTTTTGAAAACCGAACACGATCAAGTTATAACCTGGGCGAGCCGGAACCAAAAAAAACTTTTCGCCCACAAAAACGGAACTCCTACGAAAATGAAAATCTTTTTTCGTGACAGTTCCATTTCGTGGGAGAAAGTTTTTGCTTTTTTGGAGAGAGTGCACTTATAACTGGCTACAACGGATTTTCAGACAAGCCGAAAACCGTAGCCCTACGGGCGGCTCCAAACTGATAGATTAAGTCCAACGGATAAAACTCTTAGTCTTTTCATCAGTCGGTGTTAATCTATCCATTGCGATAAAAAGTTGGAATTTTATTTTGAGTTTGAAAAGTTAAGCGCGTAACGCAGTCGGCAAAATATATCTTGAGTTTTCAGTGCTACGGGAGTATTTTCGCAAAGTCGCAAGAAGTTTTGCCGAATTCATGCTCACACTTGAGCAGTTCCTTCCGGTCGAGGCTGGAGTTTTAGTGCACTTTTCACACGCCGAACCCGCGATGATGACCATAACCTAGGGATGCCCGCATGCTCAGAAGAAGTTTGATTCCTGTCTGCCTGCTGATTTTTGCCTTTGCCGCCGCTGCACAAGAAGCAATGCCACAGCGCCCGCGCAAGCTGATACGCCTCGAGGCTCAAAACTGGCAGACAGCGCAGTGGCGCGAAGCGCTTGCGTCTGACATGGATTTGGTCGATTTCGACACGCGAAAAAAAAGCATAGAAGCCATTGTCACGCCTGCCGAATTAGAAACACTGCAAAAGAAAGGTTTGAGCTTCACCATTCTGCACGATGATTTAGAAGAGTATGAGCGCCAATTGCGCGCACAGGATTATTTGGATCATTTTCACGATTACCAGAAAACCGTGGATGAAATCCTGCTGGCGGAATCTTTATACCCGCAGCTCGTACAAGTATTGGACATTGGCGACAGTTGGGAAAAAGAGCAAGGCCTGGCCGATCGTGACATTTGGGCGGTAAAGATTTCTGATCATGCGGCGATTGAGGAGGGCGAGCCGGAGGTACTGATCGTGGGCTTGCATCATGCGCGCGAGATCATCACACCGGAAATCGTGCTGGATTACATGAACTATTTGCTCGAAAATTACGGCCATGATCCTGACGTCACATATTTGGTGGACCATCGCCAAATCTGGCTTGTGCCGATCGTGAATCCTGACGGCTTGGATTATGTGTTCAGCACGGACATGATGTGGCGGAAAAATCGGCGAAGAAACTCGAATGGTTCCTATGGCGTGGATCTCAACCGCAATTACGGCTTTAAATGGGGCTATGACAATTTTGGTTCCAGCCCCAGCGGCTCCAGCGGCACGTATCGCGGCACGGCGGCTTTCTCCGAGCCGGAGACCGCGGCTTTGCGTGATTTCGTTTCGGCGCATCAATTTCGTGCCGCACTATCGTATCATTCTTACGGCAACTATGTGATTTATCCTTGGGCCTACGAGGACGGCCCAACGCCGGATCACGCCAGTTTTGTCGCGCTCGCCGATAGCATCGTGGCGTACAATCATTACCAGCGCGGCACGGGATTAGAAACCGTGGGTTACACCGTCAACGGCGATTCCGACGATTGGTTTTATGGCGAGCAAACCGCGAAAAACAAAGTGTTCAGCATGACGCCGGAAGTTGGATACTGGTTTCATCCGGACACTACTGACATCAAAAAATTGATTTTGGAAAATCGCGGGCCGAATTTGTTCATCACCTATGCGGCGGGGGAGGAGCCGGTGGTGCAATCGCAGCCCCTGCCAGACACGGTGAACCAGGCGGGGCCGTATCAAGTGGTGGCGCGAATCACCACGCCGATCATGCTCTCGGAACCGGTGGCGCTGTCGCCACAAAACTTTTTTATGCACTTCAACACTTCCGGCCAATCACCGTTCGATTCAGTGGCATTGGCGGCAACCGGCAATGCCGATGAATACGCCGCGGAGATTCCGGCGTTCGCCGGCGGGCAGAAGGTTTATTACTATTTCTCTGCCGCGGATGAAAATGGCCGCCGCGGCCATGCCCCGCGCGCCGCGTTGGCCGGAGAGTTGTTTTCAATCTATATCCCCATGAGCACTGCCGTGCTCGACCCCGGTGCTCAAAATGAAATCCCGCAAGATTTCGCGCTGCGCGGCTTCCCCAATCCGTTTCAACGTCGCCTCGCTTTGCAATACGACGTGCCGGCAAGCCACTCCGGCGCGATGATGGTCGAAATCATCAATGTCCTGGGGCAGCGCGTGCGCTTGCTGGCGCAGGCCGAAACGCGTCCGGGTCGTCATCAAATCGAATGGAACGGCGCGGATGATCACGGCCGTTTCGCGCCTCCCGGAGTCTATTTCTGCCGCCTGCGCACCAGCAGCTTCGCGCGCACGCAAAAAATATTGCTGGTCAAGTGATCATGGCCAATGCTCTAAATAGAAAGCGCCGGGATACAGGAATAAACTAAACGCTCCGACAATAAGATACGAATTTGTGACTTGATTTTTCGATTGCCTCTCGTTATACTTTCAACATGGAACAATTCGAGGTGCTCTCGAAAATTTCCAGCGTCGAAACGATTGCTTGGGGACATGGCATCAAGATTCTGCCATTACTGCTCAAAAAGTACGGCGGGAAACCTTCAGCTTGGCGCAAGAAAAAAGGCCAGGCGGTCATTCGGCAATTTGGGGTTTTGTTCCAAGCCGAATTGCATTGGTATGAAGCTCATGGTCTCGGCAAGGTCGATATGAAAATCAAACACAAATTAAAAGTATGAGTATTCAAGAACTGCGAAGAAAAAAGCTTGTGTTGTGCGTTGACGCGGGTGAATACGAAGGCACGAGCTTGTTCGCCATGAAGATTTACGAGTATTTGCAAGATGCCGTCTCGGAGAAAGAGGGCTTCTTGCGCGTGGTTGACGAGGAAGGCGAGCCTTATTATTATGACGCCCGCGCTTTTCTCAAAATTACTGCGCGCCGCAATGGCCTATCGATTCCCTTCGCTTCATCACGCAAGCCGCGTTCGAAGCGAGCTGTATCGAAAGTCCGCAAATCCTGAAGAGATCTCTATTGGGTTTTGCATATAGCGCTACTCGCCACCAGACCCGGTCTGCTTTTGAAATTGCGCGCCAACTGCAGCGTGGATTGTTTAAGAGCGAATTGATTGATGCCAAATAAAAAGCGCCGGGAGATGAGTTCTCCCGGCGCTTTTCGTTTTGCAGCACCGTCTGGACGCTGCGAGCGCCCGGACGGCGAAAGACGGTGAGAAGCACCTTCTTAATACACTTCGAGATAGCGATCCAATTCCCACTCGCTCACGTGCATGCGGTAGTCGTCCCATTCCTTGATTTTGGCTTCGTAGAGCTTGTCGAAGGTGTATTCGCCCAAAGCCTCGCGGATCACTTTGTCTTCCTTTAAAGCCTGCAAAGCTTCGTACAAATTGCGCGCGACGGTGGTAATTTTGCGCTCGGCGGCGTGCGCGTCGGTGAATTCGAAAATATTTTCTTCCACCGGCGGAGGCGGCGTCAATTTCTTGTCGATGCCGTCGAGGCCCGCGGCCAGCATCACCGCGAACGCGAGGTACGGATTGGCCGAAGGATCCGGACAGCGCAACTCCACGCGCACGGCTTTCTCGCGTCCCGGCGTATAGCGCGGCACGCGCACCAGCGCTGAGCGATTGCGCTGGCCCCAGGCCACGTAAACCGGCGCCTCATAACCGACCACCAGGCGTTTGTAAGAATTAATGGTGGGATTGAGCACGGCGTTCATCGCCTGGATATGCACCATCTGCCCGGCGACGAAGGATTTGGCCAGCACCGAGAGATGATAATCATCCGCAGCATCGAAAAACAAGTTCTTGCGTCCGTCGGCGGTGAACAGGCTTTGGTGCACGTGCATGCCCGAGCCGTTGATGCCGGCGATCGGTTTCGGCATAAACGTCGCATGCAAGCCGTGCTGGGTGGCAATGGTCTTCATCACGATCTTCAGCGTCATGGCGTGATCGGCGCAGCGCAGCGCGTTCTCGTAGCGGAAATCGATTTCGTGCTGCCCGGCAGCCACCTCGTGATGCAGCGCTTCCACCTGAATGCCGTATTCTTCCAGCGCGATGGTCATGTCTTTGCGGATCTCGTGCGCGAGATCCGTGGTTTGATCGAAATACCCGGCGCCATCATGCGGCAAAGCCGACAATTTGTGGTTCTCTTTGCGGAACAGAAAGAACTCCAGCTCCGGGCCGGTGTTGTAAAGATAGCCCGCTTTTTTCGCGCGCTCGAGCTGGCGCTTGAGAATGTAACGCGGATCGCCTTCGAACGGCTTGCCGTCGGGCATGTAGACGTCGCAAATCAGCCGCGCGGTGACGTGCGCGGTTTGCCGGGACCACGGCGAAATCGCCCAGGTGTCCAAATCCGGCGTGAGAAACATGTCGCTTTCGGAAATGCGCGTGAAGCCTTCGATCGAAGAGCCGTCGAACCACATATTGTGCTCGATCACGTCTTCGAGCTGCGCCACGGGGATGCCGACGCCCTTGGCCACGCCGTGAATGTCAACAAATTGTAGATTGACGAATTTGACATTGTTTTCCTTAGCATGCGCAAGAATGTCGGCCTTGCTGTACGCCATGAGAGTCGCTCCTTTGGATGGTGAGGGATGAAGGTTGATTTAGCCAAGCTGGGGTTCGAAACCTTGAGGCGGTAAAATCACTCAATGCTCGCTGTGCAGGTGCTTGAGGGTAATCACGCTTTCTTCCTTTGGGCTCGACAACACCACGTGTGTGCGCGTGTTGGTGACGCCCGGCCACGCCTGAATTTGCGCGAGCAGTTTTTCCAGCGTTTCCGTGGAATGGGTTTTGATTTTCAACAAATGCGAGCCGTCGCCGGTGATGGCGTGGCACTCCAAAATTTCAGGATGGGCCGAAGCGCGTTCGATGATTTTGGCATAGTGCGAAGGTGAATCGCTGGCAATGAAGATGAACGCGGTCAAGCCATAGCCGACCTTGCGTCCGTCCAGCACGGCGTGATAACCACGAATCACCCCCCGCTCTTCCAGCTTGCGCAAGCGTTCGCTCACTGCGGGAATGGAAAGCTTGACTTGCTCCGCCAGCTCGTTGCGCTTGGTGCGGCCCTGCAATTGCAAGGTTTGCAGGATTTGAATGTCGATGGCGTCTATCTTGTCGTGCATAAAAGCCCATGCTGCTTTGAGACATTGAACTTTGTAAAAACCCTCTAAGGTATTAGGTTTTGCGTGAAACGTAATGCGTAAATTTATTCATTCTATTAGCTTGCTTGTGCGGCTGCTGCGAGATGGGCAACATCATCTGTTTTCAATGCACCAGATTTGCCGGTTGCAGCAGCGCAGTCACCATTGCGAACAAGGCACAAATGTCATTGGATTTTTCCACCACCGCATCCGCAGCCCAGGACCGAAAGCTTTCCTTGTATCCTAAAGCAGTGGTATTGACCACGATGGGAACGCGCTGCCGGCGCGCCGCGAAAGCCTCGATCAACTCCATGCCCGGCATGTCCGGCAGCGAAACTTCCGAAACAATCAAATCGATTTTCTCGCGCGCAAACAATTCCAGCGCCTCGCGGCCGGAATGCGTGCACATCACGCGGTAACCTTTGGATTCAAACTCCGATTTGCAGTTCAAAGCGGTTTTCAAATCTTCGTCGACAACCAATACCGTGCGTGGTGCAGCCTCCGAATCAGCGTTCATGGTTTCGCGCTCCTTGAACTTGTTGTTCCGCAAAAAATGGCTCGTGCCGGTTAGCCCGTTGGGCAAAAGAGATGAAGAAAATCTATGAAAAAATTTCGAAAAGTCAAGTTAATTTTTAATTAATTTAGGAATAAGTAGTCCAAACATTACAATTTAAATAATTCTCCCAAACAAGGCCTTCCAGCCCGTAAGTCATCACTGCAACGCCTGTTTCGAGATTTTACCCAAAAAACAGCACTGTCATTTGTAACTTTCCCATATCACAGTCCATTTCGGCCTTTTGTCCATCGCCTGGGAGGATCCCAAGGAATCAAAGACTTTTTAAAGCGGTTTTTATACTCTTTTGACCACGGATACCACGGATTAGGCTGACTTTCGCTGATTTTAGTGCTATCGTGGCTCTGAATTGGTCTAATTGGTTTTGACGGAGCCTTTTGATCAGATTATGCTTCGCATGGCCGAAAAGGAGTATAAACAAGCGCAAGCACGCCTCTACTTTTTCCGTTTTCGCGCGAAGGCCGTGATCTCGGCACCGACACCATCCTGCACGCGGCGCACGGCGCGATCGGAAACGAGGAAATGCTGCATCATCATCGAGAAAACAATCTCTTCACCCTCGACCGTCGTGGTATATCCTGACAGGGTGCTCACCCCGGAAAGCGAGCCGGTCTTGGCGCGCAACACCCCCTCGGCCGGAGTTTGGCGCATGCGCGTTTCCAGCGTGCCATCCACACCGGCGATTGGAAGCGTGGTAACGAACTCATGGCGAATGGTCTCATTGCTCCAGAGCGCGGTCAACATCTCCACCAGACCGGCAGGCGTGACCAGGTTATAACGCGACACCCCCGAGCCGTCAGCAGCTCTCAGGGCGAGCGTATCGACACCGCTTTGGGCGAGAAATTGGCGCAAAGCAACAATGCCCTTTTCCGCCGTACCCGGACGGCCGAGACGCTCCGCGCCGATGGTCTTTAACAACAATTCCGCGCTGAGATTATCGGAAGTTTTGTTGAGATTGATCAGCACCGGCAGCAGAGGGCCTTCATGCTCTGCCAGAGTCTGCTTCCTTGCCGGGCCCAGGCCATGCTGAATCTCACCGGAAAATCGCACGCCGCAGAGCGGCAACAAATCTCGGAAGATATAGCCGGCCTGCAACTCGGCCTGCAACACGTTTTGTTTGCTTTCCTGCAGCCCTTCGTCCATGCCGATCGCCCCTTCGATCTCGAACACGTTTTGATTTTCCTGCCAGCGGCGATGGAGGCTGAGCGGCCGCAAATCCAGCGAATCGATTTGCGCCGCGCGCGCCACGGTGACGCTGCGATTGACGACTTCCACGAACGGGCTGGGCGCGTTGACGGAGATCCGTGCGGGCTGCCCGGGTGTTTGCGCCGCGTGTGCGCGCAGGGTCACGGCGTTATCATTCACCGTCAGTGCCGTAAAACGAGAGTACAGCCACGAGGGATCGTCATCCCACATCCAGCCGCTGCCCCAGCGCACGTTATCAAAATAAAAATCATCACAAACGATATTGCCGTTGATCGCATGAATGCCTTTTTGTGCCAGTGCTTGTGCCAGAGAGAACAGATCGCCCGTGGTCAAATCGGGATCGCCGCGGCCGATCAAATAAATATTGCCCTGCAAAACGCTGTCGCGCACCGCACCGGAATCGCAGGCGAGAGTAGTTTTATAAATGAAATGCGGCCCCAACAAAGAAATGGCTGCCGCAGAAGTGAGCAGCTTCTGGTTCGAAGCGGGGTGAAACAACAAATGAGCATTGCGCTCATACAAAACTTCTCCGGTGCGCAGCGCAACGATTTTGACCCCGGCTTGCGAACGCGCCAACGCCGAATCGGCAAGAATGGCATCGAGGCGCTGGCCCAGGGCTTTGACTGCCGCAGATTTCTTTCTAGCAGTTTGCCGTGAGGTGGCACAACCGGAGTTCAGTAAAGCCAGACAGATTAAAACGGAACAAATCTGGGGCAAGAGGCTATGCATGGTATTCGCTTCGTTAAGATTCAACCTCCACACACCTGCGGTTCGAGCAGGCTTGATTTATCGTCAAAATCGGGCATGGGCACCGAATTAAGTTTGTATAAATGCTGAGGCCTTGCCGCGCAAATTTGTGCTTGACAATGAACCGGAATGTGTTATTATTCAGCTCGTCGCCATGTTCTTCCGCTTTGTTCTGCATGCCGCCCTTTTTGGTTTGTACCTGGCAGCCCTTTGCCGGCTGCCGTTGTGATAAACCCATCGCTCCATCCATCCTTTCGCCTCAGAAAAGAAACTATGAAACCCAACGACCATCGCCTGCTCCTTGCCGTCCTGGCGTTTGTCTTCGCCGCCGGATGCAGTTCGCGCACGGTAAAACCGCAGCAATCCTACGACAAGCTGAAGCCGATCGGCGTCGCGCCACAAACTTCCTCCACCCCGACTTTGGTCGTGCAGATCAACAATGTACGCGATCACGGCAAAAGCCGGAAAAATTCCGCGGCGTTGTTCATCAACGATCAGGAAATAACGCCCAGCAATGCCACCCAGGATGCCAACCCGCGCGATAATATTTATGAGCTGTCGCTGGCCAGCGGCGTCTACAAAATCGAAGCGGTTTACCATGCGCAATCCTTTTGGAAAGCGAAGGATTTCAAAATCACCACCCAGGACGGCAAGGTGAGGGTTTATCCCAATCACAGCACGACACTGGCAATCACGCTGGACAAGAAGCCCGACGGGGCTTTGCAACGCCAGAAAAACTTCTTTTCCGAAATACCTCAGGCCCTTTCCGCCGGCGCGACACTCACTTCCTCCCCGCCAGCGGCCGACAAGCCTTCTGCCCCGCTGCTGATCACCACGCCGCAAAATGCGCCGCAGGCGCAACCCCAGGCACGGGCTTCTATCGTTGAAATCACCTCCCCAGTGCAACAAACTGCTCAGCCGGCGTCTCCAGCTGCAGCCGAGCAGGCGGCACCGGTGCGCAGCGGCCAAATCGCGCTGCAAATCAACACCTCACCGACCAACGCCGAAGTTATTGTTGATAACAAGTATTTGGGCCAATCGCCGCTGGTCACCTATGTCGATCGCGGGCAGAATCACGTGATTCAAATTTCCAAGAACGGCTATGCGACGACGATCAAAGTGCTCGAGCATCGCGAATTTGGCAACCAAAATGTTTACTTCTTCATCGAAAAGCTGGAAGCGCAGAGATAACGCTGCCGCAACTGCCGGCCACCTTACTAGAGCATCGATTTCATACCCGGCGATAAGGCTTCGCCAAGTCGGCCGGGGTGGAAGTTTTCGAACTCACCAAAACGAGCACCACCAGGGTTAAGATATACGGCAGCATCAAGAAAAACTGATATGGGATCTTCGAGCCGAGCGCTTGAAATTGAAATTGCAGCGCATTGGTGCAGCCGAAAAATAATGAAGCCAGGAAGATTTTCCACGGCTGCCAGCGGCCGAAGATCACCAGCGCCAGCGCGATAAAACCCCGCCCGGCCGTCATCCCTTCCACAAAAGTGTTGGCGTGCGCCAAAGAAAGATAGCTGCCCGCAGCGCCGCACATTCCGCCGCAAAACAAGAGGCACGCGAAACGCAGGCGATAGACATTCAATCCCGCCGTATCTGCTGCGGCCGCGTGCTCGCCGCAGGCGCGAATCGCCAGGCCCAGTTGCGTCCGGTTCAAGATCAGAGAAGCAAGGGGCAATAAGCCCAGGGCAAGATACAAGAGCGCCGGCTGATGCGAGAAAAAAGCTCCCACGAGAGGAATTTGATGCAAAACCGGAATCGTGACCGGCTCGAAGGAGGGCACCGTAAGCGCTGACCCGGTCACACCGAAAATGCGGCGGAAGAGAAAACCGGTCAATCCTGCGGCCATCAAATTCAAGCCTGCACCCACGATGATTTGATCGGCAAAAAAATAAACCGTCAAAATGCCAAACAGCGCCGCCAGCACGATTCCAGCAAGAACGCCCGCAAGCAATCCCAGCCACGGGCTGGCGGTGAAGAAACCGGCCGCCATGCCCGTAAAAGCGCCTGCCAGCATCATGCCTTCCAAGCCGATATTGATCACCCCGCTGCGCTCGGCATAGGTTTCGCCGGTGGCCGCCAGCCACAAGGGCGCAGCGAGCTTGCCGCCGGAACGGAGGAGATTTTCGATAAAATCGAGATACAAACTCAATGCTGCTCCCGTGATTTTGCCGCCCCCAACCAGAAAAACACGAAATGAATCGCACCGTTTGCACAGATGGCAGAAGTTTCTCGGCGCTTAACCGAGTCGCGTCGCTTATTTTTTGCGCAGTTCCAGCGCGCCCATGACGGCGACCGTGACGATGACCGAACCCTGAATCGCATAGACAATCACAGCCGAGACATTGGCCTGCCTTTGCATGGCCGCCGCGCCGTTTTCCAGCGCGCCGAAGAGAAAAGCCGTGGCGATGATGGCCAGCGGATGCAGCCTGGCCATAAGCGCGACGGCGATGGCGGTGTAGCCATAACCCGGCGAAAAATTTTGATACAGGCGATAGGTGACTCCGCTCAATTCCACCACGCCGGCGAAACCGGCCACGGCGCCGGAAAGCACCAAGCTCCACAAGTGAATGCGTTTCACCTCCAGGGCGGCAAAGCGCGCGGCAACTGGGTTTGCAGCAACCATTTGCATGTGCCATCCGAAGGCCGTGCGAAAAAAAAGTAAATAGCCCATCCAGGCGAGCAAGGGTGCCAGCACAATGCCGGCATGCAATCGCGTGGGCGGCAGCCAGCGCCCCAGCCGCAACCCCGGCGCGAGAGCTTCCGTTTGCGGGAACTGCCTGGCCGCTTCCATCAGCGGCCCGTTGACGGCGTAACGGATCATTTCAATAGCGATGAAATTGAGCAGAATCGTCGCCACCACTTCCGGCACACCG
>JBIOXB010000220.1:0-2022 GCA_044869275.1 bacterium
AGGTTTTACAATTCATGAACGGGATAAGCACAAAATTCAAACCACAAAATCCAAAGGGAGTATTGAATTTTGAGCTTTGAAGTTTGAGTTTTATACGCGCAAGAGGTTCATATGGCATCCGAAGAAAAAACCAGCAGCTTTCTCAAATCGCTGTTCGCCGGTGACGTGCGGCAGGAGATGATTTCTCCTTATCCCGCGATGAAACCGGAAGAACGCGACGATTTGCGTGTGATTATTGAATCTTTCCGCGAATTTGCGCGCGACCATATCAAATCTTCTGAGATCGACCGCCAGGGCTATATTCCCAAAGAAATCTTTCAAGGCCTGAAAGAACTGGGCTTTTTCGGGCTTGCGATTCCGCAGGAATATGGCGGCGCCGGGCTTTCACAAACGGCGTATTGCCGTGTGTTCGAGGAAATCTGCACGTTCGACGCCTCGCTGGCCGTGTCGTTGGGCGCCCATCTCTCCATCGGCACCAAAGGTATCGTCATGTTCGGCAGCGAAGAGCAGAAGCAAAAATATCTGCCCGTGATTGCCAGCGGCGAAAAGATGACGGCCTTCGCCTTGACCGAGGCCGGCGCCGGCAGTGATGCCGCCGGCATTCAATCCAAAGCCGTGCTGAACCCCGACAAAAAATCTTTCAATTTAAACGGCGGCAAAATCTGGATCACCAACGGCGGCATTGCGGAGGTCTTCACCGTCTTCGCCAAGACCTTGATGGACGAAGGCGGCGAAAGAAAAGAAAAGATCACGGCCTTCATCGTCGAGCGCGGCTTCAAAGGATTTTCTTCGGGCAAGCCCGAAGAAAAACTCGGCATTCACGGCTCGAACACCACTTCCCTCAACTTTGACAATATCCAGGTGCCGGTGGGCAACATGCTCGGCCAGATGGGCAAGGGCTTCAAAGTCGCGATGGAGATTTTGAACACCGGCCGGCTCGGCTTGGCCAGCGGTTGTCTCGGCGGCTCCAAGGCACTGATGCGAATGACGGTGGCGCATGCGAAAAATCGCAAGCAATTCGGCAAGTCGATTGCGCAATTCGAAATGATACAGGAGAAAATTGCGGCGATGGCGGCGGAAATATATGCGGCGGAAAGCATGGTTTACTTGACCACCTCGCTCGCCGATCGCAAAGGCGTGGATTTTTCGCTGGAATCGGCCGCGAGCAAAATCTTCGTGAGCGAAACCGTGTGGCGCGTCGCCAACGAAGCCATGCAAATCGCGGGCGGCATCGGCTATTCACGCGATTATCCTTACGAGCAAGTGCTGCGCGATTCGCGCATTAACTTGATCTTCGAAGGCACGAATGAAATTCTGCGCGCGTTTATCGCGCTCTCGGGCATGGAAGGCCCGGGCGAGTATCTCAAAAAAATCGGCAAGGCCTTGCGCGATCCCATCAAAGGCTTCGGTTTGCTCACCGGCTTCGCCGCGGGCAAAGTGAAAGCCACGGTGGCGCACGATCATCTCACCGGCATTCATCCCCAATTGCAGAATGCCGCGGCCCGTTTCAATGAGTACGCCAAAGAGCTGCATCTCGCCACCGAGCGGGTGCTGATGAAACACGGCAAAGACATCATTCTCAAGCAATTCATTCAACACCGCCTGGCGGACATGGCGCTCGATCTTTTCGGCATGGCTGCGGTGATTTCGCGCGTGCATACTTTGTTGAAGCAAAAACATGCCGGCATCGAACAGGATTTGCTGCTCGCACATACATATATTGATGAAGCCTGGCGGCGCGCGCGGCGCAATGCGCGCCAAATCGACGACAATCTCGATCGCGAACGCAAACAGGTGGCCGAGATGATTTACGAGTCCAATGGGTACCGGTGGACGACGAATCTGTAGTCGGGAAAAAACGTGAGGCGTAATGCGTGAGGCGTAAGACGTAATGCGTTGTCTCGTCCTGATATAGGTTGACAGGTTTTGCACCTATTTCAGGAGACCATTTTATGTCAGACCCTGGGCTTCACAAACGCTACAGCCTTGCTTTTAAGCAAAAAGTTGTGACTGAAATTGAAG
>JBIOXB010000221.1:0-2013 GCA_044869275.1 bacterium
TTATCTGCGTAAATCTGCGACATCTGCGGATAGAAACTTTGATAAAAAAGCTAAGTTTCGCAGGTTGGTATTTCAAAGAAGAAAAGCCAATCATGATGAAGCTGCTGCAGCTTCGCCTTCGTGTTCAACACTGATAAAAGCTGCCTCCCGAACGGTGCGCCCGTCGAGGTTTTCGGCGTGCAACAAAAGCGTCGCAGCAAAATGGTTTTTGATGCCGAAAATCATCTTGCCCGCCGCCTTTTCAAGGAAGAGAGCGATGACGGCAGGCGCAGCACTTTCTTGATACGCTTCATAAACCACGTGTTGGGGCCCGCGACGGTGCAGGGTCAGTCCGAAGAATTTTCCTTCGCACAGAAACGCGTGCGCCAGCCAGCAGCCGATTTCAGTTTCGCTGAGCTTCTGTGAGAAACGATACAGCTCACCCGCTTGCGGAGAGGAATTGGGAAGATGAGGAGAAGACAACAATTCTCGCAGCATAAATGCTGCGGTACGGGGCGGCTGCGCATCCAGGCGCGCCTTGATGAAATTGAGCAAACGGCAAATGCGAAAGAGTGTCACCAGATCGAGGCGGGAAAAATGCGGGGTTTCCACCGGGAAGCAGGTTGAGCGCTGCAGCGCAAAATCCACCGCAGGCAGCAGGCCGCGATCGAGACATTGTTGAAAGCTTTCCGTGCCGGGTGTGGCATAAAATACGCTCGGCCCGATGAGCACCGGCCGCTCCATCAAATGAATGATGGAATCAAGCATCTCCTCTATCGTGGAATCCGGCAAGCCCAAAATCACATAGTTGACCATCTCCAGTCCGGCCTCCGCGCCTTTTTGCACCACGCGCTCGAAATGACTGGTGGAACCGGGGCGCTTGGCCGCGCGTTGGCTCTGTTTGTCGCTGGTCACAAGCGCGAGGTTGAGGCTGCGAAAGCCCGAACGCTTCATGTCCTCGACCAGCGGCGCGCTGATGTTGGCCGCCGAAATGCCGTTCATCGCCAGCAACTCGATTTGGCCCTCGCCAAATTCTTCACGAATCGCGGCAAGAATATGGGCCGCGCGTTTCTGATCGAAGCTGAAATTGTCGTCCTCGATATCGAACGCTTCGATGCCGTAACGTTTCCGGCAGTGCTTCATTTCGTCGATGATGCTGTTGATGGAGCGTGTGCGAAATTGCCGGCCCGCGGTGAGAAAGATGGAGCAAAAGGTGCAATGATAAGGGCAGCCGCGGCTGGTGATGAGCATGGTCAATCTTTTTCCGCCCAAGGTATAGCGGGCCGGGTCGATTAAATCGCGCGCGGGCAAGGGCAAAGGCTCAAGGTCTTCTATGAGATCGCCGTGCATTGCCACGCGCTGCTTGCCATTTGCTTTGTAACCGAGTCCGCGGATTTCCTCGAACGCCGAATACCTTGCCTCGCTCAGAGCCATGACCAGTTGCGGCAACGTACGCTCGCCCTCGCCCAACAGAATGAAATCCACGTTGCGGTCGCTGAGAGCCTGTTGCGGGCAGGCATTGACGTGCGCGCCGCCCATGATCACCGGCCGGGAGGGATCGAGCTCTTTGGCGATCGCCGCGACGCGCAACGCTTCGCGATAAAACGGCGTGAACAACGACGAAACGCCGATGGCGTCTGCGTTCGAGTGGCGCACGCGCTCGCGAATATCTTCCCACGGCAAGCCGTAGTGGCGATAATGGCCGAATAATTTGAACGGGCTCAAATTACCGGAGCGATAGTGCCGTTTGAGATAAGCAAACTCAGGCGGGAGCTCGAGCACGCGTTTCTGCGCCGTGGCTTGGCAATCGAGCAGCTCGACGGCGATGCCATTGTGCTGCAAAGAGGACGCGAGATACAGCAAGCCGACGGGCAGTGTACGGATGGTGGTTTGATAAAAATCCTCGACCGGGGGCTGGATCAACAAAACTTTCATTGCGGCTTCTTCTCTTCCACCTTCAGTTCTTCCACCACCGCAGGGTCCGGCGACACATGCATCGGCGACTTTTCGGCATCGGGAGGGTCGGCTCCGGCG
>JBIOXB010000222.1:0-46461 GCA_044869275.1 bacterium
GCGCCGCGCGAGGCGCCGAGCGCGGGTTTTTCCTGGCTCTATCTCGGCGTGGGCAGACTGGTTCCAACCACGGAGCTGCTCTTTTCTTCTTTGAGCAGCTATGCCCTGCCCAACCTGATTCAACAATTGGCCAAGCGCCGGGATCCCATCGGCGGTTACGTGCACCAGGAGCGCAAGCGCCGCGTTTCCAGCTTGCGTTATGAAAACGATCCCGCCGCGCCCGTTTGCAAGTATACGTATGTCACGCGCAACTACATTCTCGGCTCAATGCCCGGCGGAGCACTCTCGCCGCATGGGCAACCCTCCTGGGGGCTGGTCTATCGCGCGCGCGGCGATCAACGGCCGATTTTGTTCATCACCACGCCCTCCACGCACGGCAGGGATTTGGCGAAATTCCACGCTGCCGAGCCGAGAATATTGGCGGCCGAAGCGAAGACACGTTATGATGCTCCCAATCCCTTGCAATGCTTCGCTGGAACTTCGAATTTCGAGCGCCTTTTTCAGCATCGCAACGTGCTCCTCGGCCTGTATGGCGCGGCGGATACGCTCCAGCCCGTCAAACTGTTGGGTTTCTTGTCGCAAGGCCTGGATACTTTGCTGCTGCCCGTCCGCAGCGATTCCTCCACGGCGCCGGATTGGATTTTCGGCCGGGCGGGAGAAACCTACATTGCCATTCTGCCCCTGCGGCCATTTCATTTCGAAGCGCAAGTGGAGGGGCGGTGGCTCGTTTCCCAAGACCGGCACAACGGCTTTGTGCTCGAAATCAGCACCCCGCTTGAAAGCCTTAATTTTGCCGAGTTTCAGCGCCGTGTACGCCAGGAAACGAAGATCGATCTCAGCCAGTTCACCAGCAAGCTGCGCCTCAAATACACCACGATGTATGGCGATGTCATGGAGTTCGCGTTCAATCCCGTCACTGGTTTCTCCGAGCGGGCTTTAAACGGTAAACCGATTCTGGAAAAAGACTGTGCCTTGTTCGACAGCCCGTTGCTCAAATACTTCCCCGATGCCAAGCGCGTGGTGCTGCGTTTCAAAAACGAATGGCTGGAATTGGATTGCGACAAATGGGAGATGCAGGAGAACATGAGCACGATCACAGAAGAGCTGAAGTCACAGTAAAATTTCATTTTGAAGCTTTGAAAAAAAACCTCCACAGATGGCATGGATTTGCGCCGGGATCTTGCCTCTCATTCATATCGCAACGCTTCCGCAGGATTGGCGAGCGCGGCGCGCAGCGCTTGCGAGCTGACGGTGAGCAGCGCGAGCGCGAGCACCAGGACGCCGCAAAGCAGAAACGTGATGAAACCCTGATTCATGTGATAAGCGAAGTTTTGCAACCAGGCATTCATCACCCAGTAGGCAACGGGAACCGCGGCGGCGAAGGCCCAAGCCACGAGCCTGGCAAATTCTCTGGAAAGCAGGAGCAAAATATCCCGCACCGAGGCCCCGAGCACTTTGCGGATGCCGATCTCCTTGGTGCGTTGCTCCGCGGTAAACGCCGCCAATCCCAACAAGCCGAGACAGGCGACGAATATCGCCAGCGCGGTAAAGCTGCTGAAGAGCCGGCCCAGCCTCTCCTCCGCGCGGTATAACCGCTCGAAATCGACGTCGAGAAAAAGCACGTTGCAAGGCAGCTCCGGCTCGAACTGCCGCCATTGCGTTTCGATAAAACTCAAAGTCGCGCGCAGCTCGCCAGGCGCAAGGCGAATGGCCGCGGTCCACGACCACTCTGGTTTGACATCCAACACCAGCGGCTCAATCTTCTGGTGCAAGGATCTGAAATGAAAATCCTTGACCACGCCGATGACCTGTCCCGCTTCTTCATCCCACACGTGAAATTGCTTGCCCACGGGATCACCCCAGCCCAATTCCTGCGCCGCGGTTTCATTCAAAATATAAGCGTGCGTAACGTCCGTGGCGAGGTTCTCGGAAAAATTGCGCCCTTGCACCAGCTCCAGGCCCAAAGCCTCCAATGAATGGGCATCGGCGAACATCGTAAAGAAACTGCGGCTTTCTTTACCTTCACTTCCCTTTTCCTGTCCTGGCCATTTGTAGTCCCGGCTCGTACCCACCCGGCCTGGTATGGTCCCCAAAGCGACCTGCTTGATACTTGCATAAGCTAGCAATTGACTGCGAAAGGCTGCAAAATGTTCCTTCACCGCGCCGCTCAAGCCGACAAAAACGACCTGCTCCTTGTCAAAGCCCAGATCGCGTGTTTTCATGTATTGCAGTTGATTATAGACCGTGGCCATGGCGATCAGCAAGAACACCGAAATGCCGAACTGCGCCATGATCAAGGCTTTGCGCAATCGCGCGCCTTTGACGCCCTGCGTTGCCAGTCTTTTCAGAACGGTGATGGGTTCGAACGAGGAAAGCACCATGGCGGGATAAATTCCGGCGAGGATTCCGGCCAGCAGTCCGAGGCCAATGAGCAGAAGCAATAATGCCAAGTCGCCGAACACGTGCAGTTCGATTTCCCGCTCCAGCAGATTGCTTAAAACCGGTGCGAAAATCTGCAACAGACTTACGGCCAAAATCATGGCGAACACACTGGCTAAAAGCGATTCGCCGAACATCTGCAGCATCACTTGCCGTCGTGCGGCCCCCGCCGCTTTGCGCACGCCGACTTCCTTGGCGCGTAGTGTGGCGCGGGCGGTGGCCAGATTCACAAAGTTGATGCTGGCAATCAGCAGAATCAAGAATGCCACCGCCGAAAATATATACAAGTATTTCTTATCACTGTTCGTGCCGATGTCCCATTTGACGTTGGTGGTGAGATGAATGTCACGCACGGGCTGCAAAGTTAGCAAAGTGTTGTTCGCCGTTTCTTCACCGCGATACTTGCGCAGGAAATCAGAAAAGCGAGAAGCCAGCTGTTGTGGTGCAACGCCGGGGCGCAGCAAAACATAGGTGTAATAATTGAAATTGGTGTATTCCTCGAGCGCGTTTTCTCCCATGAAAGCTTTGATCGTGCTGAAGGACACCACATGATCGAATTGCAGATGCGAATGGCTCGGGAGATTCTCCAAAATACCGGTAATGTGCAGCGCCAGTTTCTGGTTGCCGCGTAAATAGAACAAGGTTTTGCCGAGCGGATCCTCATTTCCGAACCACGCCTGCGCCTGCGCCGCCGTGAGCAAGACGGTATTGGGCGCGGTCAAAGCCGTTGCAGGATTGCCGCGCAGCAGCCGGAAATCAAACACCTCCAAAACCGAGGCATCGGCGAAAACCAATCCATTGACCGTCCGCACTTCGGAGGCCGACTTGAGGTTGGCCGGTCCCGCGTTGGTAAAAAAGCGCACTGCCTGCTCGACTTCGGGAAACTCCTGCAACAGATGCGGGGCGTAAGCCGATGCGCTGATCGCAGAACGAGCACCCGGATCTTCCTTCGCGGCATGCAACAAGCGGTAAATGCGCGGCGCCTTCAGGTGGAAATCATCGTAGCTCAGCTCGTGCCTTACAAAGAGAATGATAAAGAAGCAGCAAGCCAGCCCCAGCGCCAGTCCGGTGATGTTGATGGCAGTATAGCCGCTGTGTTTGAGCAAATTTCTGAGCGCGATTTTGAGGTAGTTTTTGAACATGAGTCCTGCTCCCTTCACTTTTTGATGCTTAGACAGGCGAGGTCAGCCTTTGGTTGCATGTCCCACCCCGTGCTTCATACCTGCGAGCCAGCCCGCGCCTTTGCTTTATGCAGAGTATATCGCGCGTTTTGTCGAGGAAGCCGGTTTGATGTGCGACGGTTTTTCCTTTCAAGCCGGAGCGGGCGGAACCAGCCTGGCTTTTGCGCAATTTTTGAAAGAAAGAAAGAAAGAACGAGAGCCCGAAACGTCAAGGCGCGTTTCGTGCGCGGCGGCAGCACGAAATATCTGGCGCAATTACTGGAGGAGGGCTTGACGGACTACATTTTGGATGGGCAAGCTTTTGATCAGGAAGGCGTGCGCCTGCTGCGGGATAATGCGCGGCATGTGAACACCACAGCCCGCTGACGAGTTATAACTATCACGGCAAAGGCAATTTCGCGGCATTGCGATCAATCCGTTACGGCAGGATTTGGCTTCAGCGCTATCGCATTCTTCCCTTCCGCTGCGTTCTTTGCGACAAATCCAGCAAGAAGTTTATGGCATTTGCGGCGGCCCACCGGCCCAACCGAAAATAGATCGCCAGCATCCCATTGCAGCGGTAAAATGGGTTGACGGCACGGTGCTGGATACGATCTACCGCGTCATGGAATAGTCCGGTCGTCAATAATGTCGTTCATTCGTTTCGAATGACCTGATGTACCCCATGAAATTGATGGAGGAGTCTGCTTCGTTCTTCCATCGCCGCTGCTTATTTCCCTCTCCGCGCTGTGCGCGCGACTTTCTTCTTCCTGCCTGCTGTTTTCCCTTTAGTACCCGCCTTTTTGCGCACCGCAGCTTTTTTCTTGCCAGCCCTCCCGCTGAGTGCGGTGAACAAGTCATCGTCTCCGCGTCTGAGGCGTCCCTGACTGGGCCTGGGTTGAAGCTTGACGCCGCCGCGATCCTTGCTTTTATGTACGGTGCGTTTTTTTCTTGTTCCGGCCATGGTCATCCTCCTTGAAGTGTTTTGTTTTTGACTGGTCATACCGGCCCGCGCACGACGCGCTGATTGCAATACATTTCAAATACCGCCCAGAAATAGGGCAAGGCCACACGCCCGCGCGCATGCTGGGACAATTCCGAAATTGCTGCTATTTTGGCGCGATGCAGTGCCGTTGCCGGATCGGCGCCGCCTTGCAACTCGCGATAAAAATCGGCGATGATCGGCAGGGATTGCCAATCATCATTTTTCCACAGCGTCGCGATCACCACCGCCACCCGCTGCAGGGCAAAAAGCCGGACCATGCTCAGCGCGCCTTCACCATGGACGACCCGCCCGCTGGCAGTTTCGCAGCCGTTTAAAAAAGTCAGCCAGACGCCCGCCAGCTCCAGCTCCAATAATTGTCGCGCAAACACGCGCTGCGTTTGCGGAGAAACGCCGGTCGCCGTTGGCGCGCTCAGTTCCAGGTATGAATTCAAGGGTCGGACCGGATCCGCGAGCGCATGCAAAGACAGATGCAAGATTTCCGTGCCGTGGCGCAATTCTTCCTGCAGCGCGGTGAAGCGCGCGTGCTCGCGTTGCAGCATTTTGTGATGGGGAAACGATTCCGCGATCAGGATTTTCTCCTCCTGCGCCGCAGGAAAATCTCCGGCAGGATTGCTCACGATCAACATGCGCTGGCCGGCGATTTCCGGGATCGGACGCGGCGAGCGCCAGCCTTGCGACAGCATCGCCAGACTCGGCGCCCGCAGCAAGATACACTCTTCTTCCCAAAAACGGTCGCGTGGCGTAACCAATGCGCCGAACGGGAGGAGATGCAGTGCGCCGTCCGGGATGAGATAAACCATTTCGCCTGCCGGCACTCCCTCCTGCAACGGTGCCACGACGCTTTGAAACAACTCGCGGCCGAGACGGCGATTCTCCTCATAAACGGCCACGGCATTCCGTGCAACGCGATTGGCGAAGCTGCCCACTTCTATTGCGCCGAGACTCTCCCGGAACTTTTGCACGGCCGCGGTAAGCGCGGCTTGCGCGACCGGCAGCTTGCGGCAGATGAGGCTGCTTTTTCCAATCACCCACGCGACCAAAGTATCCGCCGTGAGGCGGTAAATCATGATGCAGCTTTTCGCCGGCAACGCTTGCTGCATTTGAGGCACGGTGAAGACCGCGGAACTCGGCACAAGCTCGCGTTCTTGTGCGGTGGGGCCGAGGCTTTCCAGCAGTGCGCGGGCGCGGGCGCGTTCGGAGAATTGCAACGCGCGTTCGTCTTGTCCCGAGGCCAGCGCCAGCAAAATCGCTTCATCGAAAATGTCCTGCGCCGGCGCGAAGAACTGCATGCGCGAGCTGTCGCGTGCGATGCTGTGAAAGCGCTGTTCCAAGGCGGCGATCGCTTGCTCGAACAAATCGAGCGCCGCCGCCGCATGCTGCCGTTGCTGCTCCAAACGGGCACGGCAAAAATATATCTGCGTCAACAAATCCGGCTCGCGCAGGTCCCGCGCGATCTTTTCGGCGAGAGCCAAACAGGAATCTGCCGGGCCCGCGGTTCGGCCAGCCAAAGCCCATCGCGCTTGGCCGAGCAACGCACCAGCCTGGCCGTATTGAAATCCGACTTCTTGCGCCCGGTCCAGGGCCTCCGCAAAACTGCTCCCCGCGTGCGGGAAATCGCCTTGCTGCAGCTGCAAATTTCCCATCAAGATTAAAGCCTGCACCAGCGCACGCGGCTCGTCATTCTGCCGCATCTGCGCAACCGCTTGCGCCAGCGCTGCTTCCGCCTGCGGCAAGCGCTCGAACCTGGCATGGATCAAACCCAGATTCATATGCGACCAGCCCGTCCGCCGCCCATTGTGCTCGCGCTCATGAATCGCCAGTGCCTTCTCCTCCGTGGCCAAAGCATTCTGATCATCGCCTTGTTCGAGATGCAACAAGGACAATGTGCTATAAGCCGAGGCGACATTCGAGGCGTTTTGATTTCGATCAAACACTGCAACAGCGCGCTCGAGGTATTCCTGCGCCAGGCCATATTCGCCACGATCGAAGTGCATTTGCCCTTGCAGCAATAAAATGTCGCCTTGATAAAAGTGCTCGGCGTCGAGCGCGGCCGCGGCTTGCAGCGCGGCTTCAGCTGCGCGATACCTTTCGCTATCGTAAAAAATGCGCGCGTGATAGAGATGGCTGTCGCGCTGCGTGCGCCAATCGCGCAGTTCTTCGGCCGTGCGCAGGGCCTGCTGCGCGCATGCCAGGGCGCGTTCGTCGTGTCCGCGAATGCGCTCGGCATCTGCAATTTTGTTGAGCGCCTGCGCTTGCAACCAGCGATAGCCGATCTTCGCGGCGAATGCCGCGCATCTTTCCCCCTCCCGCACCACGGCGGCATATTCTTCCCTGGCCACTTGAATGTCGAGAAGGGCAAAATCGATATCTGCCACCGAGAGAGAATCGCCGATCAGCAGCATCGCTGCTCGCGCTTCTTGCAGCACGGTCACCGCGGCAGCATAATCCTGGCGCTGAATGTGCAGACGGCCGCGCAGAAAAGAGAACAAGGCGGTGGTGCGGATGCTTTTTTCACTTTCATTCAGGCTCTGAATTTTTTGCAGGTGGGTTTGCAGCAACGCGTCGCGCAGAAACTCGGTTAAATCCTCTGCCATGAGAGCCACGGAGCCCATTTGCGCGATGGCCTCGGCCTGTTGCTTTCGATAAAAGTCGAGCTGCGCCAGCTCCACCAAGCGCAAGCCCAGGGATTGCAGCGGCCAGTAATTTTCATTCATCCAATGCGCCAGCGCGCCGCTGCGGCGGGAGGGCGCCGCCTGGCGCAAGGTACTCCAGGCTTGCAGGGTTTTTTCATCGGCGCTATCCAATGAAAAAGCCTGCAGTGCTTCTTGCAGGCCGGTGTTCGGGCCGGAACTTGAAAACGCGCCATTTTCTGGTCCCATATGATCCTCCTTCGCCTGATCACCCTCCTGCGCTTGCTGGCAAAACAGGCACAGACTGGCCATGCTGCCGCAGAGCAGCCGGCACAGGAAGCTCGAGCCCCGCCTCATGGCTGCTCGAGCTTGCGCAAATGCTCCCGTGCGGCCTGGCTCCAAGGTGACGCCGGGTCACGGCGCAGATATTCTTGCCAGGACGCTATCGCTTCGGTGCGCCGCCGCAATCTGGTGAGCAATAGTGCGCGGTTGAACGCGGCTTCGTGGTAATCCGGCCGGTGGCGCAACGCCGCCGCAAAGGCTGCCAGCGCGGCGTGGTGTTGTTCCAGGCGTGCCCAAACGATGCCACGCTGATTCCAAGCTGCTGCATCCGTGGAGTCGCGCTGCAGCAATATTTGCAGGAGGCTGTCGGCCTGCGCCATTCTGCCGGAAAACGAGGCAACCAAAGCCAGGCCTAACATTGCTTCGCGGTTTTGGCCGTCGCGTGCGAGCACGCTTTCAAATGCCTGCACCGCCACTCCGGCAGCGGGCACCGGCTCGTGGCCATGCGGCAGCGAAAGGGGGCTGGGATCAAACTCCCCCACCGGGCGAAAATCGTTGTCACTGACTCTCCAGCCTTCTTTTACCGCCTCATAACCGCGTGCGAGGCTGCCGTGAATTTGCCGGCTGACATAGAGCCGGTATCCGCCCACTGCAGCGAGCACGAGAAAAGCCAGTACGGCCGTGGCAAACGCTGGCCTCCAGACCGGCTCGCGGATGAGGGTGCTCAACCGCTCCCACAAACTCGGGGAGGGCGCAAAGATCTCCGAATCTTCTTGCGACAAATGCGGGAAGCGCGCCAGCGTCTGTGGCACCTGCGCGCTGCTCTCGAACGGCGGCAGCGATTGCAGGAGTTTGCGCTCTGCTTCCGTCACTTCTGCCGCAGCCAAGCGGAGGAGAGCGGCCAGCTCGCGGCGGCAGCGATCGCAATGCGCCAAATGCTTTTGCGCACGCTGGTTCTGTTCCGCGCTCAATTCACCAGTGGTAAATTTGCCGATCTCTTCGACATCCAAATGCGAAGCGGGAGAGCCCTCAGTGGTATCTTCTTTTATGTGTCTTTGCCTTTCATTCATGGTGTCACTCACCGTTGTGCGCTGCCATGAAAGGTTCGCGCTGAAAAGATGGGGCAGTGCTGCCTATACTGCAAAAGACAATCACAAGCGCTAACTTCGCTCACTCGGCGCCTAAAATATTTTGCAATTTCATGCGCATCCGGCTGAGTTGATTCTCCACGGCGCGCGGCGTAAGGTTCATCCCCACGATGCCGGCGATGTCGGCCGCGTTGCAGCCCTCATACGCGTACAGCTTGAACGCCAGCTTGTTGCGGTCTTTATTCCGCCCGCGCAGCACGCGGTCCAGCGCGCCGTCGAGGCTCAAACGCTCGAGGATATGTTTCAGGCCGGGATCTTCGATGGGCGGGTCAGGAAATTCGCCGTCCGGCACGCGCACGACAATCTTGCGACGGCGCATTTCATTGAGCGCGACACTCACCGCTACGCGGCGCAAATAGGCGCGCGCTTCGCCTTCGGAATGGCCGCGGAAAGCGCGCAGCGCACGCCGGTCGTGATACAACAGGCGGCAATAGACGTTTTGCAGGACATCCGGGAAATGCTCTTGAAATTTTGCGCTGGAGGGGAAACCGATTACACGGCAAATTCCCGCCCTCAAGTCCTGGCCATAGCGCCGGTCGAATTCCTTCCAAGCCGATTCTTCGGGCGGTACCACGGCGCACCAGCGGAACAATTCCTGCGGAGACAATGCGGCGGCCTGCAGCAGCGTGAGCGATACGACGGTAAGAACCCCGGTGGCGGCTTGGACTGCAGAAAATTCGCCCAGTAAAAGGAGCAGAAGAAAAGGAAGGAATCCCAGCACGCCAATGCAATGAAAGGCTGAATGTGAAAAAAGCCGGTCCCTCAGCATGGCGAATTCCCGAGCCGAATGAGGCTTCATGCGAAGAGTAACGTGACCAAAACCATCACCGCGTCTTGGCGTGAAAGTTTTTTCCTGACGCCGCCTTCACGCGAAAGACCGAAAAACGGCGGAGGGCTAAGAAATTTTTGGCAGCAGCGTTCGAACTGAATCGCGAATGGTGGGAAAGCGAGCTACGAGTCGCGCGACGAGATAGTATCTAAAAACTCTGCTCCATTGTCAAGGCATTTTTCGCGGGAGAAAAGCGGGGATCAATACTGGCAAACCCCTTGTGCGCGCCAGGCTTGCGCCTCTCGGCGCGCCGCCTCCGAAGTTTCGGCGGCAATTTCGCCGTTGCCCGAGCACACCGAGCAATCGCGCACGAAATCGGCCACCGCGGGGCGATGCTGGCGCCTTTGCCCGTCCCGGGCTTGTAAGGCGTGCTGAAACAGCGCTTGTTGGAAAATCTTCTTGTGTCCGCCACAAAGCGGACAAGGGAGGGAGGACGCTTCCATGCTTCGCTCCTGTTTGGTCTATTCGTTTACTGCGATGGGTTTCCGCAAGATTATCGCAAGCGCAATTTGTATTCGCCCAATTTGCGGGATAATGTGGAGCGTGGAATCCCCAATTCTTTTGCGATCGCATCTTGCGAGCAGGAAGGGTTTTTGATCATCGCGCGCAGGATGATTTGCTTCTCGATGTAGCACAAATAATCCGGCAGTGAGAAATCCTGGCTCGGGACGGTGTTGAAATTGAGCACGGCTTTGAAAGCTTCCACCTCCCGGTCGATGATCTTCACCAGATCCTTGAAGCCCGTGCCTTTCGTCATGAGCGCCTTCGCGCCCATGCGGATGAAACGCGTCTTTTCTTCGAGCGTGATGGGATAGCCGGTCATCACCACCACCGGCGTTACCCTGGCCGCGCGATAGGTTTCTTCGGAGAGCAAAGTTTCGAGGAATTGCATGCCGCTCATTCCCGGCAAGCGGTAATCCAAAACGATCAAGTCAACCTGATAACTCTGCAGCGCGTCAAACCCCTCTTCCGCGTTGCTCGCGAACAGGGTTTCATAGCCGGCTATGCGAAAGACCACGGCCAAATTCTCTTGAAACTGCGTATCATCTTCAATTAGCAACAATGTGCCTTTGGGATGCGGAATCATCTCAGCTCCTCGCCCTTACCATCCGGATAGAATCTCGTTCAGCCAAAAACGGGTTCATTTTTCTCACGCCGGGCGCTCTTTCGGCTTCTTGCCCGCGCTCTCCAGCAACGCGCGCAACACGATTTGCTTGTCCAAATACGAAAGATATTCCGGCCGCGAGGCGCGCCACGGCATTGCGGGCGAGGTGTTCTTGGTGCTGCGATAGGCATCGACTTCGCGATCGATGATGCGAATCATGTCGTCGACTTCCGCGCCCTTGATGATCAAAGCCTTCGCACCCAGGCGGAAAAACCGCCATTTTTCATTGAGCGGAATCGGCTCGCTGGTCAGCACGATGACGGGAAGGCTCTTGATCTCGCGAAATCTTTTGTCCATCAAAAAGGTTTCGTAGAACTGCATGCCTTCCATTTCCGGCAACCGGTAAGCCAGCACGATCAAATCCACGTTATAGGTCTCCAAAGCGGCAAAACCTTCCTGTGCATCACGCGCGAAGAGCGGTTCATATCCGGCCAGGCGCAACACCACTGCCAGGTTTTGTTGCATGCGCGTATCCGGCTCGATCAACAACAGGGTGGCTTTGGGAAGTGGAATCATAAAGGAGCGCTCCTGATCATGGGCTGAGTTGAAATTATACGCAGTTCACTGCAGCGACTGTTGACCAAAACTTACATAAATTATGCCAGGAGACGTCTCCGAAGTCGCCGCGGAGAATAGTCGATATAAGTATAAAAAATAAAATAACTTAACTCATTCAAATGTCAAATATTTCGTGAACAAATATTTGCTGAAATTGTAATATCTTAATACAATCGGCTCGCCAGCGGACGTCTCAAGTCTACAGCGTGTTGGGAAAATCCGCTCCTCCGCAAATGCCTGTGCATGAGTGTAAGTATGGGCTGGCAATCCGCGCATGGCTGGCGCATGGCATTTACAATAATCATTTCGAATTCATAACGCTCGCAGCAAACGTTCTAATTGCATCTCTCCTATTTGCCAGCTTATATTTCTTATTCTGGCCGGTCACTCCCGGTGATCGCGCAGTGACAGGAATCAAAGCCGCTATTTCTTAATCGCACTGAAAACACTTTCATGCCCGTCCGCAATTTTAGATTCGACAATGCCGAACACAAGGCCGCCTTCGTGCAGCAGATGTTCGACCACATCGCGCCGCGCTATGACTTCATGAACCGCGTGATGACCTTCGGCCGCGACCAAGCTTGGCGGCGGCTGTTGATCAAACGCGCCGGCATCAAGCCGGGCGCCAAAGTCCTGGACATTGCCACCGGCACCGGCGACATCGCTTTAGCGGCGGCTTGCGCCGGAGCGAATTTGGTCGTGGCTGCGGATTTCAGCCGGCAGATGCTGACGCATGCCTCACAAAAATTTCTCGGACAAACTCATCGCCACAATCGCAAACTCACGCTCGCCAGCGCCGACGGCCTGTCTCTGCCCTTTCCGGATAACACGTTCGATGCCGTGGTCACCGGTTTTTCATTGCGCAACGTCGGCAACCTCGACGCCTTTTTGCGCGAGATGGCGCGCGTGACGAAATTCGGCGGCAAAGTGGCTTGCCTGGAAATCACCCGGCCGCGCTCGCCGTTCTTTCGGAATTTCTTCTCCTGGTATTTTGGCAATGTCGTGCCGTTCATGGGCAAGCTGATCAGCGGTAGCCGCGAGGCGTACAGCTATCTGCCCCATTCGGTGGCCATTTTCATCACCCCGGAAGAATTGCGCGTACGCCTGGAAGACGCGGGCTTGAATCACGCCGCTTTCGAAACGCTGATGTGCGGCACCATCGCGATTCACAGCGGCACCAAGATACACGCGGTGGCGAAAGCCGGTTATGCGCCCAAGCCGGCAGCGGCGAGCAAGCAGCAGAAGGTGGCGCGATAGTGTGCTCAAGCATTGTTTCTTGCCTTTGCCCTTGCAATTCATTTTCTTCTTCACTATCATTGCGCCAATTTAAATTAAGATCCGCTGTGAGGAGCCAAGCTTAGCATGTTGGAAAAAATCGACCACCTCGGCATCGCGGTGCGGGACTTGGAGGCAGCGATTGCCCGCTATGCCGCGCTCACCGGGGCGCCGCCGCAACTCGTGGAGGAGGTTCCCGCCCAACACGTCAAAGTGGCGATGTTTGAGGTCGGCGCCTCGCGCGTGGAGTTGCTGTCCGCCACTTCTCCTGCCTCTGCCCTTGCGAAATTCCTCGACCAGCGTGGCGAAGGCATGCATCATGTCTGTTTCAAAGTTCACAATCTGGAAGCAGCGCTGGCGCGCCTGCGGCAGGAAGGCATGGAAGTCTTGCCCGGTGCCGGCGCTGCGGGCGCCGAGGGCAGCCGCATTGCGTTTCTGCATCCGCGCAGCGCCGCCGGCGTGTTGATCGAGCTGGTGGAAAAATCAGACGCCCAAGATCCCCAAGATGAGACGAATCCGCATCGGCATTGACGTCGGCGGCACCTTCACCCACGCCGTGGCCCTCGACGTCCAGCATCTCAACCTGCTCACGCAAACCAAAACGCTGACTTCGCATCATGGCGAGCAAGGCGTGGCGCGCGGTATTGTCACGGTTCTGCTCAAACTGCTGCAAAAGGGCCGCATTCTTCCGGAAGAAATCTCGCTGGTGGCGCACAGCACCACCCAGGCCACCAATGCCCTGCTCGAAGGCGACGTCGCCAAGGTCGGCATCATCGGCATGGGCACGGGCTTGAAGACTTTTCGCATTCGCCAGCAAACCGAGGTCAAAGAGGTGGTGCTCGCGCCGGGCAAAATTCTGAAAACGTGTTATCGTTTTATCAACATTCGCAAAGATTTTTCCGAAGCCAGAGTCCGGCAAGCGATTGGAGAGCTGCGCGCCGAGGGGGCACAGGCAATCGTGGCTGCCGAGGTCTTCTCCGTGGATCATCCCAATCGTGAGCAACAAGTGGTCGCCCTCGCGCGCGAGATGGGCCTGCCCGCCACGGCCAGCCAGGACGTCTCCAAGCTGTACGGGCTGGGCATTCGCACGCGCACGGCCGTGATCAACGCCAGCATGCTGCCGGTCATGATCGCGACCGCGGAAATGACCGAACGCAGCTTGCGCCAAGCCGGCATCCAGGCGCCCTTGATGATCATGCGCTCGGACGGCGGCGTGATGGACCTCAAAGGCATGCGCGAGCGGCCAATTTTGACGCTATACTCCGGCCCGGCGGCGGGCGTGGCGGCTGCTCTCATGTATGCTCGCATCGCCGAAGGCATCTTCGTCGAAGTGGGCGGCACGAGCACGGACATTAGCGTGATCCATCGCGGCGAAGTGAGGTTGCGCACGGCTTTCGTGGGCTCACACAAGCTTTATACCAAAACACTGGACGTGCGCACCGTGGGCGTGGCGGGCGGCAGCATGCCGCGCGTGCGCCAGAGCCAGGTGCTCGAAGTTGGGCCGCGCAGCGCGCATATTGCCGGCATGCCCTACGAGGCATTCAGCCAGATTCATGAGCTTCAAATGAGCGAGCCGGTATATGGCAGCCCCAAACGCGGCGACCCGCACGACTACGTTTACCTGCAAAACAAGAACAAGTCCTTCGCGCTCACGGTAACGGGCGCGGCAAATTTTTTGGGGTTGGTTCCGGAGCACGATTACGCCCGCAGCGGAGAGAGAAACGTCGCGCTGGCCTTCGAAAAGCTGGGGAAGCTGCTCAACATGGGCGCTAGGGAGGCCGCGGTTGCCGTGCTGGACAAATGCTGCGGCAAAATTGTGGAAGTCATTCGCGCACTGGTGAAGGAGTATCGCCTCAATCCGGCCATGTTGCGGCTGATCGGCGGCGGCGGCGGCGCGTCCACGATTCTGCCGTACTCCTCGTTGCTGGTGCAAATGCCGTTCGAGCTGGCGCACAACAACGCGGTCATTTCCGCCATCGGCGTGGCGCTGAGCATGGTGCGCGAAACCATCGAGCGCAACATGGTCAATCCCAGCAGTGAAGACCTGATGCGCGTGCGCCAAGAAGCGGAAGAAGCAGTCACGCGCATGGGCGCGGCTCCCGATACCATCGAAGTCAAAGTCGAGATCGACCATCATCACCATCGTGTCGTGGCCACGGCCACGGGCTCGACGGATGTCAGGCTGATCGACAAAATCGGCCGGCCGCTGACCGCAAGCAAACGCATCGACATTGCGGCCTCCGCTTTGGCAGCGGATGAAACCCGTCTCATGGTGCTGGCGAACACCGGGTACTTTACGGCTTACGCCTCGCCCAAAGTGACTTCGCGCTTATTCGGTTTGATCAAAGAAAAAAGCCGGCCGGTGGTGGTGGTGGACCAGAACGGCATCGTGCGTCTGAGTTTCAAACGCGTGGAAGTAGCGGAAGCGATCGCCGCTGAGGGCCTCGACAAACTGCGTACCTTCATCGAGGTGAACACGCACTACGGCGATGGCGGGCCGCAAATTCCCGAGATTCATCTGGCCATCGGCTCACGCCTGCTCGATTTTTCCGGCTTGATCAATGCCAGGCAAGTCGTGTCCATGGGGGAGCACGAATTGAGCAAGTTCACTCCTGAAACCCCAGTTATGATGTTGGCGGATTTGAAGAATTGACAAATGTGAGAGGGCAGGTATATGGAATTGCAGAATAAAGTTGCCGTCATCACCGGCGCAAGCCGTGGCATTGGCAAAGCCATGGCGATGGCCTTTGCCGCCGAGGGCACGCATCTGGTGCTTGCCGCGCGCACCAAGAACTTGCTGGATGAAGTCGCACAAGCCGCGCGCCGCCATGCGATCGAAGTCGAAACAGTCATCGGCGATGTGCGCGAAGAAGGCCAAGTCAAAAACCTGGTGCAGACCGCTGTCCAGAGATTCAATCGGCTCGAGATTTTGGTTAACAATGCAGGTCTGGGATTCTTCGAGCCGGTGGCGGAGATGGCGACTGCCGAATGGGATGAAATGTTTGCGGTGAATTTGCGCGCGGTTTTTCTGGCCACGCGCGAGGCGCTCCCCCATCTGCGCCGCGCCGGCGAAAGTTTTGTAGTGAATATCGCTTCACTCGCCGGCAAAAACACCTTCGCCAATGGCGGCGGCTACACCGCCACCAAATGGGGCTTGCGCGCGTTCGCACAATGTTTGATGCTGGAAGAGCGCAAACACGGTGTGCACGTGGTGACCATTTGCCCGGGCTCGGTGGCCACCGCCTTCGGGCAAGGCAACGACCGCGCACCCCGCACGCACAAGCCCGATATCATTCAGCCCGATGACGTGGCGCAGTGCGTCCTCGCCGCCGTGAAAATGCCATCGCAGGTGATGGTCAGCGAGATCGATATCCGGCCGGCGAAGGCGTAGGCGCTGCAAAACGCGTAAACCCAGCACCAAAAGCCTGAATTTTTGCGAGACCCCGTCGCAGCGCTGCAAAAGAGGCGTGCGCCAGTCCACTTAAGAATGAATGGCTTGAATGTATCCGGGCTTTATCGTATCTTTTATGCTAATTTGACTCGTGAGCGTCTTTTCCATGATTCTCCCGGAATGCCATTGGGAAATATATGCCGCCATACACCGGAATGCGCGTGTCAAATTCTCACATTTCATTAGGATGATGCTTTCACCATGAGGACACCTCTTCTCGACGTTATGCCTAAAACCGCCATCTCTTTCCTTATAATACTACTTGGCACTTGCGGGAAAATTCAAGCACAGATTCCGGGAAAAGTTTTTGCCGGGGTGGACAAGGTATTGGATGATCGCGCGCCGGCGTTGGGGCTGCACGTTTCCAACTTGTCCGCGCCGGGATGGAGGAACATTAGCTGGCAGGGCTTTGCCGTGCGCACCGCTGCTTTTTCCATTGCCAGTGGATCGCCCAAGATTCTACTGGGCGGGCAGGGCGGCATTTTGCGGCCTTTCACCAATCCCACCGGCTGGCAATTGCTCACCGATTGGCGTCTGACCGATATTCTCGACGTAAAAATCGATCCCAACGATCCGCGGCGGATCTTTGCGGCCACCGCCTCCGGTATTTACATCTCCAAAGACAATGGCCGCGAATGGAAGGCGAGCAATGACGGCCTGACCAACTCATTTGTCAGTTGCCTCCTGATCGATGGGAAACAACGCGAACGCCTTATGGCTGGAACGGAAGAAGGCTTGTTCGAATCGACTGACAACGGGGACAACTGGCGCCTGCTCGCTTTTCCCGGCGTTGCCATACGCGCGCTGTTGCGCGAGCCGGAGTCCTGGCCCGGCATTTTTTGGGTGGGCACGGAGTATCGCGGCTTGTATGAGAGCTTCGATGGCGGCGAGACCTTCGAGGCGGTCGACATGGAAAGCGACAGCATTTCGGTTTACGCACTTGCCGGCGGAGGGGCCAATTCCCCCATTTTTGCCGGCGTGTTCGAACGCGGGTTGTATCGCGCCTCTTCGCCGGGGGAGAATTGGATGCATCTCGAGGGCACGGAAAAGCTCGGCACGGTGCTGTGCATTTTGACAGTGGAGGAGCCGCCCCTCATTCTAGCCGGTACCCATCAACAAGGGGTGATGAAGAGCGTGGACAACGGCCGCACTTGGCAAAATTTCGGACTGCAGGGCGCGCCGGTGCGCATGTTAATGCTGGGCGAAGCTGATTGGAGCACGCCCTAGAACCACTGCCATTAGCCATCAGCAATTGACCATTACTAATTGCTACTTGATCATTGATAATGGTCAATTGTCAACGATCAATTGAGAATTGTATCCAAAGCTTATTTCATTAACACCGGAGGAAGGAGATGCTTCACCCCCAAACCGAGTTGCGCCAAAGCAAAATTCAGGGTACGGGTTTGTTTGCGAAGGGACTGATCAGAAAAGGCGAAGTGGTGTGGTGGGAAACGCCGGAAGATCGCGCGCAGCAGGTGGATGTGCCCATCGCGGAGATGAAAAGCTGGCCGGAAGAAAAGCAGCGCCAATTCGAGCGCTATGCTTACCAGATTTCAGCTGACATGTACACCGGCCGCCTGGATGGCGTGCCCATCGATCCAGCCGATTTCACCAACCATAGTTGCGATCCGACGACGTGGTTTGTGAATGACACCACCATGACGGCGCGGCGCGATATTCTACCGGGACAGGAAATCACCTATGACTATGCCACCAGCGAAACCGACGAGGATTTTCTTTTGCCTTGCGGCTGCGGTTCACCCGGGTGCCGGAAGATCATTCGCGGCAGCGACCATTTGCTTCCGGAAGTGCAGGCGGCATATGGAGCTCATATGATGCAACATGTGCTGCGCAAAATCCAAGCGCAGCAAGGGCAGCACGAGCAAACGGCGGCGCCAGCGTCCAAATGAGGCCCAAGAGGCTTTGCTATGAATTACACGTTACACCTTACACATGTAACGTGTAAAGTGTAAAGTGTAAAAAAAGATGGTAGGCCCTGGTTCACGAATGCCTTGAACAAAATCCCCCGGCCAAGCGTCTCTTTACAAACCAACATCATCAAAATGTCAAGGGGGGGATGCAGCATGATCGGCACGACCTTTTGCAGGGCCGGCCAGGGTGTGAGGTCCGCCCGCAGGCTGGTTTCCGGTTTTCTCGCGCCAGCATTGATCACCAGCGCCCAGGGCGGGCAAAAGCAACTCACGTTGACCTCCTCCTCGCCAAAATGGGCAAACACGAGGAAACCTACGCGCTGCAGAATTATCAAGAAATCTTAAAAACGAATTCCAGCAACATGGAGCGCGCGCTGTCCTATCCCGAGGCGAAAAAGATGGTGGCGCAGTTGAGTGGGACGAATTAACAAACTTATCATAGCTTGACAATGTTAAGTTGGTCCTCAAAGCCCCCGTTTTCTGTCATGCTGTAAGCATCTTCCCATGAGGGCTGCACTAAAATCTGGGGAAGATGCTTACGGCATGATAGATTGAGAGGGCGTGAATTTAAGCTAACATTGTCAAGATAGTCGTTCCGGCGAAATCCTTTTTAGGCACTTGATCAAGACTCGATTCCCGGGCATTGCACCAGTGCTTCAAAGGGTTCTTCCAGAATGACAAGAGAAGAAATGGAAAAGTGGTGAAGAAATGGAAAAGCGGTAGTGTCAAAATCTCTATGAAAATGAGGCTGTTTGAAATGAATGAAGATTTGCGAATAGCGATTTACGATTTCAGACGTTGATGAGCCCTTCGTAAATCGACAATCGCCAAGCGGCAAGCGTAAATCAACGGTGTAAGCCACAGGAGAAAAGAATGCCCAAGCGCATGAAGTCCTATGAAATGGTTTTGGACCGCTTCAAAGAGAAATATCTCACTTTTTATCAAGAGCTCTACGACGACAAGCACAGCGTCCTGGATCTCAAAACGAAAGAGCTGATCGCCATCGCCACCTCTTTGGCCGCGGGATGTCACGGCTGTTTCAAAGGACACGTGATCAAAGCGGCGCGCCATGGCGCCACCCGCGAGGAGGTCGGTGAAACCATCGCCGTCGCCATTGCGATCAACGCCGCCGCGATCGTCGATCGCACCGACATCGCCAATTTCGATTTCGATTTGGTGAAACGGCTGTGGGAGGACGGCGAAGGGTTCAGCGAAGAAGAAGAGCACAACGCGGCCGATCCGCGCTGAGGCCGCGTCGCGGCTTCATTGCGCCATCCCGGGCACATTGCTCTGGAAAGTTATGAGACTCTGCCAATCCGCGTTGTGCAATTCGTTGCGATGCGTGGAATGGACGAGCTCATAGTTTTTGAATCCCGTGCGATCCACGAACACAAAAATTACCCCGCCTTGGATGTCGTCGTATCTCCAAGTCTCATAGGGCTTGGTGTTGGAATTGCTGGGCACGCGCTCGATATTCGAAGGCGGTCCATACAAAATGAAGACGCGGCCCCGATCGCTTTTCCAGCCCGGCCGCAACACGGTGAGGAAGCGCGCGTCTGCCTCCCGCGCGCGCGTCAGATAAACCATTCTGAAGGTCACACCGTTTGGATATTCCTCCGTTTTGTGGACTTCCCATAGTGAGGCGATGAGCTTTTTCTTGGCGTCGGCACTCGTCAAGCCTTCGAACATCTTTTTTTCGTCCCGCAGCACAATATGCTGCATGCGCGCAAACTCGTCATCCAACTCGCCTTCGCTGGCACTCGCCAGCATTTGCTCCACGGGCCCGGCGGCTGAGCTGCCGGCGATCTGTGCCGAGTTGTAGACGTAAAATTTTTTGCGGCGGCTGACTTGCAAATTTTGAGCGGAATCCGCAATGCCGTAAACGAGAGTATAAACACCGGCGGGCAACGTGGCAACGTTGACACTGCCGAGCTCGACGCTAAAGTCATGCACCTTCTTCTTGGTGCGATAAGGCTGACCCAGGCCCTCGACCAAGCCGCCGTTTTCATTCTCCACGCGACAATAGGACTTGTAGCTACCGCTTTTGAGGCCGCCTTTCAGGTTATACGCTTCGAAATAATAAAAGAGCGTGGGCACGGGATCGCCGTAAATTTGCCTCGGGTTTGGAGAAATCTCATATGCGCTTTGTGGCGCCACATCCGGATTTTGCGCCGAGGCTTTCTTGATCTCCGAGGCCAGAATGACATCACTCACTTCCACGTTGTTCTCTGCGAATTTACGCGTTTGCAACTCCGCCTCGGCGCTGTCCACCACATCATTAGGCGAAAATTGATGGGTATACAACACCGCGCGATACCGCCCCGGCTCCGAAAGCAAATAGCGCATTCGATCAACCAACTCCCGGCGCGAATTCGCGGGCGCGCTTGCTGATTTTTTTTCTTCCAATTTCCACGCCTTCGCGGCCCATAACGAATCATCGCGGTAAATGCGCAGGTCCAGCAACAGCTCTGCTGCCGGAGACGAAATGTTCGCAGCGGCTGCAACTTTTGCGCGAGGCAGAGGCACGGCGTAACTGAGGTCGAGAAAACTGACGTGCCTGGCGTCTTGAAATTGCGCCAAGTCCAAACTGGGCTGCAAGCGCTCTGGCGTCGGCACGCGCGCCACGGCCGCCTGAGGGGTCGTGGTTTGAGCGCCGGCCGCATGCGCCGCCACCAAGGCGAACAGGGCTGCACCGCCGAATTTGCGCGCCCATGTTCCCGGTATCCTAAAGGTCGTTGCCATCTTCATTCTCAACGGAAATCGTCGCCGGTCATCCTGTTAAAAGGCGAGAAGGCATCGCAAATCACCAAATTTCTCAATTAGCCATTCCGGCACAAAAGGTAATTGATTGACGATTAGAGATTATCGATTTGCGAAGAATTTGTCAACACATTAAATCGCTAATCGCATTTCGAAAATCTTCTCAATCATCCATTCTGGCAAGAGAGGCAATGATTTGCGATTGACGATTAGCGATTACCGATTTACGAGGTGTTTGTTAGCACAGTGAAGCGCTGATCGTCAATCGCTAATCGCAGTTCGCAAATCTTCTCGATCATCCGTTCCGGTCCGAGGTTTTCGGACCGGCCTCTGAGAAACGCTAGAAACCCAGCCTCAGGCTGAACACATTCGAGTTGTCGAAGAACTCAACCTGGCGAAAGGCATAATCCAAGCCGACCTCAACCCCGCCCAGCTCGCGTTGCAGACCGGCGCCCAAGCTCGCACCGTAAATATAGCGACCCTGCCCGGCGACATCATTGCCGGCGCTAAAAGCTGCGCTGTACCCTCCGCGCAGAAAGAGCGTCTGATTGACAGCAACCTCCGCCCCGAGGCGCATCGCGTCATCGTCAAAGTTGTTGTCTTGATAAGCCGCGGTGATATTGACCTGGTTACGTTCACCCGCATCGAGCTTGTAGCCCAGACCAATCTCGAGGGAAGACGGCAGCTCGTCCTTGCCGGCCACAACCTGGTACGGTGACGGGCCGCGTTCGACATCCTGGGCGTTGGCAGTGCGCAACAGGCCCGTACCGCCATACTGCATCGAAGGGCCGATGTTCTTCAGCGCCACACCCAGGCTCAAGCCGTTGACCGCCATCAGGTCCCGGTACTGCACACCGAAGTTGAAGGCATAGCCGGTCGAGCTGACACGATCAATCGTTTCCGAAATGATGTTGAGCGTCACGCCCACGCCCACACGGTCGCTCAAACCACGCGCATAGGTCAGGCCCGCGGTGATGAACTGCGGCGTGATGATTGCTCCGGTGCCGTCCGGGGCGTCTTCCGTGGTCACGAGAATATCGCCGATATCCAGCGCTTTCACGTTGAAGCCCAGTGTACCAAAGCCGCCAAACGCCGCGCTGATGGCGAGATAATTCACGTTGATATCGGCGATGTGCGTCATGTGCGAGAACATGGCATTGGCATTGCGCGTTGTGTGCACCAGACCGGCCGGATTCCAATATAAAGCTTCCAAACCGCTGGCCGTCGCCACGGAAGCACCGCCCGTGCCGAGATAGCGCGCGCCCACGGGAATCATGAGCTCGGAAGCCGCATTGGTACCGGAGCGGCGTTCGCCATCCGGCTCAGTGTTCTGGGCGAGCAACGGGCTGCTCAGGGCCAGCAGCAGGGCCAAGCCCGGCAGCCAGATGCGCATCGTATTTTTCATTGTGACTTCTCCTTGTTATCTGCAAAATCATTCTTCATCATCAGACCACGCTCACAAGGTGGGATGGCCCACCGAGTTGGGGAAACTCGACAGGCCGATCCCGGAGGAATTAGGAAGGGGATTTCTGATCCATTTTGCAGCGTTAGAAGTTGGGCAGTACTTGATCTTCACGCACGATCGCCAGCTTAAGAATCTTCACTTCATTCAAATCCGGAAACTGGACGTGCACCACATAGATCCCGCTCGCCGATGGCAAGCCGCGCTCATTGAGCAAATCCCAATTCGTGAATTGGCTGTCGTCATCCTTGACGATGGTCCGCACCAAAATGCCGGCCAGATTGAAAATGCGAACCGTGGCTTTGTTGGGCAAATGGCTGATGGTTACGTAACGGTTGAAACGATTGAGCTCGGCGCGGTTGAAGCCAAGATACGGATTCGGGAAAACGTTGACCAGGTTCAGGTCGGCCTTGGCCGTGGCCATGTCGCTCGTGGGCGCACTTGTGGAAAACGCGAACTCATCCAGCGCGCTATTGGGAATATTGGGGAAGAGATCGAGCTGATCCTGGCCCGTGCCGTCCGGTGAGAAGGGCACGTTGCCGCGGCGGTTTATGGTGCAGAAATACATCACCGGAATGTCGCTGCCGATAATCTCCACTTCATACGCCGGGTTGGGCGTGGCGTCCGAATAATCTGCGTCAAAAATGAAGAGCCACTCGCGCGGGCCGGTACCGGCGGTATTATTGTAGACGTTGTTGTCGCCAGGGAAGTATTTACCGTCCACCAAGCCGCCGACGACATTGTTCTCCAAGTATCCCAATGCCAACCGGCGTGGCGCATCCGGGTTGGTCATGTCAAATGCCGCCAACGGGGCACTTTTCAAATAATCTTGAAAAGAATAGCTGGGCGACGGGTTTTTGATGAACGGCGCAAATTCCGGCTTGGCCGGTGGGAGCGCGAAGTTACGGCCATAGCGATACGCATACGAGACATTCGCGTCGTTGGGATCGAACACACCGTCCGTCGTGGCGGTGGCCAGCACCAATCGCACTTTCTTCAGCTGCGTGGCCGTGACGATGTATACGCCATCGCCGAAAACGGTGCGTGGCGAGGCCCAACCGATCGCGCCGTTGAAACCTTCGAAACCGTTGCCGTCGGCATTGGCCCAGGTAAAGCGGCGCGTGCCTGCCGGAATGTTCCAGCCCCAGGTCTCGGGGTTGTTCGGCATGGAAAAAACATCGTCATGTTTGATGCCGGGCGGCGGGCCTTGCACCACCACCTGCACACCGTCGGTGATCAGGTAATTGGCGTCGCCGCTCTGGTTGGTCTGATTCTGCAGAAGGGTTTTGTTTGCACTGAGGTCGAAGAGCGACCACACGGTGTTGCCATCGGCGTCTTCCGCAAAGGTCACCTTGTATTGATGTCCGGTCAGTTTGGAGGGATCGACGACCACCGGGCGGACTTCACCGTCGCTGGGCCCGGAATGAGTGGTCGTCGCGACCTCGCCCGTTTGTGCAGAGTAGCGCACACCCGGCTTCGTAGTTTGCGGCACCACCGTCAAAGTCGTGGGCGCGCTCTCCAAAGTTTTCGTGGTCAATCCTTCCGTGCCGTTGTAGTTGTAAGCGGTCACGGCGAAGAAGAAAGTTTGGCCGTTGACCAACGGTTTATCGCGGAAACGATCTTGCGTGATGGTGATTGTGCGCGTCACGCCCGTATTTTTGCCGAATTGCACCGGGAGAGACAGCACTTGTCCGGAGGTTTGATCGAAAGCCTCTTGCGTGATCGTCGTCACTTCGTCCACGACATCGTAAGTGGCGAGCCGGATACCCTGGGTGATCGCAGCGCCGGCATCGGGCAATTGATAGACATTATAACCCTGAAACGCATAGCCCTTGTCAACGACATTCTCGGTGTTGGCAACCGCATCGGGGTTTTCACCCCAGTTCAACAGGATTTGGCCGTCGAATTCACTGGCGGTGACCACGGGCGGGGCCGGCGCTTTCGGCAGCTCAAACAAATTGTCAAAGGCTTCTTGCGCGAAGCGATCCGTGAACTTCAACACCGAAACGCTCGACAAGCGGTCGGAGCCTAACCCCGCCATTACAGCGACCACGACTTCTTGCGTATCGCCCAATGCCATGGTGAAGGGGCCGGAGGCCAGCAAAACGCGGCGGTCACCGGGGTTGGCGTCATTCCAACCGCTGGCAATGACGGGATCACCAGGAACCCTGAACTTGGTAACCGCGTCGCCGTTGGTGGGATCTGTCCACGGCTGCGCCGGGTTTTCCGGGCGCGGACGGTAGCCGCGTAACAGATTCCACCATTGCAGCGTACCGTTATAGTCGCCCCCACGCGTCGGGTCGCTATCGAGACCTCCCGCGGCAAAAAACGCGAAGGTGGTCATGGGCAGGTTGCGATAGCCCGGCCGCTTCTTCAAGCCAAAAATAGCTTCACTGTTAGGATCGGGCACGAGCGGTCCGGCGAAAAAGTCATAGCCGGAAGCAGGGGGAGGCAGACCGACTTGAGCATAATTTCCGTCCGTGGACACGGAATTGTAGACATAGCCCAGGCTCAACGTGGTATCGCAACCTGCAAAGTCGTCGCCGGCCTGGCCCAGATCGATGTCGGACCATTGGCAGAAGTACATGCTGTCAACCGTTGCGATTGCGGGCGTTGTGGCTGTGCCTTTGTAGATCAAACGGAACTGCTTGAAGATGATGTTACCCAGGGGATCGGAACGGCGATACCCCCACATCGTCAATTGCATTTCCAGGCCGATGGAGGGGGAGCCGTACAAGGTTTGAACCGCGCTGGCGGATAGGTCATTGCCAATCAACCACACCACTTGATCGGCGCCGGCGACACCAGGCTCATCCGCATCCGGAAACAGCTTGGGACTGCCGTCCGCATTGAATTGCGCCGTGTACTGGCCATCGCCATCGGCGTCGTAAAACGGCGCGCCTTTGTACGCCGGCCAGTCGCGCCAATCATCGGCATATTGTGCGCGAATGGCTGCAACTTGGGCGTCGGTGACCTGCGAGGTGGTGGTGAGATTGTTTTCCGCGGCGTCGAGCTTGAGATCCGCTGTGGCATAATCGCGGCGGATGCGCCATACGCGATCCACGCTGAGACGGTCGTTCAAATCCTCGGCCACTCCTTTGGAAATAATCGCGCCGGGAACGGTGCCTTCGCTGTAAGTCTGGCCGCCCACTCGGACCAACGGATCACCACCGTCATTCACCCGGCCACCCCACACCAGGCCGTCTTCGAAGACAGCCGTGGCAATGAGGTTGCCGCGCGGAAAATAAAAACCAGAGTTTCCGTCCGGTTGAATGGCGGAGCGGCCGTTGGCGTAGATCCAGGAGGCGACTTGGCCGATGTTCACGAGGGTTTGATTGACCGAGTTTTGGTTGGTCTTTGCAAGACCAACGGGCCTACGCCCGGTCTTCCCTCCGACCTCCGCCGCTCGCGTACTCGCGCCTTGCCACGAGACGATGGCCGTCAAAAGGGCAATCATGAAAACTCTCTTCATTCTCTATTCCTCCGTGATTCTCAGCATCTTCATTTCATTTGATCTGGCAGAGACGACTCGCGCCTGATCCGGCGCTGAATCGTCGCCGCAAGATCTTTGCAAAAGAGAGGGGAAAACGAATACCGAATATTCGGCACCGCTCCCCTCTCTGGTCACGAGAAGGAGCTCAGTATAGTTTAGAACTCAACCTGCGCGCCGAAGCGAATCTGGCGCGGCACGCCAAGCAATTGCAAGCCTAAGACAGTCGACTCGCCTTGCGCGTAGTTGTCGCCGTTGCCATTCAGATTGACGGCGTCGTGCAATGCAATGAATGCCGGGCCGCCATTGGCCGCCACGATCGGGCCGCTCAAATCCGAATCGCTCAAGAAGCCGTCATCAAACGCATTGCCCGAACGGCGATAGACGTTGACGACGTTTTTGCGATTCGTCAGGTTTTGTACGTACATGTAAACGTTAAACGCGAGGCCGCGCAGGTCCATCGTCTTGTCCAGGCGCAGATTGATGTCATAATTCCACGGCGTGAGCGAAGCATTCACCGGCTCCAACGGATGGCGCGAGCGCGGATCCGTAATTTGGCCGGCCAGGTTCGGCTGTTGTTGTCCGAATTCGCCGGCGGAACGTGTATAAGGATGGCCGCTGCTGAAATTCATCAAAAGATTTAAACCGAGCTGTTGCAAAATCGGGCCACCATCGCCTTTGGCAAAACGATAGTCAAAGCTCACCGAGCCGCGTTGCGGACGATTGTAATCCAACGGGGAAATAATGCTCGGGACTTGCGTCACCTGTTCGACGCCTGCCACCGAGCTGTTCGATGCAGACCCCGTGCCCAGGGAACGCGAGAAGGTGTAATTCAACTGGGCGGCCGCCCGTTTGGTGCGACGCAACGTGAGCGACAATTCCACGCCCGCCGTGGTGGCGAAATCGCCGTTGACCAAAACATTGTAATCCGATGAGGGTGATTGCGGATCCGCGCGCACGCGGGAGATTTGAATTTGATCCTGGATGTTCTTGTAGTAGGCGGTGACGTCAAATGCCGCCGCGTCGCTAAATTGCTGGCTGAAGCCGATCTCGTATTGCGTCGTCTTTTCAGGATCCAAACCCAAACCGACCACGTTCGTCTGGAAAGAGGTTCCACCGGTGAATATCGCAGAATACCAGGAGGAGCCGTTGTAAATATCGGTCAGGCGTGGCGGCTGCACAAACTTGCCATACTGCAGGTGGAAGACGGTGCGATCGGTCACCGGGAAGGCCAGGCCCAGGCGCGGACTGACTTCCACGACGGCGTCTTTTTTGACCAACTGATCGTTGAAGAGGCCCTGATTGACGCGATCCCAGGGTGGATTGGAGGGATCTTTGAAAATGAAATCGTCATTGTTCATCACGTCCACGCGCAAGCCGGCGTTGATCACCACATCTTTCGCCTCGAATTTATCTTGCCCGTAGAAAGACCAGTATTGCGGATGGCGCGGGCCGTCCGGTCCATCGACATTGATTTCATTGCCGAACACGTCATAGCCGTACGTGAGCGCCTGCGAAAGGCCTGAAAGCGTGCGGAAGGAGCCCACGGCCTCCGGATCTCCGGCCAAAGCAGCACGAAAGATGTCCGGATTCTGCCACGCGGCTTGCAACTCACTGCGTGCCCAGGCGGAGGCGTCGCTCGCGAAGCTGCGCGCGGTCCAGCGTTCAAACGAGCCGCCGAACTTGATTTCATGATTGCGGTACTGCGTATTGAACGCGGCCGAACCGCCAATGTAGTTGCGTTTATTTTTGGTATAGCCGTTCGGCGTGCCCGGTGCAGTGAAATCAAAGCCGTAAAGATTCATAGGTTGCGAGCCGCCGCGCCAGGGCGCCAAGCCGGAATAACTGTAGAATTGCACGCCCTGTTGGGCGTTGGCGATACTGTCCCAATAGGCCCAGAAGTTGTCTTTGAAAATGGGATCGTACCGCGCCTCCCGCCGGTCAAAATAGTTAACGTTGACTTCGTAAAAAGACTTCGCGCTCAGCAGGTGGGTAATCTTTAGATTAGCCAAGCCCGTGCTCAAATCTTCGAGCTGGTTGCGGTCGAGATCGAACAGGCGGGAGGAAACGCTGCCGAGAGGATTCCCTAAAGAAGCGATGTCATCCTGGCGCCGCCACGTAATGGCGCCGCCCACGCGGATGATGAACGGCTTGGCGTCAAAGACCAACGTGCCGTTGCCAATCCATTGCTCCCGGCTGGCGGCGGGAATGGCGTTTTCATCCATCTTGAGGCCTTTTTGTTGAATCCAGGCCTCCATCGCGGGATCGCGGTCTTTAGACAGCACCAAAGGCAGGTGGCTGTCATCGACGTAGGTGTCGGCATGCTGGATGTTGAACCCGTTCCAGAAGCGCGCGGCCCGGTCGCGCTGAAACGTGTTTTGCGCGGCCACGAAAAATTTCAGCTTGTTGTTGAGCAGAGGCCCGCTAAACGTCGCGGTGTAATCGGTATAGCCGTAGGAATGCGCTCCCAAGAATGTTTGGCCACGGTCCGCAAAGTTGTCGGTTTCGGCCTGCAGGCTGAAGTGATATTGGCTGCCGCCGCTTTTTAAGGTCTGGCGCACGATGCCGGCGTTCGAGCCGCCGAATTCGGCGTTATACCCGCCCGCCTGCAGTTGGAATTCTTCCAAGGCCTCCGGGATGACGGTGACGACGTTGTTGCCATCGTCCGCGTCGCGCGTACTGGCGCCTTCGAGGTAAAAACCCACTTCATCATTGCGGCCGCCGCGCACGTAGAGGGCGCCGTTTTGCACGACCACGCCCGGCTGCAGAGCAATCACCGCGTTCACGGAACGCACGGGAATGTTCTTGAAATCTTCATAGCTTTGAATGCGCGTGGCGTTGGTCGCGTTCTTATTCACCAGCGGCCGTTCCGCCACAATGACCACCTCACCCACTTCCAAAGCCTCGGAAGGCAGGCTGAAGTTCACTTCGGTGGTCAAATCGGAATTCACGCGGATATTTTCAATCGAGACTTCACGATAGCCAATGTACTGCGCTTTGACCGTGTACACGCCCGCGGGCACGTTTAGCAGCACGAACTCCCCGTTGACATTGCTGGCAGCGCCGATACTCGTTCCCGCGATCAGCACGTTCGCGCCCGGCAGGGCCTCGTTCGTTTCGCGATCGACCACTTTGCCTTTGATCTTTCCGGTCGTCCCGGCAAAAACCAATACCGGCAAAAGCAAAACGGCCATCCAAACCAGATTCTTTCGTTTGCTCATTTTGCCTCCTTAGAGTGTTCAAGACAAAAATGATGTAAAAAACACAGAAACTCGTTGATTGCAACAGGAGCATGGCCGCCCGATGATCACCCTCGCCTCCAGCTGGTCGTTTCGAGCCTGTGACACCGGCCAGCAGCGCCATCAATTATCGGTCAAGTCCGACAGCACCATGGCATTGGCATCGCCCAGGATCGCCGTGGTATGTGTGGTGGTGACATTGACGGATGTGGTCGCCAAAATGGTGCTTCCCTCCTTCACTTCGACGTTATAGGTACCGGCGGCGAGAGCGCGGTAACCGCTGCTGCCTTTGTAAGCCAGACTGGCGGTTGCCACCGTGTCCGTGCCGGCGGTAATGGTCACCTCCACACTACGCTGCGGATTGAAGTTGATCACGCGCAACGCCCTCCCCGGAGTGTCGAAAATGCGGCGGTCGGTGAGACGGAAAAACTCGCGCGGCGAGCCCGGCGCAGCGGGCAGCAAGGCCACCGTCCCGCGCAAATCCGTTGACATCGCCACGAATTGCGTTTCGCCGTTGGATAAGGCGACGGAACGGCTGCCGGCAGGAAAGTTGCTGTAGCCCGTGCTGGCAGCATAGGCCAGCGTGCCCTGCGACGCGCCATCCACGGTGACCTGCACGCTGGCGAGCTCCGGTGCGGCATTCAGGAAACGAAATTCCGAGCGCAAATCCGGAGGCGTCGGCCCGGTGGAGGGCACGTCGGCGCAGCCCAACAACAAAGTCGCCGCCGCCAGAGTGGCCATGAGCAGCTTTGTTCTGGTAGAAGCCATTGACTCTCCTTTCTGTTTGGGATGAAATGAAAACACGGCTTTAGAACCGAAAGGGACACCAACAGTTAGCCGATGACGGAACGAGCTTTAGCTCGATCAATCTCAGTTTCACAGCTGGAAAAGCGCGAATATTGCACTTGTCACTGCGCAAAAAACGCAAAGCACAAAAATGCCAAACTGGCCTCCGGGCCATGTGCTGAGGCTGCAACTGGAACAAGCGGGGGAAATTGGATTAGAAAGAGAGGCGTAAAAGGGCAGGATAGAAAACAGAAGGAAACTCTTGCCTTTGTGAAAAGGCCGAATTATATTTCTGTGGTTTGTAAAGGGCTATCCGAGTCCTTTTACGCCGGCCTGGTGAGAGTTGCCGCTCTCATCGGGCTTTTTTATTTTGTGTTCTTGCCTCCCGGGGTCTGATAGACCTGGGATGCTTTTACTCGCCTTTCAGGAATCGTTAGTCTCAATGCGGTGTGTTGGCGTTCTCCGGCTTTGCACAAGCGGCTTTGTCTTCGCTGCTGCACACAAAACCATCCAACTTGTTGGCAAAGGTTATGCCATTCTTTCGCCACCTCGTTTAAGAGTAAATTTGTTAATGAATTCGTTTGGGAAATGAAATCTCAAATGAAAAGACGGCACGAAAAGCGTGCAGGTCTTTGCATTCTTGCGGTGCATATTCTTGCACGTAAAACAGTAAATGTGAATGAAGAAATTCAGTACTGCAGGTGGTGCAGAAAAAATGCGGGACGCGTTAGAGAAAAACGCGCGAAAAAATGGAGAGCCGTTTCGCACAGGAAAGCCTAATGCCGTTATGTTGGAGGATGTTTACGAGATTGCGAAGCAAATTACACACTTCTACGAGGATAGGACGGCAAAAAGTTGCAGACCGTTCAAAACTTTCTTCCCAATCGCAAAAAAATTCTCGCTCGCACCGACCGTTCTTCAGTTTAGGATTGCTGTTTAGATAACTTGCCCGTTTCTTAGAACCGCTAATTAGCGCGAATGCACGCTAATATGTTCTCAATTCGCGCTTATTCGCGTCCATTCGCGGATTGAGAATCGGCAAAGTTATTTGATTCTCAATCCTTATCATTATTGCTGCGGGCGACGCTTCGCTTATCATGAGCAAGTACGCATAGCTCGACCATCACAGCCAAAACGCGTTGGGAATATGCTTCATTTCCACGCCCTGAGCCGAACGCGCGACCACAATCACATCGAAGCGGCAGTCCCGATCCTGAATATTGTTGAAAGCCAGATAAGCCGCCGCGATCTTGCCGATCTGGCGCTGCTTTTTGGGCGTGACCCAGGTGGCGGCATCGCCCATGGCCTCTGAGCTTTGGGTTTTGACTTCGACGAAAACCAAGGTGCCTTGGTCATCGACGATCAAATCGATCTCGCCCAAGTGCCCCAGACGAAAATTGCGTTTGATGATTTTGCAGCCCTTGGCTTCGAGGTAGGTGGCGGCGCGCTCTTCGCCCCAATCGCCAAAATTCTTGGAGGTTCCCATGTTTTCGCCCCAATTTTGAAGGTTTTACCCCACACTAAAGCTGACAATTATCAATTGACAATTCACAATTAACAATTGTCAATTGTGAATTGTCAATTGATAATTGATAATTAGAATGACCCAGAATCCATATCACCCGCACGATCAACTGCATTCTGCTGTTCCCGCAAGGCTCTTGGCCGAAAAGAACGGCGGTGGATGGCACAAGGCCCGAGCAGCCGGAGTGCGGCGAGATGGTTTTCCGTCGGATAACCCTTGTGCTCGTGGAAGCCATAGCCCGGAAACTGGCGATGGTAATGCCTCATAATCAAATCGCGCACCACTTTGGCGATGATCGAAGCCGCACCAATGGTGAAAGAAAGCGCATCGCCTTTGACGATCGCCGTTTGCGGCAAGTCGAGATCGAGGCGGGCGCGCCCATCGATGAGCGCATGCTCGGGTGGAAGGCGCAATTCTGCCAGCGCCTTTTTCATCGCCAGCAAGGACGCCTGAAAAATATTGAGGCGGTCGATCTCTTCCGCGGTCACGATGCCGACGCCGAAATCGAGGCAGCGCGACAGCAGCTCCGGATACAGTTTCATGCGGGTTTCAGCCGGCAGTTTCTTGCAATCGTCCACGCCCTCGATCATTTCTCCCGGCGAAAAGATAATCGCTGCCGCCACCACCGGCCCCGCGAGAGGACCGCGGCCGGCCTCATCAACCCCGGCCACGCGCGTCAAACCCGCATGCCACAGTGCTTTCTCATACCGCAGCTTATCCACAGGCAAAACGATAAGATTGGTCGCCGTATTTTTTTTGCCAGCCATATTTCAAGATAATGCCAGCGTTCGCTCAAGTCAATCGAAAAATTGAGGAAGGCGAGGAGGCCCACAAGCCAGAAATGCAATTCCAAGAGTTGTGTAACGGAGGAATTAGAGAAATTTCTTGCACGTTCAGTGGGAATTCAATAATATCATTCTGCCGGCTCCAAAATCCGGTCCAAAATTGCACCGCCCGAAGATAAGGATGCACGATCTTCGAGGCAAGACTTCCCTTCTGTGCATGCGCGTCGCACCATTGCAGTCCACCACGGGCTGCTCACCGCTTCCGGAGGAGGGATGAATCTCGCATGAATTACCTGGAATATGGCTTTGGTCTGTTCGCGCAAGATATCGCGGCGGTCGCGCGGCGCTTTCACCTCGAGCTCGAGCATTTGCAGGTAGAGATTTTCAGTCCAGGCCGTCAAGCCATCCTGATCGAAACGCAGGGCGAGCATGTGTTCCGTATTCATCTCAGCTTGGAAGAGGATCGCATCGTTGCAGTGAAGCAGATTGACGGACCCGCCGTTTCGACGGAAAACGTCCTGTTTACAAAATACAAAACATTCATGAAATAACCGGCCTTTACACCGAGGGTATTTGCTTATGCCGAAAAAGCGCGCTTCGTTGTTGCCCAGCATGATCTTTGGCCTGCTGCTGGGAGGGCTACTGGCCACGGTCTTTTTTCATTCTTCCGATTCCCCGGCGCCGGAGGCCAGGCCCCCGCTCGCGGCCACTCCGGCGGTCACGTCTGTTTCTGCCGGACCCGAGCAAAACTCCCTATTAGAAGACGAGCGCAACACCATTCAAGTTTTTGAGCAGGCCTCCCCTGCCGTGGTATTCATTACCAACAAAGCGCTACGCCGCGATTTTTTCAGCATGAATGTTTTCGAAGTGCCGCAAGGCACGGGCAGCGGCTTCATCTGGGATACCGAGGGCCACATCGTCACCAACAATCACGTGGTCGAAGGCGGCAATTCCTGGAGCGTGACGCTGAATGACAACACCTCTTATGACGCGGAGCTCGTGGGTGTCGAGCCCAGCAAAGACCTCGCGGTCATGCGCATCCGGGCGCCGCGCGCAAAATTGAGCCCGGTCATGATCGGCTCCTCGGAAAAATTGCGCGTCGGCCAAAAAGTGATTGCCATCGGCAATCCCTTCGGCCTGGACCAAACCTTGACCACGGGCGTCGTCAGTGCGCTGGGACGGGAGATCAAAGCCAATAACGGCCGCACCATTCAAGACGTGATTCAAACCGACGCCGCCATCAATCCCGGCAATTCCGGCGGGCCGCTGATGAACTCGCACGGCGAATTGATTGGCATCAACACCGCGATTTACAGCACCAGCGGCGCGAGCGCCGGTATCGGCTTCGCCGTGCCGGTCAACATCGTTCGCAACATCGTGCCGCAACTGATCCAGCATGGCAAGGTGATCCGCCCGGGGCTCGGCGTCAGCCTGCTGAACGACAACGTCGCACGGCGCGCGGGCGTTAATGGCGTCATCATCGCCAACGTGGCGCGCGGCAGCGCCGCACAACGCGCCGGGTTGAGAGGGTTGTCCGAAAATGACTGGGGGCAAGCACAACTGGGTGACGTCATCATCGGGATCAACAACAAGCCTGTCACCACGTACGACGAGCTGGGGACGGAGCTGGAAAAATACCAGGTCGGCGAGACCATCACCGTGAAAATCTTGCGCAACGACCGCGAGATGACCGTACCGGTGAAGTTGCAGGAAGTGGAGTAGCAGTGGGAGACGGGGAGAGTGGGTGAGTGGGTGACTAGGAGACTGGGAGACGGGGAGAGTGGGTGACGGTGTGATAGAGTGAGTACGAGGGTCAAGGGATCAACCCAGTCTCCCCGTCTCCCTCTCTCCCCATCCCCCGTCCCCAGAGAGGCGCAGCGGCAACAATTTCTTCCGTCAAAACTCACACATGAAAATCACCTTTCGTGGGGTTCATTTCACTTATGATCATTTCGGTGAATCCGGCCCGGAGGACAAGAAATTTCAACTGAGCGGGCTCTCATTTGAAATTAATGGCCCGGAGTTCGTCGCCATGGCCGGCCGCTCGGGTTCCGGCAAAACCACATTGCTGCAGATGTTCAATGGCCTGTTGCGTCCGCGGCAGGGTGAGATTCTCATCGACGGCCGAAACATTCACACGCCCGGCTTCGATTTGACGGCTTTGCGGCGGCGTCTCGGCCTGGCGTTTCAATTTCCTGAAGCGCAACTGTTCGCTGCGACCGTGCGCGAAGACATTGGCTTTGCGCCGCAACAACAAAAACTGCCTGTTGCTGAGATCGAAACTCGAACTCGCCAAGCATTGCAAGAGGTGGGGCTCACCGAGAATTTCTTGGAGCGTGATCCCTTCACGTTAAGCGAAGGTGAAAAGCGCCGCGCCGCCCTGGCCGGCATTCTCGCCATGCAACCCGAAATGCTGATCTTAGATGAACCCACCGCCGGCCTCGATGCCAGGGGCATTACGGAAATCAAAAGCCTGTTGCGCCGCTGGCACGAACAAGGCCGGGGCCTGATCATGATCAGCCACGATGCCGATTTGATCGCATCCCTGGCGCAGCGCGTGCTGGTGTTGCACCAGGGCGCGATTCTATTCGACGGCAAACCCACGGAGTTGTGGCCAATTTCTTCGCAAGCCTCCCCGCATTCCCCTGCTCATGCCGAAATCATCCAACATGCCGGCTTGGCTGTGCCGCGCTGCGTGCGGTTGGCGGGAAAGCTGGAAAGGCTCGGCCTCTCTCCCGTTGAGATGGAGCAATTGTTCGCACGCGCTTGAATGGCGTAACGCAGGCCTTGAAAGGTGCATTTCAGCCCAACCCAATCGATACAAGTCATCCGCCGATGTGGAAATTGTGATCAACAATTTTGCTTTCCCTGCGAGGATCGCAAAGAAAATCTCTGCGTAATCTCTGCGCAATCCCTGCATGAGATTTAAGAAGGCACAGGTGCTCCCGGGACACCGCGGCAGCATCGAAGCATACCGCATCCTCAAGAGAGCCGTCCATGCAAAAATCCATTTCAGCAAAACAAAAAGCTTCTTGAACACGAATAACGCCGATCTTACCGCCGCCCGCGGATTTTCAGCCGTGAAAATCCGCATCATCCATGCAATCCGTGTTCAAAAAAGCCGCAAACAAATTGAAGTTGCGTAAAAAAAGATTCCTGTTATATTGGAAGGGCGCGGGCAATGCCGGCGCCAGAGAAAGAGAATGAGAGGCGATGACTGGCAGCTTCAACCGGAGGCGAGGAAATGAGCAACATGGCGTCAAATACTTTCGAGTATAAAGACCGAAACTTCGGGGACACGCAAGGCATTGTGGTAGCCACCAGTGGGGAGGTCTTCTATCCCACCAGCACGACCAATGTGCTGCTGGCCGGCGTACGGAAATTTGCGAACCCAGCCGCGGCCTCGGCACTGGATCTGGGCTGCGGCTGCGGGGTCGTGGCCGTGGCCTTGGCAAAGTTGATCTTTCCACAAGCGGCCATCTACGCTTCGGATATCAACGCCGCGGCCATAAATCTCGCCAAACGCAATGCGCAAGACCATCAGGTCTCCATCGATTGCCGTTGCGGCAGCTTGTTCGAGCCGTGGGCCGGAACAAAATTCGATCTGATCGTGGACGACGTCGCGGGCATCGCCGAGCCGATTGCGCGGCGTTCACAATGGTATCCGCCACACCTCCACAGCGATGCCGGAGAAGACGGCACTCGCTGGATCGTGAGTATTCTGGCGCAGGCGCCCGAGTTTCTCACCCCGCAGGGACAGATTTTCTTTCCCGCGCTTACCCTTTCCAGCGAAGCACAAATACTGGCCACCGCCAGAAAAAGCTTCGCCAAAGTGGAATTGGTCACGGAACAATGGTATCCGCTGGGCAGTGATTTATTGCTGCACTTGGATTTGATCGAAGACCTCATGGCCAAAGGTTTTATAGAACTGAAAAAGAAAGGCAGCCGCTGGCTGTGGGCGACCAAAATTTACCGCGCCAGCAATGGATGAGCTTTGGAATCCCACGTTTTTACATCCCACCAGGACAAGCCTGCATGCTAGCGCGCTGTCACCTTGATTTCTGTACCCTCAGTAGTGCATTGTAACCTCAGTTTTTGAAGGTCACCCTGGCTAAAAAACTATGGTAACAGTCTACCTCGGATTTTCATCCCAAGGGTCGGGATGAAAACCGAAGCCAGATGCGGCAGCAATGGCACAATCATCCTGCAAAAAAGCAGAAGACAGAAAGATGTCGGGCAGAAAAATTTTTGCCCCATCCCTTCACGATCCATGCTCCGGACATGAGATCTGCTGCCATCTTTCTGCCCGTCATTCTGTCTCGGCTTTTGCTCAATTCAACGCAACATTTTTCCGTGGGAGTTCGTTTCCGTGAGCCAGACTTTTGGAATTCTATTCTAAATCTGATGAACTAATCGCATAGTCTCATCCCGCCTGGCGGGATCTTGGTTGGATCAAGCACTGTTATTATGCGGCACAAGATTCAGACTGTGTGAAAACGCATGGTTTCAACGCCGGCTGAGCTTGTCGAAGCCGGATTATTGAGCTTAGCACCCTTCGACAAGCTCAGGGTGCGGCATTCTCAAGTTGGGCGCGCCAGCGCATGATCAAATCCACCACGTCGTTGTAGTTTTTCACCCCTCCTTCCACGCGATTCGCGCGCAAATAAACGTCATAGCCTTTATTCGAAATCTCGGAAACCGCGCCGTGATATTTTTGATAGTGCTGACGCACGGCGGCGAAATCCGCGCGCACTTCGGGGCGAATAGTCTGGCGTAAAGAATCACGTCCTTCGAATCCGGCTGCCCTTATCCAAAAGTGCCCCAGGACGGAAAAGTGCCCGGAATATTGCACCGCGGCATCGGCGCTCATCCAGCAAGTCAATGCCGCCAAAAAATTCGCTTCGGCCTCGCGCGCGAATCCCATCTGATGGGCTTTTTCATGCGCCAGCACGAAGGGCAGCTCCACTGGCAATAGCTCGGAATTCAAGTGGACCTCGTGAAAAAACGGGCCGAACATGCCGGAGGTCAACGTGTGGTTGAATAACCCGGGAAACAGCAAAAATTTGGGAGGGCGTTTGCCCGGCATGAGGGCGATTTGAAGTGTATCGCAAACCGTGCGATAACTGCTTTCAATTTCTTCATCCAGCTTTTTCAGGTCCCATGCCGGCATTTCGCGCCAGGCGGCATTCGTTGCCGCCACGCTCCAGAGCGCGGCTTGGTGCAGCGCCGAGCTATCGGCAGAGGCGTTGGCGCCGGGCAGATGCAGTTGTTGCTCCAGCGGCAGGCGGAAGTAATTACAGCCCCAGGCCAGATAAAACCACGCCACGGCCACGGCTGCTGCTCTCAGCGCACCAGCCAAAGTCCATTTCCAATCCCTCCGCCACATGCCCGCGGCCAGTAGCAGGAGAAATCCCGCCACGCTGGTATAAAGCGCGATTTCGGAAATAGAAAAGTCAAACCTTGCGGTCAAGGCCGTCAGCCGCTTCGTCAAGCCGGCATAAAAAGAATGCGTGTAAGTTTTTTCCACAAAATCAGGATGCCGGGAAAGCACAGGCAGGGCGGACAAAACAGCGGACAACAAGAGCAGCGAAAAAATTGGGATTTTTTTTGCGCGCCAGAAAAGATTCATGTCGGGCCCGAAACAAAAATGAAGAAAGCCTTTTCTTCATTTTAACAAAACCCATGCACTTTTTCAAGCCTGGCAGCGGGCGCGGAAAAACAAAAATCCGGGCTGCCTCCTCGATAATGGACCTGTCCAGCACATGACGGAGGAGAAAAGATGCACAGCCCGGAGGAATGGAAGGTGGTGTGTTCGCAGCCAAGGAGAGCAGAGCAATCAGTCTTCGGTGATCTCGTTGGCATCCGGTGCGGTCGGATCGTTGCCGTAGTAGTTGCCTTGCACGTCGCTTTCTTCCCAAATCGGCGAAGAAGGATCGTTGACTTCTCCGGTTTCGTCGTATTCATCCGGATCGTCGGCGGCTTCGATGGCGAATTCGAACTCGGGGTCAAAATCTTTCATAACCAGCTCGCCCTCTTCGTGGTTCCATTTCATGATTTGCCTCCTGCAACAAGGTTTGGGTTCATCAGTCCCTGATGTGCCCGGGGTTCAGTTAATGATAACGGCGAATAATACCTGCAATGCGAGGGCTTGCGCAAAATTTCATTCATTTTATCGCCACGCTTTCGGAGTTTTTTTTAAACGCTGCGCTGCTTCCGGCGCGCGAGCGGATGGCCTGCCCTCAAATGGGCTCGTACGCTCGCTAGCGTCGCCGCGGCCAATCAACCTCCACCAATCCTCGCGCCGGCGGAGCGGCGCGTCGCGCCGCTGTGACGTTCCGCCAATCGCGACCGGGGGCACTCCCGGCTTCAACGGTTAGCCGGAGTCAGGACCACGGTTTCCAGAATTTCCTGCGAACGGGCGTCAACGGTCACGCGCTTTTCCTGGCTGCCGTTATTGGTGATATTGAATTTGAAAATCAGGCGCCCGTTCTCGCGCTGCGCTTTCCATTTGCGCACTGTGCCTGGCACGGCTCGCAAGGCCGCGTATTCTGCGGCGTCGCGATGCGAAAGACTAATGGGCTCGGGAACATCCTCCTCCTGCGCCACGTCCGCTTGCAGCTTGGCTGTGACGTCTTTTACTTCGAGCAGCCGGCCGGTTGCCACATCAACAGTCACGCGGCGCGCCTCCGCGCCGTTTTGCAGATGGATGCGATACACCAAACGATCCAAATCTGTCTCGAGAGCTTCTCCGACAATAAATCCGCCGGGCAGTTCCTTGAGGGCAATCTGTTCCGCGGCTTCCTTGTCAATTCCATTCGTCGTGTTGCCGGAATCGCAGCCCATGTGCGCCACGTTCAGGGCCGCACATATCGCCCACCCACAGATTGCATTTTGAAGTCTCATCACGTGTCCTCATTGGCCAAGTGTTTCAAACTCGAACGCTTCACACAGTGCTCGCAGTCGTTATCGACAATAATACCGCAGAGTCACGCCATTAGCTGAATTTTTTTCAGTTTAAAAATAAGTACGCTTTCGGTGGGCGGATTACATCTCTGTAATCATTGCCTGAACGAATCCCAACTCTTCTGGTGTACCAGGCTGGCGCCGGTCGAACGGTGGCGTTGACAAGTCGGAGAGGGCTTCAACGGCCCCCAATGACTTTTGCCGGAAGCATTCTAAATAAACAAGCCACACTTGGTGCTTCTGCTTTCGCCAGCCCCGGCAGCTTGCGCGTAATTATTACGTTCAAACAAGAAAGGTAAGCTGGCAAGGACTGCATCGGCGCTGGCGGGTAAATGAGTCGCCGGCGGGGTTGCGTGCGCGTGCCACACCCGCTGCCGGCCTCTCAACATTCTCGCTCCTTTGTGCATTCTCATGACTCCCTGTTCCGACAGGACGCGAAAGGAGAAGCAATGACAACAGAGCATGTTTCGCTCATGCAGCTCAGCTACGACAACTGGCTTGGCATTGTGCGAACGCGGCTCCTCCAGCACGTGCAAAAAAACCTGCCGCACTATTATCCGGATCTGGCGGCGCCACAAACCCTGAAGGTGGCTTTGACCAGAGCGCCGCGCCGCAAGCGTTACACCGTGATTTTCGAGCTCGCGGTGATCAGGGAGAACGGCACGTGCGCCAAAAAGCTGATCGCCAAGGCCTACCGCATGACGCCGGGACATAAAAATGATCATGAAGAAAAGGCCAGAAAATGCGAGCACGAGTTCGAAATCCACAAAAGAATCTATGACTATTTCCAAAAGCTGGAACGCGAGTTCACGGTAGTGCGGCCGATCGATTATCTCCCCGAGCTTGTCTGTTTGATTATCGAGAGGGCCAGCGGCAAGGATTTGGGCTCATTGATTCACCAAACCCGGCACACCGTTTTGAATTTCGACCACAGCCGGCAAAAATTGGGGACACATTTTCAGCGGGCGGGAAAATGGCTGTCGCTTTTTCATGCTGGCTTTGTGGGCGACCTCGCCGTGCCGCCGGCGCCGACGCCTTTTGAAACGCAGCTCCAGCGCTGCTTCGAGCGCCTGGCCACCTCCGGCGTGCCGGCGCACTATCTGGATGCTCTCCAGCCGCGGCTACAAGCGCTGGTGCCGGTCTTTGCCGGAACCTCGCTGCCGCAAACCCTCTTGCACGGTGATCTCAAGCCCTGCCACATTTTTGTGACCAAGCGGCGTGTGATCCCGATTGATTTCGGCAACGTCATGCTGGGAGCCGGCTACGATGAAGTGGCGCGCATGCTGGCAGAGATTCAACTGGTTGATTTTGGACTGAAGCCGCCGATCCATCAGCATTTGGTCGATGATTTGCAGAGACAATTCATCGTGGGATACTTCGGCGACGAGAAGTGGCTGCCTTTGTTGCGATTTTATTACATTTGCTGGCTGAGTGCCAAGTGGCTGCGACGTCTGCACAAACATAAATGGATGACGCATCCCATGGCCAAGCGGACACACGTGTTGATACGCAAACTGGCGGTCAAGGAATTCATCAACAACTCATACGTCACGCCGTGGTTTTACACGTTTTTGATGAACGCGCTCAACATTTTAGAAAAAGAAGTCTGATGACATACTGGATGCCGCTCCCCCGCGCACATGAATTGTTTCTCTCACTGCTGCTGATTGGTGTGCTGGCCGTTGCCCTTCCCGCTTGCCGTGGCCAGGCTGCAACGACCGCGAAGATTGAGCGCTATCTGCCGCCGCCCAACAGCCCGCTGGCCCGCAAAGTGCATCCTCGCGTTTTCTTTGCACCAGATGATTTGCCCAAGCTGCGCCAGCGTTTAAAGACGCTGTATCGCGCCGAATTCCAGCGTTTCGTGAACGCCTTGGACAAAGGCTTCGAGGAATTGCCGGAGAATAAGGAACGCAGCCTGGAGTATTTCGACACGAAAAATTTCGCGTTCCTGTATCTGATCGATCCCGGCCAGATGCGCGAGTTTCAATTCGGCCACACGCGCGAAGATTATGGCCGCAAAGCGCGCGAGCTGGCGATGTATTTGAAAAAAGAAACGCGCGGCGACCGCCATTCTTCGGCAAATTTGTACAGCGAGCGCGGCGGCTATCATAATCTTGCCCTGGCGGTGGCTTACGACTGGCTCCATCCCATGCTCTCGCTTGAAGACAAGCGCGGACTCGCGGATGTCATGATTCGTTTATACGACAGTCGCGACAGAGACGCGAACATCGGCGAATATGAGAAGCTGACCAACCAAGTTACGGGTTATATTCATGCCGGCAGCGCCGCGGCGCTGGCCATGTGGGGCGATGATCTCGGTCCGGCCTATTCCGCCAAAGCGCAGGAGATGCTGGACTATTTCAACGCCGTCTTTCTCGAACGCATGCTGGAGACGGCAGACAAGGTGTTCGAAGGGCCGGGCTGGGGCGAAGGTGCGAATTACTACAAGCTCAGCCTCATCAACATCAGCTTTCTGGCCGCTGCCGCCAACAGTGCGCTGGGCCGCAATCTTTTCTACGAGTATGGCCTTTTGCACCACAACATCATTTATCTTTATTATAACATTCTGCCTTTGCAGTTGCGCGACAACTATTACTTTTCGCGCCACGACACCAACAGTTTGAACGAGGTCATCGGCTATGAAGGCAGCCGCCTGATGCAGATCTCCGCCGGCGCGCTGCGCCAGGCCGATCCGCGCATTGCCGGGTTTGCGCAATGGCTGCTTACGGCGAGCGGCTTCGGCCTGCCCGTGGAAAAATACAAGCATTTCGATCCGCGTTTCGATGACTTGTTTTTCTCCTTTCTATGGGGCAGCAAGGAGGTGCCGCCCCTTTCACCGCAAGCCCTGGAGCTGCCCTTGACTTACAAGCTGGGATTGGGCCAGGTGGTGATGAAATCGTCTTTCGACAAGGACAATTCCACGCACATTATCTTCTGGGCGCCGAAATTCTGGTACGCGCCGCACGCCCATCTCGATCTCTCCAGCTTCACCATTTACAAATACGGCAGCCTCGCCCTCGATGCCGGCAATAGCAAAAATGCCGACGACATGCCGCGCAGCAACAGCTCGCGTGAAGCGATCTTTCACAATGTTCTCGGGCTTTACAATCCCAATGAGCCCGAAGAAGAGGGCGATCCCAATTTCATGGAATTCAGCTTCAGTGGGGCCAAGAAAACCGATCATTGGAAGGATCCCGGCTTCCAGCCCGGCGGCGGCAATCATATCGGCGAGCTGCGCGCGCTGGAATCGGGCGAGGATTTTGATTACGCCGATTACGATTATTCCCGCGCCTACAAAGGCGAGAGGAGCAGCAAAGCTGCGGCAGCACACCGCCGTTTCGTTTATCTGCGCGGTGCCGAGAATCGCGAGTTTGTGCTGGTGCACGATTTGGTCGATTCGCCTTTGGAAAAGCGCTGGCTGCTGCACACTCCGTTCGAGCCGGAAATCAAGGGCGATCAAATCACCGTCACCAACAATTTCGATGTGGCGCACGGCCGCATGCTGGTGAAGTCCCTGCTGCCCGTGCAGAAAGAAGTACTAAAGGTGGGTGGCGAAGGCCAGTGGTTCGTGGACGCCGAATGGAAACTCATCAAGGCGCGCGGGCCGTACACGGACTGGGGCGCTTACTGGACCGGAAGCTGGCGCGCCGAGATCCGTTCGCAAGCCGGGGAGTTTTTGACCGTCATGCAAATCGGCGATTCGCGCATGCTGCAAGCCATGTCGCCCGTCATAAAAGTCGAATCGGCTTCGAGCACAGGCGCATTGATCGACAACAAACGCCTGGTCATCTTCAGCAAAAAAGCCGGCGCACCCGGGAGTGCGGAATATCAACTCTCGGCCACGCAAAATATTTCGCATTTGATCGGCGGGTTGCCGCCCAACACATTTGTGAAGATCAGAAAAAATGGCAAGATGCATTTGAATATGAAAACCGGTGCGCAGGGTGTGCTCTATTTTCAAGACAACCCGGGCGGCACTGTGAAATATGAGATTGGTTTGTAGAATAAAACGGAATGTGTGAGCAGATTTTTGCTGCGAATGGATGCACTGACACCTTGTTGACTCAGGAAGAGGAACAACCATGTTGAATATTGGCGGACGCCATTTTTACGGCCCCTATTCTTTCGAAGATTGGGCGCCGTCCAACGAAGGGGGCATTTACGCGATTCTCTCCGGCACCGGTTTGATGCTGAATACCGAAGAGCTCCTCTATCTCGGCCTTTCCCGCAATTTTGCCGACGGGCGGATCAGCCGTTACCACTATGCCTATCGCTCGTGGATGGAAAACTCCGAGCCGCGCGGCAATCTCTTTATCGCGACCTATCCCATGATTTTTGCCAGCGAATTGCAGCTGGCGCTGGAAGAGGAAAAACTGCTGAAGCTGCTCAACCCGGTCTGCAATCAATTGCATTCGCCGGTGATGCGCAGCTTGTTTCGTTAAAAGGAATCGCTGGCATGATGGCAACCGGATCGTTTCATGCACGCGCCGCTGCCGGTGGGCGGCCTGGCCGGTCTTTTTTTTCATTACGAAACTTCCTTCCCGTGATTTGGGCCACCCTTTATTTTGGGGAAGGAGGACTCCAGCCGATGGCGGCGGACACGATCATCGTCAACGCCGGCGAACGCATCAACGCCAAACTCAAAAACTTGCACCCCGGCGATACCCTGCTGGTGCGCGCCGGCACGTACCACGAATCGCTAACCCTGCCGAGGGACGGCCTGCCGGATAAACGCATCGTCCTGCGCGCGTTTGCCAACGAGAAGCCCCTCATCGCCAATTCGGAGACCTTGCTCACCTGGAATAAAAGCTGGTGGTTGATTCAAGGCTTGGTGTTCGATCAGCAAGGCGCCCGGCAAGACGCCATCAAGCTCAGCGGCAACAACAATATTTTGCGCGGCTGCGAACTTCGCAACGGCCAAAAGGATGGCATCGACGGCCGCGGCCACAGCCAGAACAACCTCATCGAGGATTGCCTCATTCACGATTTCGTCAACGGCGCCGGCGCTGACGCGCACGGCATTGCGATCAATCCGGGTCTGAGCGGCTGGAAGATTCTCAAGAACAGAATCTACAATTGCGGGGGCGATTGTATTCAATTCTACGCCGATGAGGAAGACAGCGTCTCGGGCTACGCCAAGAATTTCACCATCAGCAATAATGTTTTCTACACCACCCTGGGCGACAACAGCGAAAATGCACTGGACTTCAAAGGCATCGACGGCTGTGTGGTCGAGGACAACGAGATGTACGGCTTCGCCAACAAGATTTGGGTGATTCAAAAAGGCTGCCGCAACGTCACGGGCTCGAACAATCGCCTGCACGACGGTGATCGCGGTTTCGAAGCGCGCGGTGAAGGCGGCCTCTCGCAGGCAAACATCACGCTCGTGCGCAACGTGTTCTACAATATCAAGGAATATGGCATCAAGTTCGACGGCGTGGCGAATGCGCAGGTGTTGCACAATACCCTGGTGAACGTCGCAGTGCATTCCTTTCGCATCGAAGGCGAGGGCGTCACCAGCGGCGCCTTTCGCAATAATCTCATTTACAATTGCGGCCCGGCGGTGATTTCGGGAACGTTCCATGCGCAAGCCGGCCACAATGGCTGGTTCAACAGCCAGGCGGCAGACTTGAGCGGCGCCGGCGATGTCGCCGGGCTCGATCCAAAATTCGCAAACCCCGCGCGGTTCAATTTCAATTTGCACAGCAATAGCCCGGCGAGAGATGCCGGCGTCAAGGTGGGCTTGCAGTTCACGGGAGCCAATCCCGATCTCGGCGCATATGAAATCGACATGGCCATGCCGGTGAAACTGAATCATTTTTCCGAGGAATAATTCTGCGCGTCGGTGCCGTTTGAAACCGATCGGCATCGATTGCCAACTCGCCTTTTCAGAAGTGTTCGTGAAGGTTGAGCGATTTCGGGCTTTTCTGCACTTTGTTGGTTGGCCAACAACAAGCGATAAGCATGCACATGCCGACGCCATCATCATTCCTGGACATTATGCCAAGGCTTAAAAAACAGTTTCTCGCCCTGCTGCTGCTTCCCGGCCTGCTGCTCGCCAGCGTCGTGGTCGTGCCGTTATTTTTGGAAATGAATCGCCCGCCGGAGGGCCATGGCACTATGGATTCCGTCGCCATCTACGTGGCCGCCGATCCCAGCCAGAGCCTGGTATTTGCAACGGACAAGGACGACAATTTCGTCGAAGTGCACCATCTCGCGACCAACACTTTTGTGGGAAAAATCGGCGGGACCGGAACCGGCGCGGGGCAGCTGCAATATCCCAATGGCGTGGGCGTGGCGTATGGCGTGCCCACGGGCAGCGGCAACAAGGATTTGCTGTTCGTCGTCGAACGCGACAATCATCGCGTATCGATTTTTTCTTTGCCGGATAGAAGTTTCCTTGCGCATTTCGGCGTGGGCGATTTGGTCGAGCCTTATGGCGTCGCTTTCTATTGGGAGGGAAACGAGCTGCAAGCCTGGATCACGGAAAACGATCCCACCCCCGATCGCGTGTATGTGTATCGCTTCATTCCCGAGGGCACGGGAATCAAAGGCGTTTTGAGTTTTTCCTTTCCCGCCAGCGGCAGCCTGGAATCCCTCGTCATCGATGCCGTGGCGCAACGTGCATTGATTTGCGATGAAATTGGCGAGCGCGACGTGATGGCTTTCGACCTGCAGGGCAATTTGATCACGCGCTTCGGCAAAGGACTCTTTGCCAATCAGCCCGAAGGCCTCGTGATCTATGATCTGGGCGATGGTGAGGGTTACATCATCGTTTCCGATCAAAACGTCCAGCCCTATGCCGAGTATGAAGTTTTCGATCGCAAGACCTACAGGTCTCTCGGTCATTTTTCCGGCGAAACCAAGACCACGGACGGCATCGCGCTGACGCAAGCGGCATTGCCGCGTTTGCCGCGAGGTTCCTTTTACGCCATGCACTCTGATGATGTCGTGCATGTTTACGATTGGGCGGAGATTGCCAAAGCGCTGAATTTGGGCACGAAAATTATTTCCCCCCGGGCGCGCCCTACTGGGGTGGATACACGCCCGCAAACTTTGCCGACCGCCTTCGGGCTCCTGTCCAACTCCCCCAATCCTTTCAATCCTGCCACAACGATCCGCTATCGCCTCGATCGTTCTACACCAGTGCGTTTGGAGATCTATTCGCCGAATGGCGAGCGGATAGCAAATTTGGTGGATGGAGTGCAAGCGCCTGGCATGTACGAAGTGCAATGGCAGGGTCGAAATGAATCCGGCGCGGCCGTCGCCTCCTCTGTTTATTTCGTGCGCCTCGCCATCCAGCAGGAGAGCCACTGGCGGAAAATCATGCTGCTGAAATGACAAGTGCACTGTCGCCTTGATTGCTATACCCCCAGCCATGTCATCCCGCCGTTGCGGGATCTTGGTTGAATCAAGCACTGTGATTGTGCTGCACAAGATTACCACAAAAATGCAGTTTGCAAATTCATAAAACACTTCAGCATGCCGTCATTCCCGCGCAAGCGGGAATCCAGGGAGCACGAGGAACTTGGATTCCCGCTTTCGCGGGAATGACAGGTTTTCATCATGATAGG
>JBIOXB010000223.1:0-184815 GCA_044869275.1 bacterium
TTACTTCATAAGCTCAAACTCAAACCACCAACGCGGCTGACACAAAACCTAAATTTGTAGTGAAAACTTTTTCAATTTTTTGTTGTAAATTCAAAGCTTAGCCCCAGCAAGTGTCGAACTCGGGCTAAGACTTTGAGAATGTAAAAACGCCAAACCAAGGGGCGGCTTATAAAAGCTTGGGGCAACGCCATAAGATAACATTTAATCCTGCCTCTGGGCGCCAACGGCGCAAAATTGGGTGGGGCGAGATCCTCCATGCAATTCCATTTCACCCTTTCAGGCAGCAAATGTCGAATTCTCCCGACAAAAATGTCGGATCTATTCATCAGCATTGATTCCCGGCAAAACTAAATGCTGATGAATTCCAACAGAATCAAGCAGATAATCAATTACAAGATGACTTTCCATTTCACGGCACACCAATTGAAATAAAGTAAGCACAAGCAACCATTCAATTAACCATCGGGGTTTTTCCAAACAAAACGGAGTCGTTATGACCAAAAAATTATTCGTTCTCAGCTGCCTCGCCGTGGCATTCATTGCCGGCGGTTGCTCAAAAGAATCACCGGTCGCGCCCGAGATGAAGGTAGAAAATACCACTAACGAGACGCTGAGTAAGCACAAGCCGAATGTCTCTCACGTTTTCGCCACGTATGATTTCAGCCAGGGACAAATCGTGGATCGAGGGCGCGAATGGGTCGATGCTCAGGGCGTTTATCACGTCCGCAAGCAGATCTACGAGAATTCGCCGATCACCGGCGGCTTTGTCGGAGTTGACGAGCACAATGTTTTTAATGCCGATATTGATCAGGCAACCGGTAACGGCAAATCCTGGGGCAAGACCCGGTCCAATGTCACCTGGGTGGAGCGTAATATCAGCGGCATTTTGATTGGCGAATATGAAAATCGCATTGTCGCCGGGCAAATGATCGGCAAAAGCTCCTGGGTTGGCCGTGGCGGTTTCGCCGGCCTGGTTGCCAAGGCTGAGCAAGAAACGGAGCTTGGAAACTTCCTGCTTTTGCATGTGGACTTCACAGTTTCTAAGCAAGAAATAGAGATGGACTAGTTTTTGATTTTACTCCACCACACGAGGGGGCTGGCCTTGCGCTGCAATCAATGAAAAAAAAGAAACATCGTGCCGGCGCAAGGCCGGCGTCGCCCCGAAGCTGATTATTTTTTATTTGGGAGGCTGTGATATGAAAAAGCTACTTGTTCTTACAAATTTTGCTTTGGCCCTTGGTATTGCCGCCGTGAGCGCGAATGCTCAAACTTTCACCAGAATCACTTCTGGCCCGCTGGTCACTGATTTTGGTGGTTTTCTCGGCGCGTCCTGGGGCGATTATGATGGCGATGGCTATGCCGACTTGTTTGTCGCCAATAATCAAAAACAAAACCTGCTCTTCCACAACGAGGGGAACGGCAGCTTCACAAAAATAACTGCCGGAGAAATCATTACGGATCAAGCCATCTCTTATAGCGCAACCTGGGGCGATTATGATAATGACGGTGACCTGGATTTATTTGTCGCCAACCGAGGCGGCGGTAATTTTCTATATCGCAACGACGGGGCGAGTTTCACTCGTATGAAAGACGGCCCCATTGCGACCGACAATTTCGGCTCCATCAGCGCCAGTTGGGGCGACTATGATAACGATGGCGACCTGGATTTATTTGTGGCAAACGTATGATAACGACGGCGATCAGGATGTTTTCATGACCAATGGAGGAATTAGCCAGACGTGGAGTAACTTTTTCTATCGGAATGACGGCTATCAGAAGCAGTGGATCAGGATTCAATGCCAAGGCACGGTGTCCAATACTTCTGCGATTGGGGCCATGATTCGTGTCAAAGCGACTATCGCGGGCAAAGCCGTTTGGCAAACGCAGCAGCTCTCGGGGCAAACAAGTTTCTTGGGACAAAATAGTCAGACCATCGGATTTGGCCTAGGGGATGCAACCACGATCGATTCGCTCGTGGTGCAGTGGCCCTCGGGCAAAAAGCAGGTCATCACCAATGTTGCGCCCAAGCAATTCCTAAGCATTGCCGAAGAGCCGACTACCGCGGTAACCGAACCACGGCAACCCGCAACTCCCTCGCGTTATCGTTTGGCGGATAACTATCCCAACCCGTTTAATCCGGAAACCGTTATCGAATTCGAGCTGCCGCGAGCAGGTGAAGTGAAGCTGGAGGTTTATGATGTGCTCGGGCACAAGATCAGAACTTTGGTGGATCAAGACCGGGCGGCGGGGATTCATCGAGTTATCTGGGATGGCAAAAGTGACCTCAGCGCAGCGGTCGCCTCTGGCATCTACTTCTATCGCTTGGAGGCGGCAGATTACACTTCTGCGAAACGGATGCTGCTGACGCGCTGAAGGGCGGCCGCTGGCTCTCAACGGGTGCAGAAAAGAAAGCCGTCGCAAGCCGGCTTGCGCTTCTGCACCTGAGGATTCATGCTGCGCTGGAAGTTGGCGAGATAACGGTGCAAAACTCCGGCCGCATGAATCCCCGGCCTTCTTCAACGGCAATATAAATGAGAATTGTGGACACTCAAATCAGAACCTCCTGGACCACTCCTTGGGCCAGCGCTCGACCACGACTTTGGTCTGCGTAAAAAACTCCACGCCATGCCGCCCTTGCGCGTGCAGATCGCCGAAGAAACTTTCCTTCCATCCGCTGAAAGGAAAAAACGCCATGGGCGCGGCCACACCGAGATTGATACCGAGGTTGCCCACCTGAGCTTCGTAACGGAATTTTCTCGCAGCTGCCCCGCTGCTGGTGAAGAGGCAAGCCATGTTGCCATACTGGCCGGCGTTGATTAAGGCGATGGCCTGCTCAATGGTTTCAACGTGCATCAAACTCAAAACCGGACCAAAAATCTCCGTGCGCGCGATTTCGCTGCCCGGCTTCACCTCTGCCATGATCGTCGGCCGGATGAAGTGGCCGTTTTCGCAGTTGCGAATGCGCGCGCCGCGGCCGTCTACGACGATCTTCGCGCCTTCGTCCGTGCCTTTTTGAATGAGCTCCAAAATGCGGGCTTTGCTTTGCGCGGAAATGAGCGGACCCATTTCAACGCCCTCTTCCAGGCCATTACCAACCACACGCGCGGCAGCGGCTTCGGCAATGGCCTCAGCGAAGGCGCGCCGGCTTTCACCCACGGTGATGGCCAGCGAGCCGGCCAGGCAGCGCTGCCCGGCGCAGCCAAAAGCACTATCTGCTGTGATGCTCGTGGTCATCCCGAGATCGGCATCCGGCAACACAATGATGGGGTTTTTGGCGCCGCCCTGGCATTGCGCGCGCTTGCCATTGGCCGTGGCGCGGCGGTAAACATATTTCGCCACCGGGGTCGATCCCACGAAACTGACGGCGCGAATATCGGGATGGTCGAGAATGGCCTCGACGGTTTCTTTGGCACCGTTAACGAGATTGATCACGCCTTGGGGCAATTGCAGTTGATCGATGAGCGCAAAGACTTTCTGCATCGTGAACGGCACTTTTTCGGAGGGCTTGATAATGTAGGTATTGCCGCAAGCGAGGGCGTAGGGGAAAAACCAAAAAGGAATCATACCGGGAAAATTGAACGGCGTGATCGCGGCGCACACGCCCACGGGCTGGCGGATCATGATTTCGTCGATGCCGCTGGCAATGTCTTCGGAATTGTAACCTTGCATCAATGCGGGAATGCCGCATGCCACTTCGACGTTTTCGATGGCGCGCTGCATCTCGGCTTTGGCCTCAGCCAGTGTTTTCCCGCATTCCATCGTGATGGTGCGCGCGAGATCGGCGAGATTTGCTTCCAGCAAGCTTTTGAGCTTAAATAAGTATTGCACGCGTGCAGTGGCGGGAACCCGGCGCCATTCCACGAATGCCGCAGCCGCGGCCTGAGCTGCTTGCTGCACTTCCTCTTCCTGCGACAGAGGCACTTTGCCAAGCACTTCGGCCGTGGCGGGATTGCGCACGTCCAAATATTGCAACGCTCCGGAAGCGCGCCATTGGCCGTTGATGTAATTGCGCAAAATGATACTGTTGGTCATCATGTTTTTCCATCAAGAAAATGTTGCTTCCGCAAACGAACAACTCCGTCATTTGCTCTCTACAGATGATACCTCCACCGCTTGCTGCGCATGAAGAGAGTTTGTGGCCGCCACCGCCGCACGCAAGGCTGCAATGCCATCGTCAATCGTCACTGGCGGCTGGCACTCTTGCAACAGATTATCCACGAAATTCTGCAACTGTGCCGTATAAGCGCCGGCAAATCGCTCCATGAAGTACGGCACGGTGTCGTGGGCGATATTGTTTTTGGTCATCACGGTCAGCGGGGTTTCGCGCAAATAGCCGATGCGCACCGCGCCCTTGGTGCCGAGCAGCTCGGTGGCGATGTCATAGCCATAAACCCCGTTGCGGCTGAGATCGATCACGCCCAGCCGGCCGTCCGCGAAAACCAGACTGATGATGGCATTGTCAATGTCGCCGGCAGTTTTCATGTTGGCGTAAGCCAGCACGCCGCCAATGGCATACACCGTTTTGATTTCACCCATGAACCAGCGCGCCAGATCGAAATCGTGAATGCCCATGTCGAGGATGAGGCCGCCGCTGCTTTGCGGATTGGCGTAGGCCAAGCTGGGCGGGAAGGGATCGCGGCTGGTGGCGCGAAAGACCACGGGCTTGCCGATTTCGCCCCGCGTGATTTTTTCTTTGGCGGTGACATAGCCGCGATCGAAGCGGCGCATGAATCCCATTTGAAAAAAAACGCCGCTGCCATCGAGTACTTGTTTCATTTGACCGGCTTCGGCCAGAGATAAGGAAAGTGGTTTTTCGCAGAAGATTGCCTTGTCGCGCTGCGCTGCGGCCACCACCAGGTCTTTGTGAGTGTGCGTGGGTGTGGCAATGACGACCGCGTCCACTTCTTGGTCGTCCAATAAGGCAATTGGGTCGGAATACCAGTGCGGCACTTCAAACTCCGCGGCAATCAGTCGCGCCTTTTCGCCCACCGGGTCCGCGACGGCGGTCAAGCGCGCTTGTGGAATCGCACGCGAGAGATCGCGCGCATAGACTTTACCCAAACGGCCGAGGCCAAGCAGGCCGAGATTGATTTTTTTTCTCATTTCCGTGGGAGAAAGTTTTTACTTTTATTAGAGAGAGTGCACTTGTGACTGCTTGACACTATCATTCAGACTGTGTGAAAACATGGGAATGCCGCACCCTGAGCTTGTCGAAGGGTGCTAAGTTCAAGAAATCCGGCTTCGACAAGCTCAGCCGGCGTTGAACCCGAGCGTTTTCACACAGTCTGATTCCTGGTGAATGACACAAACATGAATTGCTCCTTCACAGTGCAACATTCTCCTTCTTGATCAATTCAATTTTCACCGGCACGTATTTCGGCACGGCTTCACCGTTGATGACGCGCACCGCGTGCTCGACGGCGAGCTCACCCATGGCCAGGGGAGATTGCGCCACCGAGGCCGCGAGTGTGCCGGCGGCAATCGCCTGGCGCGCATCGGTGATCGCATCGAAGCCGATGATTTTAACCTGGCCGCCTTTGCCCGCTGCCGCGATGGCCTCCATGGCGCCGAGTGCCATCATGTCGTTGCAGGCAAACACCGCCGTTACCTCGGGCTGGGCCTGCAGAATATTCTGAAATACACTGAAACCCTGATCGCGCTCCCAATTTGCCGGTTGCGAGGCCACCACTTCGATGCCGTGCGCGGCCGCGATGGCCTCACGGAAACCGCGCAACCGCGCATCGCCGGTTTCATGCCCGGGGATGCCTTCGAGAATCGCCACCTTCGCACTGCCGTGCATCAACGCCACCAGGTACAAACCCGCAAGCCGGCCGCCTTCGTAATTGTCGGAACCGATGAAAGTGGCGTATTGCACCCCCGCTTCGCGGGCCGCATTTTCATCGAGGCGCGTATCGACGATGATCACCGGAATGCCGGCGGCGTTGGCTTTGCCCAACGCTGGAATAATTTCGCGTGAGCCGCTGGGCGTGACGCAGATCGCATCGACTTTGATCTGGATGAGATTCTCAATGATCTGCATTTGTTTTTCCACGTCCAGCTCGCGCTCCGCGGCTTGCACGATCAAGTTCACGCCCAAGCGTTGCGCCGCTGCTTCCGCGCCTTTTTGCATGTCGATAAAAAAAGGATTGTTCAAGGTCTTGAATACCATCGCCACGCGCGGGCCCTGGGCGGGATTTTGCTCTTGCTCGCGTTGGCACGCGAGGGTGAAGAAAAAAGCAAAGAGCAAAAAGCAAACAGCAAGTTTCTTTGTGGCCATTTCTCCGTTCTCCGTCAATGATTAACGCTTCGATCCCTTCAAACCAGTATCCACCAGCACCGCGATGATGATTACCGCGCCGATGATGATTTGCTGCAGGAACGACGAAACGCCAAGCAGATTCAGGCCGTTGCGCAACACGCCCATGATGAGCGCGCCGATGAGCGTGCCGGACAAGCTGCCCTCCCCGCCCATCAAGCTGGTGCCGCCAATCACGGTTGCCGCGATCGCATCCAGCTCATACATGATCCCGGCGATGGGTTGCGCCGAATTCAAGCGCGCGGTGAGAATGACAGCGGCGACCGCGCTCATCAACCCCGAAAGCCCATAAACCATCGTTTTGTGAAAGCGCACATTTATGCCGGAGAGTTTCGTGGCTTCTTCGTTGCCGCCCATGGCATAGGTGTATCTGCCATGCTTCGTGCGCGTGAGCGCGAAATTCGCCATCCCATATACGGCGATCATGATGATGACTGGCAGCGGTAGGAACAGAAATTCGCTCGTGGCAATGGCGCGAAAGTCTGGCGGGAAGCCTGAGATGGGGCGGCCTTCGGCATAAACCAGGGCCGCGCCCCGGGCCACGCTCATCATCCCGAGCGTGGCAATAAACGGAGGCAGTTTCCCCAGCGTGACCAAGAGCCCATTGATCAAGCCACAGAACAAGCCGGCCGCCAAACCTGCCAAAGCCGCAACGGCCAGCGTTGCGCCGGCATGCAGGGCACTCGCCAGGACGATCCCGGCAAATGCCAGAATCGATCCCACCGAAAGATCGATACCCGCCGAAATGATCACAAACGTCATGCCCGCGGCGATAATGGCATTGATCGAAGTCTGTTGCAAGATGTTGAGCAGATTCGACACGGTGAAAAAATAAGGCGTCAAGAGCCACAACGTCAGGCACAACACCAGCAAGCCCACGAGCGTGCCCAATTGCCGGCCGTGGTGGAGAAGGAGTTTCTTGATCGCCATGATTGCGACGGGGCTCTCTCGATGATAGGTGAAGGCCGGAGTGTAATGCGTGAATCATAATGCGCAAGAGCAAGTCGCGCCTTTCCGTGAAGGCCTGCTTTCGTCAATAGAGGGTGTGGACTACAATAAAAGCAAAAGATCTAAATGTCAAGCGCAGAAGCATGAAATTACTTCAATTCCTCAAACGGGCGAGGCGGCGGCGCATATAATTGCGGTGGTAAAATCTGCTGGCGGAAATGCCGGAATCTTATATTTTCTGCTTTGCACTTACCGTATCGTTGTGAACCAGTATGAATACTTCATTGAGGCCACGGATGAAATCCAATCTGCCGAGCTTACTCGTACTGTTTTTTTCGATCTGCTCGTTTTCCTTTTGGAGTTGCCACATGGACAAGTCCGCACGCGTTGGTGAATTATTCAAATCCTATCACGGCGAAAACACGCCCGGTGCCGCCGTGATGATCATTCACCACGGGCGGCCGGTCCTGACCAAAGCCTATGGCTGGGCTGATCTCGAAGATAAAACACCGGTGACACCGCAAACGAATTTTCGCCTGGCTTCGGTGACCAAGCAATTTACGGCCATGTGCATCATGATGCTGGTCGAGCGCGAGGAATTGAATTACGACATGACCTTGCAAGGCATATTTCCGGAATTTCCGGAATACGGCAAGCGCATCACTGTACGGCATTTGTTGCAGCACACTTCCGGATTGATCGATTACGAAGATTTGATACCGGACACGGCCACGGTGCAGGTTCTGGACCAGGACGTGCTGGCGATGATGAAGCAGCAAGATTCAACCTATTTTGTACCCGGCGCGCAACACCGCTACAGCAACACCGGTTACGCGCTGCTGGCGATGATCGTGGAAAAAGTTTCGCAGAAATCATTTGCGCGGTTTCTAAAAGAAAACATTTTCGATCCGCTGGGCATGGCGAACACGGTCGCATATGAAAAAGGCGTTTCCACCGTTCCCCATCGCGCCATGGGCTATCGTGAAGACAACGGACGATTTGTTGGCAAAGACCAAAGCGTTACCAGTGCGGTGTTGGGCGACGGCGGCATTTATTCATCGGTCGAAGATTTGTGCAAGTGGGAGCAAGCGCTTGACACCGAGAAGCTGGTGAACATGGCCACCCGGCAGCAGGCTTTCACACCGGCTATTCTGAACGATGGGACGCCGACGGATTATGGCTTCGGCTGGCGCATCGACGAGTATCGCGGCCATCAACGCCAGCATCACACCGGCAGCACCAGCGGCTTCCGTAATGTCATTCAGCGTTTTCCCGCGGACAAATTTGCCGTTATTATTCTCACCAATCGCGCCGAGCCGGAGGTTGCGCCGCTGGCGGACAAGCTCGCGGATTGGTTCTGCTTCGAACGATGAAGAAGAATCGGGCTATCCCCTGCGCCACCTGGCGCACGGTCAGTGGTTGCCGGGCGCAAAAACCTTCTCACCGCAGAAACCCTCCAGGGCGGTCCGTCGTTTCATAGCGATCAGACTGTGTGAAAACTTGAGAATGCCGCACCCTGAGCTTGTCGAAGGGTGCTAAGTTCAGGAATCCGGCTTCGACAAGCTCAGCCGGCGTTGAAACCAAGCGTTTTCACACAGTCTGGATGATTGCGCACCAGTTCCGGCGCCATCATGTTCGCGCCTGGCCTCGTTTGCCGCTTTAAAAACCGCTTGAAAAGAACGCTGGCAAGCCGTATCATATAGGCTGCCAGCGCGAGGATCGCGCCAAGAGCTCGATGCAGAAAAGAGATTGTTTTCGCCATCATCACCATTCAATCTGGTCATTGCCCTTTTTTCATGAAGATCTCCTCGGTCGTGCGCTCGCTCCGCACCGGTGTTGTATGGTTATTGATTGTGCTGTTATGTGCCCGTGCTTCAGCGCAAGAGGACTACGCCGTTATCGCCATCAAATTCACCGGCAACAGCACGTTTCTTCCCAGCACCCTCTCCGCGCAAATGAAGACTTTCGCCACGCCCAAGTGGCGCAGGAGCCTGTTGCGTAGCAAGCCCTTCTGGTTCAGCGATGAAATCCTGCGGGAAGACGTGCGGCGTTTGAAGCGCTTTTATCAAACGGAAGGCTTTTTGCGCGTGCATATCGAACCGCCGGCGCTAAACCTCAACGCCGACCGCACCATCGAAATTACCATTGCGATTGCCGAAGGCGAACCGGTGCGCGTGCGCCGCGTGCAGTATCGTTGCACCGCCTCGATGCCCGCAGACAGCGCTTTTGCGCAGGCGACTTTCGCCAAGGTGCGGCCGGTGTTCGCATTGCAGCCGGACCTGCGCTTTCGCGATCTTTCCGCTCAAGCCGACGCCGATCTCCTTCGCCAAAAATTCGTTAATGCCGGCTACATTTACGTGAAAGTGCAGCCGGAACTGGCGGTTATGCCGGAAGAAAATCTCGTCGATGTGACTTTCGAAGTGAACACCGGCCCGCGCTGCTCGTATGGCGAGGTCAGAATCGCCGGTACGAAATATACCTCGCGCAGCTTGATTCGTGATCAGTTATTGTTTCGCAAGGGAGATTTGGTTACTCAGGAATCCATGCAGAAATCGCAGGAGCGGCTCTACGGTCTCGGCCTTTATCAAGTGGCGCTGATTAAGCCGATGTTGGGACAGGCGAAAAACGAGGTCGTCCCGGTCGAAGTTTTCGTCAAAGAATCGCCGCGCTTGACCCTGAAATTCGGTGTGGGTTATACTTTAGAAGCCCGAGACGTTCTGGGGGAAAATTTCGAGTTTTGGGACGGTTTGCGCTTTTCCGTCGATCTGCGGCGTCTGGGGTTTTTGGGAGGCGCGCGCCGCTTGGGGTTGCTGGCCAAACATTCCGCGCTGGAGCCTTACAATTTCAGCATCGAATTTGCGCAAGCCGCTTTTCTCATGCCGAGAAACGTATTGATTTTGAGCCCTTATACCCTTAAACAAAACGACCCGGCTTACACCCTCAGCAAGTTTGGAGGGGAATTGATCCTGCGGCAGCAATTAGCGCTCAAAACCAGCAGCTTCGTGGGTTACAGCCTCGAGCAGGTCAACTTGTCGGAAGAAACCGTGGCTTCCCAAGCGCTCTCGCAAATGGAAACGGCCGATATTTACAACAAGTCCAGCATTGCCTTCGGATTTGTGCATGACACCTCTTTGCCACTGTTTTCACCGAAGAGTGGCTCGCTGTATTCCGCGGCTTTCAAATATTCCGGCCCTCCCCCCAAAGTTTTCGGACTCGAACTGGACAATCAGTATCATTTCTTCAAAACCTTGCTGGAAAACCGGCGCTATGTTGCATTGAAACGCACCACGACTTTTGCCTATCGTTTGAAAATTGGCGCTTTGGAATCCTTCGACAGCGATAACGTCATACCCGTGGAAGAGAAATTCTTCGCCGGCGGCAGCAATTCTGTGCGCGGCTGGCCTTACAAGAAACTCGGCCCGCAGGCGGAAGATGGCACGCCGATCGGCGGCAACAGCCTGCTTGAAGGCAGCACCGAGATGCGATATTCCATGGTGAGCTGGCTTTCCGGCGCGTTGTTTTTGGATTTCGGCAACGTGAGTACGGTGGATTTCGATTACGCCTTCAAAAAGCTGCATTATGCGGTGGGAACAGGTTTGCGTTTCGAGACTTCGTTCGGCCCGATTCGCGTGGATGTGGCGCGCCCGGTTTTTGACGAAGAAGATGAAGTGCAGTTTCATTTCAATTTTGGTCAGGCGTTTTAATGCCTCGTGTTTTAAAATATCTGGCGATGCTCGCCGCCGGACTTCTGGTCTTTTGCGTCGCGGGAGCAGCCTTTCTCGAATCGCGCCTTTTCAAAGACTGGCTGGGCGATTTCCTGGCTGACGCCGCCAAAAGCAAGCTGCGCGGCGAGTTGACTCTCGGCCGGCTCGAAGGGAATCTGTTTCGCCGGCTCGAGCTCTCGCAGGTTTTGGTCAAAACGCACGGCGATACCGCACTGTTCGCACCGAAAATTTCCATCACCTTCTCGCCGCGCGCGGCGCTGCGTAAAGAAGTGTTGCTCGACAGCATTTGTATTGATTCGCTGTATGCCGTGGTGCACCAGCTCTCCGACAGCTCGTGGAATTTCAGCCAATTGTTCGTGACCGACACCTCCGCGCTCACCTGGGTGCTGCACAGCGACCAAACCGAATTGCGCCACGCGCGCGTGGTCATTCGCCCGCTGGAACCCTCGCCGCTTTTGCCGCAAACCATCGAAAATCTCAACGCCCGCCTGGCCTGGACTTATGCCGACAGCGCGAAAAGCGTACACTTGCGAGAATTCAATCTGCGCACACGCGCGCCCGATTTCGAGCTGCGGGAGTTGTCCTTCGCCTTGACACAACGCCAAAACGAGCTGCAATTGCGCGAGGTGATCATTCGCACCGCGCAAAATCGCTTTGCAGGAGGCGCGCTTTATACTCGCGGCACGCCCCGGGCCAACGTGAAGCTCGCCAGCGCGCCGCTGCATTTCGAAGAATTCAATTTTGCTTTTCCGATGCTGCGCATTCATGGCAACCCCAATTTCGACGTGCGCACCCGCCTGCGCGGCGACTCGTTGCGTTTTCACCTCGCGATTCGCGAACGGGAGCAGGCTTTGGATCTGCAAGGATTCCTATCAGATTGGAAAAAGGAGCCGCATTACGCCCTCGCCGGAACGATCGCGCACTTCGACGCCTCCACCTGGCTGCAAAATCCAAAATGGGCATGCGCCGTCAACGGGAATTTCGAGGTGGAAGGCCGCGGCTTTTCCCGGCACGCTATGGCATTGCGCGGCAGCGCGGAGCTGCACGACTGCACCGTGTTCAAGCGCAACGTGCAGCAGGTTTCCTGGCATGGCGACTATGCGGACGGACGCCTGCGCAGCACTTTGAACGTACGCGGCGATCTGGGCGAGGCTTTCGTTAATGCCAGCATCGGCGATTCTCTGCATGCGCAAAATTTCAACGTGCGCGCCGATTTCAGGCGCTTGTACATTCCGCCGCTGACCGTGGCCGATAGCCTGCAAACGATATTGAATCTGGCCTTGGCGGCGCAGGGGCGAGGGCTGCTCCTCGACACCCTGGAGGCGAAAATGCAAATCGCGCTCGGGCCTTCGCTTTTGGCGGGCGTTCCATTGGATAGTTTGTGGGGCGGCGGGGAGGTGCGCAAAAAGAGAATCAAGGTCGACACCCTGAATTTGCGCAGCCCGTTGGGCGATTTTCACCTCGGCGGCACGTTCAACCGCGCCTCGCGCTGGGCGCTGCGTTTCGACGGCCGGGTGCGCGATTTGAGCGAGTTGCAGCGGTTCGGGTTCATGTCCGCAGATACCGTGGCGGCCCGGGGCAAGTTTGCCGGCGAAGTGCGCGGCTTCAGCGATTCCTTGAAAGCCCGTGGCGATTTTGCGCTCGAGCATCTGCGCTTCAACGATTTGGCTGTCGATACACTCACTGGCAGTGTCTTCCTGCACAGACAAGATGGACAATGGCAAGGTAAAACGCACGTGCACGGCGAAAACGCGCAGACCGACGGCCTCAACTGGGATAATCGTTTCGATCTGCGCGCCAGCTTTGTCGATAGTTTGGCGGAAGTCGGGATGGATTTTGCCCAAGGCGATAGCCTGCAGGGCCGGCTCCAAGCGCTGCTGCTTCTGGCCGACAGCCTGAAAAGTGTTGCGATCACGGATTTTGATTTTCGTTTCAAGGATCAGGAGTGGTCCACTACACAAGATACGATGCGCCTGTTGATCGGCGAGAATTCCTACCAATTACGGGATGTGCATCTCGTCTCCGGCCGCCAGGCGATTCATGCGGAAGGCATTTGGGATTTGAATAGCGAGCTGAACGTGCACTGCGATTTGGACAGCCTCGATGTAGGCTCGTGGTCGGAGCTTTTCGCCGTACCCTTGCCTATGGCCGGCAGCTTGAATGCCCGCGTGCGCCTGCGCGGCACTGCCCGGAGCCCGCTCCTCAACGGCGAGATCGCAGTGCATCAGGGCCGCATCCATCGCATGCCATATGAAAATCTGCAGGCACAATTCCATTATGAAAAAGAAAGATTCAACTGGCAGGTGACTCTGCGCCAAAGCCAACTGAATGAATTGACGAGCGCCGGCTTTTTGCCCTTGAATCTTTCCTTCGTGAACCGGGGCAAAGTGCTGCTGCCGGAGGATTCGATGCGCATTGCCGTTAACCTGCCGGCGTTCGATTTGTCGGCGTTCAAAGCCGAGTTTCCGGATTTGCAGGAAGCCACCGGCAAGCTCGAGGGCAGTTTGGCGATTGGAAATACGCCGGCCAGCCCCAGCGTGACCGGCGCTCTGCGCTTGCGCGAGGGCAAACTGGAAGTGCCGCGCTATGGCATGCGTTACACGGACGTGGGACTGGAGGTGACGCTCGATGACCAGCGCCTGGTGCTCAACAGCTTGCAGTTCAAAAGAGACAAGGGCACGTTCACGGCCTCCGGCCATGCCGAGTATGAAAAAAACGGCCTGCAGAGCCGGATCACGGCAACGCAAATCAAACTGCAGGCGAACAACGTCTTGCTCACGAACCACCGCGCGCTGGAGCTGGTGGTGAACAGCGACGTCGAGGTGAGCGGCGACGCGGAGCGGCCGCGTTTTCAGGGTATCATCAAAATCGCGCGCGCCCGCGTTGATTTGCCGACGTTCTCGGAAGTTTATGATGAGTACGAGGCGGAAGCACAAACCGCCATGCCCATGCTGGTCGCTGCCTCCGCAGTGCAGGATTGCACGGCGGCGGATGGGCACGCGGCAAGGAAGCGCAAGGAATCTTCGGCACTTTATCAAAACCTGCGCGGCAATCTGAAGGTGGAGATTCTGCGCAACACCTGGCTGCGCAGCCCGGCATTAAACGTTGAGATTTCCGGCGAATTGAACGTGGTGAAGGACGGCCCGAATTTCGAAATCTTTGGACCCATTGAAGTGTTGCGCGGCACCTATGTTTTGCCGGGCATCAGCAAGAGCTTCGAGGTCGAGAGCGGCACTCTGGTTTTTCAGGGCGCTGCGGACTACAATGCCGAGCTCGATCTTTATGCGCAGCACGTTTTCCGCACCGCCACGCGCGAAAAAAAGACCTTGCGCGCCCATATCACCGGCCAGTCTTCTTCTCCCAAGTTTGCTTTTACCTTGGTCGAAGACAACAAAGAAATCACTGAAACGGATGCCTTGTCCTACATGATCTTCGGTCGCAGCGTGGAAGAGTTGACGCAAAGCCCGGCGGTGGACAACGCCAATGGCAACGGCGCCAATACCAATTCCAACAACGCCGCGCGTGAGGCCGTGAGCGGCATGCTCTCCGACCGGCTCTCGCGACGGCTGGGGCAGGAATTGGGTGTGGATGTCTTGCAGTTGCGGGGCGACGAAAGTTTTCAGCAGCTCAGTTTTATGGTCGGCAAATATATCACCAACGATTTGTTCGTCAGTTATCAGGACCAATTGGGCACGTCTTACGATCCCAACGAATCAGCCTTCAGTACCATTACCGTGGAATATGAAGTCGCGCGTTTCCTTTTTTTGCAATTGATCAAAGGCGACACCAAATCCACCGGTTTTGACGCCATCATCAAATTCGAGCGCTGAGAAAATCGAACAAGCGCGTGTGCCGGAGGCCAAAGCGTCTTTGGCACTGCCGGGTTACGCCGGCACCTATTCCTGCGAGCTGTACGGCGACGCCACCGTCACTGCAGAGGAGGGCAGGCTGGTGTTGCGCCTTGTACCCGCGCCCGATTTCGTGGGCGATCTCGAACATTGGCATTATGATCCTTCCGCATAAAATGGCGCAGCTCCCTGGCTTATCCTTTTCCCAAGGGCTTCGTCACCTTCACGCTCGAGGCGCAGGGCAAAACCGATGAAATGAAAATCGATGTGCCCAACAACGATTTCGATTTCAAGGAATTGGAGTTCAAGCGCAAGCCGGAGGAGGCCGCGACGAATGGCAGGTGATCTCACCTTCACGAGAATGCAAAGTGCGGACGAAGTCCATCGTTGTGCGCAAACGATGTCGACTTCCGAGCCCTGGCTCACGCTGCGCCGCGGTTACACAGAGTCGGTAAGAATTTTGCAGGATGCTGAAAAGGAGGTTTATGTCGCCTATCAGCAAGACGAGCTCGTGGGCTTTGTCATTATCGACATGAAAGGCGCCTTTCGCGGCTACATTCAAACCGTGTGTGTTTTGACGGAATGGCGCGGTCAAGGAGCCGGCAGCAAGCTCATTGCCTTTGCCGAAGAGAGAATTTTCCGCGCAGCGCCGAACGTGTTCATGTGCGTGTCTTCTTTCAATCAACAAGCGCAGAGGCTTTATGAACGGCTGGGGTATGAAAAGATTGGCGTCTTGACAAACTACATTGTTTCCGGCCATGACGAAATTCTGCTGCGCAAATCCCTCGCGTCGTGGTCGGAGTTTCAGTCTCAAAGGGTATTTGAGAAGTGAACGAGGAGGGCATTGATTTGAAAAATCTCTGGCGCTTCGAGACCGCCATGACAAGGCGGGCTGGCTTTTTATGCCTGCTCAAGCTCGAAAATGAGGAGGCGAGATTGTTGAGATTTGTTTCTGGTTGCTTGTTGCTCGTGGCTGGTTTGCATGGATCAGTGGCTTACGCCTGGCACGACACTGGCCACAAAGTCATTGCCAAAATTGCGTGGGAGAATATGACTCCGGCCGCGCGCCAGCGCGCCGTTACTTTGCTGCTCGCCGCGCCGCCGGATGCAGATTTGGATTCGTTGTTTTTGCAGGACGCGCGCCCGCTGCCGCAACGTGAGCTGGAATTTTTTCAAGCCGCAAGCACGTGGGCGGACATTGTGCGCGATCGCGATTTCCCCGAGCGGCAAAGGAAATACCATCGCTCGAGCTGGCATTACGTCAATTTGTTTTGGGAGCAGAACGATCCCAAGCAACCGCCCAAAGACCGGCCCGACTTGAAGCCGGCGCCGGAAAACCTCGTCGAGCGGTTGCACTATTTTGGCGGCCTGCTGCAAAATGCCGCGAGCGATTCCAGTGAAAAGGCGATTGCCCTGGCCTGGGTGCTGCATTTGGTGGGCGATTTGCACAACCCCTTACATTGCGCGGCGCGTGTGTCCGCCGCCGAACCCGAAGGCGACCGTGGCGGTAATCTGTTCAAGCTCGACAGCGAAAGCAATTTGCACAGTTATTGGGATGGCATTTTTGATGCGGTGGTTACGCGCAAGCCCAATGAATCCGACCAAGACTATATCGATGGCATTGCGGCGATGGCGATGAAGCGTTATCCGAAAAACAAGCATGAGTCAAAGATGCAGGCGGGCAAGTATGACGCTTGGGCGAGGGAAGGGCTGACACAGGCGCAGCGTGTGGTGTATGCTTCCGAGCTGCAGCGCAATGCCGCGCCGCCGCGCAGTTATCGCGAGCGCACATATGAAACCGCCGAGGCCGCGGTCGCGTTGGCGGGGTATCGCTTGGCGGGAGTATTGAATCGCCTGCTGCAAGAGCAGGACTCTGGAAGAACCAGTTTTTGAACAACGCAGGGCACGGATTGAGCAGATTGACACGGATAAAATTACAACAATAAATCCGCGAAAATCCGCCTTATCCGCGGCATCCGTGTTCAGGGTTTTAGTAGGACGTGTTGCCGCAACTCCAAACAGGTATTGACGTGAATGGTAACCGTGTCCTCGGTGTTATAAGCATAGCCCCCACCCAAAGTCACTGCAATCGGAATCTTCTTTTCCTTCACCCAGGAATAAATAAGCTTATCCCTTTGCTGCAGCCCTGCAATGGACAGCTTCAAGTCACCGAGCTGATCGTGTTCGTAAGGATCGGCGCCTGCCTGGTATAAAACCAAATCGGGTTGAAATTTTTCCAGGATCTCGGGAATGTGGCGTTTGAGGTGATGGAGATATTCGTCATCACGAATGCCGTTGGGAAGGTGAATATCGAGATCGCTTTTTTCTTTGACCGGATAGAGATCGCGTTGGTGCATGGAAAACGTAAACACCTCGCCGTCTTGCTGAAAGATTTTGGCGGTGCCGTTGCCCTGATGCAGATCGCAATCCAGCACCAGCGCGCGGCGAATTTTGCCTCGCGCCTGCATTTCGCGCACGGCCACGGCGAGATCGTTGAGATAACAAAATCCCTCGGCACGATCGGCAAAGGCATGATGAAACCCGCCGCCGACATGTGCCGCCGCGCCGCGTTCGAGCGCCAGCTCTGCCGCACGGATGGTCCCGCCACAGGCTAAGATCGACATGGCGATGATTTCGCGCGTCAACGGCAGCTCCGAATAAATTGTGCGCGGTGTCGGGCGCAAATGGTGCAAGTCTGACAGATAGGCATCGGTATGTACACGCACCAGCTGCGCGTGCGTCGCCGCTTGCGGCTGGTGGAAATCTGATTCCGCAATGGCATGCTCGCCTCGCAAACGCTCATAGATCAGCCGGTATTTTTCAATGGGAAAAACGTGGGGGCCGAGGTCGGCGAAGTAGTTTGGGGAATAGACGAATTTCATGCTCTGGGAGTGTTTTGGAAATGGAATTGCTTCGCCGATGAAGCCGGCAACAACTGCACCCTCTCCGTCTCAAGCTGGCGTTCAGACTAATTTGGTGGCCAGCCCCAAAACCTTTTCATACTCCTCGTCGCGGTCTTTGCGCTCGTAAGCCTGCGCCAAGAGCTGCGCGAGTGAAATGCCGGCAACGTTTTTTTGAGACAGAGTTAGCGTTTCCTCGCCCCCGGGTTTCGTGATCAGCAGACGGCATTGTAACTCCCCGGTTTCCGGGTCTTGGTGGAGAGATAGCACTTTCTGTTCTTCGGCATTTTGCGCGTGCAGTTGCAGGGAAGAAATATCGGGCTGGGCGGCGGCGGTCGTTTGAATCTCGCAAATGATTTCGCGGCCTTGATGTTCCCACGTTGCCTGAAAGGCGTTTTGCTGATAAGACAAAGATTCCATCAAATTCCAGCCCCATTGTGCCGCCAGCCAGCTCACCAGCAGCGCCGGTTGCCCGAGCCGGGCTTCATCCAATACGCCGCCGCCAAAAGTGGCGGAAACTTTTTGAATGTGGTGGTTTTGATCTCGAAAAGCTGGATGCGCGAGTGCCTGCGCCAAAACTTCCCGCCACGGCGCCAGCCGGTACCAGTTCAAATCGCCCAGCACGCCCGCCGGCCAATCTTCCGACAATTCGTGGGCGCGCGCGAGCGTGATGCCCAGTTCCGGGGCCAACGCCGAGTCGAATATCAACCGCGCGGAGGTCTTCTGCAGACGGTCGATCACACTCGAGCTTTCCGGCAAGCCTTGCACCGACCAAAACAAAATGGGCTGCATCGCCACGAGCAAGGGCCAGATTTTTTGAGGCAAATCTTGCTCGGTCTTCGCGCCGCGAATTCGAAAGGTGATTTGTTCGCTGCTGACAATTTGAGAATGCGGCAGGGTTTGCAGCGCAAGATACGCCGCCGCTTCCTCTGCTTCTGCTTCAGGCTCGGCAAAAATGACGAGCGCGCGATGGGGATGAGCTTGCGAGAACTCCGCCACCGTTTCCAGAACCTGCTCGGCCAAATGCACGTCCGCGAGCAAAACCACCAAGTTCAATTCGCCGCGCCGTGCGATCGGGGGCGCGGCTTGCTGCCAAAGCTCACGCAACACATTCGCGACCGCGTCTATTTCCACCTGCGCTTTCTGGCCTTGCAACAAATCAGCGAGGGCATAGTCAGACATATGATCATCTCACTTTCCTGTTGGAGAGAGGCGGGAGGATGAATGAGCTCGCGCTCATACGGATTTATCATACACAAAATGTTTTGAGAATGCAATAGCGAGTTATCCTGAGCTACGACCGAGCCTGGCGTAAATGTTTTTTCGGCAGCACACGGATGGGTCCGGGCGAGGCGGCAGAACAGAAGTTTCTGCACACCGCAACCCGAACAAAGGCTTTGCATTTCTTGGCATCGTATGTTAGATTGGCCGAGTTTTTATTGGAAAGAACCGGTGAAATTTGGCAAGGAGGTTGCTGTGGCCGTTGTCGCTGCCCGTTCACGCCCCATTGAAGCTCCGAGTATCTCCCCGGAAACCGCGAGAGAGTGGTATAAGATCATGCACACCGGCCGGCTCATCGACGACCGTGCCGGGATTCTATTCAAACAAGGAAGGGGTTGGAGCTATCTGGCCACGGCGTCGGGGCACGAGCCGATTCAAATGGCCCTGGGCCAGTCGTTCCGCCCCAACAAAGATTATCTATTCCCGTATTATCGCGATCAAGTGACGTGTCTGGCCGCGGGCATTTCGATTTATGAAATCATGCTCAATGGCATGAGCCGGAAAGACGACGTCGCGGCCGGCGGGCGGCACATGTCGAATCACTTTGCCAAGCCCGAAATCGGCATTCAAAACGTGTCGAGCTGCGTGGCCAATCATGCGCTGCACGCCGTGGGTTTGGCGCGCGCGATCAAATACTACAAATCCGACGCGTTGGTGTTTGCCAGCTTTGGCGAATCTTCCGCCTCGGAAGGCTACGTCTTCGAGGCATTCAACGGCGCCAGCCGCGAGCGCCTGCCCGTGATCTTTGTCATTCAAAACAACAAATACGGCATCAGCGTGCCGGTGCACGAACAAACCGCGAATGAAATCGTCGCGGATAATTTCGTGGGGTTGAAGTATTTGCACATCGTGCGTTGCGACGGCACCGATCCCCTCGACAGCCGTGCGGCCATGGACGAAGCCATGGACTATGTGCGCAAGGGCAAGGGGCCCGCGCTGGTGCATGCGCAATGCGCACGGCTCGGCCCGCATTCCAACAGCGACAAGCAGGAGTCCTATCGCTCCGCAGAGGAGATCGCGCAGGCGCACACCATGGATCCGCTGCCGCGCTTCCGCCATTACATTCTTGAAAAGGGCCTGCTCAGTGAAGAAGAACTGGCCGCGATCGAAGACGAGAACAAACGCACCGTGAGTGAGAACGCCGCGCGTGCGGAAGCCGCGCCGCTGCCCGAGCCGAAATCGATTTACGATTTTGTGATTCCCGAGGCGATACAGCCGGAAGAAACCCTCACGCCGGCAGAAGGTGCGAAGGAAAAAATGCGCGAGTCCATCAATCGCACTTTGCACGAAGAGTTTCGCCACAACCCCAACACCTTTCTGTGGGGTCAGGACGTGGCTTCCGGCGACAAGGGCGGCGTGTTCAACGTCACGGACGGCATGCAAAAAGCCTTCGGACGCGGACGGGTTTTCAATGCGCCGATTGCGGAGGATTTTATCGTGGGCACGGCCAACGGGTTCAGCCGTTTTCGCGACGACATTCGCGTGGTGATCGAAGCCGCGCAATTCACCGACTACGTGTGGCCGTCCATGGAGCAAATGGTTGAGCTGACGCATGAATACTGGCGCACCGTCGGCAAGTTTTCACCCAATATCGTGGTGCGCTTGTCCTGCGGCGGTTACATCGGCGGCGGCTTGTATCATTCGCAAAGCGCGGAAGGCGTATTTGCCAACTTTCCCGGCCTGCGCATTACCATGGCCGCTTTTGCGGACGACGCTGCCGGTTTGCTGCGCACTGCGATTCGCTCGCGCGGCATGACCATCGTGTTCGAGCCCAAGTTTTTGTACAATCATCCCATGGCGCAAACCGTGCAAACTGGACCGGAGCATTTCGTGCCCTTTGGCAAGGCGCGCATTCGCCGCCCGGGCAAAGATCTCACCATTGTGACTTACGGCAATGCCGTGCATTGGTCCTTGAAAGCCGCGGAAAAACTGGCGGAGCAGGAAGGCTATGAGGCCGAAGTGATCGACCTGCGGTCGCTCGTGCCGATGGACGTCGAAACCGTGCGCGCCTCCTTGCAGAAGACGAACCGTTTGCTCGTGGCCAGCGAAGATCACAAGACCGGCGGTTTCGGCGGCGAGATGCTGGCGCGCTATACCGAAGAATGCTTCGAATTGCTGGACGCCCCGCCGCGCCGCGTGTGCAGCAAGGATACGCCCATTGGTTTCAGCCGTATTTTGGAAGCGGCGACGTTGATCAGCGAACAGGATATCTATAATGAAGCGAAGGCGTTGGTGCAATATTGAGTTGAACCTTCTCATGAAAAACACCAAGGCAGCGCGAGGCTGCCTTTTTCGTTTTAGGGAAACCAACGCCCGACACGAGAGCAGTATTGCTCATATGCTGCACCAAAGACTCTATGCAGGTGGGGCTCTTCATACAGCACGATGACAAGATGAAATGTGCTTCCGGCACAGAATGCATAGAACCAGATGTGCCAGGAAGAGAAAAGCACCGCCCAGCCTGCAATGGTGAGGAGTACGCCGATATACATCGGGTTGCGTGTGTAACGGTACAAGCCCCGAACCACCAGCCGCTTTGGGGCATCAATGGGTGCCGGCGTGCCGCCGCCGAAGGCAGCAAAGTCCCAGACACACCAAAGGTAGATCGAGACTCCAATAGCGAAGAAAATCGACGCGATCGCAAAGTTTCCCGCTGGCTGGCCGCGCGCGATGCGCCACGGAACGTACCCGGCAACCGTAGCCGGAACCAGCAGCGTAAAGACGAGATTCTTGACAAACAGGAGCACAGGAGCGTGACCTCGGGAAAAGCGATCTTTGTGACAACCAGCACGGCGCTCTCACCGCGTTGATACATGATGCAGGTCGAGGGATTGCCGTTGATCCGCTCGAACGCCGCGTCTACGTTATGCTTACGCCTTGCGCGAAGACTCCGGCTTCGTATGCGTGACAGTGCGAGCATGCCGCAGGTTTTCGAGATGGGTCTCGCGATAAAACCGCGATAAGCCGTGTAACGATTGATGCGCTGAACCTGAAAGCAAGTTTTGCAAATAGTCAATATTGTACTGAAGAATCTCCCGCCCGCCAATTGGGCCGTGCGAAGGAATCACCGTTTGTACGCGCGCCTCATCTGTCCATCGTTGCAATCCCGCGAGCCATTTCTTTATAGGACTATCAGAGTTCACCACCGGCAGCGGCGTCTCCACCGTATCGCCTGCCAGCAGAACTCCCCATTCCGGAATGAACCCCACCAGACAATCCAATGTGTGCCCGGGGAGATGATGCAATTCCAGTGTGAGGCCTCCCAATTCAAGCGCCAGATATTCTTGCACCATGTGCGCGGGTGGAAGCAATTCAACTTCATCCCACACACCTGGTTCTGCAATCTGTTTTGCACGCAGCGTTTGCGGCACCTCTATTTCAAAGCGTTGGCGGCAATGGAAGTGGCCGACGACAATTTCCCGCTCCGCCAGTCCTGCCGTACCCCAGCAATGATCCCAATCTGCATGCGTATAAACGACGGCGTGCCAGCGCCCTGATACCAACGGAGCCACAATAGCCATATCGCGCGGATGCGAAAGCGTATCCCACACCACCGCGCGTTCTGCGCCGATGAGAACCGCGCCACGCACGTCGAATTGATCCAATTGCAATTCGGTTAGCCACAGGCCTGTGCGAAGAGCGACTAAATTGGTCACGGCCATTCACTTTCATTGCGGCAAGTCGAGCGCCGGTTTTGTTTGCCCACGATGGCAGGTCGTGCAATTCACCACCGGGTTTTCACTCTTTAGATTTTTGATCTTTTTCAAGAAATCATTGTTGATGGTCTGCATCATGGCTGCCATCTCGCGCGCGATCTGCTTGGTTGGTTTTTCATCTTTTTGCCATTCACCCACGACATGGCAGTGGCGGCAATCGACTCCGAGCGAGCGGCTGTATGCAATTTCCATCACGCGCAACAATCTTGCAGCCGGCATGCCTTTGAGCCATTGAATGTTTTGAAAGACTTGTTCGGCGGGTTGATTCTCCTTGCCCGCAATTTTTTTGCGCAGTGCCGTGAGCTGCTGTTCCTGGTCAAAGGCAAGAGTGTCTTGTTGCACTGTCGTTGGTGTGACGTGGTGTTGCGCTGCGGCAGGCGTGCCAAGATAGAACCACGCCGAAAAGAAGCAAAAAGCGATCGTTGCTTTCATCTTTCTGTCTTCAAGAATCTATCGCCGACGAAAGTGGAACTCCCACGGAAATGAAAAGCTTTTTTTTCGTGGCAGTTCCATTTCCATGGAAGAAAGTATTTTCTTTTTTTACAGCGAGTGCCCTTGTAACTGACTAACGCCTTCGGGGGAACATTGCATTGCACAGAGATGGACTTGACGCTGTAGTACCCTATGGACCTTCTCTCCTATTCCATCAAATCCATGCAAAGAATCTCTTTGGTATTGCGCAAGAAAAGCTTGCCGCCTGCCAGCGCCGGCACGGTGAGGCATCGCCCCTCCATGATTTGCACGCCAGCCTTTTCGCGGTAGGCTTCGGGCGTGGCTTCCACCAGCGCCAGCCTGCCTTTGTCGCCGAGAACAATCAAGTGCCCGTCGGCGAGTAGGAGGGAGCCATGCCCAAAACCGCGTTGTTTCCACTTTTCCTCGCCGCTGCCAAAGGCAATGCATTTGAGTGTGCCTTTGTCGAACCCGTACAAGTAATCGCCCAGGCGCATCGAGGTGGAGAAGACGTTCTGTATATCCTTGCGCTTCCAGATTTCTTCGATGGCAATGGTGCTGCCCGCTGTTTTCAATTGCAATAACGCGGCTCCGACTTCGTAGCCCGAGGAGATAAAAAGACGATCGGGAGGAATGAACAACGGCGTGGCAGCATTGACATTGTAACTGGTTTTCCAGGGCAGCCGCCAATAAACACGTCCATCTTTGGGGGCCAGCGAGACCACTCCCTCTCCCGAGAAAAAGACGATTTGGCGAATGCCATTCACCGTGATGGCGACCGGAGAAGAAAAGGCCGCGCTGTCCGATTCGGCTTGCCACTTCGTTTGGCCGTTCTTTTTGTCAAAGGCGATAAAGGCGTGTCCTGGTCCACCGGCTTCGACCAGGAGCAGCTCGTTTTCAATCAACGGGGAGGTGCCGTATCCGCCGCCGCCGGTATCAGATGGCCCCGGGCTCTTGAACTCGATCATCAAATCGCGCCGCCAAATCTTATGGCCGTCTTCGGCGGCCAGTGCATGTAATTTGCCTCTGCCACCCAGCGCATAAACGAGGTTTTCGTGAATCGTGGGCGTAGAGCGCGGGCCATTGCCGTTGGGATCTTTATAGGTCGAGTCCGAGCGCACGCGCCAGATTTCCTTGCCGCTAGCGGCATCAAGGCAAACGATGAATTCCTCTTCGCCTTCGGAAAAAAGAGTGAAAAGCCGCCCTTGCGCAATGGAAACGCCGGCGTACCCTTCGCCCAGCGGTTTGCGCCAAACGAGCTTCGGTCCGCTTTGCGGCCAGCTCTTGCGCAAGCCGGTGACCGTCGAGATGCCGTCGCGGTTCGGCCCCAGCCATTGCGGCCATTCGTCTTTTAAGGTCTTCTTCGGCGGAGTAGCGGAAAGGATTACGTTGGCAAAAATCAAAAGGCCAAGCATTGGGGCGAGGATACAAACACCATGGCGCGAACAAAGACGGGGCATGGCTCATTCTCCTTGATGCAAAATTCGGGTGGAATCACACAGCGGATTGCGCGAATGTGCTTGATCTGCGTCTTGCTAATCTTTCATCCACAGACGGCTTCCCCGCCCGCTGAAGCAAAAAGAAACGCGAGGCAGCCAGCATCATCAGCGCGGGAAACATGCCAGGTTACGAGCCCGCCAGAATTTCGGCCACGGGTCAATTCGCCTGCGCCAGGCCGGCCAGTTCCGTATCCGCACGGTGCAGCATTTTTCGCAGTGAGGCTTGCGTTTCCTGCGCCCGGGCGAGATCTCCGGCTTGCGTCGCCGCTTTTTTCAAACCCAGCAGAGCCCGTAAGCGATTGGGCGCGCGCTTCAATGCCAGCTCGAATTCTGCCTGTGCTTCTTTGGGGCGATTGCGCTCGAGCAGCATCTCACCGCGCAATTCGCGGGTGGGTTTCACGACGACGGGCGGGCCGAATTCGAAAGTCATGCGATCTTCCGCAACTGCCGCTTGTTGCAGCAATTGCAGCGCCTCTTCACTTTTACCCTGATTCATTTGAATGAGAGCTTTCAGCTCCAACGCCATGAGATCAACGGCCTGGAGAGCCGACGAATAAGGCGCCTCGCTGCCGACGGCATGGCACTGCATGGTCTCAGCAGCGCCCGCGGATGCGCTCTTGGCAGCAATTACGGGATGCAGCGCTTCAATTTCCTGCAAAATTTTTTCTGCTTTCGCCGGCTCGCCGGTCTTCACCGCGCACATGCCGCGCACGAACAAATCTCCCGCCATGGCATCTTTTTCAAGGCCGGTGATGTCGACCTTCATCCGCGCGGCTTCGGAATTCCAGGATTGTGTGTCGATGAGGTAGGCCGCGCGCATGGCAGCGAGATGAAAGCGGATCCTGCGCGCCTCGCTGTTCTTCGCGTCCTCCGCCGTGTTTTCGAGCAGGGCCTTCGCCTCGCGGAAGCGGCCTTGTTGCAAGTAAGCGTACGCCCGCCACAGCAGAGAATGATAACCGCGTTCTGCCAGCGGCAGGTTTCTGCGCTGTTGCCGCGCCAGAGAAGCGGCCCAGGATTCTTCATTGGAGGCCGCGGCTTCGTCCCACATGCCCAGCGCGAAGAAAATGTGCGAAGGCATATGCAAAGCATGCGCAGCCGCCGGCGCGATTTTCGCGTAGACTTGCGCCTTCGGCAATCCTAACGGCGCGTGGATGGGATCGTCGTAAGAATGAATCAAATAGTGCGCCGCGCCGGGATGATGGGGATTTTTCTGAAAAACGTTTTCGGCGAGGGCCGCAGCTTGCATGTAAGTGGCAAAGTCGCGGCCGTTGTGGCAGGTGCCGAGCAAGGACAATGCATGAAACGCAGCCGCCTCCAGGTCTTCTGGAAATTGTTCGGACAAGTGGCGCATGGCCCCGGCATATGCCAAATCGCGCGCCTTCTTGTCGCCACCATCGCCGTAGAGAATTTCCACGGCATTCAGGTAATCTTTTTCCCGCTGCGTGGGTGCTTTCGCGGCGCGGGCCTCGCGTGTGGGCGCAAGGCGGTCGAGCACGGCCTTGCCCTTTTCGACGTCCACTTGCATCCAGATCGGATGGTTGTGCGTCATGGCCTCGCCCCAGTACGCCATCGCAAAACCCGGATCGACTTTTTGCGCCTCGCGAAATTCCTCCGCGGCATCGTCGTATTCGAAACTGTGCAGCAGTAAAACGCCCTTGATGAAAGCCTTCTGTGCTTGCGGCGCGCCGGAAGTGGGGAAATCGATCTGGCCCAAATCCGAATTTTGCGCGAACGCGTAGGCCGGCGCCAGCAGCGCAAAAAATAGGCGCAGAATTTGTTGCCTGAATACGAGAGGTTTCATCTTAATCTCCGCAGAGTGCATGGGCGGTATTTTTGTGCCTGTCATTTAGCTTGATAATGTTAAGTTAAATTCGCGCCCTCTCAATTTGTCATCCCGAAGCTTCGGGATGACAAAAACTAGGAGCTTTTTTAGCCAACTTAACATTGTCAAGTTAGATGATTCTTGTGAAAATTTGCTTCAGGTGGAAATGTGGCAATCAAGTATATCTCGCATTGCGATATTGCGGCGCGTAAAATTGATGCAGCAACAAATCAATGCGCAACAAGCCTTTTTGCGTCAGCACCACTTCATTGCGATTGCGGGTGAGCATGCCGTCCTTCTGCAATGCGGCGAAAGTGGCGCCAAAGGTACTGGCGATATCCGCGTCGAATTTCTCGCGGAAGTAATCCGAATTGATCCTGCCCGTTTTTAATTGCAGAATCATTTCGCGCGTCAATCGCTCTTGTGCCGAGGTCTTGAAGGCGCGCGTCAACGGCAATTTGTTTTCTCGCAGCAGGCCGAGATACTCGTTCCAGCCGGGGGCATTCTGGAAATGCACGCCGCTGCCATGCGAGAAAGAGGCGACGCCGGTGCCCAGCATATCGCAGCCGCGCCACACCGCATCGCGATACACAAATTGGCAGTGCTTGTGCTTTTTCACCATCGTATAGGCGCTGGAAACCTCATATCCCGCTTTCGCCAGTTCATCAAAAGCGTGCGCGTTCCAGTCTCGCTTCAAATCCCAATCCGCGACCTGAATCCCGTTGTGTCCCTGCAAATATTCCTGCGAATACACCGTGTTGAACGGCAATTCCATTTGATAAATGGTCACGCTGTCGGGATCGAGATCGATGGTTTTCTGCACGGTGTCGCGCCAGCTTTCCCAGGTTTCGCCCACCATGCCCGCGATCAAATCGATATTCAATTGCTCGAAAGCCAGGGCGCGAATCCACGGCAGGCAGCGGAAAATTTCCTCGGATTGGTGCGCGCGGCCGTTTTCCTGCAGTATAAAATCATTGAAGTTTTCAATGCCGAGGCTGAGGCGCGTGACGCCGATTTCGCGAATGGCCTCGAGTTTGGTCTCGCTCAGCGTCCCCGGTTCGCATTCGAAGGTGATTTCATCCGCTCCCGCCCAGGGCACCGCCGCTTGCAAGCGCGCGACGAGAGCAAGCAAATGCTTCGCGCTGATATAAGAAGGCGTGCCGCCGCCGAAATAAACAAATTTCAACGGGCGATTTCGCACCAGCGGCATGCGGCTGTACAATTCCACTTCCTGCGCCAAGGCATTCAAATACGTTTGAATTTCCTGGCTGTTCTTGTCGGTATAGACCCGAAAGTAACAAAACTTGCAGCGCTTGCGGCAAAAGGGGATGTGCAAATAAAGTCCCAGCTCCGTGGCGGGCCGGGGGGGCGAGTTTAGCGCTGAAAATGCCGCATCCAGCTGATTGGCATTCCAAAATGAATACGGCGGATAGTTCGAAACGAAAACGCTGCCGATTTCGGTCTCTTTGACGGCATGTTGCGAAGTGGCGGGGTCGGGAAGAATGGTTGAGCTGTTACTCATGGTTCGATTCGTCGTTCAATATTTCGGTATGAAAGCTCTTTCAATTTTTTCCTACGCATTACGCCTTACGAGTTACGAAATGCGGGAGGCGTAATACGTAAAGGTAAAACTAAAACGTAATCTCACTTTTCACCAAAACAATAAATCACTCCATCGAGAGAACCGATCACCAGTTTTTCGCCGGCGACGGCGGGCGAAGCGACAAACGCAGAGCCGGACTCGAAGCGCCACAGGACCTCCCCCGATCTTGTGTCGAAAGCCAGCAATTCTCCATTCATCGTCGCGGCAAAAACGCGGCCGCCGGCGAGCACGGGGGAAGAATCAATTTTTGTTTTCGCGGCATAACTCCAGAGCACGCGACCGGTTTGCGGATGCAGAGCGTAGACCATTTTGTCGCGGCCGGCGACCACGACAAGATCTTGATTCACGGCCGCCGAGGCAAAAAACGGAAAATCGCGCTGCGGCGGATCGTATTCCCAGATGAGCTCGCCCGTACCGGCGTTCAAACACAGCACCTTGTTGCCAAAAGTGCCCACATAAGCCCGATTCTCCGCAACCGCCATGCTGGCCGCGACATATGCCCCGGCGGAAATTTTTTTGATTTCTGCGCCATCGCGAATGCGCACGAGACGAATCAAACCATCGCATCCGGCAATGAGAACGTTCTCATCCACAATTGCGGGCGTGGCATGCAGATAGCCATCGGTCTCAAGCTTCCACAATAAGGTGCCGTCGTTGCGGTTCAAACAATACAAAAAGTGATCATACGAGCCAAATACGACGCGATCCTGAAAGAAATTGGCGGAAGAGATCACGCCGGCATCAGTTTGGAATTGCCATTTTTGTTTTCCCGTCGTCGCCTCAACCGCATGAAAGGTACCGGATTCATCGCCGAAATAAACCACACTTTCTGTAATCGCGGGCGAAGCTTTGCTTTCTTCCGCCCCGCGATACTTCCATTTTATTCGGCCGGAATGCAAGTCAATGGCATAGAGATGGCTGTCGAGTGAGGTGGCGAATACTGTTTCCTGCCAAATGACCGGCGAGCCTTCGATATCTTTTCCGGCTTCAAACGTCCAAAGCAGCTCCGGGTTTTGCGGCAGCGCGCTCTGGCTCACGGCGGTGAGCTGCGCATTGCCGCGAAAGATCGGCCAATTTGAGTAAACGCCGTTTGCAGAAGTGGCGCTGCGCGTTTGGCTGTGCAGATCCGTGCTCGAAAGCATGACGCCAACAGAAAAGAACAAACCTGCGGCGGTGACAAGTTTTTTCGTATGAGGCATAGCAGATCTAATTGCTGCTCATCTCCGGAAAAGAGCGAACCTGGATATTGGCGTGTTCAGGCTCGATATGAATGCAGTGAATACGCGTGCCGTCCCAGCGCCACCCGTGCTCTGCCATGGCGGCGTGGCGTGGCACAATCAAAATTACGCCGGGTTTCTGCCGAAGATTAGCCACCAAGCTTTTGGTCGAAAGCAACGCCAGGCGCAACCGCACGACCAGCCACGAGGCCGCGAGAAAAAGCACGCTTTTCTGCTTCATGATGATTTCTCCTTGCCGCTGGCCGCAAATTAAAACAAATCTCTGCCGAACGCAAGCAGCAAACTTCGCGACGCCAAGCTCCATGCGCAGATTGGGAATCGCATATTGCATTGGGTTGCGTTACTGATTATATTGCGCTGTTTGCTGGTTGAAATTGCCGGCACGTTACACGTGCAAGGTGTAACGTGTAAAGTGTAACGTGTAAGGCTCTTTACGTGCGATGCCCGAACTACCGGATTTGGTTTATCTTGAAAAAAAATTGCAACAGCATCTTTCCGGCCAGACGATCGCCGCGGTGGAGGTGCGCGAGCCGGTCATCATGCGCATGCTCCGGCCGGGCCTGTTCGCTGAAGAATTGTCGGGCACCATCGTTTCGGGCGTGCGGCGTCATGGGCCTTTTTTGGTTTTCAATCTATCAGAAGAGAAGGAATTGATCATTCATCCCATGCTCGCCGGGCGCCTGCACTGGACACCACGGGAAGAAACGAAAGCTCCTCCTGCTTGCGCGCTGTCACTCGTATGCGAGCCCGCGCAGCAATTCTTGCATTATTCCGATGACAAGAAAATGGGCAAGGTTTATCTGACCACATCCCAGGGCCACGATCAAATTCCGCGTTTCCAGGAGCAAGGCCCGGACCTGCTCACCCCGGCGTTCACCTTGGGCTATTTCAAAGAGCGCGTCAAGAAATCGCGCAAGCAAGTGCGCGTGCTGATCATGGATCAAGCGGCCGTGAGCTGCATCGGCAATGCTTACGCCGATGAGATTCTGTTTGTTGCCGGTCTGCATCCGAAAACCTTTTGTTATCAATTAAAAGACGAGCATATAGAAAGATTGTTCAACGCTATTGGCGAGGTGATGCGCTGGGGGATTGCCGCAGTCGAGAACGCGCAGCGGCCGATGGAGGTGAAAGTGCGCGACCACCTGCGCGTGCGCAACCGCAAAGACCAGCCCTGCCCGCGCTGTGGCGCGAAAATCCGCCGCGCCGGCGTGCTGGGATTCGATGCTTTCTTTTGCCCCCATTGCCAGCCGCTGCAACGCGGCCAGTTTATCGATTGGAGAAACCTGCCCGGGAGTTGATACCTAGAATAAGATATGCCAAGCAGATGAAAAGCCGGAGGCAACGATGCCCAAACAAGTAGACTTTCAAGCTCTCTTCACCAGACTGCAAAAGATTCTGCAGCGTTTCGAGAAAAAGCTTACGGTGAAACACAAAAATGCCGGGAATTATTATTTGGATGCAGGATTTTCTGAAAAATTCAAAAGAGAAATCTTCTTTGGAGCTGTGCAGATCAAGAAAAACTACGGCAGTTTTTATTTGATGCCCGTTTATATGTTCCCGGACTTATTGCAAGGGATGTCTGCCGGTCTCAAAAAACGCATGCAGGGAAAATCGTGTTTTAATTTTACTGCGGTCGACCACGAGCTTTTTTCCGAGCTGGCACTGCTCACGCAAAAAGGCTTTGAGAGATTCCGCCACGAGAAGCTGCTTTGAACGCTGACGTGGAAACGAAGGAGAGAATGGATGCAGTCTCAATTTCAAACCCTCAATTGGAGATGGGTTTTTCTGCTGGCATCAACTCCCTTTTGTTTGTGCGGTTGCCGGACTGCTTCACCGCCGGCGGACCTGATGTTGCGCAACGGGGCCATTTACACGGTTGACGCCGAGCGCAGGTGGGCGGAAGCGCTTGTGATCGCTCAGGGCAGGATTATTTACGTGGGCGACAACGCCAGCGCGGAAAAATTTCGCGGCGAAAAAACCAAAACCCTGGATTTGAGCGGAAGAATGGTTTTGCCCGGCTTTCATGATTCTCACGTGCATCCCGTCAGCGGCGGGATCGAGCTGGGCCAGTGCAATCTGAACGGCCTGACCTCGCAACAAGAAATCTTTGACAAGATTCGTGCCTATGCGGCGCAGCATTCCAACAAAACCTGGATCGCCGGCGGCGGGTGGGATTTGCCGATTTTCCCGAATGCCAATCCCTCCAAAGAAATGCTCGATCAAATTGTCGCCGATCGCCCGGTTTTTCTAACCGCCGCCGACGGCCACTCCGCCTGGGCCAATTCGCGCGCGCTGGAAATTGCCGGAATTACGAGGAACACCCCGGACCCTCCCGAAGGGCGCATCGAGCGCGACGCCAGGACCGGCGAACCCTCGGGCACGTTGCGTGAGAGCGCCACGGATTTGATCAGCACACACCTTCCCGAATTGACTTCGGAAGATTACCTTAGCGGCGCGCGCGCCGGTGTGCACATGGCCAACCGTTTCGGCATTATTTCCCTGCAGGAAGCCAGCGCGGATGAAAAGATTCTCGCCGCCTACGCGGACTTGGAACGCCGCGGTGAATTGACCGCGCGCGTGCTGGCGGCGCAATATGTCGATCCGAAAAAAGAGGTGACACAAATCTCCGAGCTAATACGACGGCGTGAATTGTTTCACCGCAAATATCTGCACGCCACGGCGGCCAAAATTTTTGCCGATGGCGTGATCGAGTCACGCACGGCCGCGATGCTGGAGCCTTATCTGGATCGCCCGGATGATCGCGGCATTCCGAATTTGGCAGCGCAGCAGTTCAAGTCATTGGCAGTGGCTTTGGATTCGGCCGGTTTTCAAATCCACATCCATGCCATCGGCGACCGCGCGATCCGCATGGCGCTCGATGCGCTGGAAGCGGCGCAGCAAACCAACGGCCGGCACGAGGCGCGCCATCACATTGCGCATCTCGAGCTGATCGATCCCCAGGATATTCCCCGTTTCAAGGCATTGGGCGTGATTGCGAATTTTCAACCGCTCTGGGCGTATGCCGACCTTTACATTACCGCATTGACCGAGCCGGCTTTGGGGCCAGAACGCTCGCGCTGGCTGTATCCGATGGCGAGCGTGGCGCAAACCGGCGCGATGATTGCCGCCGGCAGCGACTGGTCGGTCTCCTCGATGAATCCGCTGGACGCCATGCAAGTCGCCGTCACCCGGCGCGCGCTGGATGATTCCACCGGCCCGGCGTGGCATCCGGAAGAACTGGTCGATTTGCCCACGATGATTGCCGCTTACACCATCAATGGCGCGTATGTTAATCATCAAGAAAAAGAGACCGGCTCTCTTGAAGTGGGCAAGGCCGCGGATTTGATCGTGCTCGACCGCAACTTGTTCAAAATTCCCGTACACGAGATTCATCGCGCCCAAGTTTTGCTCACCTTGTTGGAAGGGCAGGAAGTTTATCGCGCAAAATCTTTCTGAGCAATGATATGAAACGTCAAAAAAAACTTTCTGATAGGACGTCGAAAGCGCAAGCCGCTTCCGGAAATGCCCGTCTCGCCAAGCAAAGCGATGTTCGGAAGAAAAGGCGTTCCCTGGCCTTGGACAAGCGCGTGCGCCAGATTGAGAATTGGCACAAGCGCCTGGCACCTCAATTTCCGGACATTGATCCGCACGATCTTCATTTGATTATTGCGTCATTGCTCAGAACCAGGAAGGAGCGGATGGAAATCATGTTTCTCAAGCGGAGAAAATAAATGCCCACCAAAATCACGATCAACAACAACGGCAGCATTCGCCTCGAAGGCGATTTCGAGATATTCGATCAAAACGGGAATCCATTCGATTTGGCCGGGCGCACGGCCATTTCACTCTGCCGTTGTGGGCAGAGCAACAACAAGCCGTTTTGTGACAGCTCGCACCGCACCACGGGATTTCAATCGGAAGTGGTGGCGCGGAAACTGGACCCGCCCAAGCCGAAAAGCTAAACGAGCCTCATATGCCGCGCCTGGGCATGGGCGAATGCTCTGAAATCTGACAGCGCCGGACTGATGCTGGCGTGTATCTTTTTGAGGTCAACTTTTTCATAGGCATGCACGAGCAAGTTTCTCATTGTTGCGTTTTGCTCTTAACGATGTGCGGGGACATTTTTCATCTCCTGCACGCGACGGGCGAGCACGGCATCACGAAAACGGCGAAGCGGCTCGGTGTCTTCGAAGATTCTGAACGCTCGGATTTTTTGCTCGAAAAACAATCCGGGTTTCGCTTCGTAAAGGGCTTTGCCTTTCTGAAAGATTTCGAGAAGTAGAACGGGATCGGTTACGGCATCAATAATGGCAACGTCGACCTCTTGCTGAAAAAGATCTTCCATTTCGCCATACAATCGGATAACGTTTTCCCGCAAAGGTGCGGTGCGCGAAGACAGTGCGATGTCAACATCGCTGCGCGCCTTAGTTTTACCTGTTGCTTGCGAGCCAAAGAGGATCATTAAATCAATCCCGCGCTCTTGGCACCATGACGATAGTATTTGTTGGTCCAAATCAAGCATGATCACGGATTTTTGTTTTTGGGAGACGCTTGCTTGAAAGATAAGCGCAAATCTGTTGAGTTGCAACATGGATTCTTCACGATCAGATACCGCTAGAAGGTGCGATGCACATCTCCGACCTCAAATACGATTGCCGGCATTTTCGTGGTGCCATTCCCTGCACGCCGAACAAACTGCGCGGCAAAGTTTGCGGCGCCTGCGACGAGTACGATCCCATACGCACGCGTATTTTAATCATCAAGCTGGGCGCGGCCGGCGATGTCATTCGGACCACGCCGTTATTGCAGCGCTTCCGCCGGGAATATCCCAGCGCACATCTCACCTGGCTCACCTTGACACCCGAGGTTCTGCCGGCAAGCCGGATCGACAAAATTTATAAGTTCGATTTCAAAGCCGTATACGCGCTGCGGCAATTGCCATTCGATATTGTGGTCAATCTCGACAAAGACCTCGAAGCCTGCGCGTTGCTGGAAGAAATCCCTGCGCCGAAAAAATTCGGTTTCGGTTTGAAACGCGGCCATATTTATCCGGCGAACGAGCCGGCCGCGCAGAAGCTGCTAACCGGCGCATTCGACCATCTTTCGAAGCAAAATCGCAAAAGTTATTTGCAGGAGATCTTTGCAATCTGCGGTTTTGATTTTCGCGGCGAGCCTTATGTTTTGGAAGTGGAGGAGCGCCATCAAAAAATGTGGCAGGAGCTGCATCAAAAAGCGCGCGGCAGAAAAGTCATTGGCCTGAACACCGGCTGCGGCGAGCGCTGGCTCACGCGCCTGTGGCCGGAGGTATACTGGTTGGAACTCGTGCACAGATTGCAGCAGCAGAACTACTTTCCGGTGCTGCTCGGCGGGCCGGCGGAGGACGCGCAGAATATTTTGTACGGGCAGAAATCCGGGGCTTATTATCCCGGCCTTTTCCCTTTGCAGCAATTTATCTCGCTGTCCGCGCAATGCCATGTTATCGTTTCGGCCGTCACCATGATGATGCACATTGCCATTGGCTTGCGCGTACCGCTGGTCTTATTCAACAACATTTTTAATCCACACGAATTCGAATTGTACGGCAACGGCTTCATGGTGCAGCCCGAATCCGGCTGTGATTGTTATTTTGGCAATACTTGCACCCGCGCGCGGCATTGCATGCACGATCTTCATGTCGAAACCGTTTTGCTCGCAATCGAGAGAATGGCGAAGCGTTGACATGAAAATCGCGTATCTCTCCACTTTTTATCCCTTCCGCGGTGGTATCGCACAATTCAACGCCTCGCTGCTGCGCGCATTGGAAAAGCAGCACGAAATTCGCGCGTTCACGTTCACGCGACAATACCCCGCCTTGCTCTTTCCCGGTGCCACCCAGTATGTTACGTCCGGGGACGTGGTGGACAAAATCCCCGCTGCACCGCTTTTGGATACGATCAATCCGATTTCATATTTCAAAACCGCCGCGGCCATACAGAGGTTTCGTCCGGAGCTATTGGTGATGAAATTCTGGATGCCGTTCTTCTCCCCCGCGCTGGGAACCGTCGCCGGACGCCTGCGCAAAAATGGCACGCGCACCGTCGCTATTCTCGATAATCTAATTCCGCACGAGCGGCGGCCGGGCGATTTGCTTTTGATCAAGTACTTTCTGCGGCGCAATGACGGTTTTGTTGCCATGAGCAAGACCGTGGAAAGGGATTTGCTGAACATTCATTCGCGCGCGAAATACGTGCTCAGGCCGCATCCGCTCTACGATCACTTCGGGCCGGCGCTTCCGTCGCCGGAAGCCAAGGCGCGGCTCGGTTTGCCGGCCGACAAACGCATTCTGCTTTTCTTCGGTTTCATTCGCGATTACAAAGGCCTGGACGATTTGATTCGCGCGACCGCGCATTTGCCCAGTGATTATTTGCTGGTGATCGCCGGCGAGGTTTATGGCAGTTTCGACAAATATCAAAATTTGATTGCGGCAATGGGAACGGCAGACCGCATCAAGCTTTTCGTGCGTTATATTGACGATCGCGAAGTGCCGGATTTCTTCTCTGCCGCGGAGGTTTGTGTGTTGCCCTACAAGTCCGCCACACAAAGCGGCATCGTGCAGATCGCTTTCAATTTCAACTTGCCGGTGATCGTCACCGAGGTTGGCGGGTTGTCGGAAATGGTCGAAGACGGAGAGACCGGCCTGATTTTGCGTGGACGCGAGCCACAAGAAATGGCAGGGCGCGTCATGGAATTTTTTCAAAAGAATATGCGTGCACAGATGTCCAGAAATATTGCGATGCGGCGACCACAGTATGGCTGGGCGGGGTTTGCGGAGGCGATCTTGCAGCTCTATAAGAAGCTGGGGCCAGCAAAATAGCTTCGGATTGAGAACTAGAAGACTTCCCCATTTCTCAAACTGCGAATGAACGCGAATAGACGCGAATTGAGAACATATTAGCGTACATTCGCGGTTTCAAAAAACGGGCAAGTTATCTAAACGGTGATCGTCAATGACCCCGAGCCAAGAAAAACGCCTTGTTTGCAATTTGGACGCGCAGTACATTATGATGGTTCTTGAATGGAGTAGCTCCTCGCAGGACAGCGCGATGAAGTTCATTCCAAACTCCATGGGAGGTCGTCATGGCAGAGCAAAACTGGGAAGCGGTTGAAGTTTATTGCCGTTATGATGAATGTGCGGAGCAGATTCAAGGGTTGGACAACAAACCGCGGCTTTCAAAAAGGAAGATGAGATTTACCGGCCAGGAGTTCTGGGGCGCGGCGGTGTTCACCTGTCCGCTGTGTGGACGCCAGCGCAAGTTCAAGGAGCGAACATTCGGCACGGGCTTCACCGAGATTTAGTTCAACCTTTTGCGGCACATCAGATTGGGAACGAGCTTCTTCGCATTTTCCTTCTCTCTTTGAGGAGATAAATATGCTGGTTTTTCTCAGCTGTTCTGGTGAAAGGAGTAAATCCGTTGCTGACGAATTGGCAAAATGGCTTCGTAAAGTAATACAAGCGGTTGAGCCTTGGATATATACCGATATCGAAAAAGGAGTCAAATGGGGTCCGGAAATATTTAGAAAACTGAAAGATTCCAAAGTTGGAATTCTGTGTGTGACAAAAGAGAATCTTGACTCAAGATGGATACTTTTCGAAGCTGGGGCTCTCTCAGTTAAGCAAAACGCTTACGTTTGCACACTTCTCTTAGACGTTGAGCCAACAGATGTAAAACAACCTCTTGCCCAATTTGAAGCCACCAAGATTAACAAAGAAGATTTTTATCGGCTTCTTCAGACAATTAATCGGGCAGTGGAGGAATCGGGGGAACGAGCTTTGGGTGAATTTGATCTAAAAGAATTATATGATTACCATTGGCATCTTCTAGATGATCGATTTAAAAAGATCAACGAGGCGGGGGCATCGATTCCAATGCCGATCCGTTCTGAGCGAGAAATGCTGCAAGAGATTCTCGAATTGGTGAGGAGTCAAGTACGAGATACGAATTGGGAACCAGTTGAAGTTTATTGCCGTTATGATGAATGTGCGGAGCAGATTCAAGGATTTGACAACAAGCCGCGGCTTGCAAAAAGGAAAATGCGATTCACGGGTATTGATGATGGCGGCGCAGCGGTGTTTGCTTGTCCAGTTTGCGGTAGCGAGCGTAGATTCAAAGAGCGAACGTCAGGCAGAGGCTTTGCTGAGATTTATTCTTGAGTTTTCTGTCATTACTGGTTACCTAAAAACTGCTAGTAGCGCATGATTGGCTCTTCGTTTACAGCATTTTCGCAAAGTTCTCACGCCGTGCGTCGGCCCGCATTTTCTGTACGCGGGATTCCGGTCTATGGCGATATCATTCTTGCGCCCATGGCGGGCTTTTCCGATCTGCCCTATCGCTTGATCGCGCGCGATTTCGGCTCGGCCATGAGCTACACCGAGTTCGTATCGACCGACGGCCTCCTGCACGGCAATGAAAAGACCATGCGCATGCTCGATTTCGACCGGCGCGTCGAGCAGCCCATGACCTTTCAAGTGTTCGGCAGCGATGAGAACGTTATTGTCGAAGCCTGCAAAAAAATCGAGCAGCTCGGCCCGACGATTATTGATTTGAACATGGGCTGCTCGGTGGCCAAAGTTTCTGGTCGCGGCGCAGGCGCGGGATTGTTAAAAGAGCCGCCTAAAATCGGCCGCATCTTTGCCCGGCTCTCCAAAGAATTATCCGTGCCGGTGACGGGAAAGATTCGGTTGGGTTGGGATTGCAATTGTCGCAACTATCTGGAAGTTGCCAAAATTCTGGAGGACAACGGCGCAGCGTTACTGGCCGTGCACGGCCGCACCAAGTCACAAGCCTATGAGGGCCAAGCTGACTGGAGCGCGATTGCGGAAATCAAACAAACACTGAGAATTCCCGTACTCGGCAACGGCGATGTGAAATGTGTCGCCGATATCGATCGCATCAAACGCCTCACCGGCTGCGACGGCGTGATGATCGGCCGTGCGGCCATTGGCAATCCGTGGATCTTTGCACGTAAAGACCGCCATGAAGTGGTGTTCGAGGAAAAAGCCGCACTTATTCGCCGGCATCTGAGCTTGATGCTGGGCTACTACGGCCCGGAATACGGCCTGGTGCTGTTTCGCAAGCACGTGGTCAAATACATCACCGAAGTGCGCGGCGCCGCGGCGTTGCGTGGCAGCTTTCTCACCTGCGAGCGCGCGGAAGACTTCATTGCCTTGTTGGAAGAAGCCGAGGCACAGCAGCGGCAGTTGTTAGCGGCGTGAAATGGTAAGATGTCACACTCGCACTTGCCTACCCATGCACAACCTTCGCAAGCTGATTCTCACCGCCATTTTTATCGCCCTCGCCATTGCGGGCGGACTGGCACGTATTCAGCTTCCCAACGTCGAATTTTTGACCGTTGCTTTTTTTCTCGCGGGATTCCTTTTGGGTCTCGCGCGCGGAGTATTTGTGGGCGCGACCGCGGAATTTCTCTATTCGTTTTTCAATCCCTATGGCCCGGCGGCCCCGCCATTATTGGCCGCGCAAGTTTTCAGCATGGCCCTGGCCGGAGGGGCTGGCGGTTTCGTGGGAAAATTCTTTGAAACCCGCACGCCGCCGTTTTGGTTGTTGGGCGCTTGCGGCTTCATCTTAACCGTGATTTTTGATCTCAATACCACGCTGTCTTTCACCCTGTTCATCGACGGCAATTCGCAAAGCCTGCTCGCCGCGATTGCTTTCGGCGCGCCTTTTTATTTCGCGCACATCGGTACAAACACATTGATTTTTAGCCTGCTCTTGCCTATACTCATTCCGCGTTTGCGCACATTGGCCATATTCCGAAATCTCTCGACCGTCGATTCAACACCACACCGTGAACATTCTTCGCCAATTTCCTCTGCTCTTCCCGCTTCTTCTCTTCACCAGCTTGACCGCGCAAGTACCGGCGAGCAAACCTGAGAACCCGGCTGATTCCTCCGCTGCTGCCGCATTGAGGCAAGTGCATGCCGATACCACACAGCCTGATTCGCTCTTGCCGCCCGTATTCGTTGCGCCCATGGACGCGATGGGGTTCGAAATGCCCGGCACGGCGTACGAAATCGAATCCTCGCATGTTCCCGAGTTTTTATTTCAAGATCTTGCTCAGCTTTTTTCGAACACGCTGCCCGGCATTCCGCTCGCTGCGGGAGAGGTGGGGCAGCCGCACTATTGGGCCAGCGGCGAGCTGCCCGCGCGTGTGATCACGACATGGGTCGATAGCGTGAACTGGATTCCCGGCGTGTATGGCACGGTGGATCTGAGCGGCTTGCCGGAGGCCGGCGCCAATAACACGCAGTTTGACGGCCTCCATTCGCCCGTATTTGCGCCCGGCGCTGTATACACAGGATTGCGCCTCACTCGCGATTCCTTGAGCTATGACGAGCCGTTGACGCGGGTAGGTTACGCCAAGGGCCCGTTTGGCGCCGACGCCACGCGCATTAGTTTTAGCCGCGCCTTCAGCCGGCGCTTGGCCGGCGATCTCAACGTGGCCTTCAGCAATGCCGACGGCCAGTTCGTTGATTTGCCCTACAAAGGGCACAAGGCGCGTTTGCATTTCGACTATCGCCTGGGCCGGCGCTGGCGTTTGATCTATCGCCATTTCAACGTACGTAATGAAGTCGGCATCGGCGTGCCCTTCTTTCCGGAGGAATGGCCTCAGGTCGATGGAGCGTTTCACAAAGAAGAAAGGCTGTACCACGCGGTGGACGTGGCGCCCTCGCGAAAATTTCTGGCGCGTGCATTTTACTGGCAGGTGAAGGAAGAATTGAACGACCCCGCGCGCCAAATTCGCCATCGCGTGCGCGATGGTGGTGCGGAGGCGCATGGGCAGTGGCAGCACGAGCGCGCGGCTGTGGCCGTGCATGCGCGCATCGGCAACGAACAAATTCATAGCACCTCGATTATCCCGGGTTCACGCTGGTACGGAAATATCGGCGCGACATTTTCATGGCGCCTCATTTCGCGTTTCTGGCTTCAAAGCGAGGGCCAGTACCAGCGCAAAGGCGCCTGGCCTGAGAGCCAGGCGTTGTCTTTGGCAGGCTTGTGGCGAGCTCATGCGAGCGTGCTCGTGTGGGTGCGGGCGCGGCAGCAGCGAGTTCCACCGGCGCTGTCTGAAAAGGACAACCAGTTGCTCTACCTCTCCTCCAATCTAAAATTGCAGGCGGTTGATCTCGTGCATCTCGAGGGCGGTTTTTCGTGGCGGCGAAACGCATTCGCAGGGCAGGTACAGGTCGGCAGCGCCCGCTGGCGGGAGGGTTACCTCTTCGCCGCTGACAGCGCTGCTGGACCGGCGTATTTGCGCAACGATGATCAGTCTGAGCAGACGATGGCAGCGCGTGCGCAACTGCAGTGGCAACCGAAAAGAGATATTTCCATTCAGCTCGTGGGGGCGCAAAATCTGCAAAGCCTGCCGCGGCATTATTGGTTCTGGTATCAGCCTGAAGGTTTCGCGCGGCTGCAACTCGAAGCGCGCCGGACGTTTTTCAAGAATGAGCTGGAAGTCATGCCGCGTTTTTCCGTGCGTTATCTGGGCGAACGCACCTCGCCGGTGTTCTCGGAGGAGAGCGTGCTGCCGCAATTCAAAACCTTTGCCGCCGTGACGACGTTCGACTTTCATCTGCGCTTGCGGTACGGCAGCGGCGCCATACTTTTTGCCTGGGAAAATCTATTGAACAACAAATACGCATTGCGCGACGGCGTGCCCGACCCCGGCCTGCTGTTTCGCTGGGGCTTTCATTGGACTTTTCGCGATTGAGGATGAGACGATTCCCGCCATTTTTCCCCTTGCGCTCAGCGCTCTACGCTTTGCCTTTTGCCTTTTGCCTTTTTCTTTTTGCTTCTTGCTCTGCCAAACCTCCGGCGCATATCACCGATCCCGGCCAGTTGATTTATCTCGGTTACACCAACCAGGAAGCCAATTGCAGCCGCTGCCACGGCGACGAAGGACAGGGAGGAATGTTCGGCCCGAAAATTCACGGCGTGCTGCAGAAGAAGGGGGCGGAATATGTGCGCGAAACGATTCGACAAGGCAAAGGCGAAGGCGATAATCGCATGCCCGCTTTGGCGGACCAATTGAGCGCCGAGCAAATCGCACAAGTCATTCGATTCTTGTCCACGTGGAGCGATAGCAGCAGTACTTTGTCGCCTTAGCCCATCACGGGTCCTTTATGCGAAAGCAAAAAAATCTTCACCAGATAGATCAAACCCATAGGATAAGTTACGATGGTGATTTTTGGGCCGGCTGATCCCGAAGCTTCGGGATGAAGCTCTGAGAGCAGCAATTGCATTAACCCACGGATTAAAAAACCACGCGGATCGTTTAAAAACTTCCGTGTGGTCTTTTGATCCGTGTGGAACCATTTTGGTTGCGGCCCTTTCGCGTTGTGACTTCGTGTCTCCGTGTTAAAAAGGTGTTAAGAGAAGCGAACAGCTTTCAGACTGTAGTCCGACTTTGAAAAGCCTAATCGCTTATCCGCTGGAGTGCATCTATCCAGTGGCAATATTTTTCGAAAGAGCTTTATTGAGTTTTCGCAATGGTAGAGTCTCAGAGAGGAAGTTCGTTATGCCCGTTGCCAGAAAGCTGTTTTATCGCATTCTCGTGGCCGTCTTCGCACTTCTACTCATCGTCGTTGTTCTCGCCTTCATGATTCTTCCCAGCTACTTCGCCAAGAAACTCAATCAGCGCATGGGTGTGCAATCTTTGCCCGTCTCCTCGGCGGTCGGGGCGCTGCACCAAGAGCTTTTCATCGTCGATTTACACGCTGATCCATTGTTGTGGCATCGCGATCTCACGCAACGCGCAAATCATGGGCACATCGATTTGCCGCGCTTGCGGGAAGGCAACGTGGCTTTGCAAGTTTTCGGTGTGGTCACCAAAGTGCCGAGCACGCTGAGTTACGAACGCAATGATGATCGCTCCGATTTGATTCTGCCACTGGCGATCACCCAGCGCTGGCCGATTGCAACCTGGAGCAGCTTGAAAGAACGCGCGTTATATCAAGCAGGCAAACTGCAGGAGTTGGCAGGCGCTGCCCCTGCCAGGCTGGTTGTGATCGCAACGAAAAAAGAACTAATCGATTTTGTGGAGCGGCGCAAGCAGCAGCCCGGTTTAGTGGCGGGTTTGCTGGCGATGGAGGGCATGCATGCGCTGGAGGGAAAATTGGAAAATCTCGAAATCTTTTACCAGGCCGGTTTTCGCATGATGGCGCCCGCGCATTTTTTCGATAATGAATTAGGCGGCTCGGCGCACGGCGTGAACAAAGGCGGGCTGACGGATTTCGGCAGGCGCGCGATCAAAAGAATGGAGGCACTGGGCATGATCGTGGATATCGCGCATGCTTCGCCGCGAACGATCGACGACATTTTGAGTATGGCCACCAAGCCGGTAGTGTCTTCGCACACCGGGGTGAAGGGCACGTGTGCGGGCAACCGCAATCTCAGCGATGAGCATTTGCGCGGCATTGCGCGCACCGGCGGCGTGGTGGGCATTGGCTTGTGGGACGGCGCCGTTTGCGCCACCGAGGTGCGCGCCACCGCCCGCGCGATGCATTACGCCGCCGATTTGGTCGGCATTGACCACGTGGGCCTCGGCTCCGATTTCGACGGCGCCATCACTGCCCCGATTGCTGCGAACGAAATGGCACAACTCACCGCCGCGTTACTGGCCGAAGGTTTTTCAGGGGAAGATATCCACAAAGTCATGGGCGGAAACGTGCTCAGGTTGATGCTGGAGGTTCTGCCGCCGGAGTAATTTGTGCAGCCTTTTCCGCCAATGCCAGGATGAGTTCTTTGATGTTTCGATTGATGTCAAAATTCTGATCCAAAAAACTCAAAATCTCGCGCGCTGATTCCACGCTGCCTTCATAGCCCTGCATGAATTGCGAAAGCCTCTTTGCGAATTCGCAAAAAATGCCGTCTTCAAACAGAAGCTTGTAGCCTTCCGGCGTAATTTTGAAAGAGTAGGCGAGGGGATGGATTGCGCTCAGCCAATCCGGCCGATCGAGAAATCTATGCTTCGAGCCCGGGGATGCAATGATGATGAAATCCAAGTCGGAATAGTCATCGAGACGCTCTAAATCCGGTCCGGATGAGCCCTGCCCGAGGAGCGCAAGTGCGCCTCCGGCATTTTGCAGAGCCTGACTTATCTCTTCCAAACGCTGCAATAAAGTTTCTTTTCCGCTCATGGTTACCTTTCACCTTCATGTGATATCAACAATCGACTTGCTTCTTTAGCCAAATTCTGTTATGCTTTTCGTATGATCGAAAACACCACCCGCATTCGCGTGCGCTACGCCGATACCGATCAAATGGGCGTCGCCTATTACGCCCGCTATCTTGAATGGTTCGAAGTGGGCCGCACCGAGATGCTGCGCGCGCAAGGTTTGCCGTACGCAGAAATTGAAAAAGAGCAGGTTGCCCTGCCGGTTTTGGAGGTGTATTGCAAATATCGCAAACCAGTTCTTTATGATCAACTGCTGCGAGTGGTGAGCCGGTTGAAAGCAATGCCGCGCGCGAGCTTGCGCATCGACTATGAGATTTTCGACGAAGACGATCAGCTTTTGGCGGAAGGTTACACCTTGCACACGTTTATTAATTTCGCAGGCCGGCCGGTGCGGCCGCCGCAGGTTTTTATGCGGAAGGTGAAAGAGTTGTTTGAGGAAGAGTAGGACTACAACGTTGAGTTGTTCTTGGCATTCTCATTTTGCTGTCATTCTGCAAGAATCCTTTCCAGTATAACATCCGTGCCAGTGTCTAAAAAGACCCTTCCTGGGTGACATGAAAGGGGTGGGCTTACGACTTAACGTTGTAGCGGTAATGCCCAACCCCAAAACATAACCTCAATGACCACCTATGCCGCTTCCGTCTCCGTTCCACTCCCGTACCGCTCCGCTTTGTCACAGTTCCGATTGGCGCAATTGGGCCGGTTTTTATGCGGTTAGTGTTTATGAATACTCACACGAGCATGAATATTACGCTATTCGCAATGCCGCGGCGCTGATTGATGTCTCGCCCTTGTTCAAATATGAAATCACCGGGCCGCAGGCGCCCCAGCTCGTCGATCGCATCATCACACGCGAGGCGATGAAATGCGCGGTGGGACAAGTGTTGTACACGTGCTGGTGCGACGATCATGGCAAAGTGATCGATGACGGCACGGTGTCGCGCCTGAGCGAGAATCATTTTCGCCTCACGGCGGCTGATCCGAATTTGCGCTGGTTTCAAGATTGCGGCTTCGGCATGAATGCCACCGTGCGCGATGTTTCTGCGGCATTGGCGACACTGTCTTTGCAAGGGCCACATGCGCGCAAAATATTGCAGAAGGTTGTGCGCGAGGCTGAGGTCGCAAATCTCAAGTACTTTCGTTTGACGCCGGCGAAGATCGACAATGTTCCGCTCACCATCACGCGCACCGGCTACACCGGCGATCTCGGCTATGAGCTGTGGATCGATCCCAAGCATGCCGAACGCGTATGGGATATTCTAATGGACAAAGGCAGGGACTATGGCCTCGCGCCGGTGGGCATGGTGGCCATGGACATCGCGCGCGTGGAAGCGGCGTTATTGCTCGCGGATATCGATTATGTCTCCAGCCAAAAAGCAGTGCTGGCCTCACGCCTTTCTTCGCCTTTTGAAGTCGGCCTGGGTTGGGCTGTGAAATTGGACAAGCCAAGCTTTATTGGCCGCCAAGCTTTGCTGGAAGAAAAGCAGCGCGGCTCGATGTGGCAATTCGTTGGCCTCGAAGTCGATTGGAACGAATTGGAATCTTTGTTTGCGAAGTTCAATTTGCCCCCGCAAGTGGCGGGCCGGGCTTCGCGCGTGGCTGTGCCGATTTACCGGCACGGCAAGCAAATCGGACAAGCCACGAGCAGCACCTTTTCACCGATTCTCAAAAAGTTCATAGCAATTGGAACCGTGGAAAGCCAATGCGCCGCGCCCGGCACGCGCGTGAACATGGAGATCACCATCGAATTCACGCGGCAGCAAGCGGCGGCCACGATCGTGAAAACACCATTCTTCGACCCGCCTCGAAAAAAAGCTTAGGAAAAACAAAATGCATATGGCAAAAAGCATGCGGACAAAAGGTTCTTTGATTTTGATCTGCTGCAATTTGCTGGTTTTGTTGACCTCGCGAACCTCTGCACAAGTCGAGGGCAGATATTTTCTCACCACCGACAGCTTGCAACGACACGAGCGCATATGGTTGAATCGCAATTGGAAATATCATGCCGGCGACAATAATGATTGGGCAAAACCGGCTTATGTTGACAGCGCCTGGGAGACAGCCAGCACACTGCTCGAGCCTGATCAGCCTCCCCAGAGCGGATGGCCGGGCCTGGGTTGGTTCCGGCTTCATGTCTTCGTTGATTCCACGCTGTGGCATGAACCGCTGTTGCTTGCTATCGCTCAGGCCGGCGCTGCGGCAATTTATTTAGACGGCAAGTTGATCTATGATTTGGGCGACGATGGAGGCGGGCAGGCGCCGGAAGCGCCAAGCCGCTATCGCGATTATGCCGCGTTTTCCTTTAGCAACGAAAGCAAGCATGTTTTCGCGATTCGTTACGCCAATCATGCCACTGCGACTTTCCACCGTGCAGGGCGTGCAGCAGGTTTCGCCCTCCGGTTGGGCCATGCCAACGCCATGATTGCCTTAGGCGTCAGAAATTTGGAAGCGGACTTGAGGCAACAAATGTTCTTCACCACTCTGGCGCTGGCATTTGGGATACTCCATTTGGTCTTGTTCTTGTTTTCTCCCCGGGCGAAGAGCCATCTCTATTTTACTATTTTTGTTTTTCTGTATGCCGCCAACATCTTTTTCGATTATCAACATTTTCTTGCCGACGATTTGCGCAGCAGTTTGCTCTACTTGCGGATTCATCGTGCGGTGATGCCTTATGGGCCGGCCTGTGCTTTGCTTTTCATTTATTCCCTTTTTTCCGAAAGAATACCGAAACAATTCTGGTTCATTGCCGCGGGCTTGGCGATTACCGGCGCTCTGGCGGTCCTCAAGCCTATCGACAATTTGAACTATATTCAGATCTTTGCCGTGGCCGCCGTCATCGAAATGATTCGAGTCACGCGCCTCGCCATCCGCGAAAAAAGAGAAGGTGCGTGGATTATCGCCTCCGGATTTCTGCTGCTCTTTCTGTTTTCCTCCTATGATTTGCTGTTGGATTTGAACTTGATGGCGCCCATGCACGACATATCGAATGGCTATCCCTTCGGATTTCTGGGCCTGATCATTGCCATGTCCGTTTATTTGGCGCGCGATTTTGCCAGGACCAATGAAAAGATACTTGCGCAAGAACGCCATGCGCAAGAACAGGAAATGCAGCAACTCCTGCTCCAGGCGGATAATGCCCGCAAGACCACGGAACTGGAGGAGGCGCGCCAACTCCAGCTCGCGATGTTGCCGCATGCCCTGCCACAGCTGCCCAATTTAGAAATTGCCACCCACATGAAGCCCGCAACGGAAGTCGGCGGAGATTATTATGACTTCAATCTCGCTGAAGACGGCACGCTCACGGTGGCGATTGGCGACGCCACCGGTCATGGTATGAAAGCGGGAACCGTCGTGACCGCCGCAAAAAGTTTATTCCAAGTTTTGGCGCCAAACCGCGAGAGCCCGCAAATTTTCCAGGAATTCACGCAAGCGCTGAAGAGCATGAATCTCGGTCGCATGTACATGGCCATGACAATAATCAAACTCAAAAACAACAAGATCAAGGTGGCGACGGTGGGCATGCCGCCCACGCTGATCTATCGTGCGGCAACGCAAGAAGTGGAAGAGATCAACATCAAAGCCATGCCGTTGGGCAGTTTCAGCGGATTTCCTTACCGGCAAGAAGAATTGGAGATTCGTGCCGGCGATACGATCGTGTTGATGAGCGACGGCTTGCCGGAAAGGTTGAATCGCCACGGTGAGATTTTGGATTACTCCGGCGCGAAGAATTCCTTCGAACAGGTGGCGGGGCGATCGCCGCAAGAAATCATCGCGCATTTGGTCGCGGCGGGAGAATCCTGGGCGGACGGGCATCCGCAGAAGGATGACGTGACGTTTGTGGTTATGAAAGTGAAGGGCTGAAGCCTGGCCTGCCGCACCTACGTTTCTCGCGCCCACCGCGGGGTCTCTTAAAGTTCGGCGCCTTGGCGGCGCGCGGCCTGTGCCCGCTTAATGCCTCGCAGAATCCCCATGTGGGTCAGCGTCTTAATCAGGCAATTTCGCACTATAGTCTGAGATCTTCGGGAAGATATTCGATCTTTACTGCGGCGACTTCAAGAAGGGGATTGTTCAGAGACATTGGGAGGTCAAAGAAAGTAGCATATCCCGCGGCACTATGAAAAGAAGTTGGCTAGAATGAAATTGAGAATGACCTCAAGCTGCAGCCGAAAGAATTTCCGGCATACTCGGGCTGGAGATATGGCCGTTGCCGGTTTTGGGATCGAGCCGTAAAAAGGCGGATACGGGCGCAGAGTTGAGAATGGGCAGCAACCATTTTTTGTCGGAGGCGGCAAGCTTTTGCCGGCCATCAAAATGAATCACCATCGATCTTGAATTTCATCGCGCATGCCAACCCCCCCTCGTTGTTCGGAATATAAAAAACTCCTGTTCTCAGTTGCAAGTATTGAGTTTTTTGACCAGATTATCGGCGCAAAACTGCACGGCACAAAACTCTTTAGATTGGACGCTATGCCCAAATCCTACGACGCCATCGTGATCGGCGCAGGCCACAATGGCCTGGTGAATGCGGCCTATTTGGCGCGCGCGGGAAAGAAAGTGTTGGTATTGGAGCGCCGCCATCTCGTCGGCGGAGCGGCAGTGACAGAAGAAGTTTTTCCGGGATTCAAGTATTCCGTGTTTTCTTACGTCGTCAGTTTGTTCCGGCCGGAAATCATTCGCGACTTGAATCTGACGCAGCACGGCCTGACCATGCTGCCGTTGGAGAGCACGCTCACACCCATGCCGGACGGCAATTATCTTTATCGCGACGGGGATTTTTACCGCACCATGCGCGACATTGCCCGCCACTCTCCGCGCGACGCCGAGGCCTATCAAGATTACGGCCGCAGCATGTATTTCATGGCCAAAGCGGTGAAATACATGCTCGGTGTCATTCCGCCCGATCCGGCTTCTTTGCATCCCAAAGATTTGATGGGGCTCACCGGGCTGGGCAAGCATCTGCTCGGAATCGGTGAGGACAATTTGTACGTGTTAACCAAACTTATGACGATGAGTTCCGCGGATTTTTTGGAGGAATGGTTTGAAACAGATGTGCTGAAGGCGACGCTTTCTTCCAGCGGCATCATCGGCACTTTTCTCGGCCCGCGCTCGCCGGGTTCGGCATATGTATTGTTGCACCACTACATGGGCGAAATCGACGGGGCGTTTCGCGCTTGGGGATTTGCCAAAGGCGGAACCGGCGGCATTGCCAATGCCATCGCCAGTGCGGCGCGCGCGCTGGGGGCGGAGATTCAAACGAACACCCCGGTTGCCAAGGTGATGGTGAAGAATGGCACTGCTTTCGGCGTGGCACTGCCCAACGGCGATGAGTATCATGCGAAAACTGTTGTTTCCAGTCTCGATCCCAAGCAAACCTTCCTGCATTTGCTGGAACCTGCCTCGCTGCCGGAGGATCTCGTCACCGCGATCAAAAATTTCAACATCCGCGGCTCCTCGGGCAAAGTGAATCTGGCATTGGATGCCCCACCAAGTTTTACCTGCATGCCCGGCGCGGGGCCGCATCTGCGCGGCGCGGTTTCCATCAGCCCGAGCGTGGAGTATCTCGAACGCGCGTATGACGACGCGAAATATGGCCGCTTCTCGCGGAAACCGTATGTCGACATCATCATGCCTTCGATGATCGACCCCGATATGGCCCCCCCGGGCAAGCATGTCATGTCCTGTTTCGTGCAATATGCGCCGTATCAATTGCAAGAAGGAACGTGGGAACAGCAGCGTGAAGCCTTCGGCGACGCCGTGATCGACACGCTTTCTGAATTTGCCCCCAATCTGAAAAGTATTATTCTGCACCGCCAGGTGCTGACGCCGTGGGACATCGAGCAGACCCTGGGCATGTCGCAGGGCAACATCTTTCAAGGCGAATTATCGTTGTCGCAATTGTTTTTCCTGCGGCCGGCCGCGGGGCTGGCGAAGTATCGCACGCCGATTCGGAATTACTATCAATGCGGCTCTGGAACACACCCCGGCGGCGGCATCATGGGCGCGCCGGGCAAACTGGCGGCATTGGAGATTCTGAAAGATTTGAAATGACAGAATTCACACGATTTACTGGATTGCATCGAGGACAGAATTTAATGTAACTCGCATCAATCCTGTCCGAAGGTTGCACTATTTCTTGCAAGCGCAGTTGTTCTCGTTGCAATTGGTCAATTATCTCGCTGCTACTCGAACGGATACCGGTCTGTTGATCAACGTTGGTTCGTCATTATACCACGGAGAAAGAGATCAATCCCTTGCCCAATCCCGCGGTGACCGGCTTGTATCAGGATCGTCTGGGATATATTTGGATTTGCGCATACGGCGGCGGTTTAGTTCGTTACGACGGCCACAAAATGGAGATTTATGGAGCAGCGGATAGCCTGCCCAATGCAAAAACATGGCTCATATCCGAAGACGGCACGGGCCGGCTCTGGGCCGGAACCGAGGGCGGGGTGGTGGTTTCAGCAAAAGCGCTGACAGACTATGCCGCCGGCAAACGTCTCGCGTTTCTATCAAAAATCGGCGTAACGAAGTTATTCGATAAAGGCGTATCCTTTGGCCGGCAAATGACGAGCGATACGGAAGGCCGAATATGGCTGGCCACCAAAGCGGACGGCATTATCCGCTATCGCTGGCAAGGCAATGATCTGCTGGCGGCGGACACGCTCCGTACCGCCGCGTCCGGCAAGGAGGAAAATCAGCGCGTGCTCAGTGTGGAGGCGAGAAAAAACGGCACGATCTGCGCGGCGATGAAGGGGACGATCGTTGTTTGTGATTTACAAGCGCAATGGCGCGACACTTTGACCGCGAGTGAAGGCTTGCCCGGCGCCGCCACGGGCGTGCTTTATGAGGGTCCTTCCGGCACTTTATTTGGCGCCTGCGCGGATGGAACGATTTGGAGGCTCGACGAAGAAACCTCTCCTGCCAAAATCGAAATCATTCACACTGGCTTAAAGCACCCGATCACTGCACTCTGCGAAACAGCGGAAGGCAATTTGTGGATTGCCACGCTGGGCTCGGGGGTGGTGGAACTCGATCGCAGCCGGGCGTATCAGGCAAAAACGTATGGCAGCAGAAATGGCTTGCTGGGAGAAGTGTTCTGGGATGTGCTCGAAGATCGCGAGGGGAATCTCTGGCTGGCGCAAAACAGCGGCCTGTCGAAGCTGCCGTTTAATTTTCGCGCCTTTCAATTTTATTCCGCCCAATCCCATCCAGGCCAGAGTCCGAACTTGCCCGCTTCCGGCGTCATGGCGGTCTTGCAGACCGCCATGCCCTCGCCTGAAAACATGCTCTGCGCCGGTACGGAAAATGGCCTGGCGCTGATCGCGCCCGGGGGAAAGACTGAAACGTTGAATACCGAGAGTGGCTTGGTGAGCAACATCGTTTTTGGTGTGGCGGAAGATCGAGCCCACCGCGTTTGGATTACCTCGCGCGCCGGCGTTTATCGCAGCAGAATGCCTCTCACTGCGGCCGCATTTAAAAAGTGGCAGACCAAAGCATACAAGTTCAGTCCGTTGACCCTGGGCAAAGAAGTGATGTCGTCTGTTTTTGTTCCCGTCCTGCCACCGGGGGAGCAATTGCCGAGCCTGGGGATGGTTTGGGTCGATAGCTTGATGTGGGTCGCGGTGGACGGTGGCGTGCTGGCCGTGCGACCCGATCCGCCGAAAATTGTGGTCCGCTTCTCTCAAAAGGACAGTGTGGTGGCGGACGGCGGATTTGCCCTGAATTATTCTCCTTTGACCCGGAAGCTGTGGCTGGGAACGACGGACGGGTTGAATGAGATCGATCCGGCCAGCCGCAAAGTCTTGCGCACGGTGAGCAAGCAAGACGGCTTGGTGGGCGATAATTGTTGGGGCGTTTCCGCAATCAGTTTTGCCGATGCCGGCACGGTGTATTATGGCACCTCGAATAGCCTCAATCTTTATCGTCCGGAATACGATCGTGACAATGCGGTTCCGCCGGCGCCGCAGATCCGCAATGCCGTTTTTCACGAGGACGAGTGGGGACAAAACGAGATTTTGTTGGAATACGCTGGTCTGAGCTATGTCAATGAAAAACTGGTGCAATACAAAACTCGCCTCACCGGATATGATAAGAATTGGTCGAAAGAGACGGCGGAGAACAAGATTCGCTATACCAATTTGCCGGCTTTTTTGTTCTCCAAGCAATATACCTTTTTCTACCGCCTGTACGAGCACGTCAATCGCCTGTGCGACGCCACGGTTTTCGGCGTCGGGATCTATCACCCGGACAAACAGCAAATCGAATACCGCCTCGCCATTGAAAAAGGCAAACGCTACGCGCCGTACACCCGCAACGCCGGCGACAAGAATCAATTTCCGGTCTGGTGCATCGAAAATCGCCGCCCGATTTTTATCAATGATGTTGCCGCCGACTATCGGCGCTATCTCAGCGAGTACAAAGACCCGCGGCGATTGCTCGAGGACGGCACATACTCCACTGCCCCGCAGTCGCTCATCTATCTCCCGCTGCTGGCACAAGAGCGCGTGCTCGGCGTCATCACGGTGCAGAGTTATGAAAAATACGCCTACACCGAATACCAGCTCAACCTGCTGCAAAACCTCGCGGCTTACACCACCATTGCGCTGGACAACGCCGATGCCTATCGCCGCCTCCATGCCACGCTGGAACACCTCAAAAATACGCAGCAGCAGCTCGTGACCCAGGAAAAGCTGGCCTCGCTCGGGCAGCTCACCGCCGGCATCGCGCACGAGATCAAGAATCCGCTGAATTTCGTGAACAACTTTGCCTCGGTGTCCAAGGAACTGGCCAGAGAGTTGCGGGAGGAGATCGAAAAGCGCCTGCCGGAAATTGGCAAGGGAGACGATTTCGAGAATCTCGCCAGCATCCTAAATGATCTGGAACGCAACGCGGAGAAGATCAATCACCACGGCAAGCGCGCCGACAGCATCGTGCGCAGCATGCTGCAGCTTTCACGCGGCAAATCCGGCGAGCGCGAGCTGACGGATATCAATGCTCTGCTGGATGAGGCCGTGAATTTGACCTATCACGGTTTTCGTGCGCAGGAATCATCATTTAACCTCACCATAGAAAAAGAATACGATCCCGCCATCGGCAAGCTCGAGGTCGTGTCGCAGGATTTGAGCAGGGTGTTTTTGAATCTGCTCAGCAACGCCTGTTACGCCGTGCATCAGAAAGCGAGAGAGGGAGACGGGGAGAGTGGGAGAAAAAGAGACGGGGTGAGTGGGAGACCAGGAAAAACTGAGGACCCCTGTCACTCCGTCTCCCATTCTCCCGCTCAGAAGTTTACGCCAACGCTTTCAGTTGCAACAGAAAACTTGGGCGACCAAATCGAAATCCGCGTCCGCGACAACGGCAACGGCATTCCGGCTGACCTGCGCGACATGATTTTTACTCCGTTTTTTACCACCAAGCCGGCCGGGCAGGGCACCGGGCTGGGATTGTCGATCAGCTACGATATCATTGTACAACAGCATGGCGGCGAGATGAAAGTCCAAACGGATGAGGGTAAATTCACGGAATTTGTGATTCGACTGGCCCGGCAGAGTCAGGCCAGTCTACGAAGTTTGTGATGCGCTTGAGGAAGAATCAAATTTGCTATCAGCGGACATTCTAGGAACTTCATGGATCGATTGGCCATGCAGAAACTCTTCAGAACCTTGATTTCGATTATTTGTTTTTTGCTGTCGAGTTTCGTTTTTGGCCAGGAGCTCCCGTTCACACATTACACCCAGGACAACGAAGTCGTCGCTCTGCCCTCGGCCGACGTTCGCACCATCTATCAAGATCGCGCGAGTTATATATGGTTTGTCGTCTACTCCTCCGGCTTGCTGCGCTACAATGGTCATAAAACTGATATTTATACCAAAGAAGATGGCCTACCCGATCTGACTGTCCTGCAGATTCTGGAAGATCACTTGGGAAGGCTCTGGGTTGCGACCAATCTTGGGCTCGCTGTTTCGGAAAAACCACTAAAAGAATATACCGGAAACCAGCGCATTGGCTTTAGCAACAAAATCGGAGCGACTCAACTAATCAAAACCAGCATTGTCGCAAACCGAATGGCGGTCGATGCACAAGGAAGGCTCTGGATCGGAACCCGGGAAGATGGGATTCTCCGTTATCACTTCAACGGACTGGATTCGGTCTCTGCGGATACAATTGGAACGCGTATTTATGGCGAAGAAAAGAATAAGGATATCCGATCCATAACTCTCCGCCGCGATGGATCGGTTTGGGTTGGCATTGGCGGGGGAAATTTGTTGGTGTTCACCGCAGCGTCGGCAGCATATGATGTCCTCGCGGAAAAGGACGGCGCGCCCCGCTTCGAGACGGATGCGCTCTTTGAGAATCGCTCCGGTAAACTGTGGGGAGGTTGCCGGAATGGGCTGTTGTGGAGCTTGGTGGAAGAGGCGGGCCAACGAAGAGTGGAGGTTTTCAGTGAAGATCTGAAGAGTAGAATTACTTGCATCACCGGAACACAAGATGGAAAGCTCTGGGTGGCGAGCGATGGCTCCGGAATCATGAGCATCACAGATGGCAACTTCCAGGTACCACAAAGCAGTAGTCCGCTTCGCCGCGTCATTTTCACGCAAAGAAACGGGTTGTTAGGCGACAATGTTGCCTATACTATCGAGGATAGGGAAGGAAACATTTGGCTTGCCCAATTAGGTGGCGTCTCGAAGTTGCGATCGAATTACGCGGCCTTCACGAATTTTCCCCCCACCTCGCGTTTGGGCGAAAAATCAGCCTTGCTTAGCCCCTCCCTCAATGCTGTTCTCCCTCCCGCAGAGGGGCGCCCCTCATCGGGCATATGGGTGGGAACATCAGGCGCAGGTGCTGCCCTGATTGAAGCAGAGGGTAAAATCGAATTGATCCAAACCGACAGAGGGTTGCGAGAGAATTGGGTCAATGGTCTGGTTCGGGACGGCAAGGGACGAATTTGGATGGGAACCGCTGACGGCATAAACTGTCTCTCGTTCGATTCTCAAAATCCTCCTCCGCCCTCTCCGGAAATCCACAGCATTTCCGTCCTGAATCGAAAAGGCATCATCGCGGCGTATGAACACCACACCATTTACGCCTGCCAAAAGCTGGCTTTCCCTGCTGCAGATGATAAAATAAAAAGCGTGGAAAGCCTTTGGTTCCCCGGCTATCAGCACCTTTATTGCTTTAGCGAGAATGAATGGTTCATCTTCAAGACCGCCTCCGGCCTTCCTGCTACACTTTTTCATACCGTCGCCTTCGACGAAGCCGGAAGGCTCTTGGTTGGAACCAGGGACCGGGGTCTCTATCGCAGCAGATTTCCTCTCACGCGGACGAGGTTGCGGCAGTTGCAGGCTGAAGATGTTGGCTTTCCCATAGAGAAAGGCGGCGGAAAATTTGGCCGCGAAATATCAACCTCCATCTTCGAGCCAGTTTGGAATCAATCGACCGGCGCGCCTTCCAATCAGATCGAGAACTTGCTGTGGCGAGACGGCATTTTATGGGTTGGAACGACGGAGGGCTTGTCGGTTCTCGAAAGCGAACCGCCCCGGATGACAACTCATCTCACCGTGGCCCAAGGTCTCAAAGCGAGCAATGTTACCAGCATGGCATTCTCTCCCGTCAGCGGCACACTCTGGGTGGGCACCAACGGCGGGCTGGCCGAAATTGATCCGCAGACTCGAAAAGTCATCCGCACGGTCACCAAGCAAGACGGTCTGGTCGACAACGAAGTTTGGTTCTATGGTTCGGTCGTGATGGCCGCAGATGGAGCAGTCTACTTCGGCACCGCAAAAGGACTCGCCATTTACCGGCCCCAGCTCGACAAGCCCAGTTCAGTTCTTCCCATCTTGCGCTTGGAGCGGGCGGACTTCACCGAAGACCACAGCGGCGACAACGAGATCGCATTTGAGTACGCCGCTCTGAGTTTTGCCAACGAGAAGCTGGTGCGATATAAAACCCGTTTGGTTGGCTACGATAAGGCTTGGACAGAGGAAAAAAGTGAGTTCAAGATTCGCTACACCAATCTGCCGGCATTTCTCTTTTCAAAGAAATACACATTTGAAGTGCTGGCTTCCAACGACGCCGGTTTTTGGACGGAAATGCCGCTGCTGCACTCATTCACGGTCCAGCCGCCCTGGTGGTTTCGCTGGTGGTGGCTGGCGTTGAATGCGGTGCTCTGGCTTGCCATTGTTTATGGCTTCAGCCGTTACCGCTTGCGACGACTCGAGATGAGGAGCAAGGTACTGGAAAGAACCGTACAGGAAAGAACGGAGGAAATTCGGCAGCAGGCAGAAGAACTGGAGACCTTAGACGGGATCGTGAAAGTGATCAACCGTGAAGTGGCGCTGGAAAGTGTTCTGCGCTCATTGCTCGAGCAGGGACTGAAGCTTTTTCCCCAGGCTGAAAAGGCCTCCGTTCTTCTCTTCGATCCTCAAATCGGCCGTTTTAAATTCGCCGTCGCTGCGGGATATGATCCCCACACGTTGAAGGATGTTTTCTTCACTCCAGAGGAATTGGTCAGCCGTTATTCGCAGGGATCAGAAGAAGTGGGAAGCGGCGTTTACATCGTCCGGGATTTGCAAAATCGGTATGTCGAGAAGAAGTTGAACCTCGCCGCCATGCCGAGATCTGTGCTGGCGATGACGGCGGCATGGGAGAGCAAGCCGGAAGCGTATTTGATTTTTGATAACCTGACAAATGCCGAAGCGTTCGATCATTCCGACGCCCACAAACTCGGCCGCTTCCGCGAGCACGCGATTTCCGCCATTGCCAAAGCGAAAATGCTGCAGGAGCTCCAGGAGAAAAACGCTGAGATCATCAAAACACAAAATCAGCTCATCATGCAAGAAAAGCTTGCTTCTCTTGGCGCTTTGACCGCGGGCATCGCGCATGAGATCAGAAATCCCTTGAACTTCGTCAATAATTTTGCCGAGCTTTCCACAGACTTGACCCAAAGCCTGCAGGAGGATCTCACCCAGCAGGAAGATCGGCTGGATCCCAAAGTGCGTGCGAATATGGAAGAGCTTGTCCAAGATTTGCAGCAAAATTTGGCAAAGATCAACCAGCACGGCAAGAGAATCGACACCATCGTGGGCGGCATGCTCCTGCACTCCCAGGGAAAAACCGGAGAACGCGTGCCGACCGAAATAAACGCTTTATTGGATGAATATGTTCATCTCGCTGATCATGGCTTGCGGGCACAGGATTCGAGTTACAGTGTCGCCATAAAGACGGATTATGATCGATCTATCGGTGAGATTGAAGTGGTGCCGCTGGACCTCAGTCGCGTTTTTCTCAACATGGTCAAAAATGCCTGCTATGCCGCCAATGAAAAGAAAAAAACTGCACCTCCACCGTTTATCCCAACGGTTTCTGTTTGCACAAGGAACTTGAATGGTAACGTGGAGATACGTATTCGAGATAATGGCAGTGGCATTCCCAAGAACATTGTGGACAGAATTTTCAACCCTTTTTTCACGACCAAGCCGACTGGGCAGGGTACGGGGCTGGGTTTGTCGCTCAGTTACGATGTGGTGGTGAAGGAGCACAAAGGGGAAATAAAAGTTGAGACCGAAGAGGGGCAATATGCGGAATTCATCATCACGTTGCCAATGAGCAAGAAGTAGCCAAGCGGCCGGGAGTCAAAAGAAATCGGAGGAGCGATAAGGGCGATGAGCGACTCAAACCTGGAATAGAATTTCAAAAGTTTTTTGCATTCTGATAACAACTCTTTCATCATAGAGAACACGGAGTTCACAGCGCGGCAGAGCCGCAACCAAAATGGTTACACACGGATCAAAAAACCACACGGAAATTTTTAACTATCTGCGTGGTTTTTTAATCTGCGTGGAATTAATCTTTGCTGTCTTGCAAAGATCTCGCTTCTATCTGTCTACGCCAGAAACCTTGTTAAAAAAGTTAAGTTTTGAGAGTTTGTATTACAGAGAAATTTTGGGCATTTCACAGAGTAAGACTCGCTCTTTAATACAAACCTGCGAAATCTGCGGATAGAGAATCATTTGATTGTGGTTCAGCCTTGCTGTGAATCTCTATGCGCTCCGTATCTCTGTGTCGAAAAGCGCTTATATTTCAAGAACACGGCACTTGTTTTGTTCGCTGGGACGTACCCCTATCAATGCCCACCTCCACCGCCGCCCGAACTGTTCAGCAGGGTGAAGACTGCAGTTGCGTCCGAGAGCGTGCCCATCGTTCCAGCCACTGTGATCGGCGCAAACTTCCCTGCAGCCCCCGCGCTGGTGGTTGAATTGCTCAGCACCAGGGATTCGCCCCAACCGAGCAAGACGAGTTGCAGCGCAGCAGCGTCAGTACCGACTATTCCAAGCCCCGCCACGTGATTGAATTCAGCGGCGAGAAGCTCCCTTTGGAGTGCGTCAAGATCGCTTTTGACGGGTTTATTCAGAAGATCAAAGGCATCCTGGAGGCCATCGCCATTTGGCAAGAGAAACGGATCGGAAGGCAGCAAAGCTCGGATCTGAATGACAAAGCCCTGAAGCATCGTTTTGGAATAATCTGCTTTGCCTTTGCCAGTTAGGGCAATCTGCAATTGCTTTTTCCAGTACGTGGCGGATCTTCCTGTCGTCACCAGCGTTCCGGATTTGAAGTCATTAATGAGCTGGCTTGCCTTGGGCTCGAATCCAAAATCATTCCCACTGGCGTCTGGACCGACAGAGACGTTGACTTCGGCCGGGGTCGTCGCTGCCAGATAGTTGGTCGAGTTCGTTTCGAGTGTGGTTTCGTCAACCTTAATCGTGTAAGCTCCGGCTGGGAAGCCCTCGAAGACATAGAATCCACTGTTGGAGGTGACAGCTGTGCCGACAACCGAGTCATCAGAATCAAAAAGATTTAGTGTGACATTCTTGATGCCGGCTTCGTTACCGTCAAGGAGCCCACTGGTGTTTGCGTCAGTGAAAACAGTTCCTGAGATATCAAAGACGCGTGCACAAGCACCCGCAATTTCTCCAACTTGAGTCGTGCCGTTGGATTTTACGGACACCAAAACGATTCCCTCGCGAACCGACCCTGGGTAGGTTACGGAAAAAGTGAATGTGTTCTCTTCACCGGATCCAACGCTGGGGTGCCATTCAACGCCCGGGTTGATCACGGGGTCTGGATTGGTGGTTGATCCGTTGGTTGGGGACAATGCGGACAAGGCTGGAGCACAGGAGGGGAGCTCGAGCCTGAAATGCATATCCACCGCCGGGCCGGATACCGTGTAAGTGAAAGTCGTTTGGGTACCATCGAAGGTTTGCCCATCATAATGGACATGGAAACCGGCGAGATCGAGGGCTGTCGGCGCAAGTTTTTGCAGCGCTACTGTTTCATAGTTGCCCGATTGCTGTTTTGGTGCGGATGGACTTGTAACTGGATTTTTCGTTCCGTCACAACCCGAGGCAATCAACCCGGCGACCGTGGCAATGAATGCGAGGGACAACAGCTTTTTCATGGATACTCCTTTTAGAGTTGTGAAATTGACGATTACATAAACATATAAAATACAATTATTTTCCCTTGTAAAGCAAGCAGTACTTTCTCTTGTCGAAACGGAATGACTTCACTCCAACCTGTCCCAAACGGGAAAGGAAGCACTTTTTTGTGCTTTTGTGAGCTTGAATGCATTACAAACGACCAGAACAAAAGTTGGTGAGGTTGCATGTTAATTTTTTGCAGTGTAGTTTTTGCTTGTTTTTGAAAACACTCATTTGGCGACCAACTTTTTGGTTTTTCGACTGTAGTTATGACAGAACCCAATGACCAGGTATTTGTGCGGGAATGTCTGCACGGCAACCAGGAAGCTTTTGGCGCCCTTATTGGCCGGCACCAGCGGGCAGTCTTCAATGTGGCATTGCGTATGACCAAAGATTATCAAGAGGCGCAGGACGTCACCCAGGCCGTCTTCATTAAAGCATATGAGAAGCTGGGCGAATACGACGCGCAATACAAGTTTTTTAGCTGGATTTATCGCATGGCCGTGAATGAGGCGCTGAATTTCATCAAACGCAAGCAGCGCTTTGAGGGATTAAATCCGAACCAAGATTACGCGGCTCTTACCCCAAACCCGGCAGACGATTACGAGGAAAGCGAGATGAGCCGCAATATTCAAAACGCCCTGATGTTGTTGAAAGTGGACTACCGCGCCATTATCGTCCTCAAGCATTTTCAGGAGCTCTCGTATCATGAGATCGGCTATATTCTCGGTTTACCCGAAAAAACCGTGAAGTCCCGCTTGTTCACTGCGCGGCAACTATTGAAGCAGGTTCTGCTCAAACAGGGATATGTTGAAAATGATTGAAGATAAATACCTCGAGCTCATACACGGCGAGATCGACCGCGCCAACTCGGCCGAGGAAAGTGCGAAGCTCAGAGCCTTTCTTGCTGCCCATGCCGAGGCGCGGCAGTTCTACGAGGAACTGACGGGCATGACGGCCATGCTGCAGGAGGTGAAACCCGTCGAGCCGCCGCCGCATCTGCCGCAGGTGATCATGAACCTCTTGCCGATGCGCCCCTCTTCCGCCCGGGAAAAACGCAACTTCATCACTGCGGCAAGAACCTGGCTTGCGGCCACATTTCGCCCCGGCTACGCTTTCGCTTTTGCCGGGGGCGCGGTTGCCGGAGTGATCCTGCTCGTTTTGTTTTCGCAGCCGGTACTGAAGGACGAGGTCACAGATTGGTCAAAGCTGTATGGCACAATGGGAGCGCCGCAAACCGGAGAAAATGCGTCTGGTGAGAAACGCCTGGAAATCAGCCAGCCGGAAGTGACCGGCACCATCAGCTTGAAACCTGCCGGTGAAAGCATGATCATTGAGATCGTGCTCGATTCGCCGCAATCCCTCGAGCTCGTGATTTCATTTGATGAGAAAGCACTCGGCTTCAAGAGCCTTATCGAATTTGAGAAAGTGGCGCCAATTGAGATGGTCCTGAATGTGGGTTCGATAAGATTCACACACTCGAGCCGGCAGAGCTATGCCCTCGTTTTTGCGCGGCGCGCCGCCACAACACCGGCCATCGATTTCAAGGTTCTGCAGAATAGCGCGTTGTTGTATCAAAACACGCTGGAGGATCGCTAGCCCGGTAAATTTATAAAACTAAACCGCCGAGACGCCAGCAAAATAATTTTGCGAGCTTCACCAACTTTTCAATGTTTGGATTGTATTTCAATCAGAACTGCAAAGATGAATAAGAACGCATTTATCAATTCTGCATCATGTTTCAACCGGAGGCCGTCATGAGCAATAGCACCCCATTGGTCAATCGCAAGAATCTGTGGTTAATCGCCGGCGCCCTCATCGTCGTGCTGGCGATTGGTTACTATGCGCTCAGCATTCGCCCGCCTTCGCTTGAAGATACCGCCGGCACCATCGGTGGCGTGAAGAAAGCCGAGAAGTATCAAAGCGAACAAATGAGCGATAAGGACGTGGTCTTAACCTCCGCCCAAATTCAAAACCTGCTACAGAACGATCAGATTCAAAATCTCATCACCAGCTCCGAGTTCAAAGCGGTGATGGCAAACGCGGAGCTGCGCTCGGCGCTGGCGAGTCCGGAGTTGCGTTCGGCAATGGCCAGCCCGGAGCTGAGATCAGCATTGGCAAGTCCGGAACTGCGCTCAGCATTGGCGAGTCCGGAGTTGCGTTCGGCAATGGCCAGCCCAGAGCTGCGCTCGGCGCTCGCGAGCCCGGAGTTGCGTTCAGCACTGGCCAGCCCAGAGTTGAGGTCGGCTTTAGCAAGTCCGGAACTGCGCTCAGCATTGGCGAGTCCGGAGTTGCGTTCGGCAATGGCCAGCCCGGAACTGCGCTCGGCGTTGGCTAATGCCGATCTTAAAGCGGCGCTGGCGAGCCCGGAATTGCAAGCCGCCTTGGCCAGTCCTGAACTCCGCTCCGTGATGGCGAACCCGGAATTGCGTTCGGCATTGGCGAATCCAAATTTGCAGGCGGCGATGGCAAACGCGGAATTACGTTCAGCGCTGGCGAGCCCTGAGATGCAAGCGGCCTTGGCAAGTCCCGAGCTGCGTTCCGCTTTGGCGAGCCCGGAATTGCGGTCAGCGCTGGCGAGCCCTGAAATGCAAGCGGCATTGGCGAGCCCGGAATTGCGCTTGGCGTTGGCCAGTCCGGAATTGAGTGCGGCCCTGGCGAATCCGGAAATGCAAGCCGCGATGGCGAATGCCGAGCTGCGCTCGGCGCTGGCGAATCCTAATTTTCAAGCGGCGATGTTGCAGGCGCAGTGAGTGAGGTGGTACCGATTTCCATTGGCGTGCAGCTTCCCTCCCTTGTTTGTCATTCTGGAAGAATCTTTTTCAGCTTGAGTAAATTGCTCAGAGGCGAGAGAGATTTTCCAGAATGACTTTCTGTTTTTGAGCAAAGGCGTCCCGGAGGAAGAAATGACCCGTACGATCATAATTGATCGTCAATTTTCTTGGTCTAGTAAAACTCGCGGATTGCTGTTATCCCTGCTTCTGTTCTTCTCTTCGGCCCACGCGCAATTTCAAAGCTTCGAGACTCCCAATCTGCGCCTGATCTATTACAGCTCAGCGCAAGAATATCTCGTTCCACATATCGCCCGCTGTTTTGAAAATGCCCTGCGTTTCCATCGGGGCATCTTCGATTATTCCCCAGAGGGCAAAATCACCGTATTTCTGCAAGATCTCGCGGATTACGGCAACGGCGGGGCGGAGGTGCTGCCGCGCAACTTTGTGTATGTGCTCATGCCCTCGTTTCCTCATGCTTACGAAATCGTGCTCGGCAACGAGCGCATGAATTGGATGATGAACCACGAGCTCGCGCACATCGTGTCGATGGACAAAGCGGCAAGCCGTGATGAGTTTTTCCGCATGCTTTTTGCGGGCAAGGTCTATCCGGAAGCCGCGCATCCCGTTTCGATGCTATATAGTTATCTCACCGCCCCACGCCGTTATGCGCCGCGCTGGTATCACGAAGGCAGTGCCGTCTTTCTCGAGACCTGGATGGCCGGCGGCTTGGGTCGTGCGCTGTCCTCGTATTATGAAATGGTATTTCGCACCATGGTGCGTGACCGCAGTTACTTTTACGATCTCGTCGGCTTGGAATCCGAAGGCACGGCGATTGATTTCCAAGTCGGCGCGAATTCATATCTGTACGGCACGCGCTTCGTCAGTTATGTCGCCGATCAATATGGGCCGGAGAAACTGATGTGTTGGCTCGCGCGCGCTGACAGCAGCAAGAGTTATTATGCCGGCCAATTCAAAAAGGTATATGGCCTCCCGCTTGATCACGCTTGGCGGCAATGGATTGCTTGGGAGCATCAATTTCAACAAGCCAACCTCGATTCGCTGCAACTTTATCCGATCACCTCATATCGCCCAATCACACGCACCGCGCTGGGTTCTGTGTCTCGCGGATATTATGATCCGACGCGGAAAAAGTTGTATGTCGCGTTGAATTACCCTGGCCAGATTCCGCATCTGGCGGCCATCGACGCCAATACCGGCGTGATTCAGAAAATTTGCAATATTCGCGGCGGCGCTACATATTATGTCGCTGCACTCGCGTACGACGCTACCGGCCAGAGGCTTTTTTTCACCGAGAAGAACAATGCCTGGCGCGATCTCTGCGCCGTGGACTTGCGCACAGGTGAAAAGCGGATATTGCTTGAAACCGCGCGGATTGGCGATTTGGCTTTCAATCAAGCCGACAGCTCGCTGTGGGGCATTCGCAGTTCTCTGGGCCTGTCCACTCTCGTGCGTATTCCTTATCCCTACCAGGAATGGAATCAAGTGTTAACGTTCCCTTACGGCCATGAAGTCTATGATTTATCCCTCGCACCCGATGGCGCTGCGCTGGTAGCCTCACGCACAGAAGTGAATGGCAGGCAAAAGCTCATCCAAATGGATACGAAAAAATTGCTGGCGGGTGACAGCTCTTTTGCAGTGATATATGATTTTGAATTCAGCTCGCCGGAAAGTTTCACGTTCTCTGCGGATGGAAGATATTTATACGGCTCTTCATATTACTCCGGCGTCTCTAATATCTATCGCTATGATTTCGGCCGCAAAGAAATGGAGATCGTGAGCAACGCCGAAACCGGCTTCTTCCGCCCCGTGCCGGTTTCTGAGGACTCATTGATCGCGATGTGTTACACCGGCAAAGGCTTCATGCCGGTGATGCTGCCGAATCAAAAGCCAGAATATGTCAACGCCATTCAATTTCTCGGGAATGAGGTTGTCAAAAACCATCCGCAGGTCAAAGAGTGGAAAATTCCCGCGCCGGCCAGTATCGTGCTCGATTCTCTCGCGACTGCAACGACCAGCTACAGTTCACTGCGCGACACCAAGCTGGCTTCTGCCTATCCCATCGTCGAAGGCTACAAAGCCTATACGGCCGTTGGCGCACGTGTGAAGTTTTCCAATTCGTTGCGCCTCAGCGATTTGAGCCTCACTGCTTCATATTCGCCGCTGGGTCAATTGCCTGCGGAAGAAAGAGTGCATCTCGGCTTGGATTTTCATTATTGGCAATTTAATTTCAAGTTGCGCTATAACGGCGGCGATTTCTACGATTTGTTCGGCCCGACCAAGAGAAGCCGTAAGGGCTACTCCGCCGACCTGCTCTACAAAAAGTATCTGCAGTTTGACGAATCTTCCACCGGTTCATATAGCGTCGATTATTATCTGCAAGCCGCAGGATATGGCGGGCTGGAACGATTGCCGGAGTTTCAGAATATCGCGGCCTCGTTTGACAAGGCGTTCTATTTCAACGCCGGTTTCAATCACCAAAATCTTGCCCGGCCTTTGGGCGCGGTCGAAGCGGAAAGGGGAATTCGCTTTCAAGTCCATTCTGAAAACAGCATCAGCAATGCCAAGTTTTTTCCGCATCTCTACACCGCCTTGGACCATGGCTTCATGTTGCCGATCCCGCATTCGTCGCTCTGGTTGCGCGGCTCTGCGGGTTATGCCTACGGTGATCGCGACAACTCCTTTGCGAATTTCTATTTCGGCGGCTTTGGCAATAATTGGATCGATCATCTGTCGTACCAGCGTTTTCGCGAATACGAGAGTTTTCCCGGTGTGGAGCTGAACAGCATCGGCGGGACCAATTTCGGCAAACTGCTGGCGGAATGGACTTTGCCGCCGTTGCGTTTTCGCCGTTTGGGTTTGCCCACGCTGTATTGCCGTTGGGCGCGCCTCGCGCTTTTTTCTGCCGGTATCGTCACCAACGTTGACAGCGCACCGGTTCGCCGGGAAGTTTTCGATTTCGGTGGGCAATTGGATTTCAATATCGTTTTGTTTTCGAATTTGAATTCGACGTTTTCGCTGGGTTATGCCGCAGCATTCGAGGCACGGCAGCGGCTGGCAAAAGAGTTCATGATTTCGCTGAAGATTCTCTGAGGGTGCTTGATAATGGCTACGATTGGGAGGTCCAGCAACGTGGACGGGTTTGGTGCTAGCCAGGGACATATCTCTTAGAGCCTAAAATGAATTCCAGAATTAACTCTCTCGTTCTGGTTACCTTGCTGCTCGTAGGCCATCTTACAATCGTGTTTCATGCTCAGTCGCAGCCTCGGCAGCAAAGTGGCGCAGAAAAATTGGCCTGGCCACCGCCATCACCTAATCTCGGGAAGGTACAGATTGAACCCCTGCAGATTCAGGGTATCCAGGCAGTGCAGGATCAGCAGGGATTTATGTGGGTTGTAACCCAAAATGGCCTTTATCGCTATGACGGTTATTCTTATATCCACTACCGGCACGATCCGCTGGACTCGACCTCCATTTCATATCCCCGGCTGGAATGCCTGTACGTGGATCGCGACGGAATCTTGTGGGTGGGTAGCTATGGCGGCGGCCTCAACCGTTATAACCGCGAAACCGACACGTTTACCCGCTTCCGGCACAACGAAAAGGATCCGAAGAGCTTGAGCCACGACGAGGTGACGGCAATTCTGGAAGATCGTCATAGCATGCTCTGGGTCGGCACGCACGGCGGCCTCAACCGCTTTGATCGCCAGACCGGCGTGTTCACGCGCTATCTGCATGATCCACTTAATCCCGCCAGTTTAAGCTGCGATCAGGCACGGGTGCTTTATGAAGATCGGCAAGGAACGCTTTGGATCGGCACCGGCGAACCGGATATATCTGCACTCCTGCGCATCCAGGGCGGCCTTAACCGTTTTGACCCCCAGAGCGAGACTTTTGTCCGGTACCTGCACGATTCGGCTGATCCCACCAGCCTGATCCACGATCAAGTGTTATCGCTCTGCGAGGATTCTCGGGGTAATTTCTGGGTCGGCACCATGGGCGATGGGTTGCACACCATGGATCGGAAGCGGGGAACCTTCACCCGCTTGCGCTACGATCCGGCCAATCCTCGGAAATTGAGCGCTCCGTTTTTAGATGGCACTCAGGTGGTACCGGAAGAATGTAATGGCTGGTTGAATTGTGGCGGGGTCACTTTCATTCATGAAGACCGTTACGGCATGCTCTGGATCGGCCGTCTTGGCGGCGGTATCAATCGCTATGATCCGGAGGCGGGAGCTCTGGTTCATTATGAAGTAGCAACCAGTGGCCTGTCGGATAATTTTATTTGGCGGATGTATGAATCACATGACGGCACTTTGTGGATCGGGACCTGGCTTAGAACACATAAGCTGATTTCCTCAATAACTGCGTTTCCGCTGTATTTGCCGCATCCGGTGAACGCCAATGCAGGCTTGCAGCTCGTTACCAGCTTATTGGAAGACCGTGACGGAATGATTTGGAGCTCCACCTGGGGTAATGGTGTGGTTCGTATTGACCGCAGCACCGGTGTGGTTACAGAGTACCGGCACGATGCCAACGATCCCAATAGCTTGGGAAGTGATATCGTCCCTTGTCTATATGAAGACCGGTCAGGCGCGCTTTGGATTGGGAGTGGAGGAATAGTACTCAGTCGCTACGACCGCGCTACGCAGCGGTTTACCCACTTCCGGCATGATCCTGCAAACCCGGCAAGCCGGGGATCAAGCACCATAACGTGCATCCTTGAAGACCGGCATGGCAGGTTGTGGGTCGGCACCGAGTTTGGAGGACTTGAGCGACGTGACCCGGCCACGGGGCTTTTCAGGCATTTCCAGCATAACCAAAAAGACTCTACCAGCGTGGCACATCAATCTATCGACACCATCCATGAAGATCGATCAGGCGTTCTGTGGATAGGAACTGGAAATGGCCTTAGCCGTTTTGATCCGAAAACGGAATCCTTTAAAACATTTCTCTACGGCAGGCGAATTACTTCCCTTTATGATGATTCAGGTGGTCATTTCTGGATTGGTACCCTGGGAAACGGGCTGCACCGTTTCGACCGCGAGACCGGAGCGAGCACCCGCTTTGACCAGGAAAATGGTCTGCCTAGCGAAAACGTGGCAGGCCTGGTGGAAGACAACAACGGCTTTCTCTGGGTCAGCACCTCCGAAGGAGCATTCGCCTCCATTGGCGGGCAGTTATCAAGATTTGATCGAAAAGCTGAGACCTTTACGAACTTCAGCAGCCTAGACGGACTGCCGGACATCGGGTTTTTTAGAGGGGCTTTTCTGAAGACCAGGGATGAGAAGTTGTTTTTCGGAGGAAACGGCGGCTTTACAGCTTTCGACCCGGCAACGATCCGGGAAAACAAGCTCGGAGCACCGAAGATGGTGCTGACCGGCCTGCGAGTGTTTAATAAAGAAGTCAGGCCCGGCTCGGCGTCACCACTCCGGCAACCACTATATAAGGCCACGGAAATCATCCTCTCTTATGACCAAAACGATTTCACGATAGACTACACGGGGCTTTCCTACCACACGCCGGAGAAGAATCGGTATTATTACAAACTGGAGCCACGCGATGCCGATTGGGTGAATTCCTACGCTCAGCGCAGTGCGCGTTACTCCGGTTTATCGCCGGGGAGTTATGTTTTTCGCGTGCGTGCGGTGGATGACAAGGGGAATGCGAGCGAGGAAGACGCCTCGATTCGGGTGGTGATTCTGCCGCCTTTGTGGCGCACGATCTGGGCTTACATACTTTATGGCTTGTTGTTCATTGCGGCAGTGTATGCGATAGACCGGTTTCAACGCCGGCGACTGTTCCGCGAAGAACGCGAGCGCGCCCGGGAAAGGGAGCTACAGCAGGCGCGGGAAATCGAAAAGGCCTATAACGAATTGCAGAAAACGCAGCAGCAGCTCATTACGCAGGAAAAGCTCGCCTCGCTCGGCCAGCTCACCGCCGGCATCGCGCACGAAATTAAGAATCCGTTGAACTTCGTCAATAATTTTGCCGTGCTCACCACGGATTTAACCAAAGAATTACGCGAAGTGCTGGAAACGCACACCGGCAAATTGGATGCAGCAGCACAAGGAGAGGTGCAGGAAGTATTGCAGTTACTGGACCAGAATATCGCCAAGATCAATGAGCACAGCAAGCGCGCGGACAATATTGTGAAAGATATGTTATTGCATTCGCGTGGTGAATCCGGCGAGCGGCGGGCAGCGGACGTCAACGGCATTCTGGATGAATATGTGATGCTGGCGTATCACAGCATGCGCGGCACGGATTCAACTTTTAATATTAAAATCGAAAAAGATTACGATCCCACGATTGGCCGTGTCGAAGTTTTTCCACAGGATTTGAGCCGGGTCTTTCTCAACTTGGTCAATAACGCCTGCTACGCCACGCACGAGAAGAAAAAAAGTTTGACGGGGAGAGTGGGGGAAGGGGAGAGCGGGAGAGAGGGCGACGGGGCGACGGGGAGAGATGGAGAAACCGCCAGGCACAGTCACCTACTCTCCCAGTCTCCCTCTCGGCTCTTCACGCCGACGCTTTCCGTCACAACCAAAAATCTCGGCGACAGAATCGAAATCCGCATTCGCGACAACGGCAACGGCATTCCTGCGGAGATTCGCGAAAAAATTTTCAATCCCTTCTTCACCACGAAACCGGCGGGACAAGGCACGGGCTTGGGTTTGTCGATCAGTTACGACATCATCGTGCAGGAGCATCACGGGGAAATCAAAGTGGAAACGGAGGAAGGGAGTTTTACCGACTTTATCATCAGATTGCCTCGCAAACTATAACACAAGGAGAATATCATGTCCAGTGCTTATGAGCAACTCTATAAACGATCGCTTGAGGACCCGGAGGGCTTCTGGGCCCAGGCCGCCGAAGAGGTTCACTGGCTCAAGAAATGGGACAAAGTTTTCGATGATTCACGCCACCCGTTCTATCGCTGGTTTACCGGAGGCATGACCAACAGTTGCTACAACGCTCTCGATTTGCACGTCGAAAACGGCCGCGCCCACCAACCCGCTCTCATCTATGACAGCCCGGTCACCGGCACGATCAAGACTTTTACTTATCGCGAGTTGCTGGATGAGGTGTCGCGCTTTGCTGGTGTTCTGACTCGCCAGGGAGTTCAAAAAGGAGACGGCGTCATCATTTACATGCCAATGGTGCCGGAGGCGGCGATTGCCATGCTGGCTTGCAGCCGAATCGGTGCGATTCACTCAGTGGTCTTCGGAGGTTTTGCTGCCAAAGAGCTGGCAAGCCGCCTCAGTGACGCCAGGCCAAAGCTGATCGTGTCCGCTTCCTGCGGCATCGAAGTCAACCGCGTTTTGCCGTACAAGCCGCTGCTTGACGAAGCGATTGCGATCGCCTCGGCGAAGCCTGAGCGATGTATTATTCTCCAACGTCCGCAAGAGAAGGCCGCCATGATCGCCGGGCGCGATCACGATTGGTCGGAGCTGATGGCGGACGCCAAGCCCGTCGCATGTGTGCCAGTGGCTGCCACTGATCCGCTTTACATTCTCTACACCTCCGGCACGACGGGAATTCCCAAGGGCATCGTGCGCGATAATGGCGGACACTTGGTTGCTCTCAAATGGAGCATGAGAAACATCTATGGCGTCGAGCCGGGTGAGGTCTATTGGGCGGCCTCCGATTTGGGTTGGGCGGTCGGCCATTCCTACATCATCTATGGCCCTCTCTTTAATGGAAACACCACTGTTCTTTACGAGGGCAAACCAGTCGGCACACCTGACCCCGGCGCCTTCTGGCGGGTCATCTCGCAACATAATGTGAGCGTCCTCTTCACGGCGCCGACAGCTTTTCGGGCGATCAAACGCGACGACCCCAACGGTGACTATATCCGCAAGTATGAATTGAGCCGCTTCCGAACGCTTTTCCTTGCCGGCGAGCGGTGCGATCCCGACACCTTATTATGGGCACAGAAGCAGCTTAATGTGCCGGTCATCGATCACTGGTGGCAAACGGAGACCGGCTGGCCAATTGGCGCCAACTGTGTGGGGTTAGGAATGTTCCCGGTCAAGCCGGGTTCCTGCACCAAGCCGGTTCCGGGCTATGACGTGCGTGTGTTGGGGGCAAATGGCACGGAAGTATCGGATGGTGAAATCGGCAACATCGTTATCAAGCTTCCCCTGCCGCCCGGCTGTCTGCCGACGCTGTGGAACAACGACGAAGGTTACCGGAATTCTTATCTAAGCGCCTTCCCCGGCTACTATTCGACCGCAGATGCCGGCTACAAGGATGAGGACGGCTATCTCTGGGTCATGAGCCGCACCGATGACATCATCAACGTCGCCGGCCACCGCTTGTCAACCGGCGCGATGGAGGAGGTGCTCGCCTCTCATTCTGACGTCGCCGAGTGCGCTGTCTTCGGGGCTGCGGACGAGCTCAAAGGAGAAATTCCATTGGGTCTTGTCGTGCTCAAAGCCGGCGTGCAGCGTGCCCACGACGAGATTATTCAGGAGCTGATCCGGATGGTGCGTGAGAGGATCGGCCCGGTGGCTTCTTTCAAAGTTGCGACGATTGTCAAGCGGTTGCCCAAGACGCGCTCGGGCAAGATCGTGCGCGGCACCATCAAGAAGATTGCTGACGGTGTGGAATACCGCATTCCACCGACGATTGACGACCCGGCGATTCTCGAGGAAATCACCGAAAGTCTGGCGGTTTTGGGCTATCCGCGGCGAGCATCATGAAATGGAGACAAAATACTGAGTTTTTGATATGCACTTCTTGGAAGGCTATCGCGAGCAGTGGATTCATCTGGGCACCCACCGCGAGGCCACGAATCGGATTCAACGTCGGCGCTTGATCAAAGAAGAACGCGAACGGGCGGAAGCGGAACGCAAAGACCTTGAGTTAAAAAAGGCTGCAGAGCTTAAAGTCGCTTATCAGAAATTGACGGAGGCCCACGGACGCCTGAAAGCCACGCAGCAACAACTGGTCACGCAGGAGAAGCTCGCCTCGCTCGGCCAGCTTACCGCCGGCATCGCGCACGAGATCAAGAATCCGCTCAACTTCGTGAATAACTTTGCGGTGCTGTCGGTGGATTTGGCGAAGGAGTTGCGGGAGGCGATGGCGAAGATCGAGGATGGTGGATCGAGGATCGAAGATTGTGGATCGTGAAAGACTGGCGAAGATCGAGGATCGTGGATCGTGAAAGTTTCGCCAATATCGAGGAGATTTTGGAGACGTTGATAAAGAATGCCGAAAAGATCAACCACCACGGCAAGTGCGCGGACAGCATCGTGAGGAGCATGATGCAGCACGCGCGCGGCGTTTCCGATCAGCGCGAGTTGGCGGGTATCAATCATTTGCTCGACGAGGCTGTGAATCTCACGTATCACGGCATGCGCGCCAACGAAGCTTCTTTCAACATCACGATTGAAAAGGATTACGATGAGACGATTGGCAAGCTCGAAATCGTGCCGCAGGATATTAGCCGGGTGTTTTTGAATATCGTCAACAATGCGTGTTACGCCGCGCACCAGAAAGCGCGAGTGGGTGAAGGGGAGAGCGGGAGAAAGGGAGACGGGGTGAGTGGGAGAGGGGGAGGGGCGACGGGGAGAGAGAGGGCGAAACCGCGAGGCCCAGTCACCCACTCTCCCAGTCTCCCTCTCGGCGCTTCACGCCGACGCTTTCCGTCACAACCAAAAATCTCGGCGACAAAATCGAAATCCGCATTCGGGACAACGGCGACGGGATTCCGGTTGACATTCGCGACAAAATTTTTAATCCTTTTTTCACGACAAAACCGACTGGACAAGGCACGGGGTTAGGCTTATCGATCAGCTATGATATCATTGTGCAAGCACACCAGGGCAATATCCGCGTCGAAACAGATGAAGGAAAATTTACGGAGTTTATCCTCAGCCTACCCCGAAATAAAGGACACTAAATCTAGCAGGTTGCTGAAAAACTCCTTTTTCTGTCATGCCCGCGAAAGCGGGCATGCAAAAACTTCAACAAATTCATGGATCCCCGCATTCGCGGGGATGACAGATACAAGCAATTCGAGACTTTTCAGCATCCTGCTAGAAAACAATTTTAATATCGCTTAGGCAAGCAGCTTGACCTTATAGAAAACGGCTTTGCGCGGCGAAGGAGTGAAAAGCCATGGCAATCAAAATCCTCGTTGTGGATGATGAACCTGACTTTCAGGACGTCGTCAACCAGCAGTTCAGGGCCCAAATACGCGCGCAGCAAATGGAATTGGTTTTTGCGGAAAACGGCGCGCGTGCTTTGGAGAAACTACGGGGTAGTCAGAACTTTGACATGCTGCTCACCGACCTCAACATGCCGGTCATGGACGGCCTCACTTTGCTCACAGAGGTGCTGACCACCTTTCCGCTGTTGCGTTCCGTCGTGGTTTCGGCTTATGGCGATATGCACAATATCCGGGCCGCGATGAACCGCGGCGCTTTCGATTTCCTGATCAAGCCAATTGATCTTGATGATTTGGAGATCACGATTAGGAAAACCTTGCACGCCGCGCAGCAATTGCAGGAAGGCGTGCGCCTGCAGCGGGAAAAAATCGAGCTCGAACGGCGCAATCAGTTTATTCGCGCAACCTTTGGCCGCTATGTTTCCGACGAAGTGGTGGAAACCCTGCTGGCCTCCCCGGAGGCCTTGAAGCTGGGCGGCGAAAAGCGCGAGGTCACCGTTGTGCTGTCGGATTTGCGCGGCTTTACCTCCCTGTCGGAACGGCTCATGCCTGAGCAAGTGGTTGCACTCTTGAATCGTTATTTTGAAGTTATGATCGACATCATCTTGCAATACGGCGGAACGATCAATGAGTTCATCGGTGATGCCATCTTGGTCATGTTTGGCGCGCCGATCGCACGCGCCGATGACGCGCAAAGGGCCGTGGCCTGCGCCGTTGCCATGCAACTCGCTATGCCCTCCATCAACAAAAAGAATAACGAGGACGGTTTACCCGCAATAGAAATGGGTATTGGCATGAGCACCGGCGAGGTCGTGGCGGGAAATATTGGATCGCTCAGACGCACCAAATACGGCATTGTCGGTCGGCATGTCAATCTCGCTTCCCGAATTGAGTCTTATACGATAGGCAATCAGATTCTGGTTTCAGAAGCGACTTTGGCAGCAGTGGGTTCGATGGTGAGCGTCAGCCGGCAGATCAAGATGGAAGCAAAAGGGTTTGAAAATCCATCCACGATCTATGAAGTGATGGGGATTGAAGGCCAGTATAACTTCTTTTTATCGGAAAGAAGTGACCAGCTTGTGGCGCTGCCGCGTCCTCTGACCGTGCACTGCACGATACTCGAAGGCAAACACGTAAGTGGAATGAGCTTTTCGGCGAATTTTACCGCGCTTTCGTTGCGCGGAGGAGAAGTGCAGGCCGCGCATCCCGTTGCTGTTCTGGCCTCCGTTAAAATGCGGCTCAGCGACCTGGAGGGAAAAGAAATTGCGGCGGACATTTACGGCAAGGTAATATCCCTGCTCCAAAGTGCTCACGCGGATTTTTATGTTCATTTTACTTCGGTGCCGCCCGAAGTCAAGGAGTTTTTGCATGGCCTTGTAAGCGCTGTTGGGGCGCATTGAGACCGTCGATCGAATTACGAGCCGTCGTGTATCGAGAAAGACAAATCTTGAACGCAATCGATTTTAATCCGCCAGCCCGCCTCGCTTTCAGTCTGTTGCCGGTTCTGATTTTTCTGGTGATTTTAATTTGGCTGGACAGCTTCAAACTGATGCGCTGGCGCGCCGTGCTGCAGGCCATCCTCGCCGGCGGCCTGGCGGCGCTCTTGAGTCTGGTGCTCAATCGCATAGCTTTCCGGCTTTTCGAACCGGACATGACCCTGTATTCCCGTTATGCGGCGCCGATGATTGAAGAATCGTGCAAAGCGCTATACGTGGTTTTCTTGGTCAAAACAAATCGCGTGGGCTTCATGGTCGATAGCGCGATTCACGGCTTCGCGCTGGGCGCGGGCTTTGCTTGTGTGGAGAATGTTTATTACCTTCGTTCTCTTACCGACGCCAACTTGCTGTTGTGGATCATTCGCGGTTTCGGCACGGCCATCATGCACGGCGGCACCACCGCGATTTTTGCCCTGCTTGCACGCAATGCTTTCGCGCAACGCGCAGCAACCCGGCTGCCGTTTTTCCTGCCGGCGCTGGGTGCGGCGGTTGCCCTGCATTCTTTTTTCAATCATTTTTTTCTGCCGCCACTGCTCTCGACGCTGACGCTGTTGATTGCGCTGCCGGTGATCATGATTTTGGTCTTTCAGCACAGCGAGAATGCCACGCGCCATTGGCTGGAGGTGGGTTTTGGCACGGATCAGGAATTGCTGGAACTGCTCACCACGGAAAAAATTTCCACCAGCAAAATCGGCGCTTATTTGCAGTCGCTCAGAAAGATTTTTCCGGGAGAAATCGTCGCCGATATGTTGTGCCTGTTGCGTCTGCGTCTGGAATTATCCATTAAAGCCAAAGGCCTGATGCTCATGAGCGAAGCCGGTTTCGTGCCCGCACTGGATCCGGAAATCGGCAAAGCATTTGATGAGCTTGCGTATCTCGAAAAGAGTATCGGCAAGACCGGCATGATGGCGCTTAAACCGTTCGTCAGCGCGGAAAGCCGGGATTTGTGGCAATTGCAAATGTTGGGGAGAGAATGATCTTGCCAGCAAGTAACGCGGCGACAGCGTTGTAGGTCCTTAATGCACTCGAAGCCAGAACAATATTCTGAAAATTTCTTCGCCAACGGATGAGAAGCGACCAACGGATTCAGAATAATCCGTTGGCCGTTTTTAATCCGTTGGAGAGTTCTTTTGTTTAAAGCTGCTCCGCAAGGAGCTTCGGCTTCCATCCCGACCCTTCGGGATGGAAATTCGATGAACATTCCTTTAAACATTATGGATCAACTCTCGCTCACCCTCAAAAATGACCTGGTTGAAATAGAGCGCTTGAGCCAAAGCCTCGAAGCCTTTGGCCGGAGCCAGCAATTGCCGGAGGAGCTTTTGTACGCAGTCAATCTCGCGCTTGATGAAATTCTGACCAATGTGATTTCCTACGGCTATGCTGATGAGGCCGAGCATGAAATCACCGTTGGCCTTGGCATACAAGCCGGCGAGCTGATTGCCGAAGTTGCTGATGATGCCCTACCCTTCAATCCTTTGGCAGCGCCACCTGCGGACGTCAATAGCCCGTTGGAGGAAAGGGCGGTGGGAGGCTTGGGGATTCACCTCGCGCGCACTTTGATGGATACGATGGAATACCGGCGCGAGGGTGACAAAAACATATTGATATTGAAGAAAAGAATTGCTTCATAGGCATTTGGCATTCCGGGATTCCTCCCGCAGCGGCGGCACGGGAATGACTTCGAGCTGCGTGGCAAGGTTTCGAACTCAATGTGGTATTTGCTGGACGGAGAAAAAATGGAGATTACACAAACCCAACAAGCCCATGCGCTGGTGTTCGCCCTGAGCGGAAGATTAGACGCGAAAACCTCGGAAGGCTTCGAGCAACAACTGCTCGCTGCAATTGCAGCAGGCAACCAGAACGTGCTCCTGGATTTCTCCAAGCTGGATTATATCAGCAGCGCCGGTCTGCGTGTTCTGCTGCTCGCCGCCAGAAAACTGCAGGAAAGCAGTGGCAAGATCGCGCTGTGCGGCCTCAAGCCCACACTCAAAACGGTCTTCGACATTGCGGGTTTTTCTAACATTTTTTCGATCTTTGCTTCGCAGGAAGAAGCGATTGCAGGCTGGTCGAAATAAGCGCGCAACTGGTCGTCTGGACAATTGATAAGGAATTGCAGCACATGCCCACCAAAATCCTCGTGGTTGATGACGAACCTGATCTGAAAATGTTGATTAGTCAGAAGTTTCGAAAAAAGGTGCGAGACCACGAGCTCATTTTCACTTTTGCCGAAAGCGGTGTGGCGGCGCTGCACCGTTTGCAGGAGGAGCGTGATGTCGATCTCGTCATGACCGACATCAATATGCCGGAAATGGACGGTTTGACGCTGTTGGCAAAACTCAATGAGCAATACCCACAAATCAAATCCTTGATCGTTTCCGCCTACGGCGATATGTCGAACATTCGTACGGCACTCAACCGTGGCGCATTCGATTTCATCACCAAACCCATCGATTTTCAAGACCTCGAAATCACCCTCGACAAGACCATTCAAGCGGCGCGCGCGCAAAGGCAATCGGAACAAGATCGCGATCAACTGGTCGCGCTGCAGCGCGAGCTGGACGTGGCACGGCGCATCCAGAGTGCCATTGTGCCGCGCACGTTTCCGCCCTTTCCGGAAAGAAAGGAATTTGAAATTCATGCGGCGATGATCCCGGCACGCGAGGTGGGCGGGGACTTTTATGATTTCTTTCTCATCGACAACGAACGCCTGGGCTTCGTCATTGGCGATGTGTCAGACAAGGGCGTGCCGGCGGCGCTGTTCATGGCGGTGAGCAAAACCTTGCTCAAAGCCACAGCACTGACCGGAGTGCCGCTGGAGGAGTGCCTGCAACAGGTGAACAGCATGCTTTGTTGGGACAATGCTTCGGCGATGTTCGTCACGGTTTTTTACGGCATCTTGCACCTGCGCACGGGCGAAGTGAGTTACAGCAATGGCGGTCATAACCCGCCCTTTATCTTGCGCGCGAACCGGCAGATCGAAACCACGGAAACCTCCGGCAGTTTGGTGTTGGGGGCGCTGCCAAATTCGAGCTACCAGGCAAAAAGCACAAAGCTGCTGCCGGGCGAAGGGCTCTTTCTCTATACCGACGGCGTGACGGAAGCAACCGATGCCAACTACAATGCTTTTGCCGAAAAACGCTTGCAAGAAAGTCTGCAACGCCTGCACGGTGCGGCGTTGCACGACATGGTCGACCGTGTTGTTGAAGAGGTCAAAGCGTTCTCACAAGGCGCGCCCCAAGCGGATGATTTGACGATTCTGGCCTTGCGCTATCTGGCGTGATCATGCACAAAAATCTCCCCTTCGTAACTTTAATCCTTGTCCTTGTCGCGTTCCCCACTGCGCGCGCGCAGAACGCAAACGCGGCAGCAGTACCCTCGCCTCAAATTGGCTCTGACCGCCGCGCCGAGGGGGGGCGTAACGAAATCGGCCAGCCGTTCATCCGCAATTACAGTCCTAAAGAATACTCTGGTGCGCATCCGCAAAACTGGGCCATCGTTCAAGATCAGCGTGGCGTGATGTATTTTGGCAATGGCTTGGGTGTGCTGGAATATGATGCGGTCTCGTGGCGCCTGATTGCGCTGCCGAATGCCTCCGTGGTGCGATCGCTTGACCTGGACGTGCACGGCAGAATCTACGCCGGCGCCCAGGGTGAGTTCGGCTACCTGGCTGCAGATGCCCTCGGACAAATGCATTATGTATCGCTGCTCGCACAAGTGCCGCCGGAGGATCGTGAGTTCACGGATGTGTGGCGCACGTTCGTGACCGAAGAAGGCACTTATTTTCAAACGGCGACACGGCTGTTTCGTTTTACATCGGCAGCCTCCTCCATCTCCCCGCAAGATGGGACGGAGGGAGGTGTAATCTCTCAAGTGGGAATCAAGAATGCCGTCATGAAAATTTGGAAACCCACGACGCGGTTCAATCGCGCCTCGTTGGTGCGCGGCCGCTTGTACATTCCCCAAGTGGAAACCGGAATCATGGCAATGGTGGGAGACTCTCTGCAACTGCTGCCGGGCACGGAGAGATTTGCCGAGGAGATTTATGCCGTCCTTCTGCCCTTTGACGAAGCGGCGGGTTCATCCGCGCGTGAAAAGATATTGATTGCCACCGCCAGCAACGGCTTGTTTTTGTACGACGGGGCCACTGCCCGGCCTTTCGTTACTGCGGCCGACGATTTCCTGCGCGCCAGCGAAATTTATCGCGGCGCGCTGTTGCGCAACGGCACGTTTGCCTTGGCAACACGCCAGGGCGGCGTGGCTATTGTCGATCGCAACGGCCAAGCTCGCATCATCAACAAAGAAACCGGCTTGCGCGTGAACAAAGTCTATTTCGTCTATCCCGATCGCCACGGCGCGCTGTGGCTGGGATTGGAGAATGGCATCAGCCGGGTCGAAACGCCCTCGCCGTTTTCTCTATATGGTGAGTCGTTTGGCCTAAAGAGCACGGTTTACGGCATGATCAAGCATCAAGGCAAGCTGTATGTCTCCACCAATGCCGGGGTTTTTTATTTGCGCCTTCCCGCTTCTTCGGCACCCGGCAAAATCCCGAAGTTCTTGCCCGTCCAGGGCATTGCTGAGCAGAGTTGGACTCTTCTTGCCTTGGATGGCGACCTGCTGGTAGCGACCGGTGATGGTGTTTTCCGCATCAACGGTGATCGCGCCGTGCCCGTGAAAGCCTCCGTGAGCGCGTCTTTTGTATCGTTGGTGCTGCAACGCTCCCGGCTCAATCGAAATCGTATCTATGTCGGTCTCAGCGATGGCCTGGCGTCTTTGCGATATGATGCGAGCGTGGCGCAATGGATTGATGAAGGACGCGCGCCCGGCATTTATGAGCAGATTTGGTCGATCGTGGAAAACGAGGAAGGGGCCTTGTGGCTGGGCACGGATGCGCAGGGTGTCATTCACCTCGAGTTTCCGGCGGCGGAGGGCTCTTCCTCCGCAGCGAGATTGCCGCGCTCGGGTACGGAAAAACCGGAAGCGCGATGGCGCAATCTCAAGCTTGCACGTTATGGCGTGGCGCATGGCCTGGCTGAAGGCGGCGTGCAGGTCTTTGCCATAGGTGGAAGTCCTATTCGGGCCGGCAAGGAATATTTCGTTACCTCGACCGGGATCTTTGGTTTTGACCGGGAGCGTCAGGTCTTTGTGCCGGATTCAACCTTTGCGGTAGTTGGTTTTGGCAATACGCAGGAAGAATACAATCTCAGAGAAGATCGCCAAGGCGATGTTTGGGTCAATTTTGGCAAAGAATCGGCAGTGGCCCGGCGCCAGAACCATGGCGCTTATGTCATCGAAAAAACGCCTTTCCTGCGTTTTGCCGAAGCGCCGACCAGCGCCATTTATCCCGACGAGGAGGAAGGAGTGGTATGGTTCGGCGGTGCCGACGGCTTGGTGCGTTATGATGGTGCAGTTGCAAAAGACTATGCGCAAGATTATGCCGCGCTCATTCGGCGCGTGATTGTCAATGAAGACTCCGTGATTTTTGCCGGCACCATCACCCCTCCCTTCAGCTCTGAGGAGAGGGCCATTTCCATTCTGCCGCATTCCAACAACGCTTTGCGCTTTGAATTTAGCGCTTCTTTTTACGAAGCAGAAACCGAAAATCGCTTTCAATCTTTTTTAGAAGGATTCGACGACCACTGGTCGGCGTGGAGCAAGGAAGCCAAAAAAGATTACACCAACCTGCCGAAGGGGGATTATCGCTTCCGCGTGCGCGCCCGTAATATTTACCATTATCCCAGTTCTGAAGCGGTATTTGCCTTTGCAATTCTGCCGCCGTGGTATCGCGCGTGGTGGGCGTATCTTGCATACGTTCTCGCTTTTTCCGGCGGGATTGCCGGGCTGGTCGGCCTGCGCACGCGCCAACTGCATGCGCGCAGCCGCGAGCTGGAAAAAACGGTGCAGGAGAGAACGCAGGAAATCCGGCAGCAAGCCGTGGCCATCCAGTCGCAAGCCGATGAGCTGGAAGAAAAGAATCGGGAAATTATCAAAACCCAGGAGCAATTGATTGTGCAGGAGAAGCTGGCCTCGCTCGGTCAGCTCACCGCCGGCATCGCGCATGAGATCAAAAACCCGCTCAATTTCGTCAATAATTTTGCGAAGCTTTCCGTGGATTTGATCGTGGAACTGCGAGAAGGTTTTGAAAAGCAGAAGGAAAAACTTGATCCGGCGGCAAAAGAAGACTTGCAGGAAGTGATGGGGCTGCTTTCTCAAAACATTGCCAAGATCGACGAGCACGGCCGCCGCGCGGATAGTATCGTCAAGGGCATGTTGCTGCATTCGCGCGGCGAATCCGGCGAACGGCGGCCGGTGGACCTCAATGCCGTGCTCGACGAGTACGTGATGCTCGCGTATCACGGCATGCGCGGCACAGACGCGACCTTCAACGTCAAAATCGAAAAAGACTACGATCCCGCCGTCGGCCGGGTCGAGGTTTTTCCGCAGGACATTAGCCGGGTGTTTCTCAATCTCGTCAACAATGCTTGTTACGCGACGCATCAAAAAGCCCGAATGGGAGACGAGCAGACAGGGAGAGAAGGAGACCAGGCGAAAGGGAAGGATGGCATTGCCCCCCGTCCCCCCCTCTCGCCGTCTCCCACTCTTCCCGTTCGGCCTTACGCTCCGACCCTTTCCGTCTCAACCAAAAACTTGGGCGACAGAGTCGAAATCCGCATTCGCGACAACGGTACGGGCATTCCCGCCAGCGTGCTCAATAAAGTTTTTCACCCGTTTTTTACCACCAAGCCGGCGGGCCAGGGCACAGGACTGGGTTTGTCCCTCAGCTATGACATCGTGGTGCACGAGCACAGCGGCGAGATCAAAGTGGAAACCAAAGAGGGGGAGTTTACGGAGTTTGTCGTGCGGTTGCCGCGTAGCGCGTAGCGCATGGCGTTTGAATTCTATCAACGAGATCATCAGCGTCGTGAAATCTTATTCATTATACCAGGTGATTTGAAAATTCACTGCAGTTACTCCCCCCATCTCAACCAGGGGACCCAAAGGGATCAGTCCTGCAAAAAAGCGAGTTCTGGCGTCCAAATTTATCACCTCCCAGCGAGTGAGTGTCTATTTAGAGTCGTAAGGCGTCTTTTGTGCGGTGAAATTCCATGCCGAGGAGGCGAAACGGAGAACGGCGGGCAGAGCATGCTTAAGCCAGGGTCAAATTTTAGTAAAGCTCGGAAGAAACACTTGCAATCAATCGAACTGCGAATCCACTAAGCGCTCCCATGCGCTCATGCAACATCACAATGGAGGCAATTCTCATGGCGAACAAAATCTATGCATTGCTGGTGGGCATCAATGACTATGCTCCGGAAATCGGCAGGCTGGCCGGATGTCTCAATGATGTGGATCATTTTAAGGACTATTTGACCAGCGCTTTTGACAAAGCCAGTCTCGCCATTGAAGTGCTCAAAGAAGGCGAGGCCACGCGCGACAACATCATCAGACTGTTCCGCGCCCATCTCGGCCAGGCGAAGGCTGGTGACGTGGCCGTGTTCCAATATTCCGGCCATGGCGCGCGTTGGGCCGCTGCGAAGGAATTCAAAGAGTTCTATCCCGATGGCAAAGACGAGGGTCTGGTATGTCACGACAGCCGCCGCAAAGACGGCACCTACCCCTTTGACCTGGCCGACAAAGAATTGGCGATGCTGCTTGCCGAGGTCGCAGCCAAAGATCCTCATCTTGCCGTTATTTTGGATTGCTGCCATTCCGGCTCCGGCACGCGCGACGTGGATGCGTTCACGCATTTGAAAGCGCGGCAAACCCACGAGGTTGCCGTGGAGCGTCCTCTCGACAGCTATCTTGACGGCCATTATGCCAAGCTGCGCCAACAGGGAAAAAAGTTGTCGATCCCGAGAAGCAAGCATATTTTATTGGCTGCTTGCGACCGCAAACAAAAGGCCTATGAGGCCACAGACCGCAGCGGGCTCTTTACCAGCACGCTGCTCAAGGTGTTGGAAAAATCCGGCAGCGATATCACTTATGCCGATCTGTTCATGCGCTGCCGGGCGGAGATTCGCAAGGAAGCCGACAATCAGACGCCGCAATTCGAGGCCAACGAGAAGTTCAACGCCCTTGGCGGCTTTCTCGGGCGTAAGGCTTCTCACACAGCGCCTCGCTTCAGCGTGTATTTCAAGGATGGCAACTGGACTATCGATGCCGGTGCCTTGCACGGACTTCCCACTGCGCCGGAAAAAAGCGTCGGCTTGGCGCTTTATCCGGAAAATGAGCAGGCGCGTTTAGCCGGGCACGCGTCGACGGTTCAAGTGGGGCCGCAGAAGAGCGAGCTGCAGCTGGATTTTACCGGCGATCAAGCGGCGCGCTATTATGCCGAAGTCACCAGTCTACCGGTTGCGCCGATTCCGGTTTATGTCGATGGCGATGAGAATGGCAAGACCATTCTCCGCAAGGCACTCAACCCTTCCATGGGCGTCGATTTAACTGACGTCGCCGAGGGCACCCGTTATGCGATCACCGCGCAAGAGGGAGTATTTCTGCTGAAACAGCGGGAATTGGATTTGCTCATCCAGGGCGTCAAGGGCGTGCTCGTGCGCGAGCGTAGCACGGGAAAAGAGGTGGCGACATATTCCGAAGAGTCCGCGCAAGTGGCGCTTGGCATTGTCAAGCAGGTTGCGCAATGGGAAAGAAGCCTTGCGCTGCAGAATCATGGAACGAAAATGGACACCTCGCTGGTTGACTTCATTTACACCGAGCAATTAAATGCCGGAAAGGAGTATGTCCATCCCTCGGGCGAGATTACGCTCGATTTGGTGAAATCCAAGGAACAATGGCAAGAGATTCGGGGCAAATTCAAAGCGCGGAATAGCACTGAGCAAACGTTGCATTTTATTCTCGCTTATTTCTCCGCGTCGTATGGCATTCACATTTTGCGCAACGAAGAGGTTCCCCCGGGCAAAGAATTCGTTACTTTGTGGGGGGAGGATGAGAAGGACTATTTTTATTTGGAAGATCATGCCAATGAATCGCTGGAGAATTTCAAGCTGATTGTCAGCACTGAGCGGGTCGACGACTTTTTGTTGAGCCAGGATGATTTAGAACTCGGCAAGATCATCTCCTCTTTTCGTGCCGTGGGCACGATCAAGCCGATGAAAAAGTTGGTACATGAGAATGAATGGTTTACCAAAAGTATCCGCGTCAAAGTCGTGCGGCAACTCGACCAAGTGGGCGCGAAAGACGCGGGTCTGGCTAAAGGCAAGATCGTCGTCAAAGGCCATCCTACGCTCAAAGCCAATTTGAGTTTGAGCGCCGCCAAGGCTCCTTCTCGCAGCATCGGGGAAGGAACTGATTTCTTCAAGGCTTTCGAGCGACAAGGCTTGGAGATGCTCAACTTTGCCGGCACGCGCGGCGATAACGAGAGCATATTGGAATTGACCGATATTGAAAACGCTGAAGCGCTGGCAAAGAACCCGCTGGAGATTGACGTGAATGTCCCGCTCAATGCCGACGAGGGGATTCTCCCCCTGGTGTTCGACGGCCAGCACGTTTTGCTCGGCGGGGATACGTATAAAGACGAGCAGGGCAACACCCATATCAGCATCGACCACATTCCCGAGGTGCCGGACAACCGCCGCAGCGTTGGCAAGGCATTGAAGCTGTACTTTTTCAAAACTTATCTCAAGCAGGATAGCGTCAATCAATTGCGCTGGGTGGAGTACAAAGCCGACGGCACGATAGCGCAGCACAAGACTATGATTGCCGAGAAAGTGAACGCGGCGCAGAACGTGGTGGTGCTGATGCACGGCCTCATCGGCGACACCGAAAACCTTGCCAAAACTCTGCGCATGATCAATGCCGGCGGTACAAGCCTCGATCAAAAATTCGATCTGGTGCTGACCTATGACTATGAAAACCTCAGCACGCCGCTGGCAGAGACGGCGCTCGATCTCAAAAAGAAGTTGGAAGCGGCCGGATTCGGCGCGAATGACAACAAAAAGCTTACACTCTTGACGCATTCCATGGGCGGCCTGGTGGGGCGCTGGTTTATCGAGCGCGAAGGCGGCAACACCATGGTCGATCATCTCGTCATGTGTGGCACGCCCAATCAGGGCTCGCCGTTTGGCAAAATCGACGCGGCGCGCAAAATCTTGAACGTTTTGACCGGCGTGGCGATGAATTATGTTCCCGCGCTCATCCCGTTCAACGGCGCCATCATATTCCTGCTGAACCGTTCGAAAAAAATCACGCCCACGCTGGAGCAAATGAACTCGTCTTCCGAATTTATCACCACGCTCAACAGCAGCGGCGATCCCGGCATCCGCTACACCCTTCTCGCCGGGGACGTGGAGGCGTATCAGGAACCCTCGGATCAATTCTTTCAGCAGCTGTTGGCGAAAGCTGGAAAAGGTTTTGTGTTCAGCGCCCTTTTTGGCAGTGGCGCACACGATCTAGCGGCCGGCGTGGAGAGCGTGCTCGGCATCGCGGGCTCGCGCAATCCCATGCCCAAGCGCGGCAATGTCGCCTGCCATCATTTGAATTATTTTGTTTCCGAAGCTGGGCAGAAGGCGCTGGCGGGAGTGGAGTGGTGAGGCTGGATGCCGGATCCTGGATGCTGGATCCTGGGGGCCGTGCACGGTTAACTTGAGAATCACACCCTCAACCATGTCATTCTGAAAGAATCTTGCCACGAGCTGGGCACAATGCTTAGACGGTGCTTTATCCGAGCACCTGGGAAGCTTCAGCCCGTGCGAGCACTCTCGTTTCACCGCTCAGCGGTGGAACGCATGCAATGACGCTCTGCGTCCCAGAATGCTAGTCCATTGCTCCATTACAAGTGAAATCTGTGCTTAGAGAAGTTTTCTGTTTTGATTTCCGTGGGAGTTCAGAGTAGCCGGAATTCGAAGCACAAAGCTCAAAGGGTGTTTTGAGATCTGCAATTCGAATTTTTATTTCGCTAAGCGCCTGTCCCGGATTTATTGGCGAGCTGAAAACCGATGCCCTGCGGGCGGCGCCAACGGATAGATCAAGACCAACGGATGAAGGGACGAAAATGTTTTGTCCGTTGGCCTTAATCTATCCGTTGATGAAAAAAGCCAGAGTATTATATTGAATTTAATTTTCTAATTTGCCTAACCCAGTTTATCAAAAGAAGGAACTGCTATGATCACCGAAGACTCATTGAAACAAATTATGCCTAAACTCCCGGACGCCAAGCGTGCGGCATTGCTGCCGGCATTGCAGAGCGCAATGAATGAGTTCGGTGTGAACACGCCGAAGCGCGAAGCCGCGTTTCTGGCGCAAATCGCCCACGAGTCCGGGGAATTAACCGTCTTTGCCGAGAACCTGAATTACTCGGCCAAAGGCTTGATGGCAACCTGGCCCAAACGCTTCCCCGATCCCGCCACAGCGCAGAAGTATGAGCGGAATCCGGAGAAGCTGGCCAACTACGTTTATGCGAATCGCGTTGGCAACGGCAATGAAGCGAGCGGCGACGGTTGGCGGTTTCGCGGCCGTGGCCCCATTCAAATTACCGGACGCGAGAACTATCAAAAATATGGCAGTCGACTGAATGTCGATATCATCAATAATTCCGACAAAGCCGCCACGCCGGAGGTCGGGTTTCGCGTTGCGGGTTTGTATTGGAAAGAAAACGGCTTGAATGAGCTTGCCGACAGTGAAATGTTCGAGACCATCACGAAGCGGATCAATGGCGGAACCAAAGGCCTCGAGGAGCGCAGGCAATACTACACACGCGCGAAAACTGTGTTGGGCGTGCCGCTCTCTCGCGGCATGGCGATACCGGAATCCATGCAAGACATTGATCTCGTTCCAGAGTTCACGCGCGGGCGCGAGGCGCAAGAAGATACCAAGCCGCCGGTCAGGAAAACACGCAAGGCGCGCGTGAAAAAAAGCAAACGTGCGGCCGCAAAGAAAAAAGTTGCCAAGAAGAAAGTGGCCAAGAAAACCGCCGGCAGCAAAACGCGCGCACGGGCAAAGGCAAAGCCCAAAGCCGCCAAGCGCCGGAAATAAGCATTGAGGCATTATAGTCGAATTCGTACGCCATATGGCGCTCAAAGTCAGAACAAAATTCTGAAAATTTCTTCGCCAATGAAGGAGAAGCGACCAACGAATTCAGGAAAATCCGTTGGTCGTTTTTTGATCCGTTGGAGCGTTTTTGGTCTAAAGTTGCTCCGTAAGGAGTTTTGGTTTTCAGCTTGTCTGAAAACATCGGAAGACAGAAAGATGGAGGACAGAAAAATGTTTGCCGTTTGCTCCATGCTGTCATTGTCCACTTCCCTGGCTTAATCGCGAACGCCATTTTTCTGTCTTTCATTTTTCTGTCTTGGCCTTTGGTTAAGCCAATTGAACAATTCCAAGATAAGAATTCTCTATCTCTCTTTGTTCAGCCGCCCGCAGAGCTTCGATTTCTAGCTTGTTTGAAAATCTGAGGTAGAAGGTTAGTCATCTGAAACAGGTTCTCTCCCACGGAAATGGAACTGCCACGGAAAAATTGTTTTCAATTCCGTGTGAGTTCCATTTCCGTGGGCGATTTTTGGGCTTGGGCTTCAATTTGTTTCGCACTCAGTTTTTATAGCTTGCTTACGTGCAAAATAACCTATGGTACAATCAAACGATCAGCAAAACACCAAACCCGTCATCTTCCTCGCCTTCGCCCAAGACCGCGTCGAAGGCGGCGCGTATTTGCGCAACCTGCCCATCGAGCTGGACGGCATTCTAGAAGCGTTGCAAAAGGCGGAGCAGGCAGGGCTGTGCGAGGTGAAACATCGATCCAATACCACGGTCAAGAATATTCTCGACATCTTCCAGCAGTATCAGGATCGCATCGCCATTTTTCATTACGGCGGACATGCTGACAGCTACGAGCTTTTGCTCGAGTCCTTGACCGGCGAGCACGCGATGGCGCACAGCGAAGGGCTGGTTTCTTTTCTTGCCAAACAAAAAAGTCTGCGGCTCATTTTCCTAAACGGCTGCTCTTCTCGGCAGCAGGCATTGGACTTGACCGAGGCGGGCGTGCCGGCCGTAATCGGCACTTCGCAAAAAATCGACGATGAGATCGCAACCAATTTGTCAGGGCGCTTTTACAAAGGCCTCGCTGCCGGCCTCTCGCTTGATCGCGCCTGGGCGGAAGCCATCGATCAAATCAAAGTGGAGAAAGGCACCAGCAATACCCGCGCACTGCATTGGAAAGGCAAAGTTGAAGCCAGCGACGGTATTCCGTGGGACATCTATTATCGCAAGGGCGCGGAGATTGTTAAGGAATGGAATCTGCCGGCGGCTGCGAATCAACCTCTGTTTGGCTTGCCGCTGCCGGAAGTTTATTACCGCAAGTTGCCGGCTGCGCCGTTTCTCTGGTTGAATGATTTCAGGAGAGAAGACGCCGCCATCTTTTTCGGCCGCGGCGCCGAGATTCGGAAACTGTACACGCAGTTGACCACCGGCATGCAACCGATCATTCTGTACTACGGAAAAGCCGGCGTGGGAAAATCTTCCCTGCTGCAAGCCGGCCTGGCGCCGCGCATTGAAAACGATTATGCCGTCAAATATATCTGCCGCCTCCCGGCGAAAGGATTGACCGGCACTTTGCTGCAGGCCCTGCAAGAAGTAGGTGACGAGCTCGGACTGCCGCCGGTTGAACCTGCCGAGAAAGACACCCTCCGCACCAAAATCGAGGAGCTGCAAAAAGCTTTGGAGGGCAGCGCGGGATTCACCCGGCAAGTGCTGGAAAGCGAGCTGCAAAAACTCACCGCGCTTGCCGGCGAGAGCCTTTTGTTTTCAGCACATTGGCGGCGGATCGAAGATAAAACCAACCGGCCATTAGTGGTCATGCTCGATCAAGTGGAGGAAAAATCTACCCGCCCCGCGCCTGACGACAGAGAATCTGCCGATGAATTGGAGATCTTCCTCGAGACCGTGCGGAGTATTTTTGACCAACAAGACCTGCCCCTGCGGGGAAAACTCATTCTCAGTTGCCGCGAAGAATATCAGCCCGCGATGCGTGCGGCCTTGCAAGCGTTTTCACTGCCTTTTGCGGAAGCATTTCTTCCGCCACTGGGCTGGCAGGGAATTGTCGAAGCGACGGAAGGTGTGACCACGCATCCTTCGACTCGCGATCAGTATCACCTGGAAATTGAAAATTACAAGGGTAGTAATTTGCCGGAGATCATCGCCGACGATATGCTGGAAAGCGAGGAATCTCCGCTTGCGCCGATGCTGCAAGTGGTGCTGACCGAGTTATGGAGAGGCGCAGTTAAAGAAAACACCAAAGCGCCGCGTCTGAGCGTGCGGCAATATCAGGAGCTCAAGCAATCGGGCGCCAGCATGGGTGAATTTTTCAAACAGCGCATGGCGGAAGTGCAGGAGTGGCAGAAAACCGTCGTGACGTCCGGTTTGACACTGGACTTGCTCTACCGGCATATCACGCCCGCCGGTGCTGCCGCGAGCCTGAGCCGGGAGCAACTGCATGACATCTACTGCGACCGCGAGCAGGTCATTGATCAGCTTATGGCGAAGTGCCAAGACCTTTATCTGTTGACTGATTTTCAGCTGCGCGGCACCAGCCTGGCGCATCATCTGCTCGCGCCGGTGGTGATCAAGGAATACAGCAATTCCGTTATGCCCGGCCAGCAAGCCGCCCGCATTTTGAACAGCAAGATCGAGGAATTTCGTGCCAATGAAAAAGACATCTGGCTGAATGATGCGGATTTGGAAATTGTGGAAAACGGCAAAGCCGGCATGCGGCAGTTGCATGCCGATGAAGAGAAGCTGTTGCAGATCAGCCGGGAGCGCAAGGCGCAGCGGGAAAAAGAGCGAAAGCGCAATCGCGTCATACGCAACGTTTTGGCAACTTTCATTTTCCTGTTTGCCATATTAGCCGGTTGGCAATGGCAAGTGTCGGAGCGCAACTATAAGCAAGCCAAGGCGAGCCAACTGGCGTTCATCGCGGGCGAGGCTTTCAATTCCGACAACACGAAAGCGCTGCGCATTGCCGAAGCGGCTTACGCGATTTTGGGTGAGCATTCGCCGGCGGCGGTGACGCGAACGTTGAGTGAGATTTTTCATTCCCAAGACCTGAGGCCGTTTTATGCGGCGAATTTTCCTCACGATGAACCCGTCAATACGGCGGTGTTTTCGCCGGATGGCCAGCAAATTCTCACCGCCTCGGAAGGCGGGTCTGCCAGGCTCTGGGATCGGCGCGGAGAATTGATCCACACTTTTGATCATGAGGGCTACGACGTCACCTCCGCCGCCTTTTCCCCCAATGGCAAGCAAATTCTTACGCTCGCCAACGATATCGTCAGGCTTTGGGAAATGAATGGGAAACTTGTCGATGGCGATACGCTGCAACCCGAGCAAGCAACCGACTTAGCCGATTTATCGACCGACGGCATGCGGATTCTAAAAGTGTTTGCCGGTAGCGATGATGAAAAATACCGCGCGCTGATCCATCGTCTCAAGCAAGAAAATGGAATTGCCGAAGTCATTCCCGCTTCGAACCGGCAGCGGATTCTCACCATCTCATCCGATGGCACTGTGACGCTGCTGAATGGGGAAGGGAAAATCCTGAAGGCAATTGATAGCAGCGTAGTTTCTGCCGCTTTGTCGCCCGACGGCAAGCGCCTGTTGACCGTGGCCTTCGACAGCCTCAGCACCATCCGGTTTTGGGACGAGCAGGGAAGTTTCCTCGGAAGTTTCAAGTATAGAGGAGAAGTGAACAAAGCCGCTTTCTCCCCGGACGGCAGGCAGATTCTCACCGCCGCCGCCGACCATACGGCAAAACTCTGGGAGGTTTCACAGAAATTCACCCAGCACTTGCCGCGCCACAGTTTGGGAGTCTCCACCGCGGTGTTTTCTCCAGATGGGAAGCGTATCCTCACTGCTTCACACGATGGATTCGCCCGGCTTTGGGATGAACAAGGAAATCCGCTCGACAGTCTCAAGCATGGCGGCGTGGTGAACGCGGCGGTTTTTTCACCTGAAGGCAATCGAATTCTAACGGCGGCTAGGGACGGCACTGCCCGGCTGTGGCTGCGCGATGAGGCGCGAGTGGTCAACTTGCCGCATCGGGGAGAAGTCAACTCCGCGCTGTTCTCTCCCGACAATGGCAGCCGGATTCTCACGGCTTCAAGCGACAGCACCGCCAGATTATGGACTGGAAACGGCGTTCCGATTGATACACTTGAGCATCACGGTGAGGTGCGTGCCGCAGTCTTTTCGCCCGACGGCCGGCAAATTCTGACGGCGTCATCCGACGGCACGGCGACATTGTGGTGGGCAAGCGGCGTTTTGATCAGGATATTCAAGCATGATGACGAAGTTATTTCGGCAGTCTATTCGCTGGACGGGAAGCGGATTTTGACCGCCTGTGCGGATGGCGCGGTAAGATTATTTGCGGTCAATGGTGATTCGCTTGGAACTTTTAAGCATCATGATAAAATCAAGCTCGCGGTTTTTTTGCCTGAGGGCCGGCGCCTGTTGACGGCAAGCAGTATGGTCTGGCTCTGGGACGAAGCGGGGAAGCCGCTCGTTAGTGTCGCACACACTGCGGCGGTCACCTCGGTGGATTTCTCCCCCGATGGCAAGCACCTGCTTACGGCTTCAATCGACCAAAGCGCCAAGCTGTGGAACCTACAAGGCGAGTTGCAGGCAGATTACGACAAACACGAACTGCCGGTGAATTCGGCGCGTTTTTCACCCGACGGCGAAAAAATTATCACCGCCTCGGTCGATGGGCAAGTGATGATCTGGTGGACACCGCGAGCCATTTACGATTGGCTGAAAACCGCGCCGCTTTACCGGATCACGCGGCAGGAAGAAGAATTGTATGGAATCGTGCAGTAGGGAAGATTTTAAGAAATCTCCAACGGATAGATTAAGTCCAACGGATAAAACTCTTAGTCTTTTCATCAGTTGGTCTTAATCTATCTGCTGGCGATAAAAAGCTGGAGTTTTATTCTAAGTTTGTTTGCCTAAGCGCCTATGCCGAATTTTCAACCGCGCTGAAAACAGAAGCTCTTCAAGCAACCTTAAATCAGAAGCTTTTGAACACGAATAACGCGGATGACACGGATCGTCGCAGATTTTTGTTTTTGCTGCGAATGAGCAGTTGTAAAACAAGAAAGCCTAAGGCATACAGTCAAAAATAATTGGAAGCCAAAATCATTGAAAGAGTCTCAATCATTTTGACTTTAACACTCCCTCGAAACTTTCATATTCTTGCTCTATCCGTGTTCCTCCGCGCAATCCGTGTCATCCGCGTTCAAAAAATCAAGAAACTCCCAAAATATCATTCTGTGTTTGTGTGCTTTATGGCTTAATAGTACGCAAAATCAGTCAAGATAGCGCAGGCTTCCATCAAATAATTGAAGAGCCGCTCCTGGCTCGTCATCTCTTCCCGGTTATTCACGACAATCACCACACCGAGAAAATCATTTTGGTCGATTGTGAGCGTGGCAAAAAGCTCGGCGACGATGGATTCACCGTCGGCGCCATAGACTACTCGATCCTTGAGCGCACCAAGATAGGGATCGTCGGGATCATCCATCCAATCTTCAATCTCATCTTCATTATTTTCTTCCACTACCCAGTTCCGTCCATCGCTCACCATGTATTGCTCAAACCAATCCCATGCTGCTTTGCTATTTTCTACGGAGGCCGTAGCCTGAACTGATAAAAACATGGTCGTGCCGGCGCGGGGGCTGGAGACCTTGATCAGGGTATGGCCGCCCTCTTGCACGGCGCTCAATTTGCTGCCGGTTGGAATGGCAATGGTCGCCCCGTTTTCCTCGTCCTGAAAAACGTCGAGGGACTGGCTGAACAACTCTTGCAGCGTGATCCTGCCATTTTCAAAGTGCTCTTCGTCTTGCAGCAGCTCCTGGATGTACTTTTGGTCCTCCTCAAACATGGTCTCATAAATCTCCTGGAAGGGCGCGCGATAGTCCAGCGCTAAAACCAATTTGTCGCCGTTGTCATCGGCAAATCTAAAGGGCTGCTCTTGGGCAGCCGCTAAAGCACGCGCCAGCTCGGCGGATTTTGGGTCCAGATGGGGATTGTCTGCCCGCAGGCCGCTATAAAGCCTTTCAGAGGTGCATGCGCTTGCGGGAGCCGCGGTTGATCCCGCGCTCATTAATTTGGTAAAATTGCCGGCCGCAGGTATGGCCCAAATAAAGCCTTTGCCATTGATAGGCGGGCCGCCGTCAACCATGCCGACGATATGGCCTTGATAAGTCAGCGGTGAGCCGGAATGCGCCTTGCGGATGTTTTTTTCCTCAAATTTAAAAACACTGGTCTTCAAGGTCGGGTAATTGCTTTGGCCATCCGAGCAGAGCGCCTGCGCCAAAGCGGCCGAGTTCTGTTCGAGCCGGTTATCCAATTGCTCCAAAGGGACGGCGCGATCGAGCTTGGTTTCCTTTTTATCCATTCTGGATATCTTCTCCGGAGCCTCCCAAAAGTTGAGCGGCGTGTCCATGGGAGCATCTCCCGGATAGACTTTGAGTGCGGGAATGTTCGGTGGGGTGGAAGCCTGCAAGCGCAAAAGCGCCAGATCAGCCGGCGTATAGATTTTTTCAAGCTTGGCGGGAAATTCTTGATTTTTCCACACGACGGTTATCGGCGACCTGCCGGCAACGACGTGAAGCGCGGTGATGATGTTGCCGGGGCTGCCATAAGCCACACCGTAACCTGAGGCCTTGCCGGCATGGACGAGCACGACAGATTCCTGCTGGCCTGCAGCGGGTGCAACCGCCAATAACAAGGCGGCCCAAAAGAGACTGATGCAGATTGCCAAGGAGTAAACATGGACCCTCCGAGTGACACAGTTCATAACACAACTTTGTCTCATCCACCGCCTCCGCCACTGCGCACCGGTTCTCCTCTGCTGCGCCTGAATTTGATCTTGTAGGTCTGCTCACCATTTGTTCCCGTCACTGTGCCGACCTGCTGTCCCGTGTCTTTGTCTATGACGCTCCACACTTCACCTTCTACTGTGCTTTGCTTGGATGATTCCGATGGCGCCAAGTCGATCACCAGAGCGGTGCCGCGATGAACACTCACAACGTACACGCTCTCGTTCACGAACGTAATGCTCCCCTGTGGAGCTGGCATAACTCGCCTCCTTAACAATGAGTTTTGGAATGGATTGTTGTAAAAATATAACTATATTACTATGATTCGCAAGCCAAATCTCTTTAGCAGATACCACTTTGAATCCGGGCCGCCGCCCATGAACCTGCATCTTCCTTTTGTCCTTTGCTCGAGCGGTATTTTTTATTGCGTCGCGTTGTCGGCCCAAACTTTTTCAACCGGCACCGGCGAGCAGCTTAAATTTGAGCATCTTTCGGTGGAGCAAGGACTTTCACAAAACACGGTGCAGTGTGTCTTGCAAGATCGCCAAGGATTCATGTGGTTTGGCACGCAGGACGGGCTGAATAAGTATGATGGATTCGGTTTTGTGGTCTACAAACCCGATCCGCAGAGTCCTCTGAGCCTGAGCGACAATCGGATCGAGTCGCTCTATGAAGACCGCGCGGGAGTGCTGTGGATTGGAACGCGAAACGGCGGGCTTAATCAATTCGATCCGGGAACAGAAACGTTCCGGCGTTATCAACACGACCCCCAAAATCTCCAAAGCTTGAGCAACAATAACATCATCTCCATTTACGAAGATCGTTCGGGAATGCTATGGATCGGAACCGAAAACGGACTCAATCAACTTGATCGTGCAACCAAAACATTCAGGCGTTATCAACACCAGCCCGAGAATCCGCACAGCCTGCCGCACAATGCGGCCAGCTCAATTTACGAAGACCAGGAGGGAGTGTTGTGGGTTGGTACCTGGGGTGGCGGGCTTTCTCATATGAGCCGGGAGGATCGGGCCACAGTTACGTTCCGGCATTTTCAGTATGATCCCGAAAATCCTCAAAGCTTGAGCGACAATTGGGTAAGATCAATCTCTGAGGACAAAAACGGGGTGCTGTGGGTTGCTACTAAAAGCGGCTTGGCTTGCTTAACGCGAGAGAATCGAAAGGCGGGAACCTTCCAGCGTTATCAACGCAACCGCCAAAACCCCCTGCGCTTGAGTCACAATGACGTTTGGCCACTCTATATCGACCGGTCCGGCGTGCTCTGGATCGGAACGCATGGTGGGGGACTCAATCAGTTCGATCAAGCTGCTGGAACCTTCCGGCATTTTGGGCACGACTCGCAGAATTCTCATAGCTTGAGTAGCGATGAAGTGTTCTCCATCTATGAAGATCAATCCGGGGAAATATGGATTGGCACCAGGGAGGGAGTCAATCGCTTCAATCGAACGCCAGAACCTTTCCGGCATTACCAGCACGACGCTAATAACCCTCGCAGCTTGAGCGACAATTCCATTTGGTCGATCCACGAAGACCACTCTGGCAGCGTCTGGATTGGAACCTTGAGTGGCGGCCTCGATCAATTTGATCGCGCGACCGAAAGCTTCAGACACTATCAAAATGACCCGAATGATCCTTATAGCTTGAGCAACAACTCGATCTGGGCTACCTATGAAGATCGCGCTGGAGAGATGTGGGTTGGTGCGCAAGGGGGGCTTTCACGCATGAGCTGGGATGGCCGCGGCCAAGCAAGATTTCGGAACTATCAACATGATCCCCAGAATTTCCAGAGCTTAAGTCATAACTGGGTCACCTCAATTTATGAAGACTCCGTTCAGCCGGGAGTGCTATGGATTGGAACCTGGGGTGGCGGACTCAACCGCTTTGATCGCACCACCGGAACCTTCCGACATTTTCGACTCGATGCCAACGATCCGCGCAGCTTGAGCTCAAATGCAGTCTGGTCGATTTATCACGATCAATCGGGAAGGTTATGGATTGCAACCGAGGCCGAGGGGCTTAATGAATTTGATCGCGCCACCGAAACCTTTCGGCGCTATCAACACGAACCCATGAATCCGAATAGCTTGAGTAGTAACTCGATCTGGTCAATTTATGAAGATCGCAATCGTGTGCTGTGGCTTGGTACCAGAGCGGGGCTCAATCAATTCGATCCCCGCAAGGAAACTTTCAAGCACTACCGGGAAAAAGACGGTTTGCCGAATGATGTGATCTACGGCATCTTGGAAGATGATCACGGCAATCTCTGGCTGAGCACCAATAAAGGCCTATCCAGATTCAACCCCCAAACAGAGATTTTTCGAAACTTTGACGTGCGTGACGGGTTGCAGAGCAATGAGTTTAACGCGGATGCCGCTTTTCGCAGCCGCAACGGAGAAATGTTTTTTGGTGGAATCAATGGTTTCAATGTTTTTCATCCCGACAGCATCAAAGACAATCCTTACGTTCCGCCCGTGGTCATCACCGGGCTGAAACGATACAACACCGACGTTCCGGAGGGCATTGCCCTCGCGGAAAAAGGCATGGCAGCAAGATCAGGCATCGAGCTTTCCTATAAAGACGAAATTCTTGTCTTCGAGGTGGCGGCGCTCAATTATCGCAACAGCGCAAAGAATCAATATGCCTATAAATTGGAAGGATTGCACGACCGGTGGATTCAGCTTGGCACCAAGCGTGAGATCACTTTCACCAATCTCGATCCCCGCGAGTACACGTTGCGAGTGAAAGGCTCCAACAACGATGGCGTTTGGAATGAAGAGGGCACGTCGCTCAAAATCACCATTACGCCGCCCTGGTGGCGAACGCGCTGGGCGTATGCGCTGTATGGGTTGCTGTTGATCGCCGGCATTTTCGCCACGGATCGGATGATGCGCCGGCGGCTGCTGGCTAAAGAACGGGCGCACGCGCAAATCCGTGAGGCCGAGCTGCGTGCGCGCGCGGCGGAGGCGCAAATCCAGGTGGTCGAGACCCAGGCGAAAGTCCTGCAAGCAGAGAATGAACGCAAGGAATCGGAATTGCAGAGGGCGGCCGAACTTAAATCGGCTTATGAGGCTTTGGGAAAGGCTCATGAGCACTTGCAAAACACGCAGCAGCAGCTTATCACCCAGGCAAAATTGGCTTCGCTGGGCCAGCTCACCGCCGGAGTCGCACACGAGATCAAGAACCCCTTGAACTTTGTGAATAATTTTGCCGCGCTGTCGGTGGATTTGGCCAAGGAGCTGCGGCAGGAGATAACGAAGATCGAGGATGGTGGAGCGAGGATCGTGGATCGTGAAAGCTTTGCAAACGTCGAGGGGATTTTAGAGGTGCTGATTCAAAACGCTGAGAAGATCAATCATCACGGCAAGCGCGCGGATAACATTGTGAAGAGCATGATGCAGCATGCGCGTGGCGCGTCGCAAGAACGTGAGCTGTCGGATATCAATCAATTGTTGGACGAAGCGGTAAATTTAGTGTATCACGGCCTGCGCGCTCAGGATAGATCCTTCAATGTTTCGATCGAAAGAGCCTACGATGCCAACTTGAGCAAGCTCAGCGTCGTGCCGCAGGGCATCAGCCGCGTGTTTTTGAATATGATCAACAATGCGTGCTACGCGGCGCACCAAAAGGCGAAGGAGAGAACGGGTGACAGGGAGAACGGGAGAAACGGAGAGGGAAATTTTCCTCCCATTCCCCCATTCTCTCCAACGCTTGCAGTAGCAACAAAAAACTTGGGCGACCAAATCGAAATCCGTATCCGTGATAACGGGGGCGGCATTCCGCCAGATATTCGTGAGAAAATTTTTGATCCTTTTTTCACCACGAAACCCACCGGGCAGGGCACGGGCTTGGGCTTGTCGATCAGTCATGATATTGTCGTTTTGGAGCATAATGGCGAGATTAAAGTAGCAACGGAAGAAGGAAAGTTCACAGAGTTCATAATCCTGCTGCCGCTGAGCGCAAGGCTGTGACGGATGAAGCCGGCCGCGCCCATTCACTCTCACTCCCTCCCACACTTTCATGCACGCCGCTGCTTACAGTGCGCACAGTCTATCTCAACGTACAAACCGGAATCCGCATTCGTGACAGTGGCAACGGCATTCCCCGGGACATTCGCGACAAAATCTTCAATCCTTTTTTCACCACCAAACCGACGGGGCAAGGCACAGGCTTGGGCTTGTCGATCAGCTATCACATCATCGTGCAGGAGCACAAAGGGGAAATTGGGATGGAATCAGAGGAGGAAAAATTCACGGAGTTTGTAATTGACCTGCAAAAGCCCTAAATTGCGGGCCGCGGGACCAAAATCTTGCGGCGCCGGGGCGGGAAAACAAGCCATGGGGTATCGGCAGTTTATGAATGAGAGGAATGTAAACGACGATGAGCATGAAGATTATGGTGGTTGATGACGAGCAAGACGTGCAAGTGCTTTTTCAACAACGCTTCCGCAAGGAGGTGAAAGCCGGCCAGCTTGAATTTCAGTTTGCGCTCTCCGGAGAGGCGGCATGGACTTTTTTGGAACAGCAAGCTCCCTCGGAGGCCTTTTTGATTCTTTCCGATATCAACATGCCGGGCATGAACGGCTTGGAATTGTTGAAGCGCATCAAAGCGAAATATTCTCATTTAAAGGTGTTCATGATTACGGCTTACGGTGACGAGAATTATTACCGCACGGCCATCGCCAGCGGCGCCGACGGCTATGCCACCAAGCCGATCAATTTCGACGAATTGAAGAAAAACATCCTTCATCTGTGAGACCAGCCCATGCCAACCAAGATCCTCGTTGTGGACGACGAACCCGATTTGGAGCTGCTCATCAGCCAGAAATTTCGCAAGCCGGTGCGCGAGGGTGAGTTGGTTTTTGTCTTTGCGCAGAACGGCATCGAGGCTTTGCAAAAGCTGGAGCAAGACAGCGAGCTGGACGTGGTGCTCACCGACATCAATATGCCGGAGATGGACGGCCTGGCGCTGCTGGCGAAGATCAACGTGCTTTACCCCCTGGTCAAATCCGTCATCGTCTCGGCCTACGGCGACATGGCGAACATCCGCACGGCGCTCAACCGCGGCGCGTTCGATTTCGTCACCAAGCCGATTGATTTCGGCGATCTCGAAATCACTCTCAATAAAACCATTCAAGAAGCGCGCGTGCGCAAACAAGCGGCGAAAGATCACGATCGCTTGGTGGCGTTGCAACGGGAATTGGACGTCGCCCGCCGGATTCAGCAATCCATTTTGCCGCGCACTTTTCCGCAGCTTCAGAATTTCGCGCTTTGCGCGGAAATGATTACGGCCAAGGAAGTGGGCGGAGATCTGTACGATTTTTTTATGATTGATGACGATCGTCTGGGGTTCATGATCGGCGATGCCTCGGGCAAAGGCGTGCCGGCGGCATTGTTCATGGCTGTGAGCCGCACGCTGCTGCGCTCGACCGCGCTGCGCGGTGCCTCCCCCGACGAATGCTTGCAGCAAGTCAACGCCTTGCTGCATGCGAACAGCGATCACGAAACGTTCATTACGCTCTTTTACGCCATCTTGGACACGCGCAACGGTGAAATCGCCTATTGCAACGCCGGCCACAATCCGCCCTATCTTTTGCGGCGCAGCGGCGACCTCGAAAGCGTGACGGCGGCGGGCGGACTGATGCTGGGCCTGTTTGGACATGCCACCTATCAGATCGGCAAGCTCACGCTGCAGCCCGGCGATCGCTTGATCATGTTCACGGATGGCGTGACCGAAGCAAAAAACCCCGCACAGGATGATTTTACCGAAGCGCGCCTGGAAGAATTTTTGCGGCGCGCGCCAGGAACTGCATTGCCGCAATTGATCTCCGGCATGATCAGTGAAGTGCAAGCTTTCGCCGGCGGTGCGCCGCAGGCCGATGATCTGACGGTCTTGGCGCTGGGCCACACGGGGTGAGACGAATTGGCGTAATCACATCGTTAAATTCTGCCATATGCTGACGCGGAATCATCTCTCTGTATTAATCCTGTTGGTGTGTTGCGCCCAGACCGTGCCCGCCCGGGCACAGAGTAGCTTGGCATCCACTCCGGGCCGAGAGGCGCGGAATGCGGAGATCGGCATTCCCTACTTAAAGAATTTTAGCCCCAAGGACTATAATGCTGACGCGCAGAATTGGGCGATCGTACAAGATCGGCGCGGCGTCATGTACTTCGGCAATAACAGCGGTGTATTGGAATATGATGGTGTGTCGTGGCGTGCGATTCCTGTGGCCAATGGCAGCGCGGTGCGAGCGTTGGCATTGGATGGCGATGGCAGAATTTATGTCGGCGCGCAAGGGGAATTCGGATATTTGGCGCCAGCGCAAGAAGACAACAGAACGGGGCAAGTGCAATACGTCTCTCTGCGTGACAGTGTGCCGGCGGAGTACCGCGATTTCGCGGATATCGCCAAGTGCTATGTGACTTCGAGTGGTGTTTATTTTCAAGCCCTCGATCGTTTATTCCTGTGGCCGCGCCACGGCAGTACGCGAGTTTGGAAGCCGGAGATGCCGTTTCATCTTTCGTTTGTCGTGCGTGACCACTTCTACATTCGCCAACCGGGCGTCGGCCTTTTGCAAATGCTGGGAGATTCACTGCAATTAGCGCCCGATGGTGAAAAGTTCGCGCACGTGCGCATTTATTTCATGGCGCCAGCGGGCGATGATAAAATTATGATCGGCACACGCGAGCAAGGGTTGTTCTGGTATGACGGCGCCGTGGCGCGACCCTTTGCCACGGAAGTTGATGCGTTTCTGCTCGAGCATCAAATTTATCACGGTGAGGGATTGCCCAATGGCGACTTCGCTCTGGGGACACTTCGGGGCGGCGCCGCCATCATTGCACAGGATGGCAAGTTGCGACAACTCTTGAATAAAACGGCCGGAATTCAGGACGAGGTCGTCAGATTCGTTTATACGGATCGCCAAGACGGCCTGTGGCTGGCATTAGATAATGGCATTACGCGCGCGGAAGCGCTCGGCCTGCTCTCTCATTTTGACGAACGCGCGGGCGTCGTCGGTAGTGTCCAATCAATTCTGCGCCACAAAGGACGATTATATGTTGCAACTGGCAGCGGCGTGTCTTATTTGCAACCATCCACAGCCGAAAGGGATCGGGCAATTTTGCCATTGCCGGTGTTCAAGCCCGTCATGGGGATTATCGGAGAGAGTTGGAATCTTCTCTCCGCCGGCGAGGCTTTACTGGCCGCGGTAAACGACGGCGTTTATCAAATTCATGGCGAGCAAGCTGAACTCATCAGAAGCTGGGATGAACATTCCTTGGCGCTCTATTGCTCTAAGATCGATACGGCTCGCGTCTACGTGGGCCTGAGAGACGGTCTCGCCGCCATGCGCCGCTCCGGTACTCAATGGAGCGATGAAGGCAAAATCACCGGAGTTGATGAAGAGATTCGCAGTATTTTGGAAACGCCCGGAGGCCTGTTGTGGCTGGGAACGCGTTCGCAGGGATATATTCGGGTTGACTTCTCGGCGGGATTCGTCAAAAATCCAAAAATCGAAAGATATGATTCCCGACACGGGTTGCCCAAAAAGTTAGGATTGGTTACTGCGTTTGCGCTGGGGGATCGTGAAGTGTTTGCTACCGAAGGAGGAATTTATAGCTTCGATCAAAAGACCAATCGCTTTTTCCCTGATTCGACATTCGCGGTTGCTCAAGGCAATGAGACGGAGAAAACAGGCGAAGTGGTGCCGGACCAGGCTGGTAATATATGGATGCAATTGGCCAAAAAAAGAAAGGAAATCGGTCTGGCAAAACGCCACCCAGATGGCGCTTACGATTGGCAATCGGCCCCGTTAAACCCCTTCGCGGATTTTGCGGTTTGGGATATCTGTCCGGAAGGAAGCGGGGTGATTTGGTTCGGCGGCCCGGACGGTTTGATTCGATATGATGCCAATATTGAAAAGGACTATGCGGTTGATTTTACCGCTCTCATACGCAAGGTGATGACCATCAAAAGCGACTCGCTGCTTTACGATGGCGAGAGCGCAATGCAAAGCGGCACCGCCTTTTTCCCTATTTTGGACCATGACGATAACAGCTTACGGTTTGAATTTGCCGCAGCGAGCTATGACGGCGAAGCCGGCAATCAATTTCAATATTTTTTGGAAGGCTTCGATGCAAACTGGTCGGAGTGGACGAGGGAAACCAAAAAAGACTATACCAACATCTTTGAAGGCAGATATCGTTTTCGGGTTCGTGCTAAGAATATCTATGATTATTTGAGTGCGGAAGCCATTTATTCATTCAAAATCCTGCCGCCCTGGTATCGTGCGTGGTGGGCTTATATTTTTTATGCCGGCGCGATTGGGTTCGCTATTTATAGCTTCATTAGATATCGCACCCGCCAGCTCGTGCAGCGCAGCCGCACGCTCGAAAAGACCGTGCAGCAACGCACCGAGGAAATTCGGCAGCAAGCGGAGGAATTGGAAACGCTCGACGGCATCGTAAGAAATATCAATCAGGAAGTCGTTCTTGAAAGTGTGTTGCGTTCGTTGCTGGAGCAAGGCTTGAAGCTATTCCCGCAGGCGGAAAAAGCTTCTGTGCTGCTTTATGATCACGCCAGCGGCCGGTTCGAGTTTGCCGCGGCTGCCGGCTATGATCTGGGCTTGCTGAAGAATATTTCCTTCAGCCCGGAGCAGCTCGCCAGCCGTTACACGATGAGCTCGGAGGAAGTGGGTGAGGGCGTTTATATCGTGCGCAATTTGCAGAATCTTTATATTGAGGAAGAACGAAACGCCGTTTCCCGGCTGATATCGGTGCTGGCGATGACGGTCGTTCGAGAAGGCAAAACCGAGGCTTATTTGGTGTTTGATAATCTGTCGAGCGCCGAGGCCTTTAGCCATTCTGATGCACGAAAGCTCAGCCGCTTCCGCAGCCATGCTATTTCGGCGATGGTCAAGGCGAAAATCTTGCAGGAGCTGCAAGAGAAAAATGTGGAAATTATCCGGACGCAGCAGCAGCTGGTCATGCAGGAAAAACTGGCTTCGCTCGGCGCGCTGACCGCGGGTATTGCGCATGAGATCAAAAACCCATTGAACTTTGTCAATAATTTTGCCGAGTTGTCGGTGGAATTGGTGCATGAATTGTGTGAAGAAATCGAGCAGCAAACCGGCAAAATCGAGTCCCGCGCCGCAGCGGCCATTGCTGACACATTGCGCACCCTGCAACAAAACGCGCAGAAGATCAACGAGCATGGCAAGCGCGCCGACAGCATCGTGCGCGGCATGCTTCAGCATTCGCGGACGCAAGCCGGTGAGCGCGAAGGCGCGGATATCAACGCCCTGGTGCAACAAGCGGTCAATCTATCCTATCATGGCATGCGGGCACAAGAGGCGGGGTTCAATATTTCCATTCAAGAAAACTATGACGCCGCCGTGGGAATCATAGAAGCAATGCCGCAAGATTTAAGCCGGGTGTTCTTGAATATCATCAACAACGCCTGTTATGCCGCGCAGCAAAAAAAGAAAAAACTGGAAGGCACTCCCTTGAGCCTGGCGCGGGAGGCGTTCGCCCCCACCTTGAGCGTGCGCACGAAAAGCCTGGGGGATAAAGTGGAAATTCGCATTCGAGACAACGGCGACGGCATTCCTGGCGAAGTGCGCAACAAGATTTTCAATCCTTTCTTCACCACCAAACCCACCGGGCAGGGCACTGGGTTGGGGCTGTCCATCAGCTACGACATCATTCAGCAACACGGCGGTGAGATCAGCGTTGAAACAGAAGAAGGAAACTACACGGAGTTCATCCTCCATTTGCCAACGAATGGAAAACGCTAGACCAAACGCCCTGCAGTCACTGTTTAGTGATCAGTAATTGGTGATCACTTACTGAATACTGTTCACTGATTCCCTCTTCTACTTCGTCAGTATCATCTTCTTCGTTTGCTCAAAGCCATTCACGCGCAATTTGTAGAAGTACATGCCGCTGGGCACCGCCTGGCCGCGCTGATCTTTGCCATCCCAATTTATCGCATGCGGACCGGCCGGCATCTCGCTCGTGATCAAAGTCCGTACTTCCTGGCCTTGTAGGTTGTAAATCGACAGGCGCACGTCGCCGGCTTCTTTCAGGTCAAAGCGAATCGTGGTTGTGGGATTGAACGGGTTCGGATAATTCTGCTGCAACTGATAACTCGTCACTGACGACTGATCACTCGCTACTGCTTCCACGGACGGCGCCGGCTTGGTCAAATTCGCTGCGAAGGAGTGGGGGACGAAAACGGCGCCTTCGTCCACCGTCACGGCGTTAGCCACCACCGCGCCTTTGAAGCGGCAATCCTCATTGAAATGAACTTCAGCATTGGGCGCATAAATCCAGCCCAAAATCAAAGCGCATTCCCCGATGTCGACGATCTTCCGCTGCAGAGTGACAAAACTGACTTGATGCGTTGCCGCCTGGCCGGAGGGTGTGATCACGATTTCAATCTCCTCGTCAAAAGCCAGTTTAGAGACAACGTTGACACTCACCGGGCCGTGGGAAACATCGATGGAAATGACAGCGCCTTTGTCCACGTCAAGTTCGTCGAGAAAGTATTCGCCAGAACGCAGGAATAACGTGCCGTGTTCTTTGACGCTCACCTCACCGTATGCGCCCGGTGGCAAGCTCAGTGTGCCGCGCTTGGGGATGGTCACCGCGGTGTTACCAGCGGCAAAGGAAAATGTTGGCAATACCAGTGGCGCAGCCTGCGCTGCTGCTTGGGCTTGTCCACTGATACTGGCGTTGCCTTCGAGCCTGAGAGTGCCGCCGGCAAAAGCATCGCCCACGATCGCATTGTTTCTTTTGATCGTGATGTCGCCAACGGCTGTGAGGTTGCCGGTGTGCGTGCCGGGCTCGCCTTTGCCGAACGCGATTTTGCCATTGGAATGAAGGTCGCCAGCGGAGGTTTGGTTGCCGTCAATTTTCACCAGGCTGTCGGCGAGAAAAACAAAGCCGCGTGCAATCGTCAAGCGTGAGAATCCGGGTACACCGCCTTTGGAGATCGTTTTCGTAGTAGCGTCGATTGTGCCGCCGAGAAATTCCCAAGTGGAGGCCGCGGCAATTTGAGTCAAGTTCTTGCCGCCGTTGGCTTGTGACAGCGCAACCGCATCATGGGATATAAAAAGCGCCAAGTCTGCTTCCGACACGTCGTCGAGCTCGGAGGCGTCGTAACGAAATTCAACAAAGGCGTTCAAGTTGCCATTATTGGTGGGCTGGACGTCGAAAAAACGCCGGCTGCTGAACGTGGCTGGCGTCAGTTGTTGCTGCTGATTGCCGCGCGCGATCGTGGTTTGGCCCAAACCGACGCTGGTTCGGATCGTCAAACCAAAGTTGCCGACGTTTTGCCCCGCGGTGAGATTGTTTAGCATGCGCGTGACGCTGATGCTCCCGCCGCCGCCGATGACGATGTTTCCGGGCGTTTCCTGCAAGGCCGCGAATTCCCCGAAAATGACGGTGTTGCCGTTCAAATTGAAATCGCCGTTCAAGGTCGCGAGCGTGCCCGTGATGGTAATGCTCTTGCTCAAAGTCACTCCCGCGGCATTGTTGACCGTCAGATCGTGCACGACGTCGGGCAGTTCGTCGCCGGTAATGATCGGGGTCGTGCCTTCGTAGAGAATATCGTCCGAGCGGGAGGACACATAACCATCACCATTTCCGCCGCTGTATTGCGCTCGTGCCGGGTAGCTCATGAGCACCATGGTGGCCAGCAGGAGGAGAAGCTGGAATTTTGTTTTCATTTTATGTGATCTCCGGATTTTTCCATTCATCATTCATCGTTCACAATTCACCATTGACCATTGGCCACTGACAATTGTGAATTGTCAATTGTCAATGATGAATGATTGTGCTCCTCACGGCGCGGTGCGCACGCAGCGGAAGCCGTGTTGATTCGCGCGTTGATCATCAGGTGTGGCCGCTCCGGCACGATCGGCCAAGCGCAGCAGCTGGGCTGCGGCTTTCCATGCGCCGCCGCGTAGTCCGGAACCTGTGGCGCCGGTTACGCCGCGGGGGGCATAAGCATCAATTCCCGGCCAGTCCTTATTCGTGGCGTTGCCATTGAATCCCGCCACAGCCGAAAGCTCGCCGTCGCCGTGCGTGCCCGTGAAGCGGCGCCCTGCTGCATTCCCCAGAGTGACGGCGCGCTCGAATACATTCCCGCTCAATTCCATTACGCCATAAAAAGAAGCACCGGCTTGCGCACGATCGCCGCCGGAAGCTGCCGCAAAAATTCCCGCACGCACCGGCCCATTGATGCCGGAATCGAAATTGGCGTTTGCACCGGAGGGACTGGCAGCCTCACTGCCGCTGCCATCGGTGCCAAGGTGCTCGGTTTGCCGCGTGATTTCGGCGCTGCCCCAAACGAACTCGCCGCTGACGGCGGATTGATCCCCGCGGCTCGCTTTCTCAAACTCCAGCTCCGTCATGGGCCGCAAGCCGGCCCAGTCGGCATAGGCTGCGCCATCTTGCCAGGACAGAAAATTGCAGGCGCGATCGGGCGCGGTAGCGGCGAACACCGGATAGCCTCCGGCGATGGTCCCGCGAAAAGTCACATAATCCGTCGCACCGGAGACGGCGCGCTGCTGGGCCTCTGTGCTCGTCAACAGATTCAAAAAATCGGCATATTGTCCCTGTGTGATTTCGTGCTTCATCAGGTAGAAGGCGGAGACACCCTTGGGAAATTTTTCAGATAGTTTCTGTTTGAGGTGGTCATTGAAGTCGTCTTCATGGGTCATGCCTTCCGCATTGTTATTGCCGAGGCTCCCCTTCCTGCCACCGCCCAGAGTGATATCGTCTTCTTCTTCGACCTCGAAAGGCTGGCCGGAATCGCCGTCTTCAAATTGCCCGCTGACGGGATGAGGATGGATATCACCTGCATAGAAACTGCCAGAAGGAATGTACACCATTTCGAGCGCAATGACTTTTGCAATCACCGCACTGCCTATGCTGTTAACGCCGTCAATGGCATACTTCCAGCGCAATTGGACGTCCTGCCAACTGTTCGCGCCGGTGCCGTTGTATTTACGGAATATGAAAACGCCCTTGCCCCCCGGCACGGCTTTCAATTTCGCGGGCACACCATTGTCGTTCAGAACGCTATGTTCGTCACTTTTGGACGAAAGCGTTGCATGCCGCCAGCTCTGGCCGCCATCGGTGCTGAATTTCACGAAGACCCAAGCCGCGTCATAATTGTACGGCGCCGCTTTACCTGCGTCCTTCAAATCATTGCGCCAGGAATTCTGCCAGCTCAGGTCGAATTCGACTATGCCGTGGCTGCCGGCTGCGGCTTCGCGCAGGGCAACATGTTTGACAGCGAGGCCGTTGGCTCGCGCGCTTCCGGTGAGCAGGCCTAGCATCATGAACAACCACAGTTTTTTGCCAAGCTTCATTTTAGTCTCTCCACAAAATGGAAATAGGTGCAAGCGCTTGCCTGCAGATCAATTTCAACCGATGGGATATGCCGAATCAAAATTAAAAAGTCAACAAAAAAAAGCTGTGGCAGGCATTCATGCGCGCACATTTTTTGAACTCAGGCCTCATGAGAGATGAGTAGCACATTGCCAGTTGACTTTAGACAGAAGAGAGAGGTGGTAAGGTGATCTGAAAGGTTGGGAACTTTCGGGAAGGAAAGGCGTTCCCTTCACAGCAATCAAAATGACAATCGAAATCGGGGCTTAATATCGCACGTTGATTTTTACCGAATAATTCGAGTTTCTGCGGAGTCCGGCGGAGAATTTCTAAATACCATCATCAAGTAATCTACCCAATGCTGCATATTCTGGTCAAAAATCAGCCAGACTGATTCAGAATGGAATATTATTACACTGCTGCAACTTTTTTTTGAAGCAATTGATAAATAAATTCAGTAACTTAGTGTTGGCATGTGTTTTGTGGTACTTTTTATGTGATTCGAAACTTACAACTCCGTAGATTGTGGCAAGGAAGGAGGTGGCTGCGTTGCCAAAAAAAATATCGCTGAAATTGCCGCTGTTGTTCGGGCTGCTGTTGCTAGGAAGAGTACAAAGCCTGGCGCAACAAGAAAGTTTCAATCGCGGCTCTGAAGAACGAAGTCCGGCCCAGATATTGGCCTATGCAGAAAGCGGCAAAGATCGAGACGGCGACGGCCTTAGTGACCAGGCCGAAAAGGAATTCGGCACCAACCCCAAATCTCCAGACACCGACCAGGACGGCTTGGTCGACACCGATGAAGTTTTGATCTATCACACCGACCCTCTCCAAGCTGACTCCGACTACGATAATCTTTCCGATCTCGATGAGATCATGAAATACTTGACGCAACCGCAGGAAGCTGACACCGATCAGGATGGCCTGGAAGACGGCACAGAGCTTTTCGCGCGCGGCACCAATCCCCTCAAAGCTGACTCGGATAACGATGGCCTGAGCGATGGCGAAGAATTGATGACGTATCATACTCATCCTCTCATTGCGGATTCAGATTCCGATGGCGTCAAAGACGGGATAGAGGTCGATCGCTTCGTTTCCAACCCGAACGAGCGCGACACGGACGGCGACGGTGTTGACGACGGCCGTGATAAATGCCCAACCGAAGCCGCGAGCGCAAATAGCATGGGCACCACCGAGGGCTGCCCGGATTTTAAGCCGCAAATTTGGATGGAAGTCGATCAAGTGATCGTACTGGTGGGAGTGAATTTTCTCGCGGGCGAGGCCCGGCCCACGCCGCAGTCGGTGGAGGCGCTGGAGCGAGTTTACAACACGCTCATGGAAAACCCCGAGGTGTCTTTTGAGATTCAAGGCCATGCCGATGGCGCCGGCGATGTGAATACGAATCTGCGCCTGTCGCAGCGCCGCGCCCAAGCGGTTTTTGAGTATTTCACGCAGCGAGGGGTCGCGTCCGCACGATTGCGCGCCACAGGTTTTGGCGAAAGCTATCCTATCGCTTCGAATGATACGGCCGAAGGCCGCGCGAAAAACCGGCGTATTGAGCTGCACCGGTTGCAATAAAGTTCACATTACCTTTTCCCGCCCCATTTTCTGCTCAGCGCAAGCCAGGCGCTATTTTGTTTGGCAGAACGAGCATTACTCCCACCATTCGAATTTTTTCTCATCTCAGTTTTTTAAGGAAAGAATCTTGCTTTAGGGCGATCAATTCAGTCTTTCAATTATTTCGGATTTCAGTTCAAATATTGATTTTCATCAAGATAGATTGAACTAGAGTAGGAGAATAATGTCAGTTGAACGGGGAGAAATAAAAATAAGTTTTAAAAAAGCTTGCTTTCGCGTACACAATGTATTATATTTGCTTCTGCGCCTGACAAAAATCGGGCGATGGATTTCTAGAGTTCTTTGAAAAAATCAGAGCGTGCACGGCCCAAAAGTTGTGCAAAGTCAATGCCTTGAGTCAAACAATACAACGAAGAGTTTGATCCTGGCTCAGGACGAACGCTGGCGGCGTGCCTAACACATGCAAGTCAGGGAGAATAGGGTAGCAATATCCTTAGTAAACCGGCGAACGGGTGAGTAACACGTAGGTAATCTACCTTGGAGTTTGGGACAACCTCGCGAAAGCGGGGCTAATACCGGATGATACAACTGGTTCAATGGATCGGTTGTTAAAGCTTCCGAGCGCTTCAAGATGAGCCTGCGTCCGATTAGCTAGTTGGTGAGGTAATGGCTCACCAAGGCTACGATCGGTAGCCGACCTGAGAGGGTGATCGGCCACACTGGGACTGAGATACGGCCCAGACTCCTACGGGAGGCAGCAGTGAGGAATATTGGTCAATGGGCGAAAGCCTGAACCAGCAACGCCGCGTGAGGGATGACGCACCAAGGTGTGTAAACCTCTGTTAGAGGGGACGAACGATCCCGATCCTCGGGATGTGACGGTACCCTCAGAGAAAGCCCCGGCTAACTCCGTGCCAGCAGCCGCGGTAATACGGGGGGGGCGAGCGTTGTCCGGAATTATTGGGTGTAAAGGGCGCGTAGGCGGATTTGTAAGTCAGTGGTGAAATCTCGGGACTTAACTCCGAGTCTGCCGCTGAGACTGCTTTTCTTGAGTGTGGAAGAGGAAATCGGAATTCCCGGTGTAGCGGTGAAATGCGTAGATATCGGGAAGAACACCAGTGGCGAAGGCGGATTTCTGGTCCATAACTGACGCTGAGGCGCGAAAGCGTGGGTAGCAAACAGGATTAGATACCCTGGTAGTCCACGCTGTAAACGATGGGCACTAGGTGTCGGCTGTCATGGTCGGCGCCGTAGCTAACGCATTAAGTGCCCCACCTGGGAAGTACGACCGCAAGGTTGAAACTCAAAGGAATTGACGGGGGCCCGCACAAGCGGTGGAGTATGTGGTTTAATTCGATGCAACGCGAAGAACCTTACCTGGGCTTGACATGCTGGTTACCAACCTGAAAGGGAAGGGATCCCGGCTTGCCGGGAAGCCAGCACAGGTGCTGCATGGCTGTCGTCAGCTCGTGTCGTGAGATGTTGGGTTAAGTCCCGCAACGAGCGCAACCCTTATCTCTAGTTGCCATCAGGTTATGCTGGGCACTCTAGTGAGACTGCCGGTTATAAGACGGAGGAAGGCGGGGATGACGTCAAGTCCTCATGGCCCTTATGTCCAGGGCTACACACGTACTACAATGGCCAGTACAGAGGGGAGCAAGACCGCAAGGTGGAGCCAATCCTTAAAACTGGCCTCAGTTCAGATTGCAGTCTGCAACTCGACTGCATGAAGGTGGAATCGCTAGTAATCGCGGATCAGCATGCCGCGGTGAATACGTTCCCGGGCCTTGTACACACCGCCCGTCACGCCATGGAAGTTGGTAGCACCCGAAGTCGCCGGCCTAACCGCAAGGAAGGAGGCGCCTAAGGTGAGATCAATGACTGGGGCGAAGTCGTAACAAGGTAGCCGTACCGGAAGGTGCGGCTGGATCACCTCCTTTCTAGAGAGTCTCGCTCACTGGCTTCGGCTGGTGAATATTTAAGAGACTTTAACCCCACGACTTCGCGCAACCCAGGGAGTGTACGCTCTGTCTATAATTTTTGGTTTCAACGCAAGAGGGCAAAGCTGTTTGGGGCAAAACAATTGACTTGATGTTTGATCGTTTTGGCCATGATGGTTTTGCCTTCTTGTTCATTGCTTCAATAATCTGCTGAAGTACGAGGGCCTGTAGCTCAGTTGGTTAGAGCACTGTGCTGATAACGCAGGGGTCAGTGGTTCGACTCCACTCAGGCCCACTGCGTTTTGAAAGGCAAAAAGAAAGCAGCAAAAAGAAAAAAGCAAAGAAAACCAAGAAGGTCTGAAAATAATTGCATTTTGCATTTTTCTCTTTGCTTTTTGTTTCACAACGGGGCTGTAGCTCAGTTGGGAGAGCGTCGGTTTTGCAAGCCGAAGGTCGTCGGTTCGATCCCGATCAGCTCCACTCTGAGTAGCAAAAAGAAAATAGCAAAAAGAAAATAGCAAAAAGAAAATAGAAAAAAGAAAATAGAAAATCTGTTTGTGGTTTGTTTTTTGAATTTTGCTTTTTGTTTTACAAGAGTTCTTTGACAATTGCGCTGTAAAAATCTCGAGCTAAATACTTTCTACTGTGTAGGAAGATATTTGGTTAAGCTACTAAGGGCATACGGTGGATGCCTTGGCACGAGAAGTCGATGAAGGACGTGGTAAGCTGCGATAAGCTCCGGGGAGGTGCAAACAACCCGAGATCCGGAGATTTCCGAATGAGGCAACTCAATTCGCCGAAAGGTGGATTACCCCCTGCTGAACACATAGGCAGGGAGGAGACAACGCAGGGAATTGAAACATCTTAGTACCTGCTGGAAAAGAAAGCAATAGCGATTTCCCCAGTAGCGGCGAGCGAACGGGAAACAGCCTAAACCTGTTGCATGTCAAGCCTGCGTGCGTTGTGCAACGGGTGTTGTGGGATGAAGCTGGGCAGTGATGCAGCTCTGCCGGAAAGTCAAAAAACATTTTCTTAACCGAACCGTACTGGAAAGGCGGCCAAAGCGGGTGATAGCCCCGTAGGTGAAAAGAAAATGTCTTTCTGGGCTTTATTCCCAAGTACTGCGGGACACGTGAAATCCCGTGGGAAACCGGGTAGACCATTATCCAAGGCTAAATACTCTCTCGTGACCGATAGTGAACTAGTACCGTGAGGGAAAGGTGAAAAGCACCCCTAGCGGGGAGTGAAATAGTACCTGAAACCGTATGCTTACAAGCTGTGGGAGTGCCGATTCGTCGGCATGACCGCGTGCCTTTTGCATAATGAACTGGCGAGTTAATTTATGCAGCAAGGTTAAGGGCTGAAGGCCCGAAGCCGCAGCGAAAGCGAGTCCGAATATGGCGATTGAGTTGCATGGATTAGTACGCGAAACCAGGTGATCTACCCATGGTCAGGATGAAGCGGCCGTAACAGGTCGTGGAGGTCCGAACGCACGGAAGTTGAAAATTCTGGCGATGAACTGTGGGTAGGGGTGAAAGGCTAATCAAACTTGGTAATAGCTCGTTCTCCCCGAAATAGCTTTAGGGCTAGCCTTGCAGGAGAATCACGAAGGTAGAGCACTGAATGGGCTAGGGCTCTCACAAGGGTACCAAACCCAACCAAACTGCAAATTTCGTTGATTTGCTCTGCAGGAGTCAGGCAGCGAGGGATAAGCTTCGTTGCCGAGAGGGAAATAACCCAGATCGCCGGCTAAGGCCCCTAAGTACAAGCTCAGTGAGAAAGGATGTGAAATCGCTCAGACAACCAGGATGTTGGCTTAGAAGCAGCCATCATTTAAAGAGTGCGTAACAGCTCACTGGTCAAGCGTTTTTGCGCCGATAATTAACGGGACTAAGCTTGTCGCCGAAGCCGCGGGATCCCGATTCGTCGGGATCGGTAGGGGAGCGTTCCACTCACCTGCGAAGGTGCATCGTAAGATGTGCTGGAGGACGTGGAAATGATTATGCCAGTATAAGTAGCGATAATCTCGGTGAGAACCCGAGACACCGTAAATCTAAGGTTTCCTGAGTAAAGTCAATCTGCTCAGGGTTAGTCGGTCCCTAAGCTGAGGCCAAACGGCGTAGGCGATGGAAAACGGGCAAACATTCCCGTACCATTCTGAGATCGTCTGAGCGATGGGGTTACGCAGAAGGGACAGTCAGCCAGGCGTTGGATACCCTGGTCTAAGCTGGTAGGAGGATCGGGCAGGCAAATCCGTCCGATCACTACTCCGAGAAGCGAATGGGAAATGCGGCTTTTGCCAAACCAACTGACTTGAACCACGCTGCCAAGAAAAACCTCTAAGCGAGATCGATGAGTGACCGTACCGCAAACCGACACAGGTAGATGAGGAGAATATCCTAAGGTGCTCGAGCGAGCTCTGGTTAAGGAACTAGGCAAAATAACTCCGTAACTTCGGAAGAAGGAGTGTCTCGTTAAGTGAGGTCCCTCGCGGGCCAAAGCTAAACGGGACCGCAGAGAATTGGCCTGGGCGACTGTTTACTAAAAACACAGGTCTGTGCTAAGTCGTCAAGACGACGTATACGGACTGACACCTGCCCGGTGCTGGAAGGTTAAGAGGAGAGGTCATTCCGAGCAATCGGAAGAAGCTTTGAATCGAAGCCCCAGTAAACGGCGGCCGTAACTATAACGGTCCTAAGGTAGCGAAATTCCTTGTCGGGTAAGTTCCGACCTGCACGAATGGTGTAACGACTTGGGCGCTGTCTCAACCAGAGTCTCGGCGAAATTGTAGTGCCGGTGAAGATGCCGGCTACCCGCAACGGGACGGAAAGACCCCGTGAACCTTTACTGTAGCTTAGCACTGTGTTTCGGTGCTGTATGTGTAGGATAGGTGGGAGACGTTGATCCGGCGGCGCCAGCCGTCGGGGAGTCAACCTTGAAATACCACCCTTACGACATTGGAACACTAACCTGGCACCGTAATCCGGTGTAGGGACCCTGCTAGGCAGGCAGTTTGACTGGGGCGGTCGCCTCCCAAAATGTAACGGAGGCGCCCAAAGGTACCCTCAGCATGGTCGGTAATCATGCGTAGAGTGCAAGCGCATAAGGGTGCTTAACTGCGAGACACACAGGTCGAGCAGGTGCGAAAGCAGGGGCTAGTGATCCGGCGGTCGTGTATGGAAACGCCGTCGCTCAACGGATAAAAGGTACTCCGGGGATAACAGGCTTATCGGGTCCAAGAGTTCACATCGACGACCCGGTTTGGCACCTCGATGTCGGCTCATCGCATCCTGGGGCTGGAGAAGGTCCCAAGGGTTTGGCTGTTCGCCAATTAAAGCGGTACGTGAGCTGGGTTTAGAACGTCGTGAGACAGTTCGGTCCCTATCTGTTGCGGGCGAAGGAAGTTTGAGGGGTCCTGCTCTTAGTACGAGAGGACCGGAGTGGACGGACCTCCAGTATACCAGTTGTCATGCCAATGGCATAGCTGGGTAGCTGCGTCCGGAAGGGATAAGCGCTGAAGGCATCTAAGTGCGAAACCCTCCCCAAGATTAGACTTCCCTTCCAGATTCGTCTGGACTAAAGGCTCCTCGCAGACTACGAGGTCGATAGGCCATAGGTGCAAGGCTGGCAACAGCTTTAGCCGAGTGGTACTAATCAGCCGTGCGGCTTAACCAATTTTTTTTATCTACACAGTAGAAAGTATGCAGCTTGAGAAAGCTTTTACAGCGCAATTTTGTTCTTGTGAATAATAAATTCCGGCGGCTATAGCGAAGGGGTTCCACCTCTTCCCATTCCGAACAGAGCCGTTAAGCCCTTCAGCGCCGATGGTACTGCCTTGGTAACGAGGTGGGAGAGTAGGTCGTCGCCGGGATCTAATTTTAAAGGCCATGTGCGTTAAGCATCATGGCCTTTTTTGTTTTGATCAATTCTACGCCAGATTTTGTTTCTACGTTCGCTAATTTTGCTCACGAGAATAAGAGAATCTATGCCAAGCTAGAAAGGTATTCTTCAAACATCAAGGGAATAGGTTCGATGTTTCGTATTTGAGTAACGCGTCGAAACTTTTCGACGAGTTTGTTGACCGCCGGATCAATGAGAATGAGCTTTTTACACTATCGCGCTCGTTGTTCAACGAGAGGTATTTCTTTCGCTCCCGTCGCTGAATTCTATTTCAAATGGATTCCAAACCAATTTCGGAAGCTTGCTTGCAAAGCTTTCCATTTGCAACAAGATATTCAATAGACAAATCCTCGTCAACAGCCGGCCAATGAATTCCCGCTTTGGGGCCAATCCACTCCCATTCTGTTAGCAGCGAAGAATCGATGAGCCGCAAACGCTCAGAAATATCGAGCAAAGAACAGCAATATATTTTTCCGTCTTCAAGGGTGATCTCCACAACTCGTGTCCTCGGGTCTACTTTGGCGGCAGCAGCACATAAAAAGGGACTATTCATGATTGTTCTCCACAAAATTTATGCCAACGCATGCTGATGTAAGCTTGATTGTCGGCAACAATTTTTAGAATTCTGTGTTCCTCGTGTTGTCGAAAACCAACTGATTTTGCAATTTTCAGACTTTCGATCCATATTTTCGCGAGCCCGTTTCCGCGTGTAACATGGATATGCATCGGCTCTTCGCAATCTTTGGGATAGAAGAAAAAACGAAACCCCTCAGCTCTTAAAACTGTCGGCATATACCAACCCCCCCTCTTAAAAAATAAAACCCTTTCGAACTTTAGGATGGTGATCTCTTATGTCAATCGAACTGACAGAAAGGTACACTGTTCTAACAAAAATAACAACAACGATGTTCCTGCGTAATTTGCACCATTCTTCATGAGATTTAATGCGTTTTCTGCGTCTGGGATTTTTTCAAGCTGAATCGCAGTATTGGGTAAAGGCTCTGGAAAACTATACACGCCAGGCGCATCTTTGAGCGCGAAGAATGTCTCGCCGCAAACCCGGTTAGCATTTACTGTAAAGCAAATTGACACATCTTTTTACTTATTCAAGCACTAAAGGTCGATTTCAAGATCATTGAGTTGCAATAACGACCGATCTACAGTTTCTGCCATTCCGTTCTTGTGGGAAATCGCAAAAAAGAACACATATGGACGCAATCGCGCGTGCACAATTTGGACTTATAGCATGAATGAATGATCTTGACAAATTAAATCCACCTGGCATGCGAGTTGCGTAAAGCAAAGATAAAAATGTTTGTGGTAAATGGATTGAGCGGATTGAACAGATATCTTTGGCAAAGAACTGTTATCTGTTCAATCCGTTGAATCCGTTTACCTCTTCAATAGAAAGGATGGAGCCATGTTGGGAAAATCACATACTGTTTTCCGGTACGCATTTGCGCTGACACTCTTCATGATAAGCGCAAATGGGGCCCTGGCGCAGCCCGGTTATCAATTCGGCCAAAACAAGGTACAGCACAAAAACTTTGATTGGAAAGTGCTGCGCACCGGGCATTTCGAGGTGCATTATTACGGTGAAGCCGCGGAAACCGCGGTCGATGCTGCGCGCATGGCCGAGCGCGGTTATGCGTACTTGAGCGAAACACTTGATCATCATATCAAGAGCAGAATTCCTTTGATTCTCTATGCTTCGCTGAATGATTTTCAACAAACCAATGTTATCGATGGCCTGCTCGACGACGGCACGCGGGGCGTCACCGAGTCGCTCAAGAATCGCGTGGTGTTGCCCATCACCGGCTCGTATCGCGAGCTCAATCACGTGTTGGTGCACGAACTGGTGCACGCGTTCCAGTTCGACATTATCAAAACTCACGACAAAAGCAGCGTGGGAGGGTTCAATCCACCCCTGTGGTTTGTGGAAGGCATGGCCGAATATCTTTCCGTCGGCATGGACAATATCACGCGCATGTGGGTGCGCGACGGCTTGCTGAATGACAAGCTGCTCACGGTCGACGAGCTCAATGGCGCATTCGACATTCGTGTGTATCGCCTGGGTGAATCGCTGTGGCATTACGTGGGCGAAAAGCACGGCAAAAAGAAAGTCGGCCTAATCTTGAAAAATGCCGTCACCTTCGGCGATCTCGAGGGCGCGTTCAAAGAGAACCTGGGCATGAATTTCAAACAACTGACCACGGCCTGGCACGCTGCGGTGCGCGCGCAAGTTTTGCCGCAGGAGCAAAATGCCTTTCCCAAACCGGAAGACGTCGCGCAGCGGCTTTCCCAGCAAGCTGGTTATTTCCATCGTTTGAATCTGGTGCCTGCGGTCAGCCCCGACGGCAGGCATATCGCCTACGTCGCCAACAAAAACCTGGTCGAAGACATCTATTTGCTCTCGCAGCGCCCGGACGGCAAATGGGAAGATCGCCAATTGGTGAAGGGCGGACAAAGCCGTGATTTCGAATCGCTGCGCTTTTTCGACACCACCATCAACTGGTCTCGCGACGGCAAACGTCTGGCTTTTATATCGAAATCCGGCAAAGACGACGCGCTGTTTGTGATGGATCCGTTCAACCATCGCATCATCCACAAGCTGGTATTTGCGGAATTGAATGGCTTGACCTCACCGAGCTTCTCGCCGGATGGAGATATGCTGGTATTCGCCGGCATGCGCGGCGGGCGCTCAGATTTGTACACGGTCAACCTGAGTGAAACCAAATTGCAGCGCCTGACGCAGGACCGTTTTGCGGAGTTGCAGCCACAATGGTCGCCCGATGGGAAGTCGATTTTGTTCGTCACCGATCGCGGCGAAGGCACGAACGAAGAAAAGTTGCTGTTTGGCGATTGGGACTTGGGGCGGTATTCGCTGGCCACGGGCGAGATCACCTTGCTCACGCATCTCAACGGCGATGCCATCAACCCGCAGTGGTCTCCCGATGGCAGCGAGATCGCCTTTATCTCCAATCATCAAGGGGTCGCCAATATCTATCGCTTGAATATCGCCAGCGGAATCATTACGCCCATGACGCGGCTGCAAACGGGCGTCACCGGCATCACCGAAACCACGCCCGCGATGAGCTGGTCCGCCAACGGCCACACGCTGGTCTTCTCGACGTTTTGGAAAGGCGGCTGGCAGCTTTATCGCATGGAGGTGCCAGAAGCACTGCCGTTAACGACATTCAACTTGAGCCCCGGTCTCGATGAAATCATCTTCACGCATCGCGCTTCCGACTCCTCCCTGGTGAGCACGATCATCGCATCAGATTCTGCGTGGCTGCCCTCCGTCCCCGACCCGAACGTCCTATTTGCCGGTTATGCTCTGACAGATACCGGGGCCATCGAATCGCGGAATTACAGCAGTTTTCCCAAATTTACCGCAGCTTCCGTTGGCGCCAGCTTTGGCGGCGGATATTTCGGCAACGTCGGCGGTGCGCAGTTTCTGTTTAGCGACATGCTCAACCATCACAATTTGATTTTTTCGGCCAATCTGCGCCGCAGCATCAGCAACACCGACGTGGGCCTGGTTTATTTGAACCAGAGCCGGCGCATCCATTGGGGCGTGGAGACGTATCAAATCAAGAACCAGTTCGGCGCTTTCGCGACTTTTGACGCGGCGGGATTTGTGAACCAAACGTATCGGAGCCTGAGCGGGTTCGTGTTCTTCCCGTTCAGCAAGTTTTCAAGATTGGAAGTGAGCGCGGGTGCCACTTTCGTGAGCCAGAATCTATTCGTTGACCGTATTGATTATGACCGCGGCGAGCTCGTGCGTGAAAAGCAGAAACTCGAAGGCGCCACGTTCGCACAGTACGGCGCGGCGTTGGTCTTTGACAACACTGTCAATGGCCCTCTCGGCCCGATGCGCGGCAAGCGCAGCCGGCTGGAAGTGCAGCGCACGACCAATGATTTCAAGTTCACCACGGCGGTGCTGGATTACCGCCGCTATTACAATGTCAAGCAACGTTCGGTTTTGGCGTGGCGCGTTTTGGGCGGCGCGAGCTTCGAGCGTGATGCGCAGGTTTTTCAAATCGGCGGGCCATATACTTTTCGCGGCTCCGATTACGGCCAGGTGGTGGGCACGCGTTTTCTCGTGACGAGCCTCGAATATCGCTTTCCATTGCTGCCTTTCCTGCCGCCTTCGGCGGACTTGTTGAGCGCGGTGGCTTTTGCCGACGCGGCTTCCGGCTGGGGTTTGAATGTGCCGGGATTGGTGAAGGAAAGTTTTCAGCCTTTCTCGACGCAGGGCGGGTTTCACCTGCAGGATTTGCGCGGCGCCGTCGGGGTGGGCGCGCGTTTGAATCTCGGGTTGTTGCAGTTCAAATACGATGTCGCCTGGCCGACGGATGCGAGAGACTTTGGCAAGCCGATGCGTTTGTTTTCGATCGGCACTGATTTCTGAGTCTCACCTCCCCGTAAAATACAGAGCAAGTTTTTCGCGCACGGAAATCGAACACCTACGGAATTGAAGTCAAGAAATGCTTCCGTGGGAGTGCATTTCCGTGAGCTCGGCTTTCAGATTTAATTTAAGGTAGATGAGCTAATCGCACAAAAGCGCAGCAGGATCAAGAATGACCCTGCTGCGCTTTTTTGTTCTTGCAGCAGTGAAGAGCTTTCACTAACTTCGGACGCATCGTTGTGTTAGACGGGGGCAAAATAAAATTTCTCATGAGACCAGAACAATGATCGGCCGAACGATCTCTCATTACAAAATCATCGAAAAGCTCGGCGGCGGCGGAATGGGTGTGGTCTATAAAGCTGAAGATACCAAACTCAAGCGTCTGGTTGCTCTCAAGTTCCTGCCCCTGGATTTGGTCCGCGACGATGATGCCAAAGAGCGCTTCGTACATGAGGCGCAGGCGGCCTCAGCTCTGGATCATCCCAACATTTGCACCGTCCACGAAATCGCCGAGGCCGACGACGGCCAACTATTTATTTGCATGGCGCATTATGAAGGCGAAACCCTGAAAAAGAAAATCGAGTCCCATTTGGTGGGACTGCCGGTTGAACAGGTAATTGACTATGCAGCGCAAACAGCGCAGGGTTTGGCCAAAGCACACAGTAAAGCGATCGTTCATCGGGACATCAAACCGGCGAACCTCATGGTGACGGACGAAGGCGTCGTCAAGATTGTCGATTTCGGACTGGCAAAACTGGCCGGAAGGACAAAGATCACCAGGAGTGGAACCACCCTGGGGACAGTCGCCTACATGTCACCCGAGCAAGCACAGGGCACGGACGTTGATCATCGCACTGATATTTGGTCATTGGGCGTCGTGCTCTATGAGATGTTGACTGGTCAACTGCCGTTCAAAGGAGAGTACGAGCACGCTGTCATCTACGGCATCGTGAATCTCGATCCCGCACCGATAACAAAATTCCGTTCCGATGCACCATCGGAATTGGAGCTTATTGTAAAGAAGGCTCTGGCCAAGAAACTCGATGATCGCTATCAATCTGCCGCTGATTTATTGCTCGATTTGCGCAAGTTGCAGCGCGCTTCGAATGGGAAGCGTGTTGTCCCAGAAATTCATTCAAAGAGAACAAAAGGCCAGCGCTCGTTGTTCGTGGCCTCTGCCATTGCTCTAGGGCTCTGCGCGCTGGCAATCGCCTCGTATTTGCTTTTAGGAAGGGAGGCCAAGAGCAATGATCGTATTCCCATAGCGGTGGTGGATTTCATCAATCAAACGGGTGAAAAAGAGCTGGATGGCCTTTCCGGCATGTTGATCACCGCGCTGGAACAATCTCGGCGGCTTTCGGTCATGACGCGGCCGCGCATGCTAGACATTCTCAAGCAACTAGGAAAAAAAGATATCGATCGCATCGATGAAACCCTGGCGCGGGAAATTTGCAGCTATGCCAAAGTCTCTGCCCTGGCTATCCCAACCATCCAAAAGTTTGATGACCGCTACGTAGTGGATTTGAAAGTCGTGGATCCTCTGCAAGAAGTTTATCTTTTTGCTGAAAAAGTCGATGACACGGGGCGAGCGCAGCTCCCGGATTTGATCGACAAACTTGCCGAGAAAACCAGAACCGGCTTACGAGTGCAAACCACTAATGAAACAAAGATGCGGCCGGTTGCCGATTTGACCACAACCAATATGGAAGCATACGCACATTATTTTCGAGGCGAGCAGCTTATCAGCAAATTTGAATTTGTGCCTGCGCGCGCCGAGTTTAAGAAAGCCATTGGCTTGGACTCCGCCTTTGCTTTGGCTTATTATCAACTGGCGTATTGTTACGCTTGGCATTTCGTCACGGACAGCGCCAAAGCGCCTATGCAAAAGGCTTTGCAATATGTTGACAAAGCACCCGAAAAAGAGCAGCATTTGATTCGCGCGCTGGCAGCAGAGATCGACGGCAACAGTGATAAAGTCATTGCACTTTCACGAGAACTGGTAGATCGTTTTCCCAATGAGAAATCGGTGCTCTTTCGCATGGGGGATACCTACTGGCACTTCACCTCTGAGATTGAAACGGCGCGCCAATATTTTGAAAAAGTCGTGGCTTTGGATCCGTTTTTCGACCCTGCTTGGGTGCACATATATGATATTTACGAATTTGCCGAGCAGTATGACAGGCTATTGCCGTTAAGCAAACAGCACTATGAAAAAACACATTTTTATGGTCAATGGACATTATTTTTCGAACTTAGAGGTTACTGGCGGTTGGGAGAATTCCTCAAAGCGCGAGATACGATCAAAAAGCATAAAGAGCTATATCCTAATGAGGCAAGTTTTGTCGCAGATTTGTATGATACGTATGTACTTGAAAATGACTACCAAAAAGCAGAAGCCGAAGCGCAGCGACTGCTCGTTGCCTCGCAGCAGCAGCAAGGGTATTTGCTTATAGGCTATCTCTATCCCTATTGGGGCAAATACCGAGAAGCCTTACAAGCATGCAATATGGCGATTTCGCAAGATTTAAAGGCAGGCAGAATCGCTTCAGCTACGAGGAAGCGCGCCGTTAATGCATTTATGCTCGTTGCAGGTTGCGGCGACAAAGACAAAGCGAGAACTGAAGTTCAGGAAGTACTAAAAAATGGTTCTGCCATGGAAATGTTTGCTTCTATGCATCTTCTCATTACTTATGTGATGCTGGGTGAATATGATGCGGCTCGTTCTCTCGCTAAAACGCATGGCTCATCGGGCAGGAGTTTGGAGTGGCGACTACGCTTTGTGGATGCATACGAACATATTTCCAAGCAGGAATACAGTGAAGCTATTGAAGATTTCGAAGCTACGACTTCGAGCTTACGATTTGATGGCTTGTTCAAAAAATACCTGCAAGCGGAATGTCATTTTGCCGCGGGACAATATGATCAGGCCATTGCCACCCTGCAAAAAGTCCTCGGTCGACACGAGAACACCTATTGTTTCCGCGCGGTTGCCTATCCCAAAGCGCTTCTTCTTCTCGGAAAAACTCATGAGCAAAGGAGAGAGCCCCACCTTGCTATCGAGAACTACGAAAAGCTTTTGAAGATGTGGAAGGATGCCGATGAAGATTTGCCTGATCTAATCGATGCCAAAGCACGGCTGGCGAGGTTGAAAACGAATTTACCTCTTGAAATTCATCATTGATAAGAGCGGGACGACAGGCATTTTTCATCAAACCGAGGGTCGCATATTTTCTTGAATTTTTTCGCGCAGCCAATTCTCAACGAGCCGTGTGGCCGAGAGGCCGTGACGGCGAGCAATGCCCCGTATCTGCCGGCTCATTTGTTTCCTAATCGAAATCGTTTCAATCCTGTTTTCATCGGATCCGCTCAAAAGGATTTCCAAATCTGGGGAGACGGCGAATTTCGTGGGCTTGTTGCGCAAGTCCGCGGTGGAGTGGTTATCCAACCATTCGCCGGCTTCTTTGTAGCTCGCAAAATCAGGTAAATCTCTACGCTTTGGCATATCGTCTTCTCTGCCGATGATCCATGTCGCGTGCACTTATCACCAGCGCAACTTGATTGGGTTTATAGATGAAGAAAATGCTCAAGTATCGTCCCGCCTCGCTCCGGCCATAGGCTCCGAATAGATCTTCACCGGAAACACGCCCTTTTTCTAATTTCCTGAAGGATGTTCTCCGAGATAGAAAAACCTCACGCAGCTCATTCTCTGTAATACGATGTTTGCGTCGAATCTTGTCTGCATATTCATATCAGATGATGACGCGCTTAATATGCATTCCTGATCCCCTCAACTTGACGACGGAATCTAATGAACACCCTCTTGCAGAGCAATTAATTTCTTGGCACTTTCCTCTTTTCTGTTCACGCCTCCTTGCTTTTCTCCCTCACACCTTTTAGATTGTTTACTGTCTGAACTCTTTTTCCGTTCATCTCATCGGAGTGAAAATGACCAACTCAAAACACCTTTGGGGTTTGAGCATTATTTTAGCCGCATGCAATTTATCCTGCGGCAGCGCGAGGATTTCTGAAGAGGAGTTGAGCAAAAACGCCGCGGTGATTCACGAGCGCGTGCTCACACTCGACACGCACATCGACTGGCCCTCACGGCAATTCCGCACCCCGGGCTTCGTTCCCGGCGAGCGCCACGAGCCGAAAAAACGCCAAAGCGGACAATGGGATTTGGTGCGCATGAAAGAAGGCGGACTGGACGCCGTGTTCATGTCCATCTTCACCGCACAAGGCCCGCGCAATGAAGAAGGCCATCGCAAGGCCAAGGAGCATGCGCTCAAATTGATCCAGCTCACCCAGGAATTGATCGCGGATTATCCCGAACAAACCGGACTGGCGTTCACTGCTGACGAAGTCGAGCGCATTGTCCAAAATGGCAGCCGTGCCATTCTGCTGGGCATGGAAAACGGCTATCCGATGGGTGAAGACGTAAAAAATGTGGAATTGTTTTTCAATCTCGGCGTGCGATACATCACCCTGACGCATTCGCGCAACAACGAATTGGGTGATTCCTCCACCGATCCGACACAGGAATGGGACGGCCTCAGCCCGCTGGGCGAACAAGTGGTGCGCGAGATGAATCGCCTTGGCATCATGGTTGACATTTCGCACGTGCACGACGATACCTTTTGGGACGTGATGAAAATCGTGCAAGCGCCGGTGATCGCCTCGCATTCCAGTGCGTGGACCGTGAATGAACACGCGCGCAATATGAAAGATGACATGCTGAAGGAAGTGGCGAAGAACGGCGGCGTGGTGCAAGTTTGCCTGCTGGGCGAATTTATCAAGAAAATGCCGCAGAATCCCCAGCGCGAGGAAGCCATGAAACCGTTGCGAGAAATGCGCGACAGATGGCGCAAAGGTGAATTGACGGAGGAGGAAGAAGAAAAGATGTGGCAAGCGACCGCCGAGTTGAATGAAAAATTTCCACCGAATCGCCCGAGCTTAAAAGACGGCGTCGATCACCTCGACCACATGGTGAAGATTATGGGCGTGGACCACGTCGGCATCGGGTCGGATTTTGACGGCGGCGGCGGGTTGATCGATATTGACGATGTTTCCGAAATGCCGAACATGACGAAAGAATTGCTGCGGCGCGGCTATTCCGAGGATGATATTCGGAAGATTTGGGGTGGAAATTTATTGCGCGTGATGCGCGGTGTGGAGGCAGCGGCCAGGAAACTGCAACAAAATGGCAGACGCTCGGAATGAAATCAGCCCCGCTGGTGAAAGTCCTGGCCCTGGCGCGGGCCCTTCTGTTCGAATGAAGAGCGCACGCGCATAGGCCAGGAATTGGAGCCGCAAGAAAATATGCGTTGAAACTGATTTTCGCAGCGCTTTTGACTCAGCGCTTCTGGCCGCCCAACAGCGTTCCGAGCAACCCGCCCAGCAATCCGCCTGCTCCCGCTTGCGAACCCTGACCGCCACCCATGCCGTGCGTGAGAAAACCCGCGACGTCATCCAATATATTGCCGTCACCGTTTTGATCGATCAAATTCGCAATCCCTGCCGAACCGGCGCCGCCGGTGTTGCGCGTGCGGCTCAACATGCCGAGCAGAATCGGCGCCAGCATGGGAATGATTTTGGTTGCGGTGTTCATATCCAAATTGAAATTCTTGGCCAGCATATTGGCGGCTTGCGTCCCCGCATCGCCGAGCAATCCGCCCAATTGGGGATCGGCGTTCTGGCTGCCCGCCATGTTTTGAAACAGCCCGCCAATGTCGTCGAGCACGCTATCGTCGCCGTATTTGTTCAAAATATGATCCACACGCGGCGCGCCGCCGCGTTGCTCCATTTGCCGTTTCAAGCCGCCGAGAATCAACGGCGCCACTTGCGGGAGAATTTGATCGGCCGTACCACGGTCAATGCCGAGGTGCGAAGAAAGCTGCTGCGCCACCTCCGGCGCCATGGATCCGACGAGTTGTTCGAAAAAGTCGTTCACGAAATCACCTGCTGAAGATTGGGTCCATCATGAAAAACCTGCCCGTTTGAAACGCCTCTCCAGCGAGACATTTTTCAGGAATATCAGGCGGGAGGAGCCTTGTCCGTCGTTGCGCGCCCGCGCAAGTGCAGAACGCCTCCGGTTTTGCGCCAGGTTCGCGCGGCGTGACATTTTCTCAATGGTATCAATTCTGGCACGATAAAACAAGCGAAAACTCACCTTAAGAGGGCCGGTGGATGCGCACGCCCATGGCATGTGCAGAACTGTTTTGACGCGCTCAGAATCTGCTCAGGATGAATGCCGCCAGCGCAATGAAGGCACACAGCATAACTCCGAGCCACATCTGCTGCATTCTGGCGTGAACAGTTTCGTCCCTGGAGTCTAGCAGATTTTGCAGCTCCGAGTTTTGCAACGAGATTTCATTCACTTCCTCATGAATTTGTTGTTGAAACTTGCCGAGCGTATCGCCCATGGTTCTTTTGAGCGCATCGGTGATTGCAGCAATGCGTAGCTCATTGCTGTCTTGCTCCGCTTGAACTTTTTCCTCCATTTCCCTCACTTGTCGCTGCATGGCTTTGGTCTCGTTCTCCACTGAGACTTCCATCGCATTAACGGAAGAGTGAAAGGTGTCATAAGCGACGTGCATGCGGCGATAAACCTTGTTGATTTGCTCCATATGCTCAAAATGCTTGCTGCTAAACTTTTCGAAACGGTTATCCAGGTCGCTGGCGCGTGAATTGAAAGCCCGGTGCAGCTCGGCGATGGCATTGTTGAGTTTTTCGGCCAGGCTTTGCGCATGCTCGATGCTCGCCTTTTTGTATCTGGCGGCGGAGGATTCCAGCGCCTCAATCTTGTCATGCACCTCCCCTGCAATAGACCGGTCGAGATCAGAACCCAGCGTTTCCATGGTTTGTAACTTTTCATGGAACTCACTGCGCAGCTGATTTACAATCAGATCGAGCTCACGAGGAGAATCCCGCAGTTGTGCACCGTCATCATTCTGCCATCGCGCGAGAGCTTCAGACGCGGCTTGCAAGGCACGCTGAGAATCCTCTTGAAAGCTTCGCAGCGATTGCAACAGTTCCTGTTTTAAAGCATGGCCATCGGCATCAAGCGTTAGCATGACAGACTTCAGATCATTCGACCATTGCTCCGCTTCATCGCGCTTCTGCTCGAGGCCGGCCATTGACGCCGACATCGCCGCCCGCAGCTCTTTGAGCTCGTTGGCGAGATCAGATAGACCCTGGCGTTCTTTTTCGAGTTTTTCCAAGCGCTCGCGTACCGCTTCGATTTCCAATGGACTGGTATCCGTCATGTGTTGCCTCGCTACTTTGCAAGTGCATTCTGCACCGCTTGATCTTCAATGCATTGCTGGGTCGTTGCCCGGAATCGCTCAATGCGGCGATTGGCCGCTAAGCAAAGCTTCTCGCCCAATTCCGGCGTTGTTGCTTCCGCTTCTCATTCGAATCATACGTGCGATGATCTCCAGAATCTCTTGCTGTACCAAAACCAAGCTTTGGGTTGGTCGAATCCTGGCGAGACGCTTCAGACTTCGAAGGCCGCTGGAGTCGCTTGGGGCTGCCCCATTGACACCTGGGACCGTCAGTCCATAACAAGTGAAATCTGTGCTTTTTGAGCAAAGAAACCCAAAATCCAAAGCTCAAAATTCAATACCACCTTTGGGCTTTGTATTTTGAGTTTTTCGTTTCCGGCTTGTCCGGGTTAGGCTTAGCTAAGCTTCTATACCAGCAATATCGTCAGTTTGCGAATACAGTTTTGTGGCAGGAATTTGGAATTGAAGCATCAGAAGACGATATTATCGGCAGCTTAAATGATGCCACATTTATTCAGCAATGGGAAATCCCCGTTTCATCGCAACAACGGAGTGACAACCAACTCCAAATTTTATGGCTGCATATGGAGCAATTTCACGGCGAACAAAATACACCTTGCTTTTAAGAGAAAATTGTGTGATTTTTGAGGGAGTTTAATTGTGCAGCAACCGCGGTCGTTGCACGCCGAAAGTTCACATGAATCCTTCTCGCAACAAAAATCTTGTCGTGGCGTTGCTGTTGATTACCAGTCTATTTCAAGGCTGGCCGTTGGTTGTCGCCACACAATGCAGCATGCTTACGGCCACGGCCCCAATCTGTGGAATGAAATCTGCTTGCTGCTGCGATGAACCCCAAAACCCGGGTGCGCCGGCCTATGCCAAATGCACCACCGCCAAGAGACTGGCCGGCATGCTGAGCACCGATCCCACGCTGTTGTCCACCAAGGAAAAAAATGAGAAATCTCTTCTGTCTTGCGTTTGTGACGGGGTGAGTTTCTCAAGGCTTCTCGCGGATGTCGCCTCACCCACTCACTTCTTATTGCACCCCCACCTGCCCGCCGGGCATCAAGACTTGCCTGCTGTTTTTCTTCTGGGTTGCGTTTTCCGTATTTGATCAAGCCTGCCTCGCGAAGTGACGGCAAATGGTGAAATAGCCCGTCGTCGCTTTCCGCTCTCTGATTCTCTTTCCATAAACAGAGTGTCCGCATCGTCGCCGTTCACGTCTCAGCAGGCGTGAGGGTGGTTCTGGTTTTGAGCGTATTTGTCAATGACTCTTGTGGCTGTATCAAGCATATGACGGCCTCCCGGGAGATGAGATATGCACAGATTCACATGGTATTTCATATTGCTATTTGCTCAGGCGATATGGTCGCAACCGCACAACACGGCCGCGAAGCTTCAGGATCTTCTGCGCGAAGCGAGCGAGCGTAATCCGGAAATTCTTGCGGCACAGAAAGGATGGCAGGCGGCGCAATCCCGGATCAAACCGGCCGGCACTCTTGCCGATCCGCAAATAGCGTTTCAGGCGATGTACGCGCCCTATCCACTCGACAATGTTTTCAACGGCGAACGCATCTTCACCTTCTCGCAGATGTTTGAATTTCCCGGCAAGCTCGGACTGATGTCCGGCATGGCGCGCAAGGAATCCGAGGCAGTGGGCGCGGATCTTGAAACCGTCCGCCTGCGCGTGCTAAAAGACGTGAAAGTAACCTACTTCATGCTTTACCGCGTGGATCGCGAGCTGGAGATCAATGCCGAGAACCGCACCTTAATGAAGCAATTCATCGAAATCGCCAGCGTCAAGTATGCCACCGGCATGGGTCTGCAGCCGGACATCATCAAGGCGCAGGTGGAATATTCGATGCTGGTGAATGACAGCTTGATGCTGGGGCAGGAGCGCGGCTCGGCAGCGGCGATGCTCAACTCGTTGCTTAATCGCCCTCGTGAAACTTCGGTGCCGCCAACGGTGGAATTTTTCGATCCGCGGCAGTTCACATTTTCGTTGGATTCTCTTGCGCAGAGAGCTTATGCGCAACGCCCTGAGCTGCGCAACATGCAGTCAATGGTGGAGATGTATCAACTCTCCGCGCGGCTGGCGCGCAAAGAATATATTCCGAATTTCATGCTCAGTTTTTCACACCGCCAAATGCCGGACATGATGAAAAACTTCGATGCCATGATCTCGCTCAACCTGCCGATTTATTTCTGGCGCAAACAGACGCCACGCGTGCAAGAAGCCGAGGCCAATTACAGTATGGCAACAGCCAGCCTGCAAGCCATGCGTAACATGGTGCGCTTTGAAGTGGAGAGCGCCTTCTTGAAAGTTGAGCAAGCCGGCCGCAGCGTGCGAATTTTTCAAAATACCATCGTGCCTCAGGCTGAACAATCCCTGCTCGCCAATCGCGCCGCGTATGAGACCAACAAGGTGGATTTTCTCATGCTGATCGATAGCCAGCGCACTTTGCGTGACATGAAGCTGGCTTACTATCAGGCTCTCGCCGAGTTCGGCACGCGGCTGGCCGAACTCGAGCGCGTGGTCGGCGTGGAGTTGGCAAAAATGGATTGATGGAGTGCTGGAGTATTGGATTTCTCGATCATTGGATTGAAGGAGCTCTCACGCAGTAATTCAATGATCCATCTATCCAACAATCCGGCACTGGAACGGCCAAATGAATTTATGAAATTGAAAGAGATCCATAGAGGAGCACAGCGTCATGAAAAAGATTGTACTCGCCATCATTTTCAGCCTGACTTTGGGTTTGGGTGCCGGTTATTTCATCTTCCGACCGGCGACGGAAAGCGGCACGGCCTCGGAGCGCAGGATTCTCCACTACGTCGATCCGATGCATCCGCAATACAAGTCTGACAAGCCCGGCACAGCGCCTGACTGCGGCATGGACTTGGTGCCGGTGTATGCTGACGAGCAGACGTCTTCAGCAGACGGCGCGAATATTCCTGGCGCGGTGAAAATCAGCGCGGAGAAACAGCAGCTCATCGGGGTTCAAACCGGCTTGGCAGAGTATCGAGACGTCCAAAAGGTGATTCGTACCGTCGGAGAGATTACCTACGCCGAACCCAAGCAAGCCTATGTCACCACCAAATTTGAGGGCTACATCGAAGAGCTTTTCGTCGATTACACCGGCAAGCTCGTCGAAAAAGGCCAACCACTTTTCTCCGTGTACAGTCCGGAGCTGGTCTCGACGCAGGAAGAATATCTCCTGGGCATTAATGCCCAAAAGTCTCTGGAGAGAAGTTCGATAGGTGAGGTTGCTGCGGGAGCGAGTACACTGCTGGAATCGGCCAGGCGGCGGCTGCGTCTGTGGGATATCTCGGACAAGCAGATTGAGGAACTGGAACGCAGCGGCAAAATCACCAAGACTCTGATCATCTACTCGCCCATTCGCGGATATGTCGTCGAGAAGATGGCGGTGCAAGGATTAAAAGTAATGCCGGGAATGAACCTCTATCAAATCGCCGATCTCTCAACTGTCTGGGTGTTGGCGGATATCTACGAGTACGAAATTCCTTTTGTCAAAGTCGGCCAAGAAGCGACGGTCATGCTCTCCTATTATCCGGGAGAAGTCTTCAAAGGCCAGGTCACATACATTTTTCCTTATCTGACGCCAGAAACGCGTACTGTCAAAGTGCGTCTGGAATTGCCCAATCCCGGCGGGAAACTCAAGCCGCAAATGTACGCGAATGTCGACCTGCAGAGCGGCTATGGCAAGCAGCTCACGGTGCCGGAGGAAGCGGTGCTGGATGCCGGTGAGGAGAAGGTCGTTTTTGTGGTCCGTGAAGGAGGTTACTTCGAGCCGCGACAGGTGGAGGTGGGCGCGAAAGCGCAGAACCATTTCATCGTTCTCAGCGGTCTGAAGGAAGGGGAGAAGATTGTGACCTCGGGCAACTTTCTGATTGATTCGGAAAGCCGCTTAAAGTCTGCTTTGAGCGGGATGGCGGGAATGGGTCATGGCGGCGGTGAGACTGCAGCCCCAAGCCAACCACAGCCGCAAGCTCAGAAAAGCGAACAACCGGATCATTCGCAGCATCAAATCCCAAAGCAAAACGAATCGAGTGAACATTCCGGGCATGATACGGGGGAGGTTAAACAAGTGAACGGGAAGAAGTACACCTGTTCGATGCATCCCGAAGTGGTAATGGACGCTCCGGGAAATTGCCCGAAATGTGGGATGAGGCTGGTGGAGAAGCAGTGAATAGACCATTGAGCCAGAGCAAAAACCATGATTAACAAAATAATCGAATATTGCGCGCATAATAAATTCCTGGTGTTTCTTTTCGTCGGCATGGCCGTGTTCGGCGGCATGTACGCGATGAACAACATCAGGCTCGATGCCATTCCCGATCTGTCGGACACACAGGTGATCATCTACTCGCGATGGGACCGCAGCCCGGACATCATGGAAGATCAGGTCACCTACCCCATCATCCGAGCTTTGCTGGGTGCGCCCCGCGTGAAGGACATTCGCGGCTTTTCCGACTTCGGTTTCTCCTACGTCTATATCATCTTTGAGGACGGGACAGACATATATTGGGCGCGGTCACGAACCTTGGAGTACCTGAGCAGCATCCTGCCGAGGCTTCCTCAAGGGGTGCAGGTGGAATTGGCCAAGGACGCCACGGCGGTCGGCTGGGTGTTTCAATATGCCCTAGTGGATACGACCGGCAAACACAATCTGGCCCAACTGCGTTCGATCCAAGATTGGTTTTTGCGTTATGAAATTCAATCCATTCCCGGCGTGGCGGAAGTGGCGCCGGTCGGCGGATTTGTCCGCCAGTATCAAGTCAACCTCGATCCCAACGCCATTTTGGCATTCAAGATTCCGCTCGAAACGGTCGTTGAAGCGATCCGCGAGAGCAACAACGATGTGGGTGGCCGGCTGGTGGAATTCACCGGTCGCGAATACATGGTGCGAGGCCGGGGTTACATCCGCTCCGTCGAAGATGTGGAGAACATCGTCGTCGCCAACAACATGGAAACCGGCACCCCCATTTTGGTGAAGCATCTGGGCCAGGTCGTGTTGGGGTCTGACATTCGGCGTGGGATTGCGGAGCTGGATGGTCAAGGCGAGACCGTAGGCGGGATTGTGATCATGCGGTTTGGGGAGAACGCCATGAAAGTGATCGAGCGCGTGCGTGCGAGGCTGGCCGAGATCGAACCGACATTGCCGGAAGGCGTCAAGATCGTCACGACCTATGATCGCGCGGATTTGATTGAGCGTTCGATTGAAACGCTGAAAGGCACGCTCATTGAAGAAATGATCATCGTGAGCTTGGTGATTCTCATTTTCCTCTGGCATATTCCGAGCGCTCTCATTCCAGTGATCACCATTCCCATCGCCATCATCATTTCGTTCATCCCCATGTACGGGATGAACATCACGGCGAATATCATGTCGCTGGGCGGCATTGCCATTGCCATCGGCGCGATGGTCGACGCGGCGATTGTCGTGGTCGAACAGACGCATAAGCAGCTCGAACATTGGGACACAGAAGGGCGGCCGGGCAATTTCAAAGATGTCGTGATTGGCGCCGTCAAGGAAGTCGGTGGACCGAGCTTTTTTGCCTTGCTCGTGATTGCCGTCGCTTTTGTGCCGGTCTTCGCGCTGGAAGCCCAGGAGGGGCGAATGTTCAAGCCTTTGGCGTTCACGAAAAACTTCGCGATGGTGATTGCCGCGGTGCTGGCCATTACGCTCGACCCGGCCATTCGACTGCTCTTCACGCACATGAAGGAATACAATTTCCGGCCGCGCTGGCTGTGCCGAATCACCAACGCCGTTCTCGTCGGGAAAATTCACAGCGAGGAGAAGCATCCCATCAGCCGCCCGCTGATGAGGATCTATGAGCCGGTCGTCAGGTTTGTGCTCCGGAGCCCCTGGCCCACTATTCTTGTCGCCGTGCTTATGGTATTGCTGACCGTTCCGGTCTTTTTCCGACTCGGCTCGGAGTTCATGCCGCCGCTCGATGAAGGCGTGTTGCTCTACATGCCGACGACCCTGCCCGGCATCTCCGTGACCGAGGCGCAAAAACTCTTGCAAGTGCAGGATAAAATTCTGAAATCATTTCCTGAAGTGGAGCGGGTTTTCGGCAAAGCGGGAAGAGCGGAAACCGCCACCGACCCGGCGCCATTTTCAATGATGGAGACGGTCGTTGTCCTCAAACCGCATGACGCGTGGCCAAAGAAACCGCGCTGGTATTCGAGCTGGGCGCCGGACTGGCTGCAAAGTATTTTCCGACGCGCCTGGCCCGATCACAAAAGCACGCAGGAGTTGATCTATGGCTCGGGCGGAATGAACGAGGCGTTGCTGCTTCCCGGCCAGGTCAACGCCTGGACCATGCCCATCAAAGCCCGCATCGATATGCTGACCACAGGGATTCGCACGCCGGTCGGGATCAAAATTCTCGGCCCGGACTTGCAGAAGATCCAAGAGCTCGGCCAGCACATTGAGGTGGCTCTGACAGATGTGCCCGGCACGACGAGTGTTTTTGCCGAACGCACCGCCGGCGGCTACTTCTTGGACTTCACGCTTAAGCGTGAGGAATTGGCCCGCTATGGCCTCACGATTGGACAGGCCCAGATGGTCATCATGTCCGCGGTGGGAGGCGAGAATATCACCACGACGGTGGAGGGACGGGAACGCTACGCGGTCAACGTGCGTTATATGCGCGACTATCGCAGCACAGTGGACCAGCTCGGCCGCGTCCTGGTTCCAACGATGAACAACGGGTCAACGGCCCTTGCGGGCGCGCACATTCCACTTGCCCAAATTGCCGACATCAAGCTGCTGTCGGGGCCCGGCATGATTCGCGATGAAAATGGCCGCTTGAGTGGATATGTTTACGTGGACATTGCGGGGCGCGACGTTGGCAGTTATGTGGAAGAGGCGAAAAAAGTGGTGCGCGAAAAGGTGCAGATGCCGGCGGGTTATACGATCATGTGGAGCGGCCAGTATGAAAACATGCAGCGCGTCGCCGAAAAACTGGCGGTCGTCGTGCCGATCACGATCTTCATCATCTTTCTGTTGCTTTACTTCAACACGCGTTCGGTGGCCAAAACGCTGATCGTGTTTTTGGCGGTGCCGTTTTCCGCCGTCGGCGCAATTTGGTTTCTCTATCTTTTGGATTATAACATGAGCATTGCGGTTTGGGTCGGGCTGATTGCGCTGATGGGCGTCGATGCCGAGACCGGCGTGTTCATGTTGCTCTATCTCGATCTCGCCTACGACGAGCAACGCGTCAAAGGTTTGATGAAAACGAGGGAACACTTGCGCGAGGCGATTGTGCACGGCGCGGTGAAACGGCTGCGGCCAAAATTCATGACCGTGGCGGTGATGTTCATGGGACTCGTGCCCATCATGTGGTCGACCGGCGCCGGCGCGGATGTGATGAAGCGCATCGCCGCACCCATGGTCGGCGGCATCTTCACTTCGTTCATCATGGAACTGGTGGTGTATCCGGCGATCTACATGGTATGGCGCTGGTATTTTCATGTGCGGAAAGAGGCGAAGATTGCTTGAGAATGAGCTTCTCGGGCCTTAAATCTTTTAGCCACTTTTCAACACAGAGGCACAGAGAACACAGACTTTCACGGAGATTTCGAAAGAACTCTGCGAATTGAAACTCAATGTTGAGCGAGGGAAACTATGACAAAAAGAAATTCCCTATTCTTAATTGCGGGAGTGCTGGTCGCGGGAGTGCTGGTCTTCTTCTTCTATCCCGGCATAAGATCGACGGATGGAAATTGCAAACTGTGCGCGGAAGAAATTCATGAAGGCATGCGTTATACCGTAGCGCTTTCGGATGGCGGTAAAATCAAAGCCTGCTGTCCCACCTGCGGTCTGCACTTGCAAGTTCACGATCCGGGCAAGGTCGCTTCCGCCTATGCCACCGACTATGCCTCCGGCAAGACTCTCGAAGCTGCTCAAGCTTTTTACGTCGAAGGCAGCGATGCGCACCATTGTGATCCCCAGCGAGTAATGCGTAACGAGGTGGGTGGTGTCTACACCATGGACTGGCACCGATGCGATCCGGGCCTCGTCGCTTTCGGCTCACACCAGGCCGCTGCCGCCTTTGCAGCCCAGCATGGTGGGCGCGTTCTGAGTTTTGCAGAAGCGATAGCAGCTGTGAAAGCCCATTGAAGATCATGCCTGCTGCAATCATCATTATTGTTTATGCGCGGCCTGGTAGTAGGCTGCGGCACTGCATTATCAAATCAAAGGAGCATCGATTATGAAACACAAAATCCCTCTTCTGGTTATCGCCCCTCTATCCGTTGCGTTGAGCGGCGGCGCTTTGTTGGCGCAGGACCATCATCACGATCAGCATGGGCAGGAATCTCAAGCCGGCCACTCGCACGCCAAGGCGGAGACTCACGGCGGCGAGGTGGCGATGACCAAAGCGCATCATTTTGAAGTCGTGTGGATGCCCGATCACGTCATGGTTTATCTTTACGACGTGAATCAAAAGCCGTTGTCGGCCAAAGGTGTCACTGGCGAAGTTGTTTTCCAATTTAAAGACGGCAAGGAAGTAAAGGCGACGCTCACTTTGATGGAAGCCGGTAAAATGCAGATGATGAACGAGCATCATGCTGAGGGCGGCCAGCATGAGATGATGCACGGCAAAATGTCGAAGGAAGAAATGGAGGCCATGCACGAGCTCATGTCCAATCAGGATCATCTCATGGCCAGCGTCAACCTCGAGAATGTCAGGGAAGGCGAAGCCAAAGCGTCCTTCACGCTTCAGGGTTTGCCCGACAAAGGCGAAAGCGAAGCGACGTTCACTTCAAAGTATAAAACGATGAGCACGATGCACCAAAAGTCGGAAAAGCACGAGCAGCATCATTGAACAGAGCGCCTATTGACCGGTCACTCCGAGAGACCGGTCAATTCCCCAACCTCTTGCATTAATGAGAACAACTTTTATTTTCACAACATGGCTGGCCATCGCCCTCGGCCTGTTTGCGCCACGGAGGGCGGGAGCGCAGAACCCGGCGTCTGCGCCGGATGCCATCAAGACCGGAGCCGTGCTTTACTCGGAATTGCGTTGCGGGTTCTGCCATAATGTTTCGGCCGCTGGCGTGAATGTTCCGCCCTCTCTTGCAAATGCCGGTGACAAATTTCAGACTTCATGGATTGAAACTTATCTCAAAGCCCCTTATCGCCGGCGCTGGGCGAGTATGGGTGTGCGACCGGTTCTGCGCATGCCGAATTTTCTGTTGAGTGAAAATGAAACCCGGACGCTGGCTGCTTATCTCTCCTCGCAACACGACTCGACGCGCAGCAAAAGCCGTTCGCTTGAATTCCGGCAAAATGATTCAACTCGTGTCACGGAAGGAAAAGAGATTTACCAGGAATACGCCTGCTACGGTTGTCATAAAATCTCTGGCAATGGCGGCGAAATGGGGCCGGACTTAAGCGAAGTCGGAAGCCGATTGCAACCGGAGCATATAGCCGGGTTTTTGCAGAATCCGCAAGCGTTTATTCCAGGCAGTTCCATGAAAATTTCAGGACTTTGGGAAGAGGAAGTGCAAGCGTTGGCGGCATATTTGATGTCGCTCAAATGAGCTTTGAATACTGAAGCATTCAACTCAAATTCATTAGTGAGGAAGAGTCAAATGAAAACGCGCCCTCTTGTTTGTTGCGTCAGTCTTGTTCTGTTCAGCGGGGTCTTCGCCCAGCCAAACAGTGACAACCAAGCCGCAGCCGTGATAGAGGTGCTGAGCAAGTACGCCGCTGCGCTGCAGAGCAAAAATCTTGCTGAAATCGAGAAGTACGTCGTCGCCACCGAGGCCTTCAGCATGTTCGAAGGCGGGCACATCAATTGGGGTTGGGCCGATTATCGCGACAATCATCTCGGCCCCGAGCTGAAGGAATTCAAGTCCATTCAGTACGGCTTCATGGACATCAAGCCGAATGTGAGCGGCGAGGCGGCTTACGCGACACTCAGATATCATATTGCCGTAAAAATGGAAGCACGCGACGTTGAGGGCGAGGGCTTGGCGACCGCGATATTAATGAAGACCGCCGAGGGGTGGAAGATTCAGCACATGCACACCTCGCGGATTCCACCGAAAGAGCCGGAAGAGAAAAAATGAAAGTTGTATCGCCAGCTCACTCATGACGAGAATTATTAATTGTCGCACTGGATGTCACCGTTTGCTCTGCTGTTTCGTCTCTCTCTGTTTTCCGCGATGAAGAAAGAACTTCGCGATTTGGCAGTCATCATACAAGAAAAAAATGCAACGCGCATTTGAATCAAACGACAAGGAGAAGTTATGCAAAGGAGACAAGCGCTGCAAAAAATGCTAAGCGCGATTTCTGGCTTTGTCGCCATCGGAAATGGGTTACCGGCCAAGTTGTTTGCACAAGCGGCGACGCCGGCCGGCAATGCGCTGCGCATGCCGTCGACGATTTCCGGCGGCGTGTTGACTTTGGCGCAAAGCAACGTGGTGGTATGGCCAAATACGACGACGCAGGTCGTCGCGATCAACAACTCGTATCCCGGCCCAACCGTTCGCATTCAAAAAGGACAAACGCTCAATGTGGAGTTTCGCAACCAACTGAATCAGCCGTCCAACGTTCACTGGCATGGGCTGATCGTGCCTGAAAAGATGGATGGCCATCCCAAAGACGCGATTGCGCCCGGCAGCTCGTACACGTATACTTTTCCCATCATCCAAAGGGCGGGCACTTACTTTTATCATGCGCATCCGCATGAGCAGACGGGTGCGCAAGTCTACAAAGGTTTCGCGGGGTTTTTTATCATCGACGATCCGGACGAAGCAAAGCTCGGTCTTCCTGCTGGCAATTACGATATTCCTTTGGTTATTCAAGATCGGCGTGCGGCTTCCCAACCGCAGTTTACTTATAACCCGACGATGATGGAAGTGGTGGGCGGGTTTTTGGGCGATGTCGCTTTGGTCAACGGCACGCCCGACGCTTATCTGGAAGTGTCCCGCACGCTCTATCGCTTTCGTCTCTTGAACGGCTCGAATGCCAGAGTTTATAGGCTCGCCTTTTCCGACAACCGCGCGTTTCATGTGATTGGCACAGACGGCGGCTTAATTGATGCGCCGGTGCCGGTAGCTTCCAGCCTTTTGTCGCCTGGTGAGCGGGTGGATATCCTTGTCGATTTTTCCTCGAGCCAACTTGGACAATCCGTCTCGCTGAAATCCTTGCCCTTTGCAGCAGGCGGCATGGGAACGTATCGGCAGGGCATCGAAATGAATTTGCTCCGCTTCGAGGTGGCGCGTTCGGAATCATCGGGCGGAAAAATTCCCGCCAGTTTGACTCCCATCGCGTATTACAATCCCAATGACGCCGCGCGTACGCGAACGTTTATGTTGACCATGCAGATGGCGATGAATGGCATGCATCAAATCAACGGCAAAGTTTTTGAGATGAATCGTATTGATGAAACCGTGCCGCTGCGAGAACTGGAGAGATGGCAAATCGTCAATTACACCGATGAATTCCATCCGATGCACGTTCACGGCGTTTTGTTTCAGGTTTTAGATCGCAGCGGCAATCACAACCTTGCGCCGGTTGACAAAGGCTGGAAAGATACGGTGCTCGTCAATCCGAATGAAACGGTCAACCTGCTGATCCGGTTTGACAACTATGCTGGGATTTACTTGCTGCACTGCCACAATCTGGAGCACGAAGACGACGGCATGATGCTGAACTTGCAAGTGGCCCAAATCACCGGCGTGACGGAGGATTCGCCCTTACCGCAGCGTTACGGCCTTCTGCATCAAAATCATCCAAATCCTTTCACCCACACCACAACAATCCGGTATGAAATCGCCACGCCGCAACCGGCTGCGGTTGATTTGAGGGTTTATGACAATCTCGGCAGGCAGGTCGCCGTGCTGGTACAGCAGCGCCAATCGTCGGGAATCTACGAAATTCCTTTTCGGGAAAATCAGCTTCCGGCAGGTGTTTATTTTGTTAAGCTTCAAGTCAATGGTTTTGTGTATTCCCAAGACATCCTATTGGCCAAGTGAGGGGAATTGGTTATGACTGAACACAAGAGGCCTCACCAGCCAAGTCATGCGGAGCACGCGCATCATGATCATCACAAAATGGATGAACGTAAAGCCGAGCCTCGTCACCAGCCGGATGAAAAAGCGCGCGATCATCATGCCCATCATAAAGTTGATGGACACAAAGCCGAGCCTCATCATCCGCCGGAAGGAAAAGCGCACGATCACCATGCCCATCATGTCGAAGATTTCAGAAAACGCTTCTGGATTTCGCTGGCGCTGACCGTGCCGATTCTTGCGCTCTCCCACATGTTTTGGGAGTTGTTCGGCTTGCAGGCGCTGGAATTTCCCGGCGCGCACTACGTGCTCTTCGTTTTTTCCTCGGCAGGCTATTTTTACGGCGGCTGGCCTTTTCTCAAAGGCTTGTTCAATGAGCTGCGGCTGAAAAACCCAGGGATGATGACCCTCATCGCCGTGGCGATCACCGTGGCTTATGTTTACAGCAGCGCCGTCGTGTTCGGCCTAGCGGGCATGATTTTCTTTTGGGAAACCGCCACACTCATCGACATCATGCTGCTCGGACATTGGATTGAAATGAAATCGGTGATGGGCGCTTCACGCGCGCTCGAAGAGCTGGCGAGATTGATGCCTGCGGATGCGCACAAGCGCATGCCCGATGGCAGCATTCAGGATGTGCCTTTGAACGAGCTGGTGGCGGGCGATCGCGTCTTGATCAAGCCGGGAGAAAAAATCGCTGCGGATGGAGAAGTGGTCGACGGCGAAACTTCCGTGAATGAAGCGATGCTCACCGGCGAATCCAAACCGGTTTACAAAACGGCCGGCGCTCAGGTTATTGGCGGCGCGATCAACGGTGAGGGCTCGATCGTCATTGAGGTGAAAAAGACCGGCAAAGATTCGTTTCTCTCGCAAGTCATCAGGCTGGTCGAAGAGGCGCAACAAAGCAAATCGAAGACACAGGATTTGGCCAATCGCGCCGCGCGCTGGTTGACCTTCATCGCCCTCGCTGGTGGTGCCATCACGCTTTTTGTATGGCTGGCGATCATGCACAAAGATTTTGCTTTTGCGCTCGAAAGAACCGTCACGGTGATGGTCATCACCTGCCCGCATGCCCTCGGGCTTGCCGTGCCATTAGTCGTTGCCGTTTCCACCGCGCTTTCGGCACGCAATGGTCTGTTGATCAGAAATCGCGCCGCTTTTGAACGGGCAAGAAACATTCAGGCCATTATCTTCGACAAAACCGGCACATTAACTGAAGGAAAATTTGGTGTCACCGATATCCTGGCTTTGGGCGGAAACCTCGATGAAAAAGAGTTGCTCAAATATGCTGCCTCAATAGAAGTTCATTCTGAGCATCCTATTGCCAAAGGCATCGTCGCCTCAGCCTCAGAGACTTTGCCCATTGAAGGATTCAAAGCGATTCCAGGCAAAGGCGCGCAGGGCAAAGTCAACGGCGTCGAGGTGAAGGTGGTGAGTCCGGGATATCTCAGAGAGCAAAACATTTCGAGGGCAGATGGACGGCTCGAAAAACTCACGGCTCAAGGAAAAACGGTGATCTTTGTGCTGATGAATAATGAGCTCAAAGGCGCCATTGCCCTTGCCGACATCATCAGGCCGGAATCCAAGCCAGCCATCGCCAGGCTCAAAGAAATGGGCATCCGCTGCATGATGCTCACTGGCGACAACAAGCAGGTTGCCCAATGGGTTGCCGAAGAATTGCAGCTCGACGAATACTTTGCCGAAGTGTTGCCACAAGAAAAGGCTGCGAAAATCAAAGAGGTGCAATCACGTGGACTCGTGGTGGCCATGACTGGCGATGGTGTTAATGATGCTCCGGCTCTGGCTCAGGCCGATGTGGGGATCGCTATCGGCGCGGGCACGGATGTCGCTGTGGAAACTGCCGACATCATTCTCGTGCGCAGCAATCCTTTGGATGTGGTGGCCAGCATCGGTCTGGCGCGCGCCACGTTCAAAAAGATGGTGCAGAATCTCGTCTGGGCGACAGGTTACAACGCTTTTGCCATTCCGCTTGCTGCCGGTGTGTTGTATCGGTCCGGCATCCTCCTCAGTCCGGCGATGGGCGCCGTGCTGATGTCTCTCAGCACGGTGATCGTGGCCATCAATGCAAGATTTTTAAAAGTAGTGAAATAAGTGAGGCGCAAAAGATAAGAAGAAAGGAGATTATCCATGCCCAAGCTCAAATGCGAAAAATGTGGCCATGAGGAAAATGTTCCCCAACATTGTGGCCAACCCATGCACCGCGAGAAGGTAAATGGCACTGACATGCTGGTTTGCTGGATGGGGCCGGAGTGTGGCAAGCAAGCCATTCCCAAACATTGCGGCGAACCGATGGCGGTAAAATAATCTTTTTGATCTCCAACGAGAGCACTCCATCGATTTAGCAGGATGCTGAAAAATTCTTTTTGAGGGCATGCCCGCGAAAGCGGGTATCCAGAAAACCCAATGAAATCATGGCTTCCCGCTTTCGCGGGGATGACAAATCCGGCCAATTTGAGACTTTTTCAGCATCCTGTTAGAATCGTGAACGGCCAAATAGTTTTTTACAAATCTGTTCAGGAGGTTTTATGCAAGTATTATTGCGCCTCTCCCTCACCGTTTTCGGCGCCATGGTGATGAGCTGCAGCTCGCCTGAGCGAGAACAGAATGCAACGGCGCAACGTAAGGACGGCCCGGCTCAGATCGCTCCGGCCAGCCAGGTTGAAATCAAAGTGCCAACCATACAATGCAAGAACTGTGTGGCCAATATTGAAAAAGCGCTGAAGGGATTGGAGGACGTGCAAAGCGCCAAAGTGAATTTGGAAAGCAAGCTGGTGGCGGTGAGCTATGACAGCAGCAAGCTGGCCCTCGGCGATTTGGAGAAAGCCATTGCGGCTGCGGGTTATGATGCGAACGATAAGAAACGCGATCCCGAGGCCTACGACATGCTTGATGCTTGTTGCAAAGAGCCTAAAGACGGCGGCGGGCATTGAAGAGGCTTGGAGTGAGTACCTGAATTTTGAAACGAAAGCAGAACCGCAACGAAAAATGCCTTTAGATCCGCGATCTTCATCGAGCATGCTCAAAAACACCAAGCCACCCATTGGGTGAGTTTCCATAAAGCTTTTGAATTGAAAATCTTCCTTCGTTGCGGTTCCTTTTTCGTTGCAAGCAATTTTTAGGTGCACAATTCAGGGAGTAGGGGTTCAGTGGCCAGCTTGTGGAACGCAAATACTGGCCACTCTCCACCACTGACTTTATGGCAAATTGCCGACCTCGTCAACTACTCTGATCGAGAGGGCGTGCGGACGCCGACTGAAGGTCAAGCGGAGTCGCAGATACCGGGGAAAAATTCCCCTCAAGGCAAAATCAGGTCCAGGAGTTACGGTTTCGCAGCAGGCTTGACCTGTTCAGCGGATAAATATTTTTTGGTTTCCGAAGCAATCATTCCCGACAACGCCAGCAAACCCACGAGATTGGGCACGGCCATCAAGCCGTTCATTAAGTCTGCAAAGGACCAGACCAGCTCTAAATGTGCTATTGCTCCGATGGCGACGAAGATCGAAAAAATAACGCGATAGGGCTTGATCGACCGTGGACCGAGGAGATACTCGACTGACTTTTCACCATAATAACTCCAGCCCAGCAGCGTCGAATACGCGAAGAGAATCAACCCAATCGCGACGATCAATCCGCCGCTTTCACCCGGCAAACCCGTGCTGAACGCCGCGGTGGTTAATTGCGCGCCGGTCTTGCCGCTGGTCCATACGCCGGTGGCGATGATGGTGAAGCCGGTGATGCTGCACACCACAATCGTATCGATGAATGTTTGCGTCATCGAAACCAATGCCTGGGTAACCGGATTCTTGGTTTGCGCGGCTGCCGCGGCAATGGGCGAGCTGCCCAGGCCGGACTCGTTGGAAAACACTCCACGCGCGACCCCGTAGCGAATGGACTGCATGACGGTGGCTCCGGCGAACCCCCCGATGGCAGCGCTCGGAGTGAAGGCATCCTTGAACACATAAAGAACGATGTCGGGAATGCCACGCCAATTGATCAGCAGCACGAGCAACCCTCCCGCCATGTATAGCAGGATCATGACGGGCACGAGAACGCTCGACGCCAAGGCAATGCTGCGGATGCCGCCCAGAATAACCAGTCCGGTCGCCACCGCTAACACAATGCCGGTCACGGCGTGCGGCACGCCAAAGGAACTCTGCATGGCATCGGCCACGGAATTGGATTGTACCATGTTGCCAATGCCGAAGGCAGCGATGGAGGCAAACAGCGCGAAGAGCGCACCCAGGAACTTGCCGAGGCGACGTTGCTTCAAGCCGCGCGACAAATAGTACATGGGTCCGCCGCTCATCGTGCCATACTCGTCCACCACGCGATATTTCACCGCCAGCACCGCCTCGGCATATTTGGTCGCCATGCCGAACAACCCTGTGATCCACATCCAGAACAACGCGCCCGGCCCTCCCGAGGCAATCGCCGTGGCCACGCCGGCAATGTTGCCGGTACCCACCGTGGCCGCCAGTGCCGTCATCAATGCCTGAAAGTGGCTGATATCGCCTGCTTCGGCGCTGTCTTCTTTGCGCTTGATGAGCGCGAGATAGAGAGAATGCTTGAGCGTGCGGAACTGCAAACCGCGCAGCAGAAAAGTGAGATAGATGCCTGTGCCCACGAGCAGCACCAGCATGGGTGGGCCCCACACAAAACTGCCGGCCGCATTGATCCAATTCAAAATATCACTTTGCACCCTTCCTCCTTGTCAATTGGTTGCTGGGAACGGTTGGCCATGGTCAAAGCTGCGCTGCGCCGGGGCAGCAGAAACTGAGCATCAGTACAATTTTTTCAATTGCGCGGCGCGGAAATAATGCTGCACGATTTCCTGCGCGGGGTAGCCTTTCATCGCCATCACCGCCGCGCCGATTTGGCAAAGGCCCACACCGTGACCCCAGCCGGCGCCGTGCAGCGTAAATTGCGCCGGGAGGCCACGCGCGTCGCGTTTCGTTGCAACAACGAAGGCCGAGCTGTACAAATGGCTTCTGGAAAGCCAGCGGCGGATTTCCAATTCTTTGCCAACGACCAAAGCCAATTTCGTTCCCACAATTCTCAGCTTGACGATTCTGCCGGAGGCACCGCGTTGCAGCGGCACCAAATCGAGCAACGTCCCAAAATCGAAGCCGGATTTCTTGCGCAGGAGCTCTTCCAATTCCGCGCGCTCATAAGTAACCTGCCAGCGATAAAAATCCGTCGTTTCCCGGTCAAACGCCGGAAGTATCTGTTGCAGGATTCTCCCCTCGCTCGTGTTGCAGAATGCCTCGGGTTTGGAAAGGATCCAACGCTCCGCTTCGCCTTCGGATTGAATCGGCGGATAGTGCTGTTCGGCGTCGGCAATGCACTGCAGGTACGGCACCGGAGTGTCTTCCCAGGCATTTTCAAAGTTTTCGCTCAAGCCGCCGCAGGCTTTGGAGAAGCGCGCATCGCAGATTTCACCTTCATAAACCAGAAAAACGCCGCGCGTGGCGTGCATGGCCTCGGCAGCAGTGGCGGAAATGATTTTCGTTACGCCCTGGTAGCGCTGGCAGTGATCGTCCGCGCACACGTCGAACAAATCATGATCTTCGCGGTCATACCAGCGGATCAGCTCGCCTTCTATTTGCAGCGTGCGCCGTGAAATGCGGCCGCGCTCCAGCTCTTTTTTTTCGCGCTCGAGCATGGCCACCAGCCAGCTTCGCGAGGTGATCGCGTGCGCTTCGAGCAATGCCCGCGGCGCTTCCGCGCTCATCTCGGAGGAGATCACACTGGCGAGATAATCTTCGACGGAAATCTCATTGATGGCCGCGATCGTACCGCCCTCGCGCCAGACCAGCCGCAAATTCCCCTGAAAATCCTGGTCCTCTTCTCTCTCCCAATGGAAATCGATCCCGATCACCACCTCGCGCAAAGTGAAGGTGGAGAGCGCGGCATTGTCGAAATGAATTTCTGCGGACCGTACCAATTCCTCGCCCGCGGGACTCTTCAGTACCAGGGCGCGATTCTCCACATGTACTTGAAACTCGCCGGTGAATGCACGAGTATGGTTGAGGCGAAATGTCCCATTGCATTTGCCACGCACGCTGTGGCGCTGGTTGAGAATGCCAACCTTAATGAATGGCTCTGTCCTGATCATAATAAAGAGAAAATCCGTCGTAGGGTTTCAGAGGTGATGGAAACTTCACGAAAAATGCTCGCCACGAGTGGCGCGTCAACCTGCAGGCAGTCCTTTTCAATCGGCGTGATGATCAGGCCGCCCATGTCAACCGATGCCGGGCTGATGAAGACACGCTCCTCGCCTTCACGGAAATAGGCGTCCGGGCGGTGCTTGCGGCGCGGGAAGATGAGCACTTGAAAGAGGTCGTCGCGGAATGAACAGATCAGGTTCATCATGGGCTCGTCTGTGCCGCCCATCGCTTCCTTCATGGCTGCGAAGGTGCGCAGCAGCGCCAGCGCCATGGCGTCCTCCTCAAAGCCGGCCAGCAGCAACATCTTGCGCCCCAGTTTTTGAATCTTGTGCACCGCAACGCCTAGCACGGTCTTAACCAAGAGGCGGTGAGTGGTTTCGTGGATTTGCGTTTCCGCGGGAATGGCGCCGGCGGGGCAGGCTTGGAAATGCAAATGATCGGGAGCGGAGGCACCACATTGCGGGCCATTGTAAAACACCGTGAAATGCGGACTAAAATCCTTCGCCAGCTGCAAAAGGCTTGCAATGGGTTCCGCGAGGGCTTGCGGGCGGTGCTGCGCGTGCGCGATCGTGTAGTGTTGCGCAAAGATTGGCGCGGGATTGCAGAGCACGAGAAAATCATCGCGATAGGATATGCCTTGTTGCAGCTCGGGCAAGTTTTCCAGGCACAGGAAGCACGGCCGCGCCTGAATGGATTGCGCATCCACTTTTGCACCACTGCTGATCATGCGTTGCGGGTTGTATTGCAAGCGCACCAAAAAGCCGTCGCCTTGCAGCTCGCGCACGCGCGCGCTTTCGCGGGCGCGATAATTCTCGCCGAGCTGGGGCCAGGTTCTTGTTTGCTGTTCGAGCAAATCCAGCGCAAGCTGGGAAAGGGAAGGTGAATGCAGCGAAGGATCGTAGCGCGCGAAGATTCTGCCGTTTTGCAAAGGTTTGCTCCTCCTGTTTCTAATGGTGGAAATTCACCCGCGTCGGCGATTGATTTGTTGCCGCGCGAGGATTTCTATGGAGCGGATTTTATCTTTGTAGTAATCGTTGCAATTGCTTTTTTCGATGGGCAGCGCGGCGTCGGTGTTGCCCTCCCAGCGGCGGCAAAGATAAACGGCAGCATAAATTCGGCCGATTTGATATTCGCGGGACAGCCTCAACGCCACGGCGTAGTCTTCGCCGTAGCTGACATTGGGAAGGCCGGTCTCGCGCAGCAGGGCGGTGTTGAACGCGCGCGGCGCGCCCAGGCCGTTGATGCGCAGAGCGTTGTTGCGGCCATTGTTTGGCGTCCATTCTCGATGGTCGATCAAGCCCGGCGGAATTTCCTCGAGATTCATGTTCACCAGCCGGTACGAGCCGATGACCATGGCAAAGTCGCCACGATGGAATTCCTCCACCATCGTTTGCAGTGAGTCCGGGCCGCTGTACACGTCGTCGGAATCGAGCTGGACGGCATATTTGCCGCAATGCTCGGAAGCGACGGCGTCGTTCCAGCAGCCGCCAATGCCGAGGTCGCGGCGGGCGGGAATAACATGTTTCAAAGCCGGATGCTGCGCCGACAGGCCCTTCAGTTTCTCCGTCGTACCGTCGGTGGAGTGATTGTCAACCACGATGACGTTGAAAGGAAAGTTTGTTTTCTGCGTGAGTGCGCTGTGCGCGGCGTCGGCAATCGTGCGCACGCGGTTGCGCACGGGGATAATGACGCTCGCCGCCACGGGAAAAGTTTGCGAGGGCTGGGGCGGTTTTTTAAAGCGCGGCAAGAGATAAGCGCCGAGCCGTTTGAGATGCCGCGTCGCGACTTTTTCCATTTCCAGTTGCACCGCGTGCTGGCGCGGATCGACGTAATCAAACTGTTTCTCGCCGCTCTGGCGCAGGTCCGATTCGGCTTTGGTGTAGAGATACTCTTGCAGGTGGAACAACGCATGGTCGAGCGACAGCTTCAAACGCAGATCATACAGGCCGGCAAATTCGAGGCTCGCCACCGCCCCGTATCGCTTCAAGGCCGCGCGTACGGCGGCGACATTGAACAGCAACAGCGCGCCGAAATCGAAATTGTCGCGAATGCTGCCGAACTGATAATCATTCAGCGGATGCTCGAAGCGCTCGCCCTTCTTGATCTCATAAAAATCCGAATATACCATGCCGGCACGCGTGCTTCTGGCCACGGCCAGAAATCTCTCCAATGCGCGCTGTCCCAATTGAATATCATCTGCTGGCGGGATGAGCAAGAGGTAGTCGGTTTTGACTCTCTTTAAAACTGTGTTTAAAGTTTTGCCGGAATGGAAGGCAGCCGTTTGCAGCCCCTCACATTTCGGATATTCGGGCAACGCCGCGCCCCCATGCAGGATCAGAATTTTTTTAACCAAAGCGGTAGTGCAAAACTGCTGCAGCGTGACGGAGAATCGTTCGGAGGGATGAAAGGGAAGAACGACGGTCAAATCACTCATGAAGTTTCCTCGTCTTGAGACGGCAGCTTCCAGGCCAATAAAGATTGATTAAAATACAGGAAATCAATCTTACAAGCAACCGGAAATCAGATTTGCGGTTTGGTGAGATTTTGTTACATTTTTACGTCACAAGGCACGAGACCCAAATGAAGCTCTTGATCGCTTTGCTCAAAGCCGTTTTGCCATTCTTGATGGGATTTAACACTTTGCTTTTCGCAGCGAATTTTGTTCCCGCCAATCATCCCCACATCCCATACTTGGGCAGATGGGATAAGACCGATCCCTTGCAGCCAAAACATTCCTGGCCCGGCGTTTCCATTTATGCGGAATTCAGCGGCACCAGCGTTGGAGTGCGCATGGCCGACCACGACCATTATTTCAATGTTTACATCGACGGCAAATTTTGCAGCGTGTTTCACGGCAGCCAGTCCGCTGAAGCGGATTATATCCTGGCGGAAGGCCTGGAAGAAGGGAAGCATACATTTCTATTGACGAAACGAAACTGCGCACAGAACAGGGCGTATGCACTCTCGGGGTTGTTGCTTGATGACGGCGGGAAACTCCTGGCACCGCCCCGCCGCGACGAGAGGCGCAGAATTGAGTTCATCGGGGATTCGTGAAAATGTTCGGCAGGTCGTTGCGGCTGAAAGCGCAAAAAGCCAGCAGGATGTTTATTATGCGCAGTTCGACTATTTCGAAGGCGGATACGTGGCGAACGGGCATCCGTCGGCCTCAACGCACGAAAAATCGCGGCGCAATTGATCGCAGCGATCGCGGCGATGAATAAACGCTTCTCCAGAAGTCATCCATGAACAAACTGGCTTTTTTTGCTGTGTTGTTTTCATCGGCAGCAGCCTTTTCTCAAAAATTTGACGGCCTGGCATTGACGCCACCCATGGGCTGGAATAGCTGGAATAAGTTCGCCTGCTCGACATGCAGGAGGGGTTGCGCGTTCATGCCGGCCCTGACCACTGGAATGATCCGGATATGATGGAAGTCGGGAACGGCATGAAGGTCAATGAAGACCGCGCACATTTTTTCATGTGGTGCATGCTGGCAGCACCGCTGATTGCCGGCAATGATTTGAGAAAGATGTCGAAAGAAACGGTTGAGATTTTGACAAACCGTGAAGCCATAGGCGTGAATCAAGATTCACTCGGCATCCAGGGACTCAAATACTCGACGATGGACAGTCTCGAAATCTGGTTCAAACCCTTGGCAAAAAGTGAATGGGCGGTGTGTTTCTTGAATCGCGGAGCAGGAGCGAAGGACCTGACATTTTCCTGGCAAGAGCACAAGATATTGGACACCCATTCCAAAAGGGAATTCGATTGCACGCAGAGCGCTTACACCATCCGCGATCTCTGGGTGAAAAAAGACCTCGGAAAAACAAACAAGGCTTTTGTGACACGGGTGGCATCACATGATGCAAAACTGCTGAAGTTGCGGCCCGTGCAATGATCAGGGATGAACCAAGCGATAGCTCACGAAAGCAACGTTTTCACTGTTCGGCGACCAAGAGGGAACATTGATGGTGCCCTGTCCGCCGAAGAGTTTGGCGATTACGCGAATCTCACCGCCTGCCGCCGGCATGAGCCTGTATCTGAATCATCTCACTGGATCACCATCATCTTCATCGAATCAACCCAGGTGCGGCCATCGACCGTCAGGCGAAGGTGAACGAAATACAGCCCGCTGGCGACTTTGGTTCCCGTGTCGGTATCGGCGTTCCAAGCGAGTGTATATTGCCCCGAAGGAAGATCGTTGTGTTCCAGCGTGCGCACCAACTGTCCGGCGATATCATACACGCCAAGGTGTACTTCGCCGCGGGCGGGCAATGAGTAAGTTATCTGCGTGGTAGGATTGAAAGGGTTGGGATAATTTTGCAGCAGGCCAAACCCTTCCGGAGCCTTCCCATTTCTTCCCTCCTGAACCTCGGTCGGATTGGGCTTGCCCGTCGGCGAGTACGAAGCCTCGATCGCGCCGGCAAGATAGACGAGCGGCGCATTCCAGTTGATCGCAATTTCATTCGAGGCGTAACTGCACACGTCGTCTAAATATGATCTTGCCCTTTCTGTGCCGATATAGCCGGAACACCCATCCTCTCTTCTTGGGTTCGGCCCCCCGGCGAGTAACCCCGGAACGGGATCGACCACGCCGTCGGCCTGCGATTGGCGATGGTGGATGTGCATCGGCGGCTTCCTGCCAAATCCGGTCACAAAACAGAAGCCCACGGCATTACGCCCCAGCAGGTAATCGAGATTTTGTATCGCCGCATCCAGAAACGAGGCCTCGCCGGTGAGATTATAAGCCTGAATTAACGCCATGCCCTGATTGGCGGCGATGGCATTGCTGCCCCAGACAAAATCGTTGTTCGATTCACCCATCGCCACGTGATAAGCGGAAATCGCAGCTTGATTTCTCAACCTTCCGGCTAAGTTGAGCAAGGCTGAAATGGCGAAGGTAGTGTCAATCGCATTTCCAAGCTCGGCGCGATGAACGACCAGCGAATACAGGCCGAGCGTGTTGACAGTTGGCCAGGCCGGCACACCAAACGGACCGGCGAGCGGGTTGTAAGCAGCCAGGAAGCTGTCCGCTTTGGTAGTTATGAACAGTTCCGCGGCTGCCCACTGGAATTCGTCTGTAAAACTGCCGTCCCCATACTCGCCGGTGGTGATGTCGGGATTATAGGCCGTGTTCAATGCACTCTGATTGTAGCGCAGGTTGGGATTCTTGCGCGCCCATCTCCAGGCCTGGAGAGCTGCGGCAAGACATGTTTGTGCGAACCCCGGCATTTCCGAGGAGAAGTCCTCGAAGATGCGGCTGGTCTGCGCCATCACCGCGGCAAAATTGAGAGTCGCTGCCGTGCCTTTTTGCACGACATATCTTCGCGCCGTGTCTTGATGCGGCATCACCATGCCGCTAAAGTTTGCGGTGGTGAGCTTATGATAAACGCCGCCATCATTCGGATCCTGCATGGTCAGCATCCAGGTGATATTCCAAAGGGCTTCATCCAGAATATCCGGGAGGTTGTTGCCGCTCTCTGGAATGTTGAGCTTGAATTCGCGATAATATTCCGGAAAATGCTCGTACGCGGCCAGCACGGTGTAGGTACTGATGCCGGAATTCACCATGTACTTGTTGTAATCTCCCGCGTCGTACCAGCCCCTCGCGGAAGAGATGATGGTATTTTCCGGTCGCGCCGCTGTTGCCGCGGAAGCATGCACCCATACCTGCGTATCCAAATGTCCGGCGGGACGCTGCCATTTTCCGGCATATGGCGCGCTGAGTGCGGTGGAAACACGTTGAAAATAATACCCTTTTACGGCCGCCGCAGACAGATCCTGATGAACATACTCCTGAATGGAAAATGGATGCGACTTGCCCAGGCCGGGAACGATGATGGTGTACTCGCCCGTTTCCTGGAATGCACTAAAATCGATTCGTTTCACCGTCTCCCCGGAATGCGGCCAATTCTGCGCCGCTCCCAATGCACCGGTAAACACCGTATCGGCCTGGCTCGTGGAGGTCAAATAAAATACGTTGCTCGTTGCGCCCACGGCGACGGCGAATTTCGGCCCTTTCGGATAAAAGCCGATCTGGTTCAGTCGCAGGGCTTCTTGCCCCTGAACGGTTTGGGTGAGTAATGCAAAGATGCAAGCGGCCAGAATGGCTCTTGATGTTTTCAAGGGTTTCATCTCGGCTCCTAACTTATCGCGTTTTTCAATTGAGTATAGAGGTAAACCACTTCTGTCATCCCGAAGCTTCGGGATCTTCTCTCGCACTGGGCACAATTCCAATATGAGGCTTTGTCCAGGCACTTGGGAAGATTCAGACTGTGTGAAGACGCTTGGTTTCAACGCCGGCTGAGCTTGTCGAAGGCGGATTTTTTGAACTTAGCACCCTTCGACAAGCTCAGGGTGCGGTATTCTCAAGTTTTCACACAGTCTGATTCCTTCTGAATGACATTTATGAAATGGCTACAAAAATTAGGGTGGCATCGTGCTACGTTCGAGGCCACGCCGACTCATATGCGGCAATAATTCTATCCATCAGCCCGTTCATTTCTTCATTCACGACCTGCTGCGAAGGATTGGAATCAAACCAACTCATAATCTCCTCTGCACCGCGGGCAAAGGGAATGGTGGCGGCATAGTCTGGAACCAGGCGCTTGATCTTGCTGTTGTCAAAGATCATGCTGTGTGTTTTATCGCCCAACAAGCTTGCTCCCCACTCCGGATCGAAAGCGGCGATGAATTCTGAGGGCACGTGGACCAGGCGGGCCTGCGTGCCTGCCGCGCGCGCCACGATTTCAAATATCTGATTCCAGGTCAGCACTTCATCGGAGGTGATGTGGAAGGCCTCTCCCAGCGCGCGATGATTGCCCAATAAGCCCACAAATCCCTTGGCAAAATCGCGATGATGCGTTAAGGTCCACAGCGAAGTCCCATCGCCGTGCACGATAACTTTTTTCCCCTCGCGCATACGGTGCACCGTGGTATAGTGCCCGTGCATAGGCAGCAGGGTCGCGTCATAGGTATGTGAGGGGCGAACGATCGTCATCGGAAACCCCTCCTCGCGGTAAGCCTTAATCAACCGTTCTTCACAAGCAATCTTGTTCCGCGAGTAAGCCCAGTGAGGATTGCGGAGTGGCGTGGATTCGGTGACCGGCAAAAACACGGGTGGAGTTTGATAGACCGAGGCCGAGCTGATAAAGATATACTGCGCGGTACGGCCTCGGAACAACTGCAGGTCGATATCGATGTGGTCCGGTGTGAAGGCAATCCAATCAACCACGGCGTCAAAGGTCCGATCACTGAGGATTCCCTTCATTGCGTCAGGCTGGCGGATATCGCCGGTCAGCATCTCCACGCCTGCCGGTATGCGGCGATGGGAGTGGCCGCGATTCAGCAGGCAAATCTCCATTCCCCGTTCTGCAGCGCGTCGAGTACAGGCCGAGCTAATGACGCCTGTGCCGCCAATGAATAGGACTTTCAAGGCTTATCTCCTTCTCGTGGACGGTCACGAAAATTCTTCTAACCACTTGACGATGTCAGAAGGAATCAGACGGTGTGAAAACTTGAGAATGCCGCACCCTGAGCTTGTCGAAGGGTGCCAAGTTCAAGTATCCGGCTTCGACAAGCTCAGCCGGCGTTGAAATCAAGCGTTTTCATACAGTCTGAATCTTAGGCAGCATAATCACAGTGCTGGATTCATCCAAGATGCAGTTACGACAGCGATTTTTTATTGGTGAAATACATTTTGACCTCCAAAATTAATTTGACCAATTCACGGCCATAGTAGAAACAAAATCCGCGAAAATCAGCTTGATCCGTGTCATCCGTGGTCAGAATAGCATAAAAAACTGCCTTTGAAAATCCTCTGCCCCTGTCGCCTGCTGGCGTGGTTTCAATCCTCCAGCTTATCATACCAATTCATCTTCAAAATGAAACTGGTAGCGGCCAGCACGATGAGGTCATAAGCAATATACCTCATTTCTTGAATCACGAGGAAGATAGGCAGTGCCACCAAGCTCGTTTGCCAGATGATGCCGATGGCGACGTTGAACATATCGCGCCTGAAATTCTGGTTGGCTTTGAAATTCGGATCTTCGGCAATCACCTGCTCGTGCACCGGCTTCCAGAAGCCCCAGGGGCGCACGGTTTTGTAAAATTTCTTGAGCACTTCCATGTCGTCCGGCTGGGTGGCAAACGTGGCGATGAAACATCCCGCCAGCGAGACCGCCAGGATGATGGGAAATTGGTAAAGATTCGGGGTAATTTCCACCACTAACGGCGTGATGAGCGAAGCCGCTATGCCGGTCACCATGCCCCAGAAATAGCCATAGCCATTGAACCGCCACCAATACCATTTGAGGATATTGGCCGCGGTGTATCCGCCCCACAGGGCATTCACAATCCATTGCGTGACCGAATTGATGGATTCCACGAAGAAACCGAACCCAATGCCCACCACCACGACGGCAAGCGAGCAGATATAGCTCATTCTGATATAGGTCCTGGAATCGGCATTCGGATTGATGAAGCGTTTGTAAATATCGTTGACCAGGTAAGCCGGCGCGGCATTCACCGTCGCCGCAAAGGTGGACATGAATGCCGCCAGCAGACCGGCCATGAGAATGCCGAGCAAACCGATGGGCACGAAATTACCCAGGGCATATGGCAGAATCAGCTCAAAGTCGAGATTCTCGCCCATGCTTTGCAATTGCGGGATAAAGTAAGCCAGTGCGAGAACGGTCAGCCCGGCGATCAACATATAGCGCGGAAAGAACAGCACGATGGAAACGAATCCGTTCATTTTTGCTGCTTCCTTCGGCGAGCGCGTCGAGAGAATGCGCTGCATATCATAATTCGGTGCCGGACCGGCCATGCTCACCAGCGTGCCTTTGAACAGCATCATGCCCCAAAAAATCGCGAACAAAGAATAACCATCCGCGGCAATTTTCGCATTCACAGAATCCAAAATGCCGCTCCAGTCCAGGTTTAGATTCCAGCCGAAAAAGAGGTCTTTCCAGCCGGCGGGCAGCACACGATTCAGCGTCTCGGGGCTCACTTTCATGATCGCGATGACGCCGACGGCGATGGAAGCGATGACCATAATGGCGAACTGCACGAGCTCCGTGAGCACCACGCTGAACATGCCGCCTTTAACGACATAAATCGTCGTAATGCCCATCAGGATGATGGCATAGGTATTCGGCGACAGGTGCCACGGCAGAAAGGTCGCCGCAAACTTGCCGATGCCTTTGAAGTCATAAGCGAGAAAGCCAATCACGCTTACCATGGCAAAGACCACAATAATAATGTGGCTCATCGTTGCGCCTGTGCCCGTGCCAAAGCGGGTTTTGAGCCACGCGGCACCGGTCATGGCATTCGAGCGGCGCAGCCAGGAGGAGAGAAAGACCATCAAAAAAACCTGATTGAAAACGGGCCACAGCCAGGGAATGAACACACCCTTCAAACCGTAAACAAAGGTGAGATAGACCAGCCACATCGTGCCTGTGACGTCAAACATGCCCGAGGCATCTGAAACACCCAGGTAATACCACGGCAGGACGTTGCCGCCCAAGAAATAGGATTCCAGATTTTTGGTTGCCCGTTGGGCAATCCAAAAACCGATGACCAGCATTGAAGCCAGGTACGCGATGATGATACTGATGTCGACCCAGTGCAGCTGCATAATCTCCCTCTTTGTTTTTGCCAACAGCAAGATGCTGAAAAATCAGCTCAGCGACTACGGCTGCCGCGTGATCAAGCAAGCAAGGTCTTTTGAGAAGGGAGGAATCGCCAGCGACAGTACACCGTCGCCCTTCACTTCAGCCTCGGTTTTTTTCTCGTGAAAATTTCCGCTCTGAGGATCATACCAGGCGATGGCGTAGCGTCCGGGCGCGAGGTCAGGAATGGATTGCGAGAACGCGCCTATTTGCTGCGGCTGCTTGTCTTCATTTACCAGCGACCATTGGTAAGCCTCGTTCTTGAGCCACAGGGCACATTGTTCTCCGCTGTAAATGCAACGCACCAGGCAGGGTGCTTGTTCTTCAGGTTTTGCTTCCAAACGGCCAACGGGCAGGGTGGCGAAGACCAGGTGCTTCGCTTCAAAGCTTATCTTCTCCGCAAAGCGCGAGAGCTTCACATATTCGCTCCAAAGATTGTGTGGATCGATGTAATTGTCCCACCACCAACTGAGCGGAATGATGGGCGTTTCATTGAACCAGCCGGACCAAATGCCGTTGTGAAGCCCGATGTGTTGTGGATCGACTTGATAGGTCAGGTCGCCGCCGCGGAACTCGACGCCGAACTCGCCCAAGACAAAAGGCTTTTGATAGTATTCGATCATGGCTTCATGCAGATCTGTGAAGTGCGGGGCAATATTCAGCGCGTTGTAATCGTGATACATGACAAAATCCATCGCCGGCGATTTGAAGGCCTCCACCAGCTTCTCCGGAAGTCCGCGCGTCCCGCTGGTCGAAACCAGGCGCTCGTGCACGTCGATGGACTTGATATACTCCGCCATCTCCACGTGCCAGCGATTTACCGGAATGGCCTTGCCCGCCATCAAATCCGCCTCGTTATAAAACTCCCACGCCGCAAGGCGGGAGCTATGCCCAAAACGAGAGACGATATATTTGTAGCGCTTTTTGAAAAATGCCTTCGCGAACTCGTTGGTAAAAAGCTCTGCGCCATCTACACAGGGGCCGCCGTTGGTTCTATTGTAGGGATTTATCAGCCAGCGATTTTCCCTGAAATACCCCATACCCTTGCGCGCGACACCGTGGTAATCCATGCAAAGAATCACGAAAATGCCGTACTTGTCTCCCAACTGCAGAATGGCGTCAAGCTGGCGGGCCGAGTCCAAGTTATAGCGGCCCAGGCCGGTTTCTTGCCATTCAAAGGATAGATTCCACGGGCACATCCACACGCGCGTCACATTCATGCCTGCGGCTTGCATCTTCTTGAAGTAATATTCATAATCGCTGGCCCAGCAAACATTCACCCCGATCCCGCGAAACGCCTGCCCATTCTCATATGCAAAAACCCCGAGCCGTTCCGAGATTTTCAGCCCTCCTTTGTTTTTTGCCGAATCAGGCTTGACCGGTAATTCAAATTGTTCTTGCACTTTCCCATTGATGATGACGCTGAAGCGATGCAGGCCGGCTTGCTTGGGCGCAAAACGCGCTTCCCATTGCTCCACGCTGTCGGCATTCGTGCCATCGTAGAAAAAGGAGAGGGTGCGCCGGGAGAAATCCGGCTGCTGAATGAGCAGCTCCACTTGATTCGTTTCGAGATCGAAAGGATTTTCGAACCGCAGATTCGCCGCAAAATGAAATCTCATGGTTTCGTACTGCCGCCCCTCGGTGGGCCGTTCCACCATATCCCTCGCCGCGAGCGGCGCGCAAAACCCCAGGAGCATGAGCGCAACAGAAAATGGAAATGAGAGGTTCATAAACTTTCCAATCTGGATGGGGTGAGGTCGTTTACGAACTGTGCTGCACGCATTATCATCGTAAGGACTATCTTGGCTTTTGCAAGGATTCAGCTCGCATCCGGTTATTTCGCTGTGACGGAACGCGAGGCTACAGGCCATTCCGCTTGATGACCTCGGCATACCATTTCGCAGAAGCCTTGGGGATGCGCTGGCCGGTGCGAAAGTCAACATAGTGTAAGCCAAAACGCTTCGAATATCCCTCACCCCACTCAAAATTATCCAGGAAGGACCAGACAAAGTAACCCTGGAGATCGACGTTGTGCTGCAGTGCTTCGTAAGCAGCATTGAGATAGCCCTCGAAAAAAGCGATGCGCTGGTGATCCTCCACTTTTTCGTTCTCCAGGACCTCAGGCAAGGCGCAGCCGTTTTCCGTCACATAGATGGCGGGCGAATCGTAACGCGCGTCGATCCACTGCAACAGTTTTTGCAACCCCCAGGGAACGATATTCCATTCCATCTCGGTTTTTTTCCAAAGCGGATCGGAGCTCAGCGTGATACCTTGATCTTCAGCCATGCCGCCAGTATCTTGAACCCCATATCCAGGCTGGGCGGCAGTTGCGTGTGCGGCATACATCGTGGAATAGTGGTTCAAGCCAAAAAAATCTGCTGAGCCTTTGAGCAGCGTCTTCTCGGCCTCGGTAAAATGCGGCAGCCGGTTTCCGAGCCTTTCCCGCATCACCGCCGGATAGTCTCCCTTGAAAACCGGATCGGCAAACCAGCCCAGAAAAAATTCCACGGCGCGTTGCGCCGCTTGCCGGTCCGCCTCGCTGCCGGTGCGCGGCTCTCGCCAGTCGCAATTGTTGCTCAGGGAGATGCGCCCTTTTTGATGCGGCTGAAATTGCGTGCGATATTTTTCCACCGCCAAGGCATGGGCGCGCAGCAGCGTATGCCCGCTGTGATAGGGTTCATCTCGTGAAACGCGCCCGGGCGCGTGTATGCCGAGACCATGGCCCAAAACCGCACTGCACCACGGTTCGTTCAAGGTCAACCAATGTTTGACGCGATCGCCCAAAGCCTCAAAGCAAATGGCCGCGTAGTCCGCAAAGAACGTGGCGAGCTGGGGATTGAGCCAGCCGTTGTATTCCATTTGCAAGGCCAGAGGCAAGTCCCAATGATAAAGTGTGACCCAGGGCGTGATCTGATGTGCCAGCAACGTGTCGATCAAGTCGGAATAAAAGCGCAGACCTTTAGGATTGGGCTTGCCCTGGCCCGAGGGTTGAATGCGCGGCCACGAGAGCGAGAAGCGATAGGCGCGCAGACCCATGCCGGCCATAAGTTCGACGTCTTCTTTAAAGCGATAGTAATGGTCGCAGGCGAAATCTCCGTTCTCGTCGTTTTTTATTTTCCCCGGGATGTGGCAAAAGCCGTCCCAAATCGACAGGCCTTTGCCGGCCTCGAGCCACGCCCCTTCGATTTGATAGCTCGAGGTGGCCGCGCCCCACACAAAATCGGTTGGGAATTTTTTCATGGTCTCACTTTCGGGTTGAACGTACCGCACGTGTGGTAAATAAATTGTGGCATTATTTGGCGAGCAACATGCGCTGCACTTGCTGATGCTTCCCTGCCTGAAGACGATAAAAATAAATTCCGCATGAAGGTCTCACGTTGGTCAAAATCAGGAATTGCTTTTTATAAAAGCGATGAGCTCATCCACCTGAGCAAAGGCGATCGCCGTGTAAGTATCCGCTGCGCCATAGTAGATCGCAATCCGGCCCGTTTCTGCATCGCACAGAGTCGCGCAGGGAAACACCACGTTCGGAACAAACCCTGCAATTTCGTATTGCTTCTCCGGTGTAAGGATATAGTCCCTGGTGCGATATAGCACTTTGCTGGGCTCCTCTAAGTCCAGCAAGGCCGCGCCCATGCTGTATACGAAGCCATTGCACGTGGTGGTTACGCCGTGATAGAAAAGCAACCAGCCTTCCCTGGTTTCAATGGGCACCGGCCCGGCGCCGATCTTGGTCGCTTGCCACCAGCTTCTGCCGCCGCTTGACATCACGTGCCGGTGTTTGCCCCAGAACGTCAGGTCGGGGCTGTAGCTGAGAACGATATCGCCGAACGGTGTGTGGCCACTGTCGCTGGGACGGCTCAACATCACATAAAGGCCATTGATCCTTCTGGGAAACAGCACACCGTTCCGGTTGAACGGCATGGTGGGATTTTCCAGACGGGTAAAGGTTTTGAAATCTTTGGTCATTCCCATGCCGATGGAGGGGCCGGGGAAATCGTCGCACCACGTAATATAGTAAGCATCTTCGATCCTCAACAAGCGAGGATCGTAAGCGTAACTGGTCGGCGCCGAATTCCCCTTCTCATCCACCCAATTGATGTCGCGAGGATTCAGTTCCCAATGGATGGCATCCTGACTTCTCCCAAAATGCAATTGCGGGCGGCCGTTCCTGTGGTCCACCCGGAAAACGCCGACAAAGGCGCGCTCATACGGAAGCACGGCGCTATTAAAAGCTCGTGCGCCGCAGGGAATGGGGTTCCAATCAATAATCGGATTCTTGCTGTAGCGCCACACCACCTCGCCCCGATCTTTGGGTTTGTTTTCCCACGGGATATTGGGCAATCTTGCTCCGACGATCATTTCGCTCATACGTGGCGTCCCTTAAGTTGATACAACGTTGGATGGGTCAGAATCAGGCCAGTTTGAAACCGCCAATGAACGCGAATTTACGCTAATATGTTCTGAATTCGCGTTTATTAGCGTTCATTCGCGTTTTGAGAATTGGGAAAGTCATTTAATTCTCAATGCTAAATTTGTACCGGATATTTTATTTCTCTCTTACCAGAATCGTGTTATTGACTTCGATCAATTCGCGTTTCCGCAGGCCTGCGGCAATGGCCTGGGTATATTGGGGTTGAACTTTTTCCAATGCGACCGCACCTTTCAAGACTTGATCCAATATGCCGTCGGCATTTTGATCGACAATAATGATGATCTCCGGGTGGACGGCCTGACGATGATCCGTAATCACAAACTCATTGAAAGGCCGGGCATTGGCGGGCCGGAAGCTTCTGATTTCGATCTGGGAACCGTTTTTTTCGTACACGTAACGGGCGACGCGCGGAATGCGCACCTGCAATTTGTTTTCTTGGGCGAGGCGGGCGAGACCATGCTCATAAATCTTTTGGGCTTCGCTTAGACTCGTTTCTCCGAACAGGATACGATCGAGGACACGATCCTGATCAAAATCCGCCGCCACAAAGTTTTTCCCAACCAGCTCGTTGTAGGACTCTTTTTTATCCTCCGAGAAAATAGAACGGATACGGTGGACCTCATCGTTGTAGCTGAACCTGTACTGTGAGGCGCTGGGTTGCGGCTTCTGAGGCGCACATGCGCTCATGAGAAGCAACATTAATATGCAGCTTGGGACCGAGATTTTCATTTTGATTCCTCCGAGCGTAAAAAGAGGCATTGACGGCGCCAAGAGGACGGACAGCCAAACCCAGCGTTTTCCCATCCAGCATGCGCTGGAGCACCGGGTTTGAGAGTGTGATGAAATTTTTGTGGCCGCGCTCCTGCGCCACGTCGACATCGATGATCATCTGGGACTAAAGCCCATTTTGACGCTGTGCCAAGCGCTCAAAAAGTTTCCTCCTGAATGACAAAAAGGGGGCGTGGCCGATTTAACGTTGTAGTAATAGGTATAGATCACAACTGCGCCGCCATTAACTGTGCTGCCTCTGCCGAGGTGCGCACCGGCACGATCTCGAATTCGGCGAGATCCCGCCACGCGTTCGTCCACACCGCGAACAGCTCGACCTCCTCAGTGCGCATGAGCTGATAGCAGGTCTCGAACTCAAGATCGACCCAACTCGAGACGTACTCCAGGCCATCAGGTAGCATCCGGCCCTGCTCGCGGGCACGGCGATAGATCTCTGGTGCTGCCCCTGTTTTAAAACGCTCGATCACCATGTAGAGCATCTTCGGTCTCCTCCGCCAGCGTCACTGCTTCACCGTTTTGTCCAATGGCCTGCCCAGACTCTCATACAAGTTTTTCCGGCCAGCCATGTCCTTGTCCAAGATTTCACGAGCGTGTTTCGCGACTTGTTCAGCCACATGCCGGGGAACCACGATCACACCGTCGCCGTCGGCCACGACCATATCTCCAGGGCAGACCAAGACGCCGCCAATGACCACCGGGCGATTGACAGATTCCAATTCATTTCTCCCCGGGCGAATGCCGCGCCCTTTTTTTCGCAAATAAAGTGGGACCTTTTCAATCGCGATTTCATCCGTGTCTCTGGCGCAGGCATCCGTCACCACACCCACGGCGCCACTCTTGTGCCAGGCCAAAATATTGAAAGAACCAATGCTGCCGATATCCTTCTCCTCAACGTCATCGATGACCACGACCGCCCCGGGTTTAATCACTTTCGCGAAAGCTTCATGTGAATACGCATTGTAAAAATTTCCTTCCCACGTTTGAAATTCTTCCCCGGGTTTCGGGCGATCCGGTCGCTGCGTGGGGACATAGCGCGCCGTAACCGCAATTCCTCGCATCTGGTGTGAGAGATTTTCCGTATCAGTCCAATCCGCATGAATGGCCGGGTTCACCAACCCCGTGCCGGGCAGCCCAACCATATCCATGCCGTCTGAAACATCGGCCACGCGCAACCCGGCAAAGAGTTGCAGAATTCTAGCATTCTCTTCATCTGAGTATGTTTTGGTCGGGATGAAGTTCACGCCGCCTGCGAGGTCGGTTTTGTCCATCTCTTGGGACAAAATATGAGAGTTCAAACATGTAAAAATGCCCAGAAGGAGCCGGATCACTATTTTCATAACTATTTCTCCAAATCAGTTTGGATGGGCGGCATGAGTGTATCCCTGAAGAACCGGCCTTGCTTGCTCCGCTCAAAATTCCAGTTTTCAATCAACAGAGACGGCCAAACTGGATCAATCATTTCACCGCACGCTGAACAAGCTCGTAAAGCTCGCGGCCGCGAGCATAAATTGCGCCCTACCGCTGACGACCGGAATACGCTTGCCTTCCTTCATGCCACGCCCGCTATCCGTGACGTAAATGCGCAACTGATTCATGCCGGCCGGCAGTCCGGTGACCGTGGCCGGCCGGGCCGCGCCGTTGTTGACGATATGCACCGCATACTTGCCATTGGCGAGGTCGCCGAAAGCGGCACTGGTGAGGCCGGAATGGTCACACGTGATGGGCAAAGCAAAGGACCGCGCCGGCGTCGCCGCGAGCTGCTTGAGATTCCAGAACCGCTGCGTGGGACGAAGTGATTCCTTATCGTTGCCAAAAACGCCACCGCCTGCCAGGATGGAATAGTCGGCGGTCAACTGCCATTGCAGAATCGCCCTGGGCTGGCTGAGAGCGCAGATACGCGTGTAGAGGTTGATTTCATGGAGCGCGAACGAAGGCTCATCAAAGATCTCGGGATAGGTCCAGGCAGCCGCGTCCGTACTGCCTTCGCCGACCAATAAAGGAACGTTCAATTCTGTGGCCGCGTCGCTCCACTGGCCCAAGAGCTCATCCGTGCAGCCTCTCCAAGAATGAAAGGAAACGGCGGCAATGTACTTCACTGCCTCCAAATCCTTCATGGCCGGTTTGATGAAATCGATCGGCCAGCCGTCGGAAGTATCGCCGAGCAACAGTTTGGTGGCAAGCCCTATGGAGGCGAGGTGGCTGCCCAGGCCCTTGATGAATTCAGCATGTTCTGCCGCCGTCTGCCGGACGTTGATGCCGAGATCGGATTCGTTGAATGAAAAAGCCACGGCTTCGACGCCATACCGTTGTTTGAGGAGGAGCAAATAGGCGCCGATGGACTTGTAGATTCCATCCTGCTTCGCGGGATTGAGCGGATAGCCGCGCAGGCCGCCTGGTTGTGGGCGGGAGGCGGCACGGGGATCCCCGATGATGGCCCAGGCTGGCGCGGACCAGTCACTGACAATGACCTGCATATCTCGTTGCGCCAGCGTGCGGGCCATTTCCATGGCCGCACGCACGCGAGGGTGAAGATTGCCGGCCTGCGCTGCCGCAAGGGGATCAACGTCTTCATCGGGATGCCAGAATTGCCAGGGCATCTCGACCCGCCCCCAGGTTACACGCAGGTTTTCAAGATTGTATTGAATGACCTGAGGATCCGTCTGGGGGTTTTGCAGGCGAAAGTTGCCACCCAGGCCGTCAAACACCCGGCCGGGACGCGAGGCCTCCAGCACGAGCTCCACCGGCCTGCTGTCGACTTCGCCTGAAGCTTTCAAGGTGAAAGTATTCTGCGCGGTCTGGCCTTTCTTCGCGTTGCCCGGCAGGAGGGCCAGATACACGTTGAGGTTGGTGCTGTCCCGTTGGGGCTCGTGATTTCCTGAGACCGCCACATCGTTCCGAAGAATGATTTCCGTGGGTGTGGCGAACCTCACCTCAAGCTGGCGGTGCGGTGAAAAGAAGCGCGCGCCGCTGGCAGTGGCGCGCACCTGGGCATGGCGTTCGCCAGGGCGTAGAGAAAACTCGGTTTCGGCGGGCGGCTGCGCGTCAATGAACTGGACCGTGCCCCTGGTATATTCAGCGCCAGGGAGTGCGATACAAAAGAAAGCGCCGGCGATGCTGGTGTCCGCCTGGGAGGAGCATTGCACGGCGATGGCGGCGATGCCGGGTCCGGTTTCTTCAACCACTTCGGTGAAAGACAAAGGCTCCAAGACCGCAGAAATGGTCTGCGTGTTCCCGCGGCGCGCGTAGCGGTGCTTCTGGCTTTGCTGTTCTTTCGCGGTCTGGGTGCATTCCGACCAATCCGATTGCACCACACGCAGGCTCGTTTGGAATTCCATCAACTGGCCATGGAGGCGTATGCCAGTCAGATTGCCCCAGGCCATTACTTCAGGCCGGTCGATATGGGAGAATTTTTTCGAACCGGCACAGCCCCAGATCGCCGAGGTCGACAGTAAACAACCAAGTACTTTTAACGCGCGCATTTCCGCACTCATTTTGTCCCTTGCGTGTGCTTGATCAATTCGTGGTCGGACCTCAACATTTTTATACAATTCATCAACGCCCGCGATTCGTGGTAGTTCACTTTCCATTCCGAGCCTTTTGCGCTTTGCCATTGGTCCGGACTGTTGTCCAGACCTTCCTTGTACCAGCCGCCGTGCTCATGATCGATGAGATACGCGTTCATATACTGCCATTGTTTGTGGAAGGCCTCCTCATACTTTTTTTCATGCGGAAAGAGCTTGGCCATCAGAAGCAGAACGTTGAGCCCCTCGGCCTGGGCCCACCAGGTCTTTGCTGCGTTGATGATGGTGATGGAATCGGAATGGCCAAAATAGTATCCCTCATAATAAAATCCGCCTTTGTCGTCATCCCAGCCCTTGGCAAGCGCATGGTCGACCATTCTTTTTGCCGCGATCAATGTGGTCGTGTCAGATTCGAGTTCCAACACATGGGATGCTTCCAACATGAGATAGGCTGTTTCCACGTCATGGCCAAAGGAAACATGGTCGAAAAAATAATTGGCTTTCCGTACCGTTTCGGAGGAATCACGAAAAGACACCGGCGTCCAATCTCTTTCCAAATACAGTGTCAAGCAGCCCCTTGCAGTGGCAATGGTATCTCGTATCAAGACGAGCATTTCAAAAAGACGACGGCGCAAAAGACTATCCGGCCAGATGCTAAATAGCGCCGTAAAAGCCTCGAGCAAGTGAATCGAGGAATTCTGATCTTTCCAATTTGCTCTAGCTAGTTCGCGGCCATTTAGATTGGAGTTGCTTTGCGACAACCACGAACCGTCCCGTGCCAGACGGTCAAAGTATCCCCGGAATTCTGGGTCGTGATGGTGCTTATCAAGCCACCAGAAAGTTTGCTGCGCGAGACGCAGCGCCGAACTATCTCCCGACATGGCGAAATAAGAGACAAGAGCATAGATGGCAAAGGCGTTGCCATAGGCAGTCTTGCCATCCTCAAAGGCTCCGGAGAGAGGTTCCCCGGCACGGCTTCGCCGCCAGTAAAAACCGCCATAAGTTTCGTCCCACATTTTGTTGCTTAGAAAATAAAGGCCATGCGCAGCAATGCCGCGATATTTGTCTTCGTTGAAAAACATGGCGGCTTGTGAGGCCGTCCACACCTGCCTGCTTTGCGTCACGATCATTTTGTTTTGTCCCGACCCTTCGGGATGCCAATCATAAGTAAAATCACTGAGAAACCCCCCGTACACCGTGTCCAAGCAGGCCGGATACCAAGCGTTTAAGAGCTCTTGTCGCAGCGATTTCTCCATCGCAGCGATTAATTCCTGGTTGCTTTCGGTGTTATGCGAAGAGGCACATCCCGAAGAAATAATAACCAGCAAGAGACCCAAGACCGTGAGACGATTGATTTGTTCAGGCTTTGACAGTTTTATCATCGGGGGAATGTCCTGGCCAAATTTGAGCAAGTGGGCAATTAGCAAAATAAACTCAGAATAAAATCTGAAAGTCCTTATGACCAACCGATTGATTGAAAGCAACGGATAATTTGGCAAGGTTGTGTTGAATTGAATAAAAGCCAAGACAGAAAAATGAAAGACAGAAAGATGGTAATAAACCTCTGAAGCTTCATACTCCATCCTTTCGGAGAGTTGCATTTTCAAGCGGGACCTTAACCTTCCCTCGACCTATTTGAGTTTGAGAAATTTGTGCGAGGCCGTCCAGTTGCTTCCAGTCAATCTCAAGAAATACACCCCCGCGGGCAAAGAACTGGTACTCATTGCAATCTGCGGTTGATGCTGGCTGAACTGCGCGGTCTGACTCTGCAACAACTGCCCCGTGACATTGTAGAGATTGACGACCACACCGGCCGCGGCTTGATTGAGTCTGATCCTCAGCAAGTTTCCCGCGGTTACGGGATTGGGGTAGAGGTAGGAAAGAGGCACGGTGCCGGCAGAAGATGGTGTATCTATAACCTCGCCGGCAAAATAGCGCTCCGCCAGGCTGAAAGCATTGGCGGCGATTTTTTGACCGATGATGCGGCCCGGAATGTCGTCAATCGGCGGATGGATGCCGCCCCAAATCCGTGAGAGGCTGCATTGATCGGAGGCATCGCGATAGGTTGCCCACTGCATGGTGAGATCGACACTGGGTCCTTCTTCGAAAACTAGAAACTCATTCTTTTTGCAGTGAAATTCTCCCAAACCTCCGGGAAAGAACGCATCACCGGTCAGAAGTGTCATGATCTCCGCGGCGGTGCGGGAATAAGTGGAGTGGCCGGAAATGTACCCGGCAAATGGCGGCGTGACGAAGGTTGGCCGCTGATAGGGCCACCAATAATCGGCCAGAATCCAGCCCACACCGGCAGCGTCGGTTGCCGGGTCTGCAATGTAGTCGTGCCCGCGCCAGGTGTATAATTTGATCTTGCCAATATTTTCGCCACTATCGCCCGCTAGCGGGTCGCCGGCTTTTATGGTCTCGATAAACCCCTCCACGAGTGGAATACCAGCGGGCGAATAGTTCGGAAGGTTAGGGTCTGTGCTCTGGCCACGGTCGGCCATGTAACGAATGGCTGAAATCGGACGAACATAATCGTACCAGCCTTTGATACCCCATGCGGTGATCGCGGCATCGTGCATTGCTCCGCCCAGGATAAAATAGGTCTTCACCTCCCACTCCAGATTATCCACGATCGGCCCCTGGCCTTTAAACCGTTTTTCGAACAAAGGATGATCATTGACGTAGTTTAGAATCGTAAACCAATGGCCGGGAGGCGTTTCGGACTGCGGCCCGTCGGCCCAAAATTCGGCAAGTGCGCGCGCATAGTCGCCGCGAGGCACGAGCTGGGGCGTATAAGGCTGGCCGGTGCGTGGATTCACCTGGTATCCTTTACCCGCGTCTCCTCCTTCGAGCAGGTTGTAGAAGTTGCGATATTCCGCCACGGTTTGCGGAAGCTGCTGCACATTTCCCAGGGAAGCCGGCGAGATGTCCCACATCACGCCATCGCCGGGGTCGAGATGGCTTTGCCAAATAGACACCAAGACAAACGACCATTTGTAATCATCCGCCAGCCCCTGTGGTGCATTCAAAGTATCGAGAAGGGGCGGACTTCCGGGATCGTGATAAACGCAGTACAAAAATCCGTCGCGGTCGTAAACTTTCAGATCTCCGGGCGCCAGCGCGAACGGCGACACCTGCCCCCATTCCGGACCGATGAATTTTGGCGTATTACCGGGGACAACATTGCCGGCCTGATCAATGAATACTTCAAGCGTGAGGGGCTGCCAGCGATTGGGGTCGATGCAATCGGGATTGCCGGGCAAGACGGGTATTAGTGATGGATTGAAAGGCTGGTAATCGACGTAAGCGTAGTTGTTTTGTTCGTTGGAGCCATCCTGCAAACCAAAATCGATGAAGCTCTGCGCAATATAGTTTCCCAGCGCAGCCGGAGATCCGGTGGCGTAATTCGTCGCCGTATTGGCGGGGTCATACCCCAACGCCGCCAACAGAGAATCCAATCGGGGCAGGGTGACTGCCGCGCCGGGCGAGTTTTTGAAACGGTGCCGGAGCAAGCGGTAGGCGGCATAGCTGATCGCCTCTGCTCGCGCTCTCTTAACCTCGGCCGGAGGGCTGATGCCGTCAAAGGGGCAGGTATAGCCGCGTATAGTCTTGCCCAACAAGTAGGTCGCCGCGGCATTGTCGTATGCGGCCCACGCATCATACATGGCGGCGGAAACGTGAAACAGATTGCGCGCATGAATCGGCGGCCGGGCAAAATCTTTTCGAATCGAGGCCAGCAGCGCCTCGTTCCAGACGCGGGCAATGGAGTGCTGGGTCTGCGCAGGACATGCGCTGCAGAAAACAAGTGCGATTGCAAACGCAGAAAACCAATTTCGATTCAACTCCGCTACGAGCTTGAATCTGTTGTGCCATGATTGCGCTTTCATCTCTTCTCCTCCATGAAAAAATATGAAAAACGAAGCGGCTGTTTTCCACTGGAAGAGCCCGGGCTCAGAATGGCCCCGAGGCAGACGTGAGACGTCAGACGTGAGACGTGAGAGGTGGAACGCGCATTTGGCGTCACACGTTTGACGTCTCACCTCTTACGTCTCACGTCTGGCCTTATTTCAAGTAAAGCACCCTGCCGAATCCAGGTTTGCCCATTCTATTATAGATCTTTAACTGGTAAAAGTAAATCCCCGAGCTCGCCGGTTTGGAGTTATTACCGGTGGCATCCCATCTCATCATCTTCTCGCCGGCGGTGGAGAAAGATTCTCTGAGGACTTGTACGGTCTGGCCCTGCGCATTGACGATCTGCAATTCCACCTCGCCCGGAATACCCAGCTCGAATCGAATCTGCGTGACGCCATTGAAGGGATTGGGATAATTGCCCACCAGTCGCAACGCCTCCGGCATAGTTGTTTGGCTTGCCGTTGTCTCTCTGACGCCGCTCACAATGCCACTTCTCTCTTTTATCTTAATGGTCTGATTGATTTCCACCGCCCCGAGGGCCTCGGTGTAACCACTGGGCCACTTGACGGTTATCCGCTCAATGGTTTGGGCCTCGCTCAGCCCAAAATGCAAAGGCAAAATGTTTTGCGCGAGGAACTGCGCCCCATGATGGTATTTCTGATAAGATTTGCCATTGGCCCGCACTTCCACGACAGTGCCAAATGCATCCCGATTCGATTCCGTGCCTTCGAGCTTCACGTTGAGCCAATTGCCCTGCGCCATGGGATTTTCGTAAAGGAAAGGCGCTTCAAAGAAATTCGAAATCAGCAGATCCGTGTCCCCGTCATTGTCGTAATCGAACACCGCCACACCCCGGGCCACGGTGCTGTCATCAAGTCCGACCTGAGGCGAGATTTTTTCGAAATGAGCCGTGCCTGCTTCCGACTGATTGCGAAAGAGCACATGGGCGAATTCCGGAACGAAATTATTGGTGACCACAAACAAATCCTCGTCACCGTCATTCTCGAGATCGAAGAATTCCGTGCCCCAACCCCATCCGGCCAGAGAAACCCCTGCCGGCACCGAATAATTGATGAAATAATTCTGGCCGGTATTGAGGAAAAGCGGATTGGTTTCCTGGTCAAACCCTGCTTCCGTTATATTCGTGACGTAGATATCAAAGTAGCCATTGCCATCACAATCGCTGACCGCCATGCCCATGCCGTGAAAATTGCTTTCCAGGCGGAAGTCGGCCGTCTTCTCCTTAAAGGTTTTGTTGCCGTTGTTCAGATAGAACTTATTGGGGCCGAAATCATTTGCCAGATAAAGATCCAAATGGCCGTCGTTGTTGGCATCGATGGGCACGGTTGTCCAGGTGGCGCCAGGGTCGGCCGTGCCGCTGGCGGCGGAAACATTCAGAAACTGGCCATTGCCGAGATTCTCATAGAGCTTATTGCTCCGATCCGCAGGCGAGGCGAAGAATTCGGCATAAATGGAGATGTACAAATCCAAATCGCCGTCCCGGTCATAGTCGAACCAAAGCGCGCTGCTGCTCAACTGGTTGCGGCGGGTGGTCACGCCGGATTGGGCCGTGACCTCCGTGAACGTGCCGTCGCCATTGTTATGAAAGAGTTGGTTAGGGCCAAAGTGTGTCAAGAAAAGGTCAGGCCAGCCGTCATTATCGTAATCGCCCCAGGAGGCACCCATTTTGTTGCCCATGCCATTGGGATTGGCCGCGGTATTGGAGTTTCGCCCTGCCAAGCCCGCCAGGGATGTGACGTCGAGAAACGTGCCGTCTCCGCGGTTGGAGAATAGCCGGTTCCATGTGTTTGGCTCATTAGAGCGATAGGAATCTTGAATCACGAAGTATATGTCCAAGTCGCCATCGCGGTCGTAGTCGGCCAAAGCCAAGCCATTCGTGCGGGCCACCGCGCCGAGACCTGCATCTTGCGTGCGTCGTATAAAGCTCTGTGCCCTGCCGTGTTCGGGTGTGGCGAGCAGGGATATGAGACTCAGCAACAATCCAATCCTGCGCGCCATCCCATTGCAGCGCCAACTGGCGAAATTCAAATCGTTCATGAGCAATACTCCATAAAAAAACAAGGCGGCCAGCAAGAATCCATGTTGCCATGCCGGCCGCCCGTTCCCTCCTCCTCTTAGCAGTATAGCGGCGCTACTTGATGAGCAACATGCGTTTCTGCAATTCAAAATCGCCGGCTTCCAGGCGGTAGAAATACACGCCGGAAGTCAGACGCCGGGCGTCGAACTGAACCGTATGGGAGCCGGCATCCATGCGGCTATCCAGAAGCGTAGCGACTTTTTGGCCCAGGACGTTAAATACCGTCAACTTTACTTGGGAAGGATTGCCCAAGGCAAAGTTGATCGTGGTCGTGGGATTGAAGGGGTTAGGATAGTTCTGCGCCAGGCCGTAGCCTAGCGGCACATTGTTGCGCTCCGAAACTGAAACCCTAATTTCCTCGATCAACTGAACATAGTCCACTCTGAGCTGATTTCCGCTCAAAGTGACGGCATGAGATCCAGCGGTTAATGTAAACGCGGGATCAGTCAAAAGGTCGAGGCCGGTTGAATCCGTGTTGCTATTGAAATTAACGGAACCGACGGATGATCCATCTACTTGGAGTTGTCCCGTTTGCGGGCCGCTGTAATTCTGGTAGAATACCCGCAGCCTGTATTGTCCGGTGGCCGGTACATTGAAGTTCCAGGAGACGCTTCCGTTTGTATTCAGCGCCACCGACTTGAACTCACTGGGCGTCCAGGGCTTGCCTTCACCAACCGGTATCACCAGATCGTGGGCGGTAACATCGGGCGCCTTTAACTGCAGGACTGTAACTCCTCCTTGCCTGATGTCAATTCCGCTGAAGTGCTGGTATCCCCAAGAAGAGGAAATGCGAATGAAATTCTGGCCCGCAGGCAGATCTAACCTTTCCGCGCGTCCATCCGGAGCCGCCAGAAGACCAGCTTGCGTGATGGTCGTGGTAAACCACTCATTGGTAGGATCACCCAAGCTGGATGACCAAAAGTATTCTCCATAACCCGAGTTGTTGCGAAGCGAGAGATTCGGATCAGTCGTGTTGACCAGGATTCTCTGCCCTCTATCACTGTTGCCGCGTAAATGAGTGGATACCAGCAAGTCCACCACACCTGCTTGTGGCAGATTGAAAGTCCACTCCATGTAGCCACCGCCGTCCATCTGGTAATAAGAGAACCCTTGAAACGGCTCGATCACAGCGTCGCCAGCCAATGCGCCGACTTCCGCTTCCACCGTTCCTCGCACCTCGAAGCTGGGCGGTTTCGGGCCGATGTCATGGATGGCGGCGATATATTGATCGCGGTTGGCATCAAATTGCGCCTTCTGCGTTGGGAACCAGTTCAGGTCACCAAGCGGAAGGCCGTCGGTGCCTGCCGTCCGAAGCTGGGTATTGGTGTAGGAAAAATTCTCCGGCAAAGGCCAGCTGGGGCAGGTGTGGCAAAGAGTTCCGGGAGCGTCTTCCGGAATCTTCCAGAAATATGGAACGCCTGTCTGTCCGGCGCGCGTAGCCTCAATAGCTGCAATCATGGCATCATAGATTTCCGGTGTCGTGGTTGCTAATCCCGGATCAGCCCAAAGGGTGTCCTGAATCACCATGGCATCGTACAGGTCAAGAAAGTCCTCCTTCGTCACGCGGTTGATAAACGGCTGGTTGCTCAGGCTATTGGCGGCGTGGTAGTCTACAAAGCGCTGCGTCAGCCAGGCAGAAGTATTGGTAAAAACGATTTTGCGCCCCAGCTCCGGCCCGTATTTCGACGGCAAAGCGGCAATACTCCACAGGCCGGTAACCGTCGCTCTGGGATCGCGGCCGGGGCCGAAATCAGCGGTGCCTTCACTGTGCCAGAAGCCATTGTAGATCAGGTTGTTCGCAAAGTATGCCTCCTGATACCAGTTGCCCACGATGAGGTTGCGTCCAAAATTTACCAGTGTGTTGTGGTTGAACAGGAGGTAATTCGCGGAGCCTTGTTCGAGCTGAAACGGGGTAAAGTGAATATTGAAAAAGGTGTTGTTCTCGACCACGACCGTGTCTTGATCTGCCCAGATCGAAACGCCGCGGCCTTCCCACTGCTGCGAGACCGGGCTGCCCACCAGGTTGCGGAATACGTTATTCCTGAAGAAAATGTCGTTGTTCCTGCCGGTAAACGCCATGATGGCGAAATTGGAACGCTCGAAGATGCAGCCCTCGATGACGAAGCGCGCGTCGCTGGCATCCACTTGGCAGGGCTGGTATCTCGTACCTTGGTCGCCCAGGTCATTCTGGCCCATAATGTAGAGGTTCTTCAGGGTGAGACTGCTCTGGCCTCCAAACATGCGCGCAGAGACAAAGCCGGTTGCGTTGGCGACATTCTGGAGCACGGCCGGGCCTGCGTCCGCGGTCGTTCCCGGTGTCTCACCGACGATGCGCAGGTGGAATCCTACGTTATCAATGACGTCCGGATTCCAGTAGAATCCTCCTCTTTGCAGCTTATACACGCGGCCCGCAGGTCTGTTCGTATCATTGGCAATAGCGTCCCGCAGGGCATTCAAGTTGGGCACAAGGTCTCCATCTGCGTCCCACAGGACGAGGAGTTCATCTCCGGCTTGGGCAGCGGCCTGTGGTGGCTGCCCGAAAATGAATCCCGCAACGAGCGCCAGGAGAATAAATCTGTACTGAAGCTTCATCGTAAGCCTCCAATCGCGTGGTAGTGAACGGTTCTGTTGATTATGGTTTGGCGGACGCACTGACAATTTGGATGAGCAGCGGCGAAACAAGTTGTTTACGTTTCACGTCTTGCGTGATCCGTAACACGTAATGCGTAAGAATGGCTCCAGATCTTTTGCACCAGTGTCAGATTCCTAGAATCTATATCGCGCGCCGACATCGATGGCAAAGCCATAATACTCGAGGTAAGTCGGGTCATCCAGGGCATTGCCTCTGAAGTTTTCGTCCGGTCTGGCGTTCAGGTTCGTAAAATTGGCAAAGAACTGCACGCCGGTCTGGCCAAGCTTCTGCTGGAGTGTCAGGTCCCAGCGTGCGTAGGGACCTGAGAAAGTGTCAAATACTGGTGTATCATCAATAGACGTGACCCTGTCCGTTTGATACAGGTAAGACAGCCGGGCTGAGAATCCTTTGAAGTCATAGCCGAGGGTAACGTTGGCGATATGTTTAGGCTGATCGGGCATACGAGTCGTTCTCGTGCTGTCGGCGAGTGTTCGTACGCGGAGCGGCGGGAGAGGTGGACGTGGAATAGACGTGATGATGGAATAATACTTCGTCCTTTCCGTTTCTGACTCGATGTAGGTATAGTTCGCATTCAGCACCACGCCGCGAAAAATTGAAGGCAAATACCAGAAGTGCGTTTGCCAATCGAGCTCAATCCCCCTATACCACGTGTTGTCGGGATTGTTGATGTAAGTATTGAGATAGGGGGTGGCGCCTTGGAGCCAAGAGGAAGGGATATTCAAGCCTGGAAGGATGGGTATTCCCGGCTCCAATCTATATCTGGTATAGAAGATCAGGTCTTTGATGTCCTTGTGAAAGGCGGACACGGTAAAAAAACCAACATGGTTCTCATACACGGAGAGCGCGAGGTCCCAGTTAATCGCTTTGGCCGGCTTCAGATCCGAATTCGCTGCCTGGATCTCAGATTGGTTGGAGTTGATCGAGGTGATGGGCGCATAGCGAATGAAGTCCGGCCGCGTCAGCGTCTCGGTTCGCGCCAGCCGGACTTTCAGCCAGTCGTTCGGCTGTACCTGCAAATGCACCATGGGCAGCCAGAATTCATTTTCGCGCGAGGTGGTCAGGAAGGTGAGATCTACCGGAGGCCCTTCGATGTTGTTCGGGGTGGTCTGTCTGAAGCTCTGGCCATGGTAGGTGGATTCGTCTCGCTCCCAGCGCACGCCGGGCAGGAGCGTAATATGCTTGCCCAGGTTTAATTCGGCCATAAAATACGCCGCTTGAAAGTTCTCATCCCCACTATAATCGCGCCCGATGGATTCGATCGACGATCTTTGAAACTGCCCACTATCGCTCAAGACTTGCGTGGTTCTCTCCAGCATATCTTGTTGAACGGTGAAGCCCAGGGGGTAATCACCGTCCAGGAAATTGGAGCGCGAATAATCATCCAAATAGAGGGATATGGGAAGCAAACCATATTGGTCAACCAACTCCTCGATGCCCCATTCCGGGATCCCTCCATCCAGGGGTGTCAGAATCGAGTTCGGACCGTTGCCATTGCCATAATGGAGGCCGTTCCGGCCGTAGCGTTCTTCATCGTTCATCCGGTCCAGCCAGCGCAGTTTGCCGCCGGTTTTGAGGTAGCCGTTTATTTTGCTGCCCAACCTGAATGGCGCCCGGACATTCAATTGTACAGAAGTCTCGTTTTCCTCACGCTGCGTATCATACACCCAGACGTCCGCCAGGCCGGTTCCGAGGGTGTCGTTGGTGGCCAGCGTCGGAATCAAGGTCGGAGGCGTATCCGGACCGATGGTAGTCTCGGAAAAATCAAAGCCAAAGTTTTCCTGTGCGAAATGCCAGGTTCTTTCGTTGGGATTTTCCGTACGCGAAGCCGTTCGCGCTGCGCCAACATCGTAACGAATCCAATCGAAATCCTGCTCCAGGCCCACGCCCCCGGTGAAGAAGGAGGTCGTGCCGCCCAGGGCCCCGATATCATAGTAGTGGCGGTTGATATCGGGCGACATCCTGTTGATGCGATACAACCCGTCCCAGCGCAGGCGGTTATAGAAAGAATTAGCGGCAATTTTTCCCTTGGGTATGCGATAATCGAGCAGGATGTTTCCGCCGGCTCGGCCGCGGCTCACGGTTTCTTCCCTGAGGGCGAGGTTTTGAACCTCGATGTCCACCCCACTCTCCGTGGGGGTGTAATTGGCGGAGAACTTGTCAGCGCTACGGTCATAATCATCGGCGTTGAAACCGGCAATGATGCCGAGGCGGTCTTGCAAGAATCGCTCGCTGGCGGTGCCGGTGAAATTATAGTTGCCGTAGTAGTCTTGCAGGCGATTGTACCCGCCCATGGCCTGAACGCTAAGCGAGGTCTGCTCCGGGGCTTCTTTCAGTCTCAGGTCCACCGCGCCACCGAGCACATCGGCATCCATGTCCGGCGTAATCGCTTTCTTCACTTCTATGCCGTCGAGGATGTTGGAGGAAATGATCGAAAGATCCACGCTTCGGTCATCTCCTCCGCTGGAAACGCGAGAAAGATCCACGCTCCGGCTGTTCCCGCCGCTCGCGGGGACACGTACGCCATTGATGCTGACGGTGTTGTATTTCGCGGAGAGGCCGCGAATGGATACTTGCGTGGCTTCACCGCCCGACCGATTGATGGCAACGCCTGGGAGGCGCCCAATCGACTCGGCAGCATTCACATCCGGCAGTTCTCGAATGCGAGTTTGAGACACGATATTGGCGATGGTATTTGAAGCAAGCTGCTGGTTTATTGCCCCCAATTGTCCTTCCGCTTGGGCGGTGACGGTTACTTCTTCCCCCTCCACAGCTTGAAATTCCAATTTTATCGTTTCTTTTAATGTTTGCCCATCTTCTACGGTGATATCAATCGTCTTTTTGCGGTAGCCGATATAACTGACCACCAGCTTGTAGTTTCCGACCGGGACCTGGGCAATAACAAACCTGCCTTTCAGGTCCGTTGCCGCGCCGTAGCGCGTGCCTTGGATAACGGCATTCGCTCCGGGCAGCGGCTCACTGTGCTGGCTATCCAAGACATATCCTTCGATTCGCCCGTTGCCCTGAGCGGCAGCATCTGACAATGAAAGCAGAACACCCAGCGGCGCAAGGATCAGAAAAGCGCTCAAACGATTTCGATACATTGCTTGATCTCCTCGTTAGTTGCCAGCCACAGAAGATTCTCTCAACGTATGCGTGTTTTCGAGAACATGACGAATCGTAATACTTGACCGGAACGGATCGATCGCCTGATAAATGGCAGGATGGAGAATGTTTGCTGTTTGGTTAAGGCGCTTTAAAAAAAAGGTAACACAAATTTCACTTACTTGCGGCAATGGCAGGGCAGCAAGAGTCTTCGTTGTGAGACGAATATCGCGCTGCAGACGGAATAAATCTACGAAATCGTTTTCGGCACAATTGCTGGAGTTCAAACTCTCCGCTTCTGTGCTCGAAACTCATGCACTGGTATGAACGTACTCAATTGATTTTAAGATAGCTTGCTCATTTAAAAAAGTCAATAAAATAATACATTCCATCAAAATTTCCGAAATCGATTTCGGCAAATTGGGACGCACGTGTCACATAAAATGCCTGTTTTGCGCAAATTCAAAGTTTAGCCTTGAAATTCTGAAAACAATTCGCTATTATGGTCCAAATAATTGTCCAGTGTCGATAGTATTGGTCACAATTTGTCTCTAGTTATATATCTGTTATTATTGTACTAATACAGATAATTAGAGCTTTCGAAAACGATTTCGAGGAACTCCACTCTGGCATCAGATCAAATCGGCATTGCACTACTTCACACGAGCACACGGAGAATATTCATTATGAGTGGTGCCAAAACCATCAAAGACATTGCAAAACTGGCGAATGTCTCGCAAGGGACTGTTTCGAAGGCCTTGAATGATCGGCCTGACGTCGGCCTCGAAACAAAAGAAAATATATTGAAGATCGCAGAGTTGCACAATTTTCTTCCCAATGCCTCGGGCAAAGCACTCAAGCAACGAGTCACTGAGAATATCGGAGTGATTTTTCGCCGGGATGATAATCCTTTATCGAGCAATCCCTTTTATTCCCGCGTGCTGGAGGGCATCGAGGCGGAATTGGCATTCAATGACTTTAATCTTGTGCTGCATTTGGTGCCTGAGCACAAGATACCCGTGCTGCCCAGAATGGTTCGAAAAAAGCAAGTGGACGCCGTGGTGCTGGTCGGGATCAAACACGAGGAGTTTGTCAGACAACTGCAGCAAGCCAATGTGCCGGTGATATTGGTCGACCCCAAGACCGACATTCCGGGCTGTTCCCAGGTGCTCATCGACAACGAAAACGGGGCCTTCCTGGCGACGCAACATCTCATTGAAAACGGCCACGAAAGAATTGGTTTCATTTCCGGCGAGCTTTCCCGGTTGAGCTTTAAGCAACGCTTGGAGGGCTACCTCAAGGCGCTCAAATATCACAGCCTCCCCGTGGATGAAGAACTCATCAAAGCCGGCGGCGTCGAAGCCGGCTATGATTTGACCAAAGCGCTTTTGATGCTGCCGCACAGACCCACTGCCATTTGTGCCGCCAATGACATCAATGCGATTTATGGCTACAAAGCTATCAACGAATTCAGCCTTAAAATCCCCGAGGACATCAGCGTGGTCGGATTCGACGATATCGATCTGGCCAAGATGGCGATTCCGCCTCTCACGACAATCAGGGTCTATAAAGAAGAGCTGGGATCAGTGGCCGTGCGAAACTTGCGGCAAATGATCCAGGAAAAATCCACCGTCTGCACCACCACCATCATTCCGGTCAGACTCGTGCAAAGAGAATCGGTCAGAAATCTCAACCTTGGCTCTGCAGGCAGCCTCCAAGGGATAGATTAAGACCAAACGGATAAGACAAAAAAGGCTTTATCCGTTGGCGAAGAATTTTCAGATTTTATTCTGTGTTTGAGTGCCCTATGGCATTTTCAGACGCGCTGAAGTCCGAAGCCAGCGGGCGGCAACAGTGCCACAATTGTCCTGAAAAAAGCAGAAGACAGAAAGATGCAGGACAGAAAAATGTCTCTCGTTTTACCCTATCCCTTCCCTAGTCAGCCTCCGGACATGAGATCTCTTGCTGGTTTTGGGCCGAAATACACACCATCTTTCTGCCCTTCATTTTTCTGCCTTAGCTTTTGCTCAATGCCACATAACGCTACCAAATTATCTGTTGCTCTCAATCGAGCATTAATCATAAAGCCTTTCATATTTTCTTGAACTCTGATGAGCTAAACGCTGAAGCTGAACGGCATTCAGAAAGCATTCTTTGCAGCAGCAACCCGAACCGAGGTGCTGGTATGAAAAACTCGTTCAAAGGTTTCGTGATTGCTATCATTCTGGGAATTGGGCAGATCGCGCTGGCGCAGCGTGAACGCATCAAATATAATGATCAGGACTTGTTTTTGAGCGGCGCCAATGTGGCGTGGTTGAGCTTTGCCAATGATATCGGCTCGGGTGTAACCGACTTCAATGGTTTTGCCAATATGTTTCTGGAGGTGCATGACCATGGCGGCAATGCCATGCGCCTGTGGCTGCATACGAACGGTGTGAGCTCGCCCGCCTTCGAGGCTTCGGGCCGGGTGAGCGGTCCGGGCAAAGAAACGATTGCGGATCTCAAGCAAATTCTGGACCTCGCCTGGGAAAGAGAAATCGGGCTCAAGCTCTGTCTCTGGTCATTTGACATGCTGCGCTCGTCCAATAACGCCGCTGTTCTGAGCCGCAACACGTTAATGCTGACCGATACCGCTTACACACGCGCCTACCTCAACAATTCTCTCATCCCCATGGTTGACTCCCTCAAAGGCCATCCCGCGATTATCGCATGGGAAATATTCAATGAACCGGAGGGGATGAGCAACGAATTTGGATGGTCTGACGTTAGGCACGTACCCATGGCCGACATTCAACGATTCATCAACCTTTGTGCGGGTGCGATTCATCGCACGGATTCCACGGCGCAAGTGACGAGCGGGGCGTGGAGTTTTATCAGTCTTACCGATGTGCCCACAGGAGCTCTTGCGCAGGCTGGCGCGGAGCTTGCCCAATTAAGTGTTGCCGAAAAAAGACAAATGGAAACCCGCTTCGCGCAAAAGTACGCCATATCTCTCACCGCGGATGAGATAATGTCGCACTTTCAGCGAGCAGGCCAGGCAAATTTCAATTATTATTCTGATAGCCGTTTGATTGCCGCCGGCGGCGATCCGGACGGGACGCTTGATTTCTACTCCGTGCATTATTACGACTGGGCGGGCACGGCCCTCTCTCCCTTTCACCATCCTAAAGATCGGTGGGAGCTGGGCAAGCCGCTGGTCGTAGCCGAATTCGCCATGCGCAACACGCTTGGTGTTTTGAAACAAGACTTGTTTGAAACGCTCTATCAAAACCGATACGCCGGCGCCCTGGCATGGTCCTGGTCGGACGGCAATTTTTCTTCACACGAAGACATGCTCGCGGCTATGCAGTTGATGTGGGACCTTCACCGCCAGGACGTGGATGTGAATGGCATTGGCGGAGATTGGCCGGTCGTTAGCATCACTAACCCCAAAAGCGACACAGAGTTTCCGAACGGTGCCGCGGTCACCATCGAGGCCATCGCCTCTGACCCGGATGGAGCCGTCGTTTTGGTGGAATTTTTTGCTTCTGATACGCTAAGAATTGGAGCAATTGGTGCCGAGCCTTACGCCATGATCTGGACCGATATTTCGCCCGGTATTTACACTTTGACTGCAGTGGCGACCGATGATCGGGGCCACAAGCGAACCTCTAATCGTGTGCCCATTAAAGTCGGCTCGCCGCCGGTGGTCAGGCTCGAGGCCGAGCGGGCTTCCCGCAGCGGCACGCCCATGGTCTTCAGCGATCCGACGGCGAGCAATCGTGCTTGTTTGAGGATGCAGCAAACCGGCACGATTACCTGGCAGCTTCCTGCCGTGCCGGCTGCGGGGAGCTACGAGATCGTGTTCGGGTATCGCTTGCCGTACGACACGCCGAAGCATCAGTATTTGAATGTCAATGGCACACGCGCAGCCGAAATAATATTTGACGGCGGTTTGAATGTTTGGCTGGAAAAAAAACTCAACGTCAATTTGCTTCAGGGTAACAATGTCATTCAAATGGAACTATCCTGGGGCTGGATGGATATCGATTACCTCGGCGTTCCCAGCACGATTGTCACCTTAGTCGATGCCCCCACTGAGCTGCCCGCCAGTTTTTCATTACAGCAGAACTATCCCAACCCCTTCAATCCGCTGACGACCATCAAGTATTCCCTGGCAAAATCCGAACATGTGCAGCTGGCGGTTTATGATAACCTGGGCCGCCGCGTTCATATGCTCGTCGATGGCAAGCAGAGCGCCGGCCTCCATGAGGTTTCGTTTGACGGCAGAAACCTTGCCAGCGGCGTGTACTTTTACCGTCTCAACGCCGGCTCATTTGTCGCTGAAAAACGCATGCTGCTGCTGAAATAGAGTTAGTCTTCTCTGCCGCCATTCTGCAGTCCCGACGCTTCAGCGATTTTTTGCAGTCTTTTTATGTAACTATTCAGGGGAAAAATGAAAGGCAAAACTATTTTAGGGCAAAACAATTGACATAATGGAAAATTGGGCAACTAGAGGCAGAAAAATTTGAACGTTCTATGGCAAAACAAATTAATGGCAAAATGATTTGAAATCATTTTGCCATTAAATCATCTTGCCTAGAGCTTTTTAATGGTTTTGCCCGTAACCGTTTTGCCTTCTTAAAAAAACACCTGAATAGTTACCTATTTATTAGACTTTTTTAAAACACGGATAAGATTGTGCCATTGCTGCCGCACCTGGCTTCGGTTTTCATCCCGACCCTTCGGGATGAAAATCCGAGGTAGCTCTAATAGCACCGAAATCTGCGAAAATCAGCCTAATCCGTGTCATCCGTGGTCAAAAGACCTTAAAAAGTGCTTTTGAGAAATCGCTGACACTTCGAGATTCATCGCGCCCAGCAAAGCTCTGATGAGAATCGTCGTAGGAGTTTGTGCGCTAATCTCTCTCCAGCGCCGTCACACGCCCTCGAACCGGGATGACCTCATGCCTCGCTACGGCTTCAACTTCCAGTGGATGTTCGTCTGGGAACCGGATCACCAGCCGGAGCTTGCCGATGAAAAAGCTCTCGACTTCATGGCCAGATTCGGATTTGATTTCGTGCGCATACCCACGGACTACCGCTTTTGGACCAAAAGATTTGATTACTTTTTTCCCGACGAGGCGATCTTCACACATCTTGATCGCTACCTCGCGGCTTGCCAGGCGCGCGGTTTCCAGATGTGCCTGAATCTGCATCGCGCGCCAGGGTATTGCATCAACCGCAATGATCTCGAACGCCACAATTTGTGGCTCGAGGCAGAAGCGCAAGACGCATTCGTTTTTCTCTGGGAAACTTTTGCGCGGCGCTACCGTGGCGTTCCCAATGAGGCGTTGAGTTTTGATCTGATCAACGAGCCGCCGGAGATCGGGCAATACGGCATGACGCGCGAGCATCACGCCAGTCTCATTCGCCGTACGTTGGCGGCGATTCGAGCTATTGATCCCATGCGCGAGATCGTAATCGATGGCCTCGGCGGTGGGAATATCGCCATGCCGGAGCTGGCGGATTTGGGCTTGATTCACAGCGGGCGCGGCTATCAACCCATGACCGTGAGCCATTATCGCGCCGGTTGGTGGAGTGGAAGCGTGGGTTTGCCTGAGCCCGTTTATCCCAATTCACTTTGGGAAGGCAAACTCTGGAATCGCGGCACGCTGCGCGAGTTTTATCAGCCGTGGCGAGAGGTCGAAGCCGCGGGCGTAAACGTCCATATCGGCGAGTTCGGCTGCTACAATCAAACGCCCAATCAAGTCGCCTTGCGCTGGTTCTCAGACTTGTTCGGATTGTTCAAAGAATTTGGCTGGGGCTATAGCTTGTGGACTTTCGCCGGTGCGTTCGGCATTGCCGAACACGGCCGCCCGGGCGCAAAATACGAAGAGTTCCACGGTTACAAAGTCGATCGCGCGTTGCTGGATTTGATGCTGAACAGCCGCGTTGCTGAAAAAAAGCTCGGCGGCCATGCCTAGGATCGCCGTTTAAACAACTTGCCCGCTTTTTGAAACCGCTAATCAACGCGAATGTACGCTAATCTGTGTTCAATTCGCGTTGATTAGCGTTCATTCGCGCTTTGTTGGATTTGATGCTGAACAGCCGAGTGGCTGAAATAAGCTCCGCGGCCATGCCTAGGATCGCCGTTTAAGCAACTTGCCCGCTTTTTGAAACCGCTAATCAACGCGAATGTACGCTAATTCGTGTTCAATTCGCGTTGATTAGCGTTCATTCGCGGTTTGAGAATTGGGAAATGTTGTTTTCTGTGGCTCTTGAAATTCTCCGTGAAACTCCGTGTTCTCCGTGTCTCTGTGTTGAAAAGGCGTTAAGAGCTGCGAACAACTTGCAGCCCCGCCGTTGCGCGATCATGCCGACTTTGAAAAGCGAATCGCCTAACCTTTGAGTCCAGTCGTAGCCAGGCTTTTCACGATTTGTTTCTGCAAAATAAAAAAGATCACCAGCACCGGCACGATCGCCAATGCCGCGCCCGCCATTTGAATGTTCTCATAAAAAGTGTACCGGCCCTGCAGTAGCGAGATGCCGAGCGGCAGGGTGTAGAGATTTTCATCGAAAATGTAAATCAGCGCATCGAGAAAGCGATTCCACGATCCCAGGAACGTCAATATACCCAGGCTTGCCAGCAGGGGTTTGATGAGCGGCAGAATGACGTTCCAGTAAATGCGAAATTCGGAACAGCCGTCAATGCGTGCCGCTTCCAGGAGATCGTTGGGAATGGCGTCGATGAATTGTTTCGAAAGAAACACCCCGAACGTTCCGGCCAGGGAAGGCACGATCAATGGCAGATAAGTATTCAGCCAGCCCAAATCGCGCATCAGCAAAAAGCCCGGCACCAGCAGCACCGTGCCCGGCACCATCATGGTCGCGAGCATGACCATAAAAATCTGGTTGCGCCACGGGAAGCGGTGCTTTGAAAACGTATAACCGGCCAGCGTGCAGAAAAAGAGCGTTCCGGCCGTGGTGCAAGCCGCCACCAGGAAGCTGTTCCACATGAAGCGCGTGAAACGCAAGCCCTGCAGCAAATCGATATAAGGTTGCAGCGTGGGTTTCTTGATCAGAAGACTGACCGTGACCGAGGAGGCCTCGCTCGTCTCTTTGAACGAAGTGATGATCATGTAGTAGAACGGCAAAACCATCACTAAGCCACCAATGCTCATGGCCAAGTAAAGCAAGAGGCGCACGGCTCGGGTTTTGGTCTTGCGAATTTTCATTTGCTGCGATTGCTCTGGTTAGTCAGTTACATGTGATACAAACCTGCAAAACTAAACTTTTTCAGCAAAGTTTCTGGCGTGGTCAACTAGGAGTGAATTCTTTGCAACTGAGCAGAGATTATTTCCACACGGATTAACAATCCACGCGGATGGCTTAAAATTTCCGTGTGGATTGTTAATCCGTGTGGAACCATTTTGGTTGCGTCTCTGCCGCGCTGCACACTCTCTGTAAAAAGGCAAAAATTTTCTCACACGGAATGGTCAATCCTTGCGGGATCAAAAAATATTTCCGCGGGAGTTTCAATTCCGTGGGCGATTTTTTTTTCGTCAATTCGAAGGGAAGCTTAGCTGCATGTTCACTTTTTTGTACGCAGAGCGCCTCAGAATTCCAAGATTGGTTGTGACAAAACTTTATTTCGTTCGATTCGAAGCGCACGTTCCTCAATAATCCGCGTCCGTGATTTTACTCCTCCCGCACCATCATTTTCCAATTCAACAGGGTCAGCATCAGAATCGCGACGAACAGCAGATAGGCAATCGCCGAGGCTTCGCCCATGCGAAAGAATTCGAAGCCGGTGCGAAAGATGAGCGGCGCCATGGTCAAGCCGCTGTCATTCGGGCCGAATTTGCTTTCGGCTTCGGAAGCGCCGCCGCCGAACATGAAAATCTGCTCGAACACCTGCACCGCGCCGATCGCGCCCACGATGGTCAAAAACGTGATCTGCGGCTTGAGCGCGGGCAGCGTGATGCGCCAAAACCGGCGCACCGGCCCGGCGCCGTCGATCATGGCGGCCTCATACCATTCTTTTGGAATGCTTTGCAATCCCGCGAGATTGATGAGAATCACGAAAGCCAGGCCGTGCCAGATGGTCATCACGATCACGCCGTGCAGAAAGAGATTCTCATTGTTCAAAAAGCTGACGGGATCGCGGAGCAGGCCGAGCTCGAGCAGAAGGGCGTTGATCCAACCGTAGCGCGCGCCGAGATAGAGCGCGGTCCAGATCAACGCCACCGAGACCACCGAGGTGACCAGCGGGGAGAAATAGACAAACTTATAGAGCTTGTCAGGCTTGAGGGCTTGGTCGAGCCCCAGCGCAAGCAGAATGCCAAGGAAGAGCTGAACCGGAATGAGTAACGCCGCGAAGTACAGCGAGCGGCCCAGGCTCTGCCAGAAGGTGGGCGAGGCCAGCGTGCCCATATAGTTTTTCAGCCCGACCCAATCCGCGCCGGCCAGCGGCAGCACCGGGTTGTATTGCGTGAAGCTGAGATACAAGGACACGACAATCGGAATCAGCAAAAAGACCGTGAGCAGCACCAAGGCGGGAGAAATGTAGAGATAAGATTGCCAGTGTTTGCGCGCGACCGGATGGCGCAAAATGAAAATGCAAAGGACTGCAAAGAGCAACCCCACGAAGAGCTTGGCATAATCAAGCACGTCCCAGGCTTTTTCCTGCTGCTGAATCAGCAGCAGCAGATTTTTATAATACTTGTTATATTCCTCCTCGCCGCGCACCAGCTCCGCATCCGCGGCCGGCTTGGCCGCGGCAAAAACCGCTGCGGTCAGGCTATCCGAAAAGGCGTAGAGCTTTTTCTTTTCTTCGGGGAATTTCTTCGCCGCCAGCGCTTTCTTGTAATCCCACATGCTCAAATCGTGGCTCTGTGCGCGCGCCTGGAGTTCATTCGTGAGCAGGCCGCGAATTTTTTGCAAAGCCAAATCGAGATGGCGATCGGCCTCGGCCCCGCCGGCCACGGGCGGCTGGCTGTCGATGCTGCCCAGCGCGGTGACGATCGCTTGCATGGTAGTTGCATCGAAGAGATCGGGAAATTGCTCGTACATTTTGCGATTGGGCGAGGGATAGAGCACGCCGCGGTCGCCGCGATGGTTGAGATTATCCAGCAGGACTTCGTGTTGAATTCTGGGCGACATGATATAGCGCGCCCAGCGCATGGCCTCAACCGGATGTTTGGAAAGCTTGAAAATGACCAGCGCCGAGCCGCCCGCGATCAGGCTGCGCTTGCCATTGTCCGCCGCGGGCACCGGCAGCATGGCCCATTTGCCGGCAATCTGCGGCGATTTGATCTCGATTTCCTTGTAGCGCCACACGCCATCGATGAACATCGGCGACAACAGGCCCCGGTCTTTTTCGGAAAGCGAGAACAGCTCGATCGGCTTGGCGTTTTTATCCACCGGCATGTTGTGAAGATTCCAAAAGCGCACGGCGGTTTGCAGGCCACGCTGAAATTCCGGAGTATGCCACGAGGCGCGCTGCGGTTCTCCCCAATACCGCCGCAACCCGAAAGGCACAAGCCACATGTCCACGGCCCAGCCGTTTTCGCGCGTCCATTCGTAATTGAACTGATAATCGTGACGATTCAGAGTCAGAATGACTTCTTCCAGTTCTGACCAGGTCGCCGGCGGTTGGAGTCCAAGCTGGGCGAAAATATCCTTGCGATAGAAGAGAAAAAGCGTGGTGGGCACATGCGGAATGCCGTAGAGATCGCCTTGATAGCTCAACTGCGGCCACAGGCCGGGAAAGATTTCTTCCTGCAATGCCGCCAGGTCTTGTGGAAACTCTTTGCTTAGATTGACCAGACCGCCGACGCGGCCATAATCATACGGCCCGCCGATATTGGCCGTGCCCACGTCCGGCGGCATTTGCGCGGCCAGGGCGGTCATGTATTTCTGCTTGAAGTTTCCCCAACCCAGTGCGGTCACGATCACACGGATGCCGGTCTGGGCCTCGAAATCCTGAGCGAGGCGCCGGTACATCACGGCATCGTCATTCGTGCCGACGTTCCAAAAGTGGATAGTGGTTTGTTGCGCCAAGCACGGCATGAAACCGGCCAGCAGCAAGAAAGTGTGGAAGAAGCGAAGCTTGGAGGGCAGTAAGGGCAGGTTCATGGTGCTCGAGCCGGATCGCGATGCCTAGGATCGCCGTTTGAATAACTCTCCCGTTTTTTAAAACCGCTAATGAACGCGAATGTACACCGGTATGTTCTCAATTCGCGTTTATTAGCGTTCATTCGCGGTTTGAGAAACGAGAAAGTTATTTGAATCTCGATCCTTTCAACAGAATGCACTTTCTCGTTTCGGTGAACGAACCCGCTTGAATTCTGTAGAAATACACTCCGCTCGAAAGCTCACCGGCGTTGAAAACGACCTCATGATTGCCCGCACTTCGGCGGCCATTCACCAGTACTGCCCGTTCCACTCCAAGAACGTCGTACACTTTCAAGACGACGTTACCGTCCACCGGAAGCGAATATGAGATTTGAGTGGAGGGATTGAATGGATTCGGATAATTCTGGCCGAGCGTAAACCTCATGGGAGGCGCCAGCGGCTCTGTGACGGAAGTGACGGGATTCTGCAATGCAATCGTCTCTCCCGGCCTGACGACAAGCTTATTTGCCGACGTAAACCGCGCCACGTTGGCATCGTTGTAGGTATCCGGCGTCGGCATCGTATGCATCGGGATACTATACTTCGCTTGAACCATGGCGGCGGCCTGCGTGGCTTGTTCCGGACTCATGGTAAAGACGCCATCGATCGGCAGGAGCGCATAGGTGAGTTCTCTGGCGGCTAAATCCGCCATTTCACTGATCACTCCCGTATCGCCGGCGTGATAGAGTTTGATCCCGTTCATCTCGACCACATAGCCGACGCAGGCGCTCTTTTGATGATTGACATTGTAAGCAGCAACAGCATCGATATTGATATTGCCAATGACAAAACTCTGGTAGGCACTATTTTGAATGGCTTGAAAGTTTGAGATCACCGTGCAGGTTGGTTTTTGTTTCACCAGGTTCGAGCGATTGTGATCCGAGTGCTGATGCGTGATCAAAACAACATCGGCCGAATCAGCATAATCACCGGGCTGGAAGGGGTCGATATAAATGATTTTCCCTTCCGAGGTTTTGATCTTGACGGTCGCGTGCCCCAGATAGTGTAGTGAATCTGCAGCCGCGGCCGTCTGACCACTTTCCGGGGCTGCCTTCGCGCCGGCTTTATTGAAGCCAACGCAAAAAAGAGAAAATAGAAAGAGAAATGCGAGAATCTGATAATTTGCGGTTTTCATTGGCTGCCAACTCCTTTCGACAGAATGATATGAGTGAATTGTCTGCACGATTAGCCAGTCAAACTTTGCTTGACAATTTTAAGTTGACCAAAAACGCCTCCTAATTATTTGTCATTCCGTAGGAATTTACATGTCCGTTTGGACACCCATCGGTGATGAAAATGGATTCCAATTGAGTTGCGTAAGATTTAAGAGTTTGCACCTTGTATAGCCCTACAAAACAATTGGATGCAACTGGTATTTTCGT
>JBIOXB010000224.1:0-24482 GCA_044869275.1 bacterium
AAGCACAAGGCTTTTTATAGGCTTTTTGGTTTTAGGAAATTAGAGGGTACATCTGAGCAGTATTGTCCTGCCGTCGGAAATAATTTCTTGTGTCTTATCGTGTCAAATCAGCGGCCGGTGGGCAAACTGAAAGAAAAATTACTGCAACTGGCGGAAATCTTTCACAGAAAGAAGTGCCTTAGTCATTGCCTGTCTGCGCCTGAACAGTATAAGACGCTCGAATCAGCGTTGAGCTGAGTAGCTTGAGGAAGAATAATGAAAAAAACGCCATCCATTATCTTTGTGATCGCAGTATTTTATGTTTTGCCGCTGTTGGGCAGAGCTGCATTCATCATTCATCCCCAAATGCTCTTTCTCATGCTGGCCTGCAGCCTGCTTTTTTGGACTCAGCCTGCGATCAGTCTCAACGAAGCGGAAGCTCAGAAGCCGGCCGACCAAAGCTCGGTTTTCTGGATTTTGATCGCGACCTCCCTCAGCCAGATTGCCGCTGTGGTGGAGTGGGCATATTTTCATGAACACCGTTTGACCACGAGCAATTTGACATTGGGGTTGACCGGCATGGCATTGCTGATTAGCGGCATTGCGTTCCGGCTTTGGGCCATTCAAGTGCTAGGCAAATACTTTACCGCGACCGTGCAAGTGCAAAACGGGCAGAAAATTAAGAATTCGCAACAAGCTTCAACTTTTGGCCCGCTTTGTGTATAATACTGCAATATCCCGGCGCAAACGCGCCGGAGGCAAGCAGGATCATTCACAAGGATCGGCCCTTCATGCTGAAAGAAATTCCTTACATTCGCCAAATCAGAGGCGAGCCGCACCGTCGCTGGTTCGAAGATCAGAATTTTGATTTGATCGTTTGGTTCGACCAGGACGGCGGCATTCTCGAGTTCGAATTGTGTTACGACAAGGGCAGAAACCAGCGCGCCCTGCGCTGGGAGAAGCCCGATAAATACTCGCATTTCCGTGTAGACGACGGCGAGCATCACTCCGGCAAGGGGAAAGCGAGCCCGGTCCTGCTGCGCGATCCGCGCTTTGATCGTGAAAAAGTACTCAGGCATTTCGAACGCGAGGGCGCAAGCCTGGAATATGGAATCGTGAAGCTGGTGTGCGAGAAAATCTCACAATGTCCTTTGCGTAAGACCGGCGGCCGCAAGCGCCCGGCGTGAGAGGAAGAATAATTTAGCGGCAGAATTAATCATTCTGCCGCTAAATTATTCTGCTGCAAGATTTTTGAGATTTTCTTCTGCGCTCATGTGCCCTCTCATCACTTTCTCTCCCTCCGCTTTTCCCTCCCACAAAATTTCTTATGAAATCCATCAATATTTTACCGGCTTACGCTATTTCTTCAGTGAAAAATCGAAACCAACTGTTTTTCACGGGGATCGGTGCATGCCCATTCCAGCTGCCATGAAACCTGCCATAAACTATGTCAAATCTCACTGGCGCGAAGGCAGGACTTTAAAGGAAGTCGCCGAGCGCCATGACGTGGACGCCGGCAATCTCGATCGGGCCTTTCGACACCAGCAAGGGATGACGATCAAACATTTTGTCGATGAGCGGCGAAAGGAGCACGTCAGCTCGCGACTGGCAAAAAGATTCATGCTGGGTTATGAAATCGCCGCGGAGCTGGGATTTGCGAACGACTTGGCGTTCTATCGTTGGGTGAGGCGCGCGTTCGGCGTTTCGTTTTCCACATTGCGCGCACAAATGCGCCGCCAGGCGATGACAAGAAAGCGTAACAAGAAATAGTGCATGGTTTTTCTTGGAAATGTGGCATGAAAATTTATATTCCCACATTCTTTTTCGTCCTGCCCCATAATGGATTGTCGGGTCCATTTTCCTGCCCAGGGAACGGCTACCAACGCGAATAAAAAAACAAAGGATTACGGCAAATCGGCACCTCATCCTTATTCATTACAACTTTGGAGGACAACAGCCATGAAAAACTTACCGACAATGCCATGCATGCAGCGCACGTATGTCGCCGTGATGCTTCTTGCCTGGGGTTCTGCTTTGATGAGTTCAAAGACTTTTGCGCAATCCGTGTGGTCAGGTAATGGGCACACATACGAAGCCGTCTATGCGCCTGGACTGACTTGGGTACAGGCTCAAGCCGCATGCGCCGCACGCGGTGGATACTTGGCGACGATCACGTCTGAGCACGAGAATGATTTTGTCAAGAGCCTTTTCGAAAATAATCCGGCGTTCTGGTTCGTTGATGGGTTCAACAATGCCCTCGGCCCGTGGACTGGCGGCATTCAAGCATCGGGTTCATCTGAACCAGGCGGTGGCTGGGGTTGGGCTAATGGAGAGCCGTTCGCGTATACGGACTGGTCCTCACACGACCCTGACAACTGCTGTGGACTCAATCAGAACCGAATTCAATTCATACGAGACGGCAATGTGCCTCCGACACAATGGACCGATGTCGAACACTTCGCAGGGTTTGTGCGCGGTTACATCTTCGAGTTCTCAGAACCCGAGTGCGTCGCTCCGCCAACCAGTTTGGAAAGCTGGTGGCGCGGTGAAAATGACGCGAATGATTTTGCAGGCGACAATCACGGCACGTTAATCAACGGTGCAACTTTTTCACCTGGAAAAGTGGGACAGGCCTTCAGCTTTGATGGCGTGGACGATTATGTTAGCGTGCCGGATAACGCCGATTGGGATTTCGGCATGAATGACTTTACCATCGACCTGTGGATACGGTTTGACCAGCTCAAACACAGCATGTTTATCCACCAACAATCTGGCTCGAATTTTGGGGGATTTGAATTCGATTTTCAACCACCTTCAGGCATGCTCGTTTTTTCAAGAAACGGCAATGACGGCGGGATTGCCAGAGCTTGGTCACCGCAGACAAGTACGTGGTATCATCTTGCCGTAACTCGGACAGATGGAACATACAAGCTTTACGTGAATGGCGCGCAACAGGGAAATGAAGAAGCTGATCCTCTGCCGGTTGCCGATGTTACGGGAATCGTGCGCATCGGAAGCTGGGCTGGCAGCAATCTTTATTACGTTGACGGGCTCATCGATGAAGTTGATGTCTTTCACCGCGCTCTTTCCGCCACCGAAATCCAATCCATCTACAGCGCCGGCAGCGGGGGCAAATGCCAAGAATGCACACCTCCAACGGTCAGCGTCGCCGGTACCGATCCGGTATTCACCAGCACAACGCATACCTTCGCGGCAACCACCGATGCCAATAATCCAAGCTTTGAATGGTCGGTAGCCGGAGGAACCATCAACGGCAGCAACACCAATAACTCGGTCAGCATCACCGCGGGCGCAGTGGGTACCATGACGCTGAGTGTGAATGTCACCGACGGCTTGACCAATTGCAGCACAGAGGAAACGAAGGAGGTCACGGTCAATCCGCCGCCGGCCGGAATCGCAGAAGTCGTTTTCGCGACGAACAGTATCTGGCTCAAAGAACACGCCAAGATTCTCTCCGGCAACGTCATCGTCAACAACATGAGCTCCGGTCCGGTCTTGGACTCCCAGGTTGAGTTGTCCGTGGGGCAAGGTGTGACCACGCCTGCCGGGTTTGCGCTCAAGGGCAATCGCATCAAAGTGAAACAAGGTGCGGTAGTTGTGAGCGATATCTATTATCACGAGCTGACGAACAACGGCACTCTCAGTGGTTCCCAAAACTCTTCTTTGACACTGCCGGTGTTTGCCAGTTTGCCTCCTTTTCATCAAGCGCCCGCTGGAACCCAGGACTTGACTGTTTTGAGTGATCAGTCCATTACTCTGTCCGCCGGCGTGTATCGCGAAATCCTCATCAAGCAAAACGGTACCATCCTCTTCACCGGCGGCGGCACGTTTGCATTCCGCTCTCTTAATGCTGGCATGAAGGCGAAACTGTTGTTCGACGCGCCCACGGAAATCCTGATTGAAGGCAAGCTGGATACGGATGAGAATTCGTACGTCGGGCCGCAGAGTGGTGTGGAAATTGGCGCAGCGGACATTGTTTTCTATGTCGCCGGCATCAATGGCAACAATGGAAACTTCGGTGCCACCCCGAAAGCAGCGCAACTGGGTTTGAATAATACCGTTCTCGCCAATTTCTATGTGCCCAACGGCACGTTGTGGTTGCGTCAAGGCACAGTGGCGACCGGCGCATTTTTGGGCAGGGATGTTATTGTCGGCGAACAAGTGCAAGTTGCGCTGGAAAGTGCTTTTGGTGAAGGTAGCAGCCTTGCCAAATCTGGCAACGACGAAAGCGGCCGGAAAAGACTTGTCTCCACGATGATTCCGGAAGCATTCGTCTTGCTCCAGAATTATCCCAACCCTTTTAATCCCGAAACCGAGATTCGCTTCCTACTTCCGGTGGCGGCGCGCGTGGTGTTGAGAATTTTTGGCACTGATGGCCGCGCCGTGCGCACGCTTGCCGAAGGGAATTATACAGCCGGCGATCACACCGTGCGCTGGGACGCGAAAGATAACTCCGGCAATCCGGTCGCCAGCGGAACTTATCTTTACCAATTACAGGCAGGCGGCAATACCAAGGTAAAAAAGATGAGCCTGCTGAGATAAGCAGAGCGCATGGAGCATGGCACATGGGGGACCGGAAGTGCGAAAGGCGGGGGCAAATAGCGTATGGCGCACAAAAACTCCTTGGCTTCACACCATGCGCTCTACTCTATGCGCCATGCAAAAAAATCGTCCATATTTTCACCCCTCGCGCTATTACTGTAACAAAGCTGTGAAGAGCTTTTAATCCATTGGAGGCTGTCATGAAGCACAAAACTTTCATCCTCATGCTTCTTACTCTGATTTTTGGGCCGGGCTGCAACCGGGAGGCGCCGGTCAAGCCGGAAGGATCCATTGCGATCGATCAAGAAACGCTCGATGCTCAGGAACTTGAATTGCTGATCGCCAAGCACAGTGAGACCGCGGTCGCTCAGGAGAAGAGAGGGCGGACCGTGAGGTTGCCTGCGGGATCGCATGATGGCCTGGCTGCGGCCATTGCTGCAGCGGGGGAAGAGGGCACAGTGAAAGTCAAAGCCGGACTGCACACCGAATCTCAAACCGTAACCATTGCGCACGAAGTGAAAATTATCGGCGAACCTGGCGCGCTCTTCGAGTTCGATACCGAGCCGTTGCCGCCGGCCGGGGAGATCGATCCTGCGCTGCATATCAAAAACGCCGATGACGTCGTCATCTGGAATTTGGAGATTCGCCCTAAAGGCAGCATCGGCGGCACGGCCATTCTCGTCGAAGACTCCGAAGACGCCATCATCGGGCGCAACATTATGCGCGAGCATCAATTCTCGGTGATGCTCGAAGGCGGCGACAAGGTTGAGATTTACAAAAACACCATCGTCGCCTCTTCCGGCTGGCAAACCGGCAATCCCCCCGAAGTGCACGGTATCGTGGTGATCAACGGCAAAAGCGTGGAAGCCGAGAAGAATGACATCAGCAATGCGCTTTTCGGGCTTTGGGCATGCGATGAAAACGGGGAAGCCGAGCGCAACACTTTTCACGAAAATTTCATCGGGTTAATTTTGTGCAAAGTTCCCGAAAATGCCTTTCCCCTGCCGGGCGGAAAATCAGCCGGCTCGGCGCTGGCCGCCACGGCGTGGAAGGCGGAAGGCAACAACTCCACGGGCAATTTCGACGCCGGCTATCTCGTCATCGACGGCGCCAACAACAATCGACTGGAAGACAACAATGCCTCCAACAACGGCACGTACGACATCGAGCTGACGGGCGATACTTATCGCTTCGGCTTTCTCACGCCGAAATCGTTCGAGAATAAAGTCATGGTCGGGCGTTATCAAAATTTGAAAATCAAGGATTGCGGGGAAAACAATACCGTGATCGGCGGGCAGGTGGTGGACAATACGCTGGATCCATGCAACTGAGAAGGGGGAAGGTGCAGAAGAAGCTCGTAATGATGAAATAAGAAATCTTCGAAGCGGGGACACATCCGCAGCCGGCGTGGGGATAAGAGCCGGCTGCGTTATTTCGGTGGTGGACGGGATTGGTGGATCATTGGATTAATGGGGCAGTACAGCAATCCATTAATCCAATACTCCATCAATCCATTTATCCGATTGTCATAGGACTGCCAGCACATCATCCTCCGACAACATCAAAAACTTCTCCCCTTCATACTCGAACTCTTCTCCCGACCATTTGCTGAACACCACGCGGTCGCCGGTTTTGACGGCCGGCGCCTGGCGCGTGCCGTCTTTTCTCACCTTGCCCTTGCCCACGGCCAGCACTTCGCCCTGCATCGGCTTTTCCGAAGCGGTGTCGGGAATAATAATGTTGCCGTATTGCTTGGCGGAATCTTCCAGCCGTTTGATCAAAATGCGGTCGTGCAACGGGGTGACGTTGAGTGCCATGGTCCATCCTCCATGTGAAGCGATGAAAATTGATTATTTGGGGGTAAGAGAATTACACGTTACACCTTACGCGTTAAACGTGTAACGTGTACAAAGATAGCCATTTTCTTCACGATTTAAAAATCGGGTCCAAATGCCTTACCGAACACGGGTGCCCGCCGTTTTGGTATTCGCAATCGCCCCAATAAAAGCATTTGATCGAACAGATCGGCGCCTGTTGCTGCAAATCGATTTCCGGATATTCCGAGCGCTGTTCCATGAGCTGCTTGCGCAAACGGCGCTGCTCGAAGAAATTCTTGATGCTGGAAGTTTGCCCGAGCAGCTTGACGTTGACCAGCTTGGCCAAATCCTGCGCGGCCGGCGAGGAGGGATCCTCCAATAGGAAGGGTTTCAACTCGCGCACCGCGTTGCGCACGCTCTGATCGTAGGTGATGTAGCCGAGGAATTCAATATCGATCGACAGCAGTTCGGAGGCCGCGGCTTGAATCGCGATGCCTTCCTTGATGTCGTCCTTTTCCATCACCATGTTCAAAATCAACTTGGGGCGGTGCGATTCGAGCACGGCTTGCATCATATTGGCTGCCGCGGCATCGCCGGCGCGCACCTGGTCGATGATCTGCGCCATGCTGACGCTGATGCGCCCGGGCCGGTTCACTTCCTCGGAATCTAAAACCGCCATCACCGCGGGGTTGCTTTTGAACGCCAGGCGCAGCCGGCGCATCAGGCAAATTTTGATGAAATTGAAACACTCCTGTATCGCCATGGGCTCGGGATTGGTGACCACGATGCCCTCGTCTGCGGTCAAAAAGAAATCGACCACATTATACGACGAGCCGGCACCGAGATCAAGCAAAATAAAATCGGCTTTGATGGTGCGCAGCTGGCGGATAAAGCGGAGCTTTTGCTGGTATTTCGGATTTGCCAGGCCGAGCGTGCCACAGGCGCCGCTGATGAGATGCAGGCCTTTGATGTGCGTGGGCAAAATGATGTCGCTGACGTCCTCGACATTCAGCGTGTAGAAATCGAAAAACGTGCGCTCGGGCTCGAGCATGCCCATCACCGTATGCAAATTGGCCCCGCCCAAATCCGCGTCCACCATCACCACTTCCTTGTTCATGCTGGCGAGCGCCACGCCGATGGAGGCCGTCATCACGGTCTTGCCCACGCCGCCTTTACCGCCGCCCACCGCGAGGATGCGCTTGGAGCGGTCTTCAATAATCTTGCCGTTGCTTTCAAAAACATGCTGCAATTCCTGCAGCTCGGAGGCTTGCAGCCACTCGCCTTCGTCCTCGTTCCAGACGAAATCCGAAGGGCTGAACTCGCCTTTGCCGGCAATGGTGCGCAGCTCCTGGCTCGAAAACGGGCCATATTGCTTATCGCGGACACGAATGAAAAGATCGTTCATTGTCTCTGTGCGTTACAGTTTTGATCCAAATTCAAAAATGAAATTACAGGCGGCGCGGATTTCTGCCTCCCCTTATAATACCGGCAGAATACCCAACTGCGGAACAGGCGCGGGCAATTGCAGCTCTCAGGAAAACTGCTGCAGCGCTTGTGCCAGGGTGTAAGCGATTTTTTCCTGATTGAAATCGGAGGCGAGAAATTCCAATTGGGTGGGATTGGTGATGAACTCGGTTTCAATATGGCAGGCAGGAATGTGCGTGAGGCGAAAGAGTGCCAAATCCTTGGGCTTGATGCCGCGATTGAGATGGTCGGAGAAGGTCTTGGTCAAGTTCTGCTGCAGGACCCGGGCCAGGGCCTCGGCGCGGGGGGAATCCGGGCGGTACCAGCACTCCATGCCCTCGGGGTGCGGATCGGAAAAAGCGTTGCAATGCACACTGATGAGCACGTCCGCGCCGGCACGATTGACGATATCCGCGCGCCTTTGCAGGTCTTTGCGCAGGCTATTGTCCCAGTTGAGGTCACCGCTGCGCGTCAGCGCCACTTGATGGCGGGCCTTTCTGAGCAAAACGGCAAGTTTGGAGCAAATGCTCCAGGTCACGTCTTTCTCGTACAGTTCGAAAGGAACGGTGCCGATGGCGCCGGAAAAAATACCTCCATGTCCGGGATCAAGTGCGATTTTCATGAAAACTGCCTCACAGCGAAAGGTGCGGTGCCGCAATCTTTGGAGCACACGTGCTAATTGAAAATATAAGCCCGAATGGTGAGGCAAGTCAAGCAATAAATGCAAAAGCAGTGGGCGAGGAGCAATGGCTGGCATTCCGTTTTTCAGCCTGGTGCAGGAGCATCGCGAGCGGATGATATTCGAAATGACATTGGGAAGGTGCCGGGAAGGTGAACGGCACACTGCAACATTATTGTAACAGCAAGAACTTCGCGGTGTGCACGCGCGTGCCCGCTTGCACGCGATAGAAGTACACGCCCGCGGCCGCCAGCCTCCCGTCTTGATCCAGGCCATTCCAGCGCAGCAGGTATTGTCCTGCGGCGTACGGTGCTTGGTCGCTGAGCTGCGCCACTTCATGGCCCAGTATATCATAGATCACGGCGGTAACCGGCGCCGGCTCGAAGATCTCAAAAACAATGCGCAGCTCCTCCCCGGGACGCGAGAGGTGAAACGGATTTGGATAATGCGCGACAAACTGTTGCGGCGTAAAAGTTTCTTCATTCATTTCCACGGAGATGGTGCCGCCGGATTTGATGAGCGTGAATTGGTCCATGACCTGGCCCCGGTCCGTGATCCAGCTGCCTTGGAGCGTATCGCCATGAATGTAGATGCTTTCGTACCCGCAAACGTCGCCGAGCTGGAAGGCCATCAGGCTGTGTTTGCTTTCAATGGGATTGATTTCTCCGCCCGCGCCGGAGACGACATACACCGTGCCTTTTTCGAATCCTCTTTTGGGATATTGCGACAGACTCTGATTCATGATCTGGTGATTGCTGAGCATGAACGAGCGCTCCGCCACGTGCGAATGGCCGCTGAGAACGAGATCGACGCCCTCCGCTTCCACCGCGGGCACGAAATCACGCCGGATGTCGTGGTCATCGTCATGCGAGCCGCCGCTGTATGGCGGCCGGTGCCACATGGCGATGAGCCAGCGCTGGCCGCGGTTCTTGGCGGCGCGCAAGTCCTGGCGCAGCCAGTCTATTTGCTGTTGCAGATCTGAGGCATTCTCAAAAAGCAGTTCGTCGTCCAAGCTGGCGAAGTGCGCATTGGCATAATCGAACGAATAGTAGTTTTCCACACCCAGCGGATTGTTGACCGGCGTCTCGAAAAATTCGAAATACGCGGCGCCATTTTCCGCTTTGATATCGTGGTTGCCCAGCGTGGGCCACCACGGGCGGTGGCTGATGATCTGTTGATAAACCGGAAAATATTTTACGAGATATTTTTCGCGCGCACCCTGGCTGTAAATCAGATCACCCAGCAAAAGCGCAAAATCGTGGCGGAAATCGTCTTTGAGCATTTGCGCCGCGGTGGCTTGCTGGTACTGATCACCCGTGCCAAAATCGCCAAAGGCCATGAAGCGGAATGGCGCCTTGACGCCCGCGCGCGGATGCGTGTGAAAATAATAAGTTTCACCGCTGGCATAGATTTTCGCGCCGCTGCCGATTTCATAATAGTATTTCGTAAAGGGCTGCAAGTTCGCAATTTCGGCACGATGCACGACACCGGTGGCAACCTGAATCGTTCCTTCCCAGTGTAAGGCTTGCCTGCCATAGCGCAGAAATCCCGGCTCCGCGGTCTTGCTGTACCAAATGACCGCGGCTTTTTGATCGCTGGTATTTTGCACGTATGGCCCGAGATCCAATTGAGCGTGCCCGTGCCCCAGGCCGGCAAGAACGAAAACCGCTGCCAATTTGCGCGGGAGGTGCGACATAAGGAGAATCCTCTTGGAATTGCGATAGCATGGTGAAAGTATGAAATGTCTTCGCAAGACCCGTGCCGCAAATGTCTGCATCTTCCTTTTGATTTCTTGCCGGATTTTTCGTATCATTTTCGCATGAAAATTGAGAATATTCCCCTCGCCGAGATTGCGCTCGACGCGCCGGATTGGGATCGATACGTTTTCACTTTCCCGCTGGAACCGGGGCCGGTGCTGGAATCCATTCAGGCCGTAGGATTGCAGCAGCCAGTGGTTCTCGCCGCGACGGCGGACGATTACCTCATGGTCATCGGGGTGCGGCGCCTGCTAGCCTGCCGGCAATTGAATTGGAAGAAGATTCCGGCGGTGGTGGTGCGTGAGGGCACCCCGGAAAAGCTGCTGTGGCTGAGCCTGCAGGAAAAACGCGGTGGCCGGCCGCTCAACGCCATGGAAAAATCGCGCGTGCTGCAGCGCTTTGCAGCTTTGTGGGAGGGCGATCTCGAGCGCCTGCAGAAAGAAATCTGCCCGCTGTTGGGCCTGCCGCCCACGATCGAAGCAGTGGAAAGTTATCTTTTTTTCAAACAAATTCCCGACCATCTGCACCTTGAATTGGCGGAGGGGCGGCTAACGGCGCAGCACACGGATTTGCTGCGCCCGCTGCGTCCGGATGACCGGCACGTGGCTGCCGAAAGATTGTTTGGGGCGCACCGCGTGACGCTGCAAGAAGCGCGGGAGATTTTGGAAAATGCCTCCAGCCTGGCCGCGCGAGAGAATTATCGCGTACGCGATATTTTCGACCGGCCGGAAATCAAAGACCTTTTCGTACGCGAGCACTACACCCCCCGCCAGCGCACCACTTTGTTGCGCACCTGGCTGCACGAGCAGCGCTATCCCCAGCTTAGCGCGCTCGCGCAGCAATTTGAAGAGCTGGCGCATATGCTGGCCGCAGACCGGCCGATTGCGGTCAAGCCGCCGCGCGATTTCGAGGGGAATGAAATCACCGTATCTTTTCGCGCGCAACAACCGCAAGACATCCAGGAGATTCTGGCGACGATGAAGGACGCCGACAAACGCGGTTTGTGGAAAAAACTCTTTGCTCTGCTGCAAGGAGAAATGCGCCAACAGGAAGAAGAGTTTTGAACGCACTGCTCACGCCTTAGGACCAGTTGAAATTCTATGCCAGTTCTTGCTCACACCAGCGCCAAGCTTTTTTATCCGGACAGCATTTTCGTCGAATCTGAGGCGCGTGATTATGCTCTGGCCCGCGAAATCTTAACGGCATTGCCGCATGTTCCGGTGCACGAGATCCAGTCGTATCAGCATTTCTCCGCACGGGAACTCGGCCTCAATCGCCGCATCGCCAGCGAAAAGCGCTCCTTGATTTTGGCAGTGAAAAGAGGCGAGTTGGTCAAGCCCGTCGAACGCGATTTGTTCCAATCCACGCCCAACGAATATTACCTCATTCATTCCCTGGGCTGCCCGTTCGACTGCGAATATTGCTTTTTGTACGATTATCTCGATCACCAGCGCCCGACGATTTTTGTGAATATGCCGGATTTGCTGGCACGCCTGGAGGAAGTCGTGGCGGATCATCGCACGCCAGGCGAGAAGGTTTTTCACGCCGGTGAGTTCTCCGATGCGCTGGCATATGACCATCTTACCAATCTCTCCCGGCCCTTGGTCGAATGGTTTGCAAAGCAAAACAAAGCCCGGCTCGAAATGCGCACCAAAAGTGATTACATTGAAAACTTGCTCGGCTTGTCGCACCAGGGGCGCACCGTGGTGTCGTGGACATTCAACCCGGCGGAGCTTGCACAGCGCCTCGAGCATCAAACTGCCGCATTGACGCGGCGCATATCCGCGGCCCGAAAAGTTCAGGAGCACGGTTACTGGGTCGGTCTGCGTTTCGATCCGATGATCTGGTATCCCGACTGGCGCGAGGGTTATCAAAAAATGATTGCGGACATTTTTTCCACGTTGGAAGCGCGCCTGATCTCCGACGTTTCTCTCGGCATGTTTCGCGCCACGCCGGGATTGAAGCACGTCATCCAAAATCGCCTGCGGCATAGCTGGCTCCTGGCCGGTGAGACCGTATTGTGCGCGGACGGCAAATACCGCTACTCCAAACCCGTGCGCCGCGAGATGTATCGGGCGATCGCCGGCTGGATACGCGAATACGCGCCGCAGGTCAGAATCGACAGTTGCATGGAAGCGCCGGAAGTGGCGGCAGTGTTGTGTGATTGAAGTTCTCGTCTATGCTACGACCATCGGTCACTGCACAAAAATTCGCTCCCTGGAAAAAATTCCAGCAACGCCTGCGTCCCGCGCGCATTTTGCTGGCCAGCTTTGCCGGGTTGATTTTGCTCGGCGCCGCGGTGCTGGCCTTGCCCCTCGCGGCGCAAGAGGCGCCGGTCCCGTTTGTCGATGCCCTGTTCACTGCCACTTCCGCCGTTTGCGTCACCGGCCTGACGGTGGTTGACACCGGCACCACCTTCTCACCATTTGGCCAAATCGTGATCGTGATTTTGATACAATTGGGTGGCTTGGGCGTGATGACCTTCTCGATGTTCTTCGTCGCCCTCTTGGGCGGCCGGCTCTCCTTCGGCGGGCGTGATCTGCTGCAAGAAACCTTGAGCCAGCGCCCCATTCAAAATTTGCGCGGGTTGCTGAAGTTGGTCGTGGCTTCCACTTTCATGATCGAAGCCGCTGGCGCGGTGGTGCTGAGCTTGCGATTCATGCAAAATCTGCCCTCCTCGACCGCGATTTATCACGGCATTTTTCATGCCGTTTCCGCCTTTTGCAACGCCGGTTTTGGGCTCTATCGCGACAATCTGGTTTCGTACCAAGCCGATCTGGCCGTCAATTTCACCATCACGACCTTGATCATTCTCGGCGGCCTCGGTTTCATCGTGATCTTCGAGCTCACCCAAGCGCCCAAGCAACGGCGCCGGGCTTTTTCCTTGCACACGAAGCTGGTGCTCACCACCACCGGGATTTTGATTCTGGCCGGGACCGCCTTATTCATGTTGTTGGAGCACTATAACGGAGAGTTGCAGCTGCCGTGGGCGAGAAAAACTCTCGCGGCTTATTTTCATTCCGTCAGCGCGCGTACCGCGGGCTTTAATACGGTCGATATCGGCGCACTCACGGACGCCACACTGTTCATGCTCATTTTCTTGATGTTCGTCGGTGCCTCGCCCGGCTCTTGCGGCGGCGGCATCAAAACCACGACGTTTGCCACGCTTGTGGCCCTGATCAGATCGCGTTTCCGCAATCAGGAGGAGGTACAACTGTTCTACCGCACCCTGCCGAATGAAACCATTTCCAAAGCCGTTTCCGTCGCTTTTTTTTCATTCCTGCCCATCGTGCTTTTTTCTCTGATTTTGCTGGTGACGGAGGGCGGCGGGCACTCGCATCACGCCACGCGCGGTTTGTTTTTGGAAGTTCTTTTCGAATCCACCTCGGCGTTCGGCACGGTGGGATTGTCCACCGGCATCACACCCAGCCTGACTGTGACGGGTAAAATCTTGATCACCCTGCTGATGTTCATCGGCCGTCTGGGTCCGATGACGGTGGCGATCGCAGTCAGCGGCGAGAAAAAATACCGGTTCAAGTATGCACAAGAGAACATTTTGATCGGATAGTGCATGGAAACGCGCATGCGCACTTGCGCCGTGATTGGCATGAGCAGTTTCGGCTATTATCTGTGCCGGCATCTTGCCGAAGCCGGCGTTGAAGTGATGGCCATCGACGTCGATGAAAACCGCATCGATGACGTCAAACCTTTCGTCCAAAAAGCCGTGGTCGCGGACGCCAGGGACAAAGACACGCTGATCAGCCTGGGCCTGGCTGAAATCGACGTGGTGGTAGTAACGGTGGGTGAGCCGATCGACATCAGCGTTCTGGTCACACTCTACTTGCGTGAGCTGGGCGTGAAGGAAATCGTGGCAAAAGCCATCAGCGAGGATCACGGCAAAATCCTGGATCGCATCGGCGCGACCCAGATCATCTTTCCCGAGCGCGATATGGCGCAACGCGTGGCCTACATACTACGCCGCTCTACGCTGCTCGATTACGTCTCGCTGGGCGACGGTTACAGCATCATTGAAATGGCGCCCCCCAATCCCTGGCTGGGAAAGCATCTGGCCGAGTTGGACGTGCGCAAGAAATACAATGTGCAAATCATCATGATCAAAGATGTGCTGCGCGACAACGCGCAATTGATTCCCGGCGGCGATTTCTTGCTCAAAGACAGTGACGTTCTGGTCGTCGTTGGCCGCACCGATGATTTGCAGAAACTCGAGAGGTTGTAGTGCCCATGCCCTCCCTGCTTTTCAAAAATGCGCTGCTCGTGACCATGAATCCGGCACGCGAAGTTTTTCGAGGCAATTTGTTCGTGCAGCAGGATCGTATCGCTGCATTGCAAGCCGCGAATTCCGCTGGCGACCATGGCAGCGAGGTGCCGGCCATGGGGCATGAGCCTGCGCGCGTGATCGAAGCCCGGCATTGCGCGCTTCTGCCCGGTTTCGTGCACACGCATATTCACCTCTGCCAAACCCTATTTCGCAATCGCGCTGAAGATTTGAGTTTGCTGGACTGGCTGCAACAAAAAATCTGGCCATTCGAAGCGGCGCACAATGAGAGCTCGATGCGGGCTTCGGCTCGTCTCGGCATGGCCGAGCTGCTCGCCGGCGGCAGCACCACGATTTTGGACATGGGCAGCGTGCATCATTACGAAGCGGTTTTCGAAGAAGCCGAACGCCTGGGCATGCGCCTGGTGGGCGGCAAATGCATGATGGATGCCGGAGATCATGTCCCTTCGGGGTTGCGCGAAAGTACACAAGATTCCTTGCGGGAGAGCGAGCGTTTGTGCCGCGACTGGCACGGTGCAGCTCACGGCCGGTTGCGCTACGCTTTCGCCCCGCGCTTTGCGCTCTCCTGCTCCGAGCAACTGCTGCGCGAGGTGGCCGAACGGGCGCGCGCCGAAGGCGTAATGGTGCATACCCACGCCGCGGAAACGGCGCAAGAGGAGATCCTGCTGCAGCAGCAGAAAGATCTCCGCAGTATCGCGTTCTTGCGTGCATTGGGAATGCACGGCTCGCACTGCTGTTTCGCCCACGCCGTGCACGCTGATGCCGAAGCAAGAAAAGTGTTAGCGCAAGATGGCACGGCCATCGCCCATTGTCCCAGCTCGAATATGAAGCTCGCGAGCGGGCTCGCGCCGGTGGTGGAATTGCGCCGCGCCGGCGTGAAAGTGGGATTGGGCGCGGATGGCGCGCCGTGCAACAACAGCCTCGATATGTTCAAAGAAATGGCGCTGGCCGGTTTGATTCAAAAGGTTCGCCTGGGCCCAACGGCCTTGACCGCACAAGAGATCGTGGAAATGGCGACGATCACCGGCGCGGCTTGCCTGGGATGGGAAAAGGAGATCGGCAGTTTGGAAATCGGCAAGAAGGCGGACCTGGTGTTGCTGCGGCTGCGAGAGCTGCATGCCGCGCCGGAAAACCTCGAGAACATTTATGCCCAAATTGTTTATGCTGCTCGCGCGCAGGACGTGAGCTTGACGATGGTGGACGGGCGCATCGTTTATGAACAAGGTGAATTCGAGGGGATTGAAGCGCCTCGCGTGCTCGCGCAAGCGCAGGAAGAATTGCAGAAACTACTGCAGCGTATCGGACCATGAAAGCAACCGTTTTGCGTATCGCGATCGGCTCGATTCGCCCGCCCAAAGTCGAGGCGGTGCGCTGTGTACTGTCGCAAATCGCGCCGTATTTGGAGTACCAGCCCGGCAACGTGAACTACATCGCGCGTGAAGTGGCGAGCGGCGTGTCGGTCGTGCCGCTTTCGATTCACGAAATCCGGCGCGGCGCATACAATCGCGCGCTCGAAGCGCGGCGTTTGGTGGAGGAGGAATGCGGGCCGGTGGATTTCAGCATCGGGCTGGAAGGCGGGCTGTTCATCTTAAACGAAGAGGGCAACGCCGAGCGTGTGCACTTGCAGAGCTGGGCCTACGTGGAGCACCTGGGCGAGGGCCATTTTGGCAGTTCCATGAGCATGCCGATCCCGGTTCATCTCGCGCGCGAGGTGATTGAAAAGAAGCGGGACCTGAGCAAGGTGGTCGATCATTATGCCGGCCGCGACGACGTGCGCAACCGCGACGGCGCATTTGGGTTTTTGAGCCGCGGCCATTTGAACCGGCAGCAGGCTTTCGAACTCGCCCTCTTGGGCGCGTTCGCCCCCTTTTATCATCAAGCGGTTTATCACCTGTCCTGAATGTTGCCCCCTCGGTTCCAAGATTCAGAAAGGTGATTTTCAGAATCAGGCCCCTGCCCGCTGTCCAAAACCCAGGCCGGGCAAAACCAGTTGACCATCATCAGGCAATTCCGGAGGCGTTTCAAAAGAATGCTCGAGCCAGTCGTTGAAGTCGTGAGCCGTAAAATCTCTTTCTTAAGACTGCGATTGAACCTGAGCGAAAGCACGTTTGCGGCAAGCGTTGCCTTAGCTACTATTTTGGGCAGATGTGACCATTGACAATTCACCATTCACAATTCGCAATTTCCAATTCACAATGCTCCTCCTGGGCATGGAAAGCTCCACTGTATTCCCAAGTGCGCCGCCTGCCCCTCTTCCGCCATCTGCTCGAGGCCGAGAAGAAACGGCTTGAGGCATTGCTCCGGCAGGTTCCGCAAACCACGGGCTTGCATCTCGATGCCGGCAGCGGCACCGGTGATTCACTCGCGCTTTTTCAAGAGAGCAAAATTCTGATCTGCGCCGACAGCTCATTCGCCATGTTGCGCCAGGCACAGGCGCCGCGCAAGCTGGTGGCACGCGCCGAAGGCCTGCCATTTGGCGATCATGTTTTTGCATTGGTTTCCGCCATTGGGTTGCTGGAATACGTGCGCGAGGCACGGACTTTTTTTGAGGAGATTCGCCGCGTCTTGCAGCCGGAAGGATTTTTTTTGTTTACCTCGTCTCCTCCAGCACTGGGCAATTATTTGCGGCAAATGAGCAGCGGGCGTTTGTATTTACGGGCAGCGGCAGAAATTGAGGCGCATTTGCCTCAAACCGGATGGCAGAAGCGCGGACATGAACGAACGTGGCTGCAGGAGCAATGGCTGATTTGTCCCAAGGAGGAGATCAGAAGGGCACACCCACATTGAAATACACCCGCTTCTGCCAGCGCTCTAGCCAGCCCAAAGCAATGCCGATGGGCAGAAGCGGCGTGTCGGCGGTGACGGACAGCCCCAGTGCGTGGCGCAATTCGTGCACGGTTGCCTGGTCACGATCTCCCCAGATGCCGCTCAAATCATAGCGCACGCCGAAATAAACGTCGAACAGAGGCCGTTTGCGCAATTGATAGCGATACTCCACACTGGCAACCACCAGGTTTCGGCCAATCGCCTCCTGGTCGCGCAAGCCAAACACGGGCGTGGGTCCGCTCAAGCGAAATTGCTCGCTGAAGGGCGTGGTTTGATCGGCGATGCCGCCGATGAATTTGGGATGGAGCACGTGCGGGCCGAAAGCGTGAAAGGATTCCAATTGCGCAAAAAATTTGACGAAAGAATCCGCGCCCGGCTGCGAGGGCTTGGCATACTCATAAAAAATGTTCGCATAACGCCCGGTGCGCGCAAAGGGGAGTTGGTCGCGGGTATCCAACACGGATTTCGTGGTGAAGAAAAAAATGTCCGACTCGCCGGTGGGGTAGCCGGTGCCGGAAATCGCATCCAGCCGGATATTTTCCCACCGCAATTCCGCGGAGAGCGCGCCGAAGCGCCGCACTTGCTGGCCCAGCATCCATTTGATTCCCAATCGCCGGTCTTGATATTCGCCGCTGGGCGCCTCCGCTGCCGTTTGGGGATAGACAAAACTGTCCCAGGCCTGCAGGTAGGCGCTCGCGGAGAACGTCAGGAACGTGCTGAACACGCGATCGGTGCGCCACGTCGCTTTGGTGAGAAAACCCCGGCTGCCCGCCGTGCCGTGCAGGTAAAACTCGCTCGCGCTGCCGAACACATTTTCATTGCCGATTTCTAGCAGGCCATAAGTGCCGCGTTCGCTTTGATAGTATCCTCCCAGGCGCAGCACGCCGAACGGCTTTTCTTGCAGCCGGATGCGAAGCCGTGACCCGCCGGTATCTTCCCGCACCGGCGTCAGGCTCACTTTCTCGAACAGACCGGTGCTATGAATATTGTCCAACCCTCGACGCGCGCTTTTGGAATCAAAAATCTCGCCGGCTTTCAATGAAAATTCGCGCTGCACCACGAACGGACGGGTGTGCCGTAAACCCGTGAACTCCACCGCCGCGATACGGCCTTCGTCAATGGCGATGCGCAAGTGGCCCGTCAGTGAATCGAATGCCACGCTGCGGATCTCCGCCAGCGCATAACCGTCGCGGCGATAATGCTCGACCAGCGCACGCAAATCCTCCCGGCCTTGCTGGTGATTGATGATTTCGCCGGGCCGGCTTCCCATGCACTGCAACAAAACCGAATCGGCAAAGATCGAATTGCCGGTGAATTCCACGCTTTGCAGGCGCGGATTCTCCCGCAGCACGAAAATCAAAGTGTCGCCTTGGACGCGAGCCTGCACCTCCCTGTAATTGCCGCTGGCGTAAAGCGCGTCGATCTTTTCCTGGATTTCGGCGGAGGCAAGGCTTTCCGCTTTCACGCCCTGGCCGTTGGTGAACAGAGCGAAATCTGCAAACGCGGTATGCAGGTCTTTAAAATCGACGTGGCGGACGGTGACCGCAACCTCCGCACCGGAGGGCCTGGATTTTAAGGCGCACATGTTCCGGATCACTTCCATTTTTTCCAGCGTGCGCTGCCGGCCCAGGGCAATCAACGAATCCAGATGGGTGAAGTCCAGTGAGGTGCGGTCAAGGTCTTTGAAAGAAATCATCACGTCGGCCATTTGGCGCTGTTGCTCGTTTCTGTCCTGCTGCATGATGGTGGTCACTTGATCGGCGATTTGCCACGGCAAGGCGAGCTGCGCGGAAGGCAGCAAATTGGAGGAGGCATCCACCGCAATGACCACGTCCATGCCTTGCTGCCGCGCTGCTTCAACGGGAAGGTTGTCTCGCACGCCGCCGTCGATCAACAACATGTCCTGCCGGGGAACGGGCGCGAGCAGCAGGGGCAGCGCCGACGAAGCACACATCGCTTCGCCGAGATCGCCGCTGTCGATCAGAACCTTCTTGCCCGTGTACAAATCGGTCGCGACGGCACGAAACGGAATGCGCAAATTGTCGAAGCTCGAGCTCGCCCAATAGTTCGCACGCCAGGTCAGCTCGGTCAGCACGGAAAGCAATTTTTGCCCGCCCGTCAGCGCGCGCGGGATTTGCGGCGTGAGGCCGCGCACGCGCAGTTGAAAGAGAAACGGTTCCTGCTCTTGCTTTTGGCTCACCAACAGATTTTGGCGCGGCGGCGCATCCGTCAGCAGATTGTTCCAGTCGATCGCGGTCATGATCTCGCCGAGCTGCTGGGCGTTGTAACCGGCAGCATACAATCCTCCCACCACGCTGCCCATGCTCGTGCCGGCGATAAATGAAATGGGAATATTGTTCTCCTCCAACGCTTGCAACACGCCGATTTGCGCCAAACTGCGCGCCCCGCCGCCGCTGAGAGCCAGACCCACGCGCACGCGCGCGGGCTCGCGATAGGGGATGAAATAATGCGGATTTCCCAACTGTTGTCCAAACCGGGGCGCAAAGATCAGAACCGAATCTCTGGTATGGAGGCCGGGAGGCACGGCCAGGAAGGCACAAGCCGGGAGGGGTTGCGAAAAAACCGAGGCGGCAAAATGAGAATGAAACAACAAAGCACACAACGTAAAAATGGCGGTCGGTGCTGCGACAAATCTCAACATGAGGAAGCTCAAAGTGGCTGAAGACAATGGCAAAAAATTCGAGTGGAATATATCAATCTTGCTGCTGAGATGCAAGGTTGCCCGCATTGACTTTGCCAATGCCGCGTGGTATATTGCGTCATTAGCCCAGATCCTCGTCACACCATGGCGCGCGTCACATGTTGGCCTATTCCTCATTTTCAGCAACGGCAGTTTCCGGCTCCCACGCGCCTGCGCAAACGCGCATGCTGATCTTGACCAGCTTGTTCACAGCACTGACCGTGATGGGGGCGCAATTCCGCCTGCCGTTGCCATTTGTACCCTTTAGCTTGCAGACGTTTTTTGTTCTGATTTCAGGCGCCCTGCTCGGGCCGCGGTATGGCGCAGCCAGCCAATTGCTTTATTTAGCCTTGGGATTGGCGGGCTTGCCGGTTTTCACCAAAGGCGGCGGCTTGGCTTATGTTTTTCAACCGACGTTCGGCTATTTGCTCGGCTTTCCACTGGCGAGTTTCATTGCCGGCGCGCTGATTCATGGCAGACAAACGCGCACGCCGGTCATGCCGGCCGTGCCCTTTTCAAAGCTGGTGCTCATCCTTGTCCTCGCAACCGCGGCGATTCTCATTCCCGGCGTGCTTTATTTATGGTGGTGTACGAACAATGTGAACGGAGTGCCATTGAGTTTTTTGAGCGTGGTCGGGATGGGCGCAGCGGTGTTTTTCCCCATGGATCTGTTGAAGGTTCTTGCCACCGCTTATCTCTATCGCACATTGCAGCCACGCCTGTCGCGCGCGCAGGTGGCCACGCCGGCCTCCCTCGTGAACCAGGCGTCAAACCCCTCACCACCTTTCATGCAATCAAAATCATGAATCCCGTCGCGCAGGATTTTTATGTCTTCGGCATGGATGGCGGCGGCACGAAAATGACCGGCTGCTTGCTGGCTTCCGGCGGCGAGCTGATCGCGCTCGGGCACGCGCCACCGGCAAATTATGCCAAATTGCGCGGGGAGATCGCGCAGCCGATTGCGCAGTTCCTGAAAACCCTGCAGCAACAGGCGCAACTGCCGCAAACCCCGGTAGCGCTCGCTGGCATTTGTTCCACCGGTGTGGGACGCTCCCACGATCGTGAGCTTTTGGCGGAAGCCTTGCAGCGCGCTCATCTCGCGCAAGCGATCCTGGTCGAAAGCGACTTTATGAGTGCCCTGACGGGCGCATTCGCCGGCGGGCCGGGAATTATTGTGATTGCAGGAACCGGCTCGGTCGCCTATGCGCGCACACCGGATGGCGGAGTTCTACGCGCGGGCGGATGGGGTTATTTAATCGGCGACGAAGGCAGCGGATTTTATTTGGCGCGCCAGGCTCTCAATGCCGCTTTGCAGGAATGGGACGGCCGCGGCGAAAAAACGAGCCTGCGGCAGGCTTTCGAAAAGCATTTTGGCGTAAGCAGCATCGAGTTGATGATCAGCCAAATCTATGCTCCTGATTTTGATCGCGGCCACATGGCCGCACTTGCGCCGCTGGTATTTGAACAGGCCGACCACGGTGATCGCGTCGCGCAGCGCGTGATTGCAGAGACCGGCTTTGAGCTGGGCCGATTGGCGCGCGCGGCCGTGCAAAAATTCAGAGAAAAGGAAATCATCGATCTCGCCTTGCTCGGCAATCTCTTTCGCCGCAGGGGCGCGCTGATGCCGTCATTTTGGCATGCATTGCGCGAAGAGAAGGAACGCCTGCGCTTGGTCGAGCCGCAGTTCGAAGCCGCCATCGGTGCGGCATTACTGGCATTGCAAGGGAGGGGCTTGGAGTTGAATGCGGTCTTTCTCGAGAAGCTGAAATCTTCGTACGAAAGATTGCAAGCAAGCATGCCCAGCCACCAGCCGTCTGTAATGAGTTCGTGAAATGATGACAGCCATTTTGGGCGAACCCCTGCGGCGCTTGTTTCAGGTCGCGCATAGTCCGGAAAAACTCATCATTGGTTTGATTTCCGGGACTTCGGCGGATGGCATCGATGCCGCCTTGGTGCGCGTCCGTGGCCACGCTTTGGATACCAAAATAGAGTTGCTCGCGTTTGCAACTCATCCCTTTCCCTCTGAAATTCGCCGGAGCATCCTGGAGGCCTCTCGTCCGGGCGCGGGCAGTGTCGATGAGATTTGCCGTTTGAATGCCGTGGTGGGAGAATGCTTTGCTAGGGCGGCTTTACAAATCATTTCATCGATCAATCTCGAGGTGCGGCAAATCGATCTCATTGGCTCGCACGGACAAACGATTCATCATTTGCCCAATGCCGAACCCCTGGCGGGGGTGGCAACACGCGGCACGCTGCAAATCGGCGAGCCGAGCATCATTGCCAAACGCACGGGCATCATCACCGTCGCGGATTTCCGCCCGGCGGACATGGCGTTGGGCGGGCAAGGCGCGCCGCTCGTGCCGTTGCTGGATTTTCTGCTGTTTCGTTCCGAAGAAAAAACGCGCGGCGTGCTGAATCTCGGCGGCATTGCGAATCTCACGTTTCTGAAAAAGGGCGGCGGCAGAAATGAAATCATTGCATTCGACACGGGACCGGCGAACATGGTGATCGACGGATTGATGCAAAGGCTCTACCAGAGCAGTTTTGATGCAGACGGCGAAACCGCCGCGCGCGGCAAAGTTTCCGGGGAATTGTTGTCCCGGCTGATGAGGCATTCTTATTTTGCACAAGATTTCCCGAAAAGCACCGGCCGCGAGGAATTCGGCGAAGCTTTTGGCACCGAAACATTAACCCAGGCGCGCGCCTTGCGCCTGAACAATGAAGATGTGATCGCGACGGTGTCGGCGCTGACGGCCGAAACGGTTTGGCAGGAGGCGCAGCGCTTACAAGCCCGCGGGGGAGTGATGGAGGAGCTCATTGTCAGCGGCGGTGGCGCGCGCAACCGCACGGTCATGAATTTCTTGCAGCAAAAATTTTCTGCAACACCAATTCTGACCACGGATCAATTCGGCATTCCCAGCGACGCGAAAGAAGCGATCCTCATGGCAATTTTGGCGAATGAAACAATTGCCGGCCAAGCGGGCAATGTGCCCTCGGTCACCGGCGCTGAAGGCGCGTCGGTGTTGGGCAAAATCTGCTTGTAATTCTTGCATGCAAGAGGGCAGTGCTGAACGTTTTAGGAGAGTGGTGATCATGCCTGAAAGCTTATGTATTTTCGAAGACGAACATTTCAATCGCCTCTATCCACTTACCCTCACCCGCCCGGTTTTCGAGCTGCGCTGCGGCATTTCCCTGCTGCGCGAAAAGATTGCACGGCGATTTCCCAACGCGCGTCTGCATCTGTTTTGCCGCAATTATCTTGCCGCCATGCTGCGCGAAGCGCTGCCTGAAGCGCACGTGAATGAAATGCCCGCTGCGGCTTGCTGGTTCATCAATGGCCGGTTTATTCTGGGCGAAAATCTCCCGGCGTTGGAGGGCCGGGAAATGGTCTGGGAGAAAGACGGCGAAGTCGCGGCAGCGTGGGTGAACGTCGCGCTTCATTCTTGGCGCTCGCACCAGGACGGCGTCATCCCCGCCTCCTTCTTCGACGATTTGCCCGTCGCCAAAGTCGAGGGTACGTTCATCCGTTATCCCTGGGACTTGGTGCAACACAATCCCGCGCAGATCAAGAGTGATTTTGCTTTCTTCCAGCACGGCGGGCAGATATTGGGAAAGCGTTATCCGAATGCGACGCTGCTCGAAGAGCAGAATATTTACGTGGCTGCCGGAGCGAAGATCAAACCCGGCGTGGTGCTCGATGCCGAAGACGGCCCGATCTTCATCGAGGAGGGGGCGACGATCATGGCCAATGCCGCTCTGCAAGGTCCGCTGTTTGTGGGTGCGCATTCCACGATCAAAATGGGCGCGAAAATTTATGCCGGCACTTCCATTGGCCCGGTATGCAAAGTCGGCGGCGAAGTGGAAGACTCCATCATTCATGCGCATAGCAACAAGCAGCACGAAGGTTTTCTCGGCCACGCTTATTTGGGCGAATGGGTGAATCTCGGCGCGGATTCCAACAACAGCGATCTCAAGAACAACTACAGTGCCGTGAAGGTTTATATCGCAGGGCAATGGATTGACAGCGGCTCCATGTTCGTGGGCTTGTTCATGGGCGATCACGCCAAATGTGGCATCAACACCATGTTCAACACTGGCACAGTTGCCGGGGTGATGAGCAATATTTTTGGCGCGGGCTATCCGGATAAATTCGTTCCCTCGTTCTCCTGGGGTGGGGTGGAATCCTTGGAAGCGTATGCCCTCCACAAAGCATTGGAAACTGCTCGCCGCGTGATGGGCCGCCGGAAGCAGGAGCTGACGCCGGCACAGGAGAGCGTTTTGCGCTATGTTTTTGAATTGACGGAAAGCGAGCGCATCGTTGCCGGTGGACGGGAAGGATGATTTCCAGACCTATGGGAATTTTGGAATCAAAATTCTTTACAAGATCGGAAGAGCACAC
>JBIOXB010000225.1:0-10966 GCA_044869275.1 bacterium
TCGGGTTTTCAATTGTCGTTGCCGCAGATGGACGTGCAAAAAGTATCGGAAGTTCTGCTCCAGCGCATCGCCGATACGCTTTGTTACGCGGCTTGACAAAGAACATTTTGGATAAAGTCCAGCTAAGTCAGGTCACTCAATCGTTCTTCAACTTTCTTCGTAAGCATTGACCTCAATGAATATCATGCACGGTCTGAAGAACTTTGAGTATGCCGGCTGGCATCCATAAACCGTTTTGCTTCATTCTGCACCACCCCTACCATGCTCATTAAGCCCATCCCCTTCCCCATGGTCAAATCTCTGCCAAAAATCTGATACGCGATTTCACCAGAAACCTGCGCCACTTGCTCGACCGGCGCACCGGAAAGTGCTTCATCCAGAATTGCGGCCATCGCTTTTGCCGAAATGCCTTGGGGATTTTCCACGGCAAAATAAAATTTCAACCCGCCCTCCGCCTGCGGCTCCGACCAGACATAGGCTTCCGATTCGCAATATTGCACGCGATGCTGCTCGGGAAAGGGCCGCGTGGCAATACGCTCCGGTACTTCGCGAAAACGCTTGGCATAGTCGATCAGCATTTCCCCGCGAATCTCACGATCGGAAATGCTGGAGAAAAGTTCGAGCAGCTTTTGTAGTTTGGGAGGGGCATTCATGACCGATCTTCTACATGTCAAGCGGTTGTCAACCAGGAAAACTTCTTGGCACGCTAGGCTTTATCCTGTAAACGATGCGAAATTCGTAAAACGCAAACAGCATCACCGGTTACGATTCATCGCGTTGTAAATATAGTCATCCTCAGGCAGGTTCGCAAGCTGCAGATGCAGATCGATCGGGCGGGAAAAAACGGAAACAGAAAACACCAGGTTCAATAACACATACTGCAAATTCATAGAATGCGACTTGCCGGGATTGTTGATCCACGCGCCCATATGCCGCCGCGGGCTTTCAAAGCCTCAATTCCCCGAGCGTACTCGTACCCCGGTCGGTGCAGAAGGCGGAATAATGTCACCTTCTCCTCCCCCGCCATCCGTGGGCGGAAGCACGGCCGAGGTATTCACAAACTTGAAGGCGTCCGCGATCACCACGCCGCCGGAAACCTGGTTGGTGATGGTGACATTGCCGCTCGTTCCGGCGTCGAAATAATATTTGCCCAGGGAATTCCATCGCCCCTGGTTGCGCGATTGATCGATCTGCACTGTGGCCGTGCCGCCACGATGCTTGATCGAGCAGGGCACATTCGAGGCTTCCTGTGCTTCATTGGGATCGTTGCCGTGGAACGAATGCCATTCCAACACTTCATATTCACCGGCCACGCCGATGGTGGGCGTATAAACCGCGCGGTTCTCTCCACTGCCTCCGCTCGTGAACGCATATGGCGCACCGAATTCATCCCAGCCGTAATTCAGGGCATACGCTCTGGTCTGCATCACTTTGCCCTGATCTTGTTGCTGCCAATTGCCGGTAAAGACCGCGGCGTCACAATTGGGCGAAGTCATGTTGCGGCGCACGTTATCGACCACGATTTCCGCGATCACCACTTTGGGTTCCTTGAACAATAAAATGCCGTCGCCGGTTTGATTTCTGGTATTGTCCGCGCCCGAGCCGGCGAGCGTGATGGCAGTGAATGGCTGGCCGTTGTTCACGGCCGGCACTTGCCCGCCCAAAAAACGATAAAACGGCCCGCCGCTCAGCTCTGCCGCGGCAACTGATTGGATTTTGCCTGAGCCGTTGGTGATCACCACGCCTTTGTCGAAATAACGCACCCACACGCCCGCCTTGATCTGTTGCGGAGCGCCGGTGGGATGGCCCAAATCCGTCAGATACTCGTCGAAGATATAAGTCCAACGATGCGCGCTCGCACCTTCATCCATGCCGAAAAACGCGCCGGCCAGACAGGCAGTGGTGAGGAGAAAACGCATGCGTTGGAAGTCTTCGGGGTTGCCCTTGCCTTCTACGAAATTCACCCGCGGCACCACCGCGGAGTTTGCAAACGGCAGCAGGATTTGCTCGAAACGCCATTGCCAGTCTTCACCGGTCCAGCCTTCCATGCCGATGCCGTTGAGATAGCCGGTTTCTTTGGCGGAGGCTTCGTGCGCCATCGTGATTTTGCCCGGCGGCGTGAGCGTGCGCATTTTGTTGACAATGAGCTTGTTGCTTTCGCGCCAGAGGTCGTCGGCCATGGATTTGCTTTGGTTGTAATCCGGCACGCCGTTGCGGTCAAAGTCAACTTTGGAATAATTCGCCATCCATTCTATGCTGCCGGCCCACGAATCCCAAAACGTGCCGTCGAACACCGTCCAATCCGTGCGATCGGCAAGATGCTTCCCCAGGAAATCATTCCAACGCTTGCCGTTGACCAGCGGACATCGATCGGTGCCGTCGTACAGGCAATCGCCCGGGTGTGCGTTATTGTGCCAGCCCGGCAAACAGGAACTGTCGACCGTCGGCACCAGCCATTGATCGGAAGCGTCCTTCAAAGTATTGCCGTCGATGACATTGTTGCAGGCAATGACGATTTTCTCGGGATGGAATTTCTTGACTTCACGCGCGATTTCTGGATACCAAAATCGCGTGACGATGAGATCGTGGTACTTCCAGATTTCTTGGGGTATGTTGGCTTCGTAAAAGTAAATCACGCCGATGCGGGGGAATGGCGGATTGAAATTCTGAGCAAATACTTTGGCGGAGGGCATCGCCAGCAACACCAGGGCGCAGCTCCATCTCCAAATCCAGCCCGTCAGTGGACGCATCACAAACTCCTTGTTTATGAGACTCGCCTCTTGTCGTGTTGCACTACCGCCCTTGCTCAACAAACTTCATCCTTGTGCGCCAGACACTCGAAGTGCGCACCGCGCCATCGCGCCGAAACACAAACATGCCGGGAAAGGCGATAATCTCCGAAGCGGCTTTTTTCCATGATGGCACGCAGCTCGGCCTCGATCAGATAAAAAGAGCGTATGCGTTCTTGCATCTTTTCTCTGAAGGTGGCCGGCACCAGCGGAAAGACCGTTTCCACCATCCGCCTTTTCAGGCTTTTTTCCTCCTGCCGCGAATCCCGGTCGACCACGGTAAAAAAAAGCGCGCCACCGGGTTTGAGCGCGTGAAACAATTTGTCGCACACCTCCGCGTCAAAAGGCGTGTTTTCGCCCAGCATGCCGATGGAATAGATCAAATCGTAGCGCTCTGGCGGCAGCGTCATGCGGTAAAAATCGGCGCAAATCAATTCGATCTCACGCACACGCACGCTTTCGGGAAGCACCGGATGGCGCGCTTGTGCGAGCATCTGGCTGGAAATGTCCATGCCGGTCAGGCGCCTGACGTTCTCGAGGCAATGAAACGACCGGCCGGAGCCGCAACCCAGATCCAGGACTTCGAGGTCGCGTTGAAACGAACGTGTGATCTCGCGCAAGACACTGCAGGTATGCCGCGGGCTTTCTTCGTGAATCGTATCTTCGTCAAACCGGCGATATTCGAGGGCGCATTGGTCGTAATAGTTTTTGATCTGCTCCATCTTGGACTGGAATTTCATGGCGCAACCCCTGGAAGTGTATGGCAGACCTGACACCAATCATGAATTTCCTCGATGGTGGAGCGCCCCTGACATCATGCTGTCATTCAAATCGCTCCAGGTCCAATCCGCTTCCAGTTGCGAGGAGGGGCCGATCGATAGGTGCCTTATATTACACTCCAGCGGGCGCCACTGCGCATCCGAAACACCCGCCCGGCTCAAAGGCCGGCGGCAGCGCCGTTCCGAAAATACTCGTAAATGCGCGTAATAATGCCGGTCAAATCGATCTTCGGTTCATATCCGATGAGGGCTTTGATCTTGCTCAAATCAGGCACGCGCCGCGCCATGTCTTCGAAGCCCTGCTCGTAGGCTTCCTCGTACGGAATCAATTTGATTTGCGATTTGCTGCCGGTGAACTCGCGCACGCGTTTGGCCAGCTCCAGAATGGTGATTTCTTCGGTGTTGCCGATATTGAAAATCTGGCCGAGCGCTTGGGGATGATTCATCAATTTGATCAGCGCGCCGACCACGTCGCCGACATAACCAAAGCAGCGCGATTGTGTGCCGTCGCCATAAACGGTAAGGTCTTTGTTCTCGATCGCCTGCTTGATGAAGCGCGGCACCACCATGCCGTACTGGCCGGTTTGGCGCGGCCCGACGGTATTGAACAAGCGCACGATCACGACCGGCAAGCCCTTCTCCTTGAAATAAGCCAGCGCCAGAAATTCGTCGATGGCTTTCGAGCAGGAATAGCTCCAGCGGCTTTTCGTGGTCGGTCCGAGCAGACGATCATCGTCCTCGCTGAATGGCACTTTGGTGTTTTTGCCGTAAACCTCGGAGGTCGAGGTGATCAGCACTTTGCGCTTGTAGCGATTGGCGATTTTCAGCACCGTTTCCGTGCCGAGCACGCAGCGTTCGATCACTTCCACCGGGCTGCTGACGATCAATTCCACGCCGACCGCGGAGGCGAGATGGTAGATCACGTCGCATTCGCTCACCAGGCGATCCATCACGGATTCGTTCAGGATGGTCTCGATGGCAAAATGAAACCGCTCATGGCCGCGCACGTGGGAAAAATTCTCCATACGGCCCGTGGACAGGTCGTCGATGATGGTGACGGAGTCGCCCGCCGCCAGCAGGGCGTCGGTTAAATGCGACCCGATGAATCCGGCGCCGCCGGTAATCAAAACTTTCATGCAGAATTCTCTTTTGATAAAGATGAAATAAGCCTCATCCTCTACTTGCTTTGACCGCCCTCCTGGCAGCCATTCCTATGCGGCGGACCGCGTCATGCCGGACGCGCCTCTTTCTGCCGCTCTCCATCGAGTTTCGCGCGCAGTTCCGCCACGCTGCCTTCCGGCTCGCGCGTGCCCTGATAGAAACCCCAGCTCCAGGCGCATGCACCCAAGAAAAAAAACGGCAGCGTCAAAACAAATTCCAACAATTGTTTCACATTGTGTGGCCAGCGGTTCTGCAGCACGAATTTCAGGGTACGCAAAACGCGCACCAATGGCAAGAGCGGCAGCAGCTCAGGATGCCGGGCGAGAGCCGCTCCCGGCAGGGGCAGAATGCGCCGCGCCAGCGCGGCATTGAAGCCGAGCACATTTTGATTGCGCATGAACGGTGCGAAGGCACGGCGATTGAGATGGCGGATTTGGATGCGCGGCTCGAACAGAACTTTTACGCCGCTGCGGCGCAAGTGATGAATGAACACCACGTCTTCCGAGGCGCGCATATCCGAAAAGGCGCCAAGGCGCTCGAAAATCTCGCGGCGCACGGAAAGATTGTTCGTCGGCAGGACGTCGATCTCGCGTTGCGGTGAAGCCGCGGAAAATTCGCGAAATTCCAGGAAGTATTCTGCGATGCTGACCGGATGCCAGGGAAAGGCGTTGATCACGCCGCCGCCGATCACTTGATAACTCGAGGCGTGCGCGTTTCCTATCTCCTGTAACCAATTGGCGGCGACGAGGCAGTCGGAATCCGTCAACGCCAATATTTTTCCACGCGCCCGGGCGATGCCGTAATTGCGCGCCTGGCCCGGCAGTGTTTTTTCGGCAAGATGAAAAAAACGGACGTATGGAAATTGCGCGCGCACAATTTCCGGCGTGCGATCGTTCGAGCTGTCCACCAAAATGATTTCATACGCGGCCCCGGTCTCCTGCTGCAACAAGGCGGACATGCACGCTGCAATCGAACGCTCCGAATTATAAGACGGCACGACCACGGAAATCTCCGGCACGCCTTCACTGCCAACCACCGGCATAGCGGTTTTCCTTCACGCAATCGCTGCATATAGAATCGAAATCACGATCAAAAAAATGATCGTCATCGCCACGATTTGAAACGTCACGATCGAACTGATCACCGCGCCGCCTTTTTCCCCGAGCACCTGGCGCACGCTTTTCAGCAGTGTTTGATACCAGCGGTATAACATATAAAAGATCGGCACCCCGGTCAGCAGGCTGATGCCAATCGACCACACATGATCGCGCAAAGGAATGGCTTCCCGCACCACCGTCACCGCCATGAAGCCGCCAAAGCACAAGCCGAAAGTAAAAAACATCATCGCTTGTTTGACTTTTGATTCGTTCAATTCAGACCTCTACAATTCCATGCTACAGTGTTCGAATTCTAATGCCGGTCGGCGCGGCGGGTGGCTGCTCGTCTCCCGCGCCCATGACGAATCGCAGGTACACCACCTGATCGCGGCGATTGTCAGCCGACCAAATCCATTGCACGCCTTTATCGGTCGCCATGCCGCGCACGTTTTGGAATTGCGCCCAGGGTTGCGCCGTTCCGTGCGCACCATACGCCGTCGCCGCACTCCAGCGGCGATCGTCAAAATCAATCCCCTGCCAATTGTTTTCTTCGATCAGGCTGGCTTTCCACTTGATATTCGAGACCCAGGATTTATTTTCCGCATAAACCTCGGCAACCAGGCCCCCGGCATTGTCAAAGTTCGTGGCCTTTACGGCGATGACATTCTTGCCTGCGCGCAGCGGCGCGAGATATTCCTCCGCATTCTGCCAGGAATTGTCACTGCCTAAACGCAAACCGTTGACGTAAATCTCATACCCGTCGTCGCTCGAAATCACCACCCGGACATTGCTGCTCTCGCCGGGCTGCGGTTGAATACGGATTTCAAAATTCGTTTTGCCTTTCGCGCCTTCGTCGTCGGTCACCTCCAGGGTCGCAGGATAGATTCCCACCGCGGTGAATTGGTGCGAAACCTGCACCCCCGGCGCCGTGGCGCCGTCGCCGAAACTCCATTGAAAAGCGGTAATGCTGCCGCCATCGGGATCATAAGAATTCGCGCCACTCAACGTGAGTGTTGCGCCGGCTTCCCCGACCGTTGCGCCGTTCACCACCGCGACCGGCAAACGATTCGTGGGCGGGGGAATTTGCGTTTCTTCCACCGCGGCATCGTTGAGCGCAATCCAGGCTTTGTCGATGGTGACCGAACCATCGCCGCCCACCGTGCCCGCGATTTCGAATTTGCGATAAACGCGCAAATTGATTTGCAGTTCACTGCGATTGCCGCCCACCTCGCTTACCGTGAATAAATCCATTCCGCTGCCTGCGCCTTTGCGCAAAACGAACGGCACCTGCAATTGATAGTTGCGGTACGTCGCTTGCTCCGGCCGGATGGTGAAATCTACCATGGGATTGATGAGATCCTCCGCCGGTCTCGAGCTCAAGCGTTCCTCGCGATGCGGATTGTAAAGTGAGAGGCGGAATTTTCCGCCGGCATTTTGATAGAGCACGTAACCCGGAAAATTAATGGCGAGCGCGCTGCTGTTCAGGGGCGCAAAGGCGGCAACACCCGTGGTGTTGGTGGATTGATCCTTCACGACATGAGCGTTCTGATCTTCCTGCAATATCTGTACGTCCGGCGAGGCGGCGTATGTTTGCGTTTCGGCAGCGCCGAACGCCGGCAGTAAAACCGCGGCAAAGGAGGCATTCGCCGGTGTGATGCCATGCGCCAGATAAACGCGGCCGTAGCCGCTGCTCACGCCTTCCGCGCGCACGGGCGTGGTCCCGGGAAAATAGTAACCCATGCTCTGGTGCTGCAGCCAGGCGAGCTGGCCGAGATCGCGATCGCTGCCGGAAGACGAGGGAATCGCACTGCTGCCGGCAGAGGATTGAAACACGCCTGCATCCGCGCGAAAAGTATAAAGCAAGGTGCGCATGCCGCCGAGCGCAGCAGAGCTCGCGCTGATGCCGCTGCCAATGCAAACCATCTCATGGTCAAAGAAGAACCATGAACGTTGTGCGGCAAAACTGTTGCTCGCGCCCGTCAAGCGTTGCGCCCCCATGCCGACGTAGCCACCCAGCGTGGAAACGCCGTAGTAACCCCAATTGTTCAACATGGCTTTGATCTCGCTCAGATTCTCACGGCCGGAATACTCGGAGCCGGGTTCAACCGTGGCGCGTTCATATGCTGCCGGCAAAGTCATGGCATTGAGCAATTGATAGGGGTGGTTCTGAATATTTTCGCGGCTCAATTTATCGAGTGTGGCAGGATCGACAATATTCACTGCGCCAAAAATCGGAGCGACGGGCGAGGCTTCCATGTGCGGCTCGACGAGATTGGCCATGATCAAGCTGCCGAAAAAACCCTCGCGGCGGACCACGAGATAGCGCGCAGTCGGGAACGCGCGCGCCCCGATTGGGCCCGAGGAGCCGGCAGCAACCTCTTGCAACATGCTGCGATAGGGCTGCACTTCAGCATACGCCGTGCCGGCAAGCCACTCCGCGCCGAGGCGAATGCGATTTCCGTATGCACCTTGTTGCTGCGGAAATTTGGAAACCGTGAAAGGATCGCCGTAGCCTTTATAATAAATCCAGCGCAAAAAATGTTTGAACCATTCGAGCGTGAGATTCAAGCCCGTGCGGCGCAGCGGGTCTTGCTGATTCACACGCGAGCTCACGGCGAAGGGCGTGCCTTCGGTGAATTTTAGATAGCGCGCATAGTCGCCGAAGTGCTGGCCGCCATAGTGCATGTTCAAGACCTCGTAGTGAAAGAAATAGGTCCAATCATGCTGAATATGCGCATAATCCCCCTGGCTCGTAGCCGTCGCCATGAGCTGGACCGCGCTTTCGCTTAGCGCGACGTCCTCAAAATACATCGCCGCCATGAAGCGCGCCCAACCACGCCAAACCGTGTTGGCGCCGTTCCATTCAGTTAGGCTTTGGCGGTTGACAAAATAGCGCAGCGCGTTTTCCATGCGGCCACGCAGCTCCGAGTTGATGCTCCCGCCGCCCCGCAATAGGCCCTCGGCCAGCGCCCAGGGCACGCCAATTTCAATCTCCCACCAATTTTCGATGGCGCTGCGTTCGGCAAAATCCAATGCCTGCCGCAAACGCGATTCGCCGGAATTGTTGCCGCAACCTGCGGCGCGCGTCAGATCGGCGGCATAATACCATTCCGTCGGGGTGTATCCTCCCCAGCCCTGTCCCACCGGAGTGTTGAGCAACTGCGTGACCCTCGCCGACATGTCGTAGCACCCCAGATATTCCTGCAGGTATTTTTGTCTGGCGGTGCGAATATCCGCAGCCGTGATTTGGCTCTTCCCTGATTGTGTGAGCATGCCCAACAGCAGCAGGCCGATCAAACCGAAGATGAACTCGTGCTTCCTTGCCATGAGGTATTTTTTGAAAAAATGTGTTGGGCTTCTCCCTGCTTTTTCCTCTCGCTGCTACGATGCCCACGATAATTAAAAGGACACCATAAAGCAAGTATCTCTCTCATACCGGCGAGCCGCTGCCAGGCGGAAGCATTGCACCGCCTGTTGGACGAAAACCATCGGACCTGGTCCAGGCAAAGCCATCCCGGCCTATGGCGATGCCGGGCTGGCGCCTTGCGCCGCCTCATTCATCTGCAGCAGAATGGCGTCGATTTCCTGGTACGTCAGCTTGCGATCCTTGATGCCTTCCATAATCGTAGCGCTGAGTCTTTGAAAATCACTTTTCGTGACTTTGCCAAAAGAAATGGCATTGGTAAACTGGTCGAGCGTATCGACGAATTTCTCACGATTCTTGGTGACGTAGCCGTCCGGAAAATAGCGGAAGAGATTCCATAAGAAATCTCCGGCCACGTATTCCGCGGCGGAAGCGAGATATTGCATGCGATTCACCCAGAAGTATCCGCCGATCGTGCCCAGCAGCAGGAAAGCCGCCAGCATGCCGGCGCCAAGTCCGCGCATGAAAACGCGTTTTTTGATCATCCTGACTTCGGCGTCGAGCAGTTTTCGGTATTTTGCTTCGTCCATCTGAGGTTCTTCCTAAGTTGTCGTGCAAAAGCGGGGGGAACACCACAAGCTTCACCGCTGGCTCAGCCGCGCCGGTTCGCGCGCCATGCCGGTCGCAGCCGGCCCAAGCTCGAGCAGGAGCTCGGAATCCGTGATCAAATACGTTTCCTCACTCTCTTCGCGGGAGCGCAGATCCACACGGGCAAGATGCGCAACACCATGCGTCGAGGTTCGCAGTGTCATTTTGTGTTGGGTGGTTGCCAGCGTCATTTGCGGCAGGCCCTCGTGCTGCAAGCGCAGCTGAGTTTGGCCGGCGGCCTCGAAAGAAAAGTTTCTCACACCCTGTACTGCGATTGTTTTCAAAACCGGATGCTTGAATTCGAATGCATGCGGCGTCGCGAGGTTGTCCAAAATATCCAGGGCAATCTGCCTGGGCATGAACGTGCGTAATTCGTAGAGCGCATCGGTTTTGATGCACGAATTCGCATAGGGCGGAATCAAAAAATCGCGATAGAGATGGGGATCGCCTGCCATTCCCGCTTCCGCCGCCTTGACGATATTGTACGCTTCGCGCGCGGAGACGTAATGCAGCTTGAAGTGCCGGCCGTCGTTGTACTGCTCTTCCAAATAGGAGTGCATCATTTCGGCTTGATCGCCAAAATTGACTTCAAAATTTTCCTCGCGCGCGCCGTGGGTATGCACTTTCACGAACACCCAATCCGGCCGGCCCGCCACGTGAATATTGCAGTGCAGCCATTGATCGATCCGCTCCGGCGTGGGCAGATCGTGAAAATCGAGGTTCGATTTTTCGACGACGGATTTGCCCGAGAAAAGACGGCCCAGATACACCTCGATCATGCCTTGAAAAATCATCAAGCGCCGGTCGTCTTTGCTGGCCGTGCCTCCGGCACGAACCGGCTCGCCCCAATCATGATTCTTATTGATGCGCCTGCGTGTATCGGCATAATAAATCGCGTTGATTTTGCGCGCCTGCGTCGAGCCGTGACCGGAAGGCATGGTGAAATCGGCATAGCAGCCGGTACGCCGCAGAATCTCCAATTCCTGATCCACGCCGCAATACAAGCCGCGGGCAGAATTGTCCAGCGCCCATTTGCCGTGGATGAAGCCGTAATACGATTGGGGGGTGCGCGCGGCGGTGATCAAAGCGCCGGTTTGGCGGTAGAGCCGTTTCAACCTTTCCACGTGC
>JBIOXB010000226.1:0-18958 GCA_044869275.1 bacterium
TCGGGTTTTCAATTGTCGTTGCCGCAGATGGACGTGCAAAAAGTATCGGAAGTTCTGCTCCAGCGCATCGCCGATACGCTTTGTTACGCGGCTTGACAAAGAACATTTTGGATAAAGTCCAGCTAAGCAAAACCCGAACTTATTTTGTCAACAACATCCGGCGCGAGAGATATTGCCGGCCGAATTCCAAACGATAATAATACACACCCGAAGTGACGCGCCGGCCGTCGAAGGGCACTTCGTGCTGCCCGGCGGGCATTTCGTGATCGAGCAGCGTTAGGACTTCTCGTCCAATGGTGTCAAAGATTTTCAGTTTCACCGTACCGGCACGGGGCAAATCGAAACGAATCACCGTCACCGGATTGAAAGGATTGGGGTGATTCTGATAGAGATAGAACTTATTCGGCACCGCGGGATTTTCGGCGATAGACGCGCCGGTTCCGGTCTTGAAGCTGAAGATTTCGGACCAGTTGCTCACGCCAATCTCATTCCCCGCGCGCACGCGCCAAAAATAAGAAGTATTTGCGGACAGCGCATTTACGGCGTAGCTGGTATCAGCGAAGTTTTTCAAATCAACGGTGATCGCAGAAGAGTCAAAAGCGGCGCTGCGTGACAGTTGCAGGTGATAAGCAGCTGCTCCACGCGCTGTTCGCCAAACCAGTGCCGGCTGCAAGGCAACGTTCTGGGCGTTATGGTTCGGCGAGGCTAAAAATGGCGTCGCCGGAAAACCGGTGGTGAATGAACGTGCGGCAGAATAAACACTGTTGCCCGCAATGTTTTGCGCGCGCACGCGCCAGTAATACGCCGTTTGCCCTTGCATGCCGGTGACGAGATTGAAGGTATCCACAACACCGGCGGTATGAATTAAGAACTGGCCGTTGAAATCGGCGTTGATTGAAACTTCCAGATCATAGGAAGCTGCGCCTTCGGAGAAATTCCAACGCAATGCCACTTGCGGCGGTTGCGCGATGATCTGGTCTTCCGGCGCCGCCAGCACCGGCGTTGCCGGCGGAGTGATCGCCGCCACTTCGCTCGCGGGGCTTTCATTGGCATTGCGATCGAGCGCCGTCACCGCGAAATAACGTGCATTCGAGTTTTTCGGCTGCACCATTCTCTGCGCGACGATCATCGCGAGGTTGCGGGCATTGTTCAAATCGCCGGGCTGAATGTTGGGCCGGTCGAACCCGTACAGCACGTAGCGCGAAGTTGAGTCACCGCCGGCCGTCGCGGGCGGCGCCTCCCATTGCAGTGCGGCCACGCCCGCGCCGGGAAGGCGAGCATAGCGGAAGCGTTGTGGTGGCTGCGGCGACGTTTGCCCTTTCCAGGGCATCACCGGGGGCAGCGCAAGATAGCGGTATAAATTGGTTTTCAAGCTATCGGTGAAACCCTTGAGATTCTCGCGCATATGCGCAGCGCGAAAAAAAATGCTGCCCTGCACGCCGGCGTGGCCGCGGTTTGCGCGAATTTGGCGCGGGAGCTCATTGGCCGGCCAGTTGCCATCCCTGAGGTTGAACACCGCGTGGCCGGGATAAAAATGCCGAGCCTGGGCTTGCGAACTCCACCACGGCATAAGTTTGCCGTAATCTTGCCCGCCGCCAAAAGGCCAATAGAGTTGCGGAGTAATATAATCGACGATCTGCCGGTTCAGCCACGTCACGGCATCGCAATAAATTGCGCTGAACGCATCGAGCCCGCTGATGCCTGCGGGCACGCCGTTTTTCCAAATGCCGAACGGGCTGATGCCGAAGCGCAGGAACGGTTTCACGGCTTGCAGGCTATCATGAACCAGTTGAATCAGCAGATTGACGTTGTCGCGCCGCCAATCTGCGATGTTGGTAAATCCCCGATTGTTTTGAGCGAAAGTGGCAGCATCTTCGCTGGAGATTTGGTGCGGCGGATAAGGATAAAAATAATCGTCAAAATGCACGCCGTCAACCTGGTAACGCTTCACCACGTCCAGTACGACGTTGGTGACATGCTCGCGAACCTGCGGCAAACCCGGATTCAGAAATTTCAATGTGCCGATGCTGATGACCCAATCCGGGTGTTGCAGGACGACATGTTGAACCGCATTCGTATAACTGCCGGTTTGCCGCACGGCGCGATAAGGATTGAACCACGCATGCAACTCCATGCCGCGGCGATGCGCTTCGTCGACGGCAAAAGCGAGAGGATCGTAAAACGGCTCGGGCGCCTGGCCTTGCCGGCCCGTGAGCCAGTACGACCACGGTTCGAGCGGTGAAGCATACAACGCGTCACATTCCGGGCGAATCTGAAACAGCACGGCATTGACGCCGGCCGCGTGCAAATCATCCAACAAACGCAGCAATTCTTGCCGTTGCGCTTCCGGCGCAAGTGCCGGGGAAGAGGGCCAATCGAGATTCACGACCGTCGCGATCCAAGCGCCGCGAAATTCGCGCTTGGGAGGGGAAGTTTGTGACAACAATGTAGCAGGCAATAGGAGAAGCGCTGACCACCGTAACGCTTTTTTCATTCCGTTTCCAAATCTTTGCTCACGATCATAACGCCATTTGCTGAAACCGAGGCGCTAGCAAATGACCGCCACGGCTCTTGGTATGCAAGCGCTCGCCTTCGGTTTGCCATTTCAGCCAGCGGAGCATGCAAAAATAAGTAGAGGACCGCGTAATTGCAAGCAAAAGCGCGGAGAAATCCTCTTGTTATTTCAGCGCCTGTACAGTATATTGCCGGGGAATTCGAAAAAAAATGAACGCGAAACTGAATATTGCAATCATGAAAAATTTCGGACGTTGTTTTGTTTTGCTCTTGTTTGTCGCCGCTTTAGGATGGAGTTGCGCCTCGGCGAAAAAGGCGGTATCTGCAAAATCCGCCGCACCACCCGCCAGCAAATCCATTGCGCAAGCCGACCCCCGCGCGACGCAATTGATCATCCAAGGGGCGCTCGCGGAAACCCAGGGCGATTTCTCTTCTGCTTTGATTTCATATCAGCAAGCATTGTGGCACGATTCCACTTCGGTGTCGCTGTACAACGCCATTGGTGAAGTTTATGCCGCGTTGGATCGTTTGGATGGCGCGGAGCAGGCCTTCAAGCGCGCGCTGCGCCTCGACCCAAACAACCGTGACAGCCGCGAGAATCTCGCGGCCATCTATCAGAGAATGGGCAATGCCGCGGCCGCGACGGCAGAATACAAAAAACTCTTGGAGCTCGATCCGGAGAATATTACGGCGCTGTATCATCTCGCGGCCTATTACATGGCCACGCGCCAGCCCGAACAAGCGGCGGCGATCTACCAGCGCGTCGTCGATATGGGCAAAGCCGGGCCGCGTGAATGGTGGGCGCTGGGTTCGCTGTACGTATCCTTGAAAAAGTATTCCGAAGCCCGTGCCGCGTTCGAATACTATGTGAAAGATTCGCCAGACGACGAACGCGGCTATCTCGCCATTGCCACGTTATACGCGGCGCAGGCCGATACCGCCAGCTTGATCGCCTGGTACGAGAAAACCCTGGACCGGAATCCCGAGTTCGGCCAAGTGCGCGAAAAATTGAAGGAAGCCTATCTCGCCTCCGGTGAAAAAGCCAAAATGGTTGAACTGGTGGAACAAAGTGTGGCACGTGATTCGACGGATTTGCTGTCTTTGGTGGAATTGCATGCCCTGTATTTGCAGCTTGGAGATACGCTCAAAGCCAATGCACGCATGCAACGCGCCGTCGCGGCGCTGCAAAGGCGCTGGCTAAAAGATTCTGCCGACGTGCGTGTGCTCCTGCAAATCAGTGATTTGCAGCGCCGCCAGGGAGACAGTCTCAACGCCGATCGCACCATGGACCGGGCGATCGTCAGCTTGAAGCAGCAAGTCCAAAATGATTCGACCGGCTTCAAGAATGTGCAAATCTTGAGCGAATTGTATCTCGCGCGCCACGACACGGCGCGGGCGCTGGAAACCGTGGAAGAATGGACACGTCGCGCACCGCAAGATGCGCGCGGCTATATTTTGTTGGGCCGGCTCGCGTTGGGCGGCAACCGCCTGCAAACGGCAGTGACAAATTTGGAGAAAGGCCTCGCGCTCAATGATCAGGATGTCGAAGGCTGGTTTTTTCTCGGCAATGCGCACACGCTCTTGAATCAGCATGAAAGCGCACTGCAAAGCTTCGAGCGCGCCAACCGGCTCGCGCCGGACAATCCCGTCATCAATTTTTCTCTGGGTTATTCGCTCAGCCGGCAGCGCCAGCACGAACAGGCGGTCACTTATTTCAAACGCGCGCTCGCCGTCCAGCCCGACAACACCGGTTGGATGGCCGCACTCGCGGCCACGCTCGACGAGATGGGCCGCCACGAGGAGTGCGATTCAGTCTATCAGAGCGCCTTAGTCCTCAAGCCGGACGACGCGACGATCTTGAATAATTTTGCCTACAGCTTGTCGGAAAGAGCGATTCGGCTCGACGAAGCTTTGCAAATGGCGGAGCGCGCCATCCAAGCCGAGCCCAACAACGGCGCTTTTTTGGATACCATCGGCTGGATTCATTATCAGCGCCAGGAATATCAGAAGGCGCTGGAGTACATTCTCAAATCCGTGGCCTTGCGCGACACCTCCGCGGAAGTCATGGAGCATCTCGGCGACGTCTATGACAAGCTCGGCCAGCCCGAGCAGGCGCGCCAGTACTGGCAGAAAGCGCTGCATATGGACGGCAGCCGCAAGACGCTTTTGCAAAAACTAGGATTGAGCCGGGGTGCGAATGGAAATTGACGTGAAGGTATGGCTGCGGCATTTGGCAACTCAAGCGGCGCGCCTGGTTCGTTTGCAGGCCGGCCGACTGCATTACCGCACACGGGCAGAGCTTCTCTTGCCCGTTTTTTGCTTTATTCTGTCCGGTTGCGCGAGTGCTTCGCGCTCCTTGCGTTTGGAGCCCGGTGCCGAACCCGGCGCGGTTTATTCTCAGGTGGCGGAAAATCACCGCCGTTTGCAAACGTTCCGCGGCAAAGGAAAGTTGATTATCGATTCGCCGCAAACGCAAGTCGTGGCCTCGGCCACAGTGTTGACGCGGCAGCCGGATTCCATGTTTATTAAGCTCGAGGCCACGTTCGGCGTGGACGCCGGCTTTTTTTTCGCCGATCGCAAACACTTCGAAAGCTATTCGCCCTTCGAGAACACTTATTTCTTCGGGGAAGTGGGGCAGTTGCGGCGGCTGGTTCTGTTCCAGGTGGAAGTCACCTACGACGAGATGCTGAGCGGCATCGTGGGTGCAATCTTGCCGCCGCTGGACAGCACGTTCACATTAAAAGTCGAAGACGGAGCTTATCGGCTCGACGGCTGGCGTGACAAATGGCAATTGAGCTATTGGATCGATCCCGCGCGCGGCGTGGTCACGAAATCCGAGCAACGCGATCAAGATGGCGGTCTGTACAGCCGGCAGACGTTCAGGCGCTTTCGCGAAATAGAGGGCATTTGGCTGCCGCAATGGCTGCAATTGGATCGCCCCGGCCAGCGCGAGCGCTTCACCATGTACTATGACCGTGTGGAAGTCAATCGCAAAATCACGGACAAGGAATTCGGCATGCGCGTGCCGCCTTCGGCCGTGCGCATTGACCTTTCCGCGCCGCGCCGCGGCACCACCGCTTCCCCGCAACCAGGTCAAATGGAATGAACGAGCCCGGCCATCCTGAAAAAAGACCGAGATTCAGAAGGCGCCGCCGGCGCTTCCCGCCTCGTAGCGAGGCCAACCCTTCGGCCTTGAGCCCGCCTGCCGAAACGGCGGCCTCTTCAGAAAGCGCAGCGCCCAAGGCCGCCCCCGGCACAAATTCGCGCCCGCATGAACAGGTGCGTCCGCAAGCGGTGACGCATACGCCCACCGGTCGAATTGAACTTTCGATCGTCGTGCCGCTGGTTAACGAAGCCGCCTCCTTGCAGGAATTGCAGCAAAGGATTGCCACGGCGTTGCGGGAGCTGCGCCTGCGCGCGGAGATCATTTTTATCGACGATGGCTCGCTGGATCGTTCGTTCGAGATTCTGTCGGAAATTCAGCGCCGCGATCCGCGCGTGCGTGTGATTCAATTTCGCAGGAACTTTGGCAAATCTGCGGCATTGGCCGCCGGCTTTCGCCGCGCGCGCGGCGAATATATCGTCACCATGGACGCCGATTTGCAGGACGATCCTGCGGAGATCAAGAATCTGCTGAGTGAATTGCACAAAGGCTACGATCTCATCTCCGGGTGGAAAAAAAATCGCCACGATCCCTTCGTCAAAAGATTCACTTCGAAAATATTCAATCGTGTCACCGACTGGTTTACGGGGTTGCGGCTGCACGACATCAATTGCGGCCTGAAGATCTACCGCCGCGAAGTCACGCAATCGATCCAGGTCTATGGCGAGCTGCATCGCTTTTTGCCGGTGTTGGCGCATCAAGTCGGTTTTCGCGTGGGCGAAATCGTGGTGCAGCACCATCCGCGCAAACACGGCAAGAGCAAATACGGTCCCTCGCGTTTCTCCAAAGGCTTTTTTGATTTGCTCACGGTGCTTTTTTTGACGCGCTACACCAAGCGCCCGCTGCATCTCTTCGGCGTCGCCGGCATGCTTTCTTTCGTGCTCGGCTTCGGCGTCACGGCCTATCTCGCCGCGGAAAAACTGTTGCGCTCGAAATTCTTGTCCAACCGCCCGCTGCTTTTTCTCGGCCTGTTGTTGATGATCATCGGCGTGCAGGCGGTTTCCATCGGACTGTTGGGCGAAATGATCACCGCGGCGAACCCGCAGGCGCCGTTCTATTTTATCAAGAAGGAATTGGGATTTGGGCGGCGATAGCCGGTCGCAGTATAAGCGTATGAATGGTGTGTGCGGGCTTCCAATCATTTTGAATTTGCCCACCGGGCTGCCGGCGTGCAGACATGATTTTTATGCTGCGCCAGTTTCAATCTCCCGGCTTTGATGAAACTCCGTTCTGCCACCCCACAGCCGGTGAAACTGCATGCTGTGAGTTTCAAGCAGCCGGAGGGAGAACGGATAGATCGGTCAAAAAATTCAAAAACACTTTGAGGTCCGCTTTGAAGTTTTCGAGGGCGCCGGAAAATTTCGCTTCAATAGCGGCAAGCTTTTTATCATCCAATTCAAAGCCGTAAATGTTGCGGAATCTGTGGCGGAAATCGAGAAAATCGGCAAGCAGTCTGAAGGTATCTTCCGAAATAACCGCCGGACGCAATCCCGGCAAATTCAATTTCATGTCGATCAGCAAATCGCGATGCCAGGAATCGCCGGAGGGTATGCCGCCGTTCAAATCTTCGGCGATGCGTTTGAAGATGCGCTCCACACCGCAATAAAAATCATGAAGGATCGAGCCTTTACCCCGCAGAATGAGCGAAGTCGCTTGGAGTTCGGGATCGACGCCGCGCCATTCTGCATATAGATAGTCCAGTTTGCGCAATTCTTCGCCGATTTCGGCGGCTAGGCGAATCAGTTTGCCGGGATCTTCAATGGCCATAATTGAACTCCTTCTTCCGCAACACGCTGCTTGAGCAAGTTATTGGCGGATTCATAGGGAATCAAATCGACTTTGAAATCCGTCAAGAAACGAATTTGTGCCGAGGCGGAAAAGTAGTCGCGATCGTGTAAGCCCACGACGATGAGGTCGATGTCGGAGTGTGGCGTGAAGCGTTTCGTTTCAAAAGCCGAGCCAATGCCCATCACTTTGGTGGCGCCGAAGTTTTCGCACAAATACCGGGCAATTTGAAGCGCATCGGCAAGCGCTTGCTGCCGGCGCGCTGTCAGGCGCGCACGTTCATGCAGCGTACGTTGCCGCCAGCCCGCAGCATAAGAAGAAATATCAGCCATAATCTTTGTCCTTAATTCGGTCTCAACATAGTAAAACCTCCGTTCATTATCAACCAGCATTTTATGTCTTCCCCTCTGGTCTGTGGTGTTATCCTAAATTTAAATGGTAAAGAATTACTGCTGGAAACGCTCGCTTCCGTCCAGCAGATGACTTACCCGAATCTTAAAATCATCGTGGTGGACAACGGTTCGACCGATGGCAGCCAAAGCGCCGTGCGCGCGCAATATCCGGAGGCGATCCTGCTGGAGAACGGCAAGAACCTCGGCTTCGGCGAAGGCAACAACATGGGTATTCGTTATGCGCTGGCGCACGGAGCAGATTGGGTTTTTCTCTTGAATAATGATATTCTCGTTGATCCGGATTTGTTAACCCAGCTCATGAGTGCCGCCGTTTCCGATTCCCGGATAGGAATCTTGGGCCCGAAGATTTATTATCAAGCACAGCCCGAGGTGTTTTGGTACGCCGGCGGCCGGATCAATTTTTTTACCGGCTTGACTTCCCATCGTGGCATTCGCGAAACGGATCGCGGCCAATACGACCGCATCGAAGACACGGATTATATCACCGGCTGCGCCATGCTGCTGCGCCGGCAGGCATTGGAGAAAGTGGGCTTGTTTGATCCGGTTTATTTTCCCATTTATTCCGAAGACGCCGATTTGTCAGTGCGTGTGCAGCGCGCCGGTTATCGCTTGGTTTATGTGCCGCGAGCAAAAATGTGGCACAAGGTTTCCGCGTTCAGCGGCGGCGGCTTGACGCCTTTCAAGACCAGATTGAAAGTCGAACACAGTTTGATTTTTTTCAAACGACACGCGAAATGGTATCACTGGCTGACCATGCCGTGGTGCATTGCCGGGCTGGCGCTGGTGTTCGTGGGCAAAGAATTGATGAAAGGGAATTTCGGCATCGTCTCGGCTTTATTGCGCGGGTTTGTGAAAGCGCCGGGAAAACTGCGCTCGCGGTCTTTGTCATTCTGAGTTTGTTTTGCTATTCGCATATTTTTCGCACTCGCAATTGTTCAGGAGCTTGCAATGGCCGTGTTGGTAACCGGCGGCGCCGGCTTCATCGGCTCGCATGTGGTGAATGATTTGATCGCGCTGGGCCAGGACGTGATCGTGCTCGATGATTTGAGCGGCGGATTCGCGGACAACGTGAATTCGCGCGCGACTTTGATCGTCGGCAGCATCACCGATGTGGCGCTGGTGGAAATGGTTTTTCGCGAGCACCGCTTTGATTACGTTTTTCATCTCGCGGCCTATGCCGCGGAAGGGTTGAGCCATTTCATCAAGCGCTTCAATTACGAAAACAACTTGATCGGCAGCGTGAACCTCATCAATGCCGCCGTCAACCATGGAGTCAAGTGCTTCGTGTTCACTTCCTCCATTGCGGTCTATGGCGCAGCGCAGTTGCCGATGCACGAGGAGCTCACGCCGGTGCCGGAGGATTCCTACGGCATTGCCAAGCTCGCGGTGGAACAGGAATTGAAAGCCTCGCGGCACATCTTTGGGTTGAATTACATCATCTTTCGCCCGCACAATGTCTATGGCGAGCATCAGAATCTCGGCGACAAATACCGCAACGTCGTGGGCATCTTCATGAATCAAATCATGCGTGGCGAGCCACTCACGATATTCGGCGACGGCACGCAAACGCGCGCGTTCAGTTACATTCGCGAGGTCGCGCCGATTATTGCCAAGTCGGTGTATGTGCCGGAAGCGTACAACGAGGTGTTCAACATCGGCGCGGACGAGGTGTTTACGGTGAATGAGCTGGCGCACGTGGTGTGCCGGTCGTTCGGCGTGAAACCCAATCTCAATTATCTCGCCGCGCGCCAGGAGGTGCTGCACGCGCATTCGGATCACGCCAAGGTGCAGCGCGTTTTCGGGAGGCCGCAGCGGTTTTCGTTGGAGGAGGGCATCCGCGCCATGGCGGCGTGGGCGAAGCATGCCGGGCCGCGGCAAAGCAAAAAATTTGAAAACATCGAAATCATGAAAAACCTGCCGCCGAGCTGGTTAAAGTAAATTTGTTTGATCACATTTTGTTTTCGCAATAGTTGTGCAAGCACAACTTTTTTTACGCGGAGCGTCATCGCATGCATTCCACTGCCGAGCGGTGGAACGAGAGTTTTCATACAGTCTGATTCAGACTGTGTGAAAACGCTTGGTTTCAACGCCGGCTGAGCTTGTCGAAGCCGGATTTTTGAACTTAGCACCCTTCGACAAGCTCAGGGTGCGGCATTCCCAAGTTTTCATACAGTCTGATTCTTTCGGAATGACGCAAGTGCCACAGTGTTTTTCTCAATACACTCGCCATTCCAGCACTCCAGCGGTGAAGTTTGGCTGCGGCTGAACTTCCATCCGCAGAGTGTCCGTTCGCACCGTTTCAAAAACGACTTTGTTGAATTTGTTCTTCGCAATGCCCCACTCTTGCTGGTCGGCCCACACGCGGTGCCATGCGCCGTTAAAGCGCGCGAGGATGCGCCACGATTTTGGCACCCGGCACCTCTGGCCGTCGTCGTACCAGTAAACTTGCACTTCTGAAATTTCCTCGGTTCGAGCAAAACCATATTGCACCCACAAGGTGTCCTTACGCGTTGTCCAAATGAAAGCGTGATCGCGACGAACGGCTTCTGCGCTCGGGGTCCGCGCGTCATTGAGCGCCGACATTCCCTCGCCGCCGGAGGAGATCACCTGGCTGGTGGATGCCATAGAAGGCCCGAAAAGCGGTTTGGCTTTGCCCGCCTCTGCCGCCAACCACACCGTCATTTCACTCGGGCCGCGGTGCGCCCAAGTGTAATAAGGCACGGCTTGAAATGATTGTTCGGCCATTTCGACGCCCTGCCCGTTTGACGAGAAGCGTGTAGCCTCAGCCTTGCCCGTGATGACCTGAACCTCGCGCAACAAATCTGGACGGAAATGAGACTGCAACCCGGCTTCATCGCGCAGCACCAGATTGAGCACGTGACCGTCATGGTCCACTCCTTCAGCGCAATACACTATCGGGCCGCGCTGCAAGGCGACGCGACCGGCATCTTCTTTTACTTTTTCATGGGCTCGAACGCGTTGCACCGGCATGGGCAAGTCGAGCGTAATTTGATCGCCTTTTTGCCAGCGGCGGCGAATGGGAAAATATCCTTTGGTGAGAGGAGCGGACAGCGCCTGGCCATTGACCATGAGGGTGACGGTATCACTGTCCTGTGGTTGAACGCGATACAAATCACTCGGAACCGGCTCGTGGCGCGCCCAGCCCGGAATGCGAACAAAAATTGTGAACTCCGCCGGCCTTTCGGGTGCAATCGTCATCTCGACTTTTCCATCCCAAGGATAGCGCGTCTCCTGCATTACTTGTATCGTTTGCTGGGCTAGCTCAATTGACGCAGTTCCTGTGGCAAAGAGATTGACATAGATAGCGTCACGCGTTTGCGCATAAAGATATTGCGGCAAAGAGGCGATGAAGCGCGCCACATTGCCGGGGCAGCACGAACAATAAAACCACGGCCGGCGCTGGTGCTGGCCACGGGAGGCCAGCGGATTATCATAAAAGAATAGATTGCCTTCGAGAGAAATGCCCGATAAAAACGCATTATACAAAGTTCTCTCAAAGACATCCACATACTTGCCGTCGCCGCGCAACAAAAAGAGGCGATAGTTCCACAGCATGTTCGCGATGGAAGAACAGGTCTCGTTGTACGCCGTCATGTTCGGCAGCTCATAATTCGGACCGAAACCTTCGCCGAAACTCACCGAGCCCAGGCCGCCGGTGAGGAACAGTTTCTTGCCCACCACGTTATTCCACAATTGATCCAGCGCTTGTTCGTAACGCGTATCTTCTGTGAGCGCGGCAATGTCCGCCATGGCCGCGTACATATAGGGTGCGCGCACAGCGTGTCCAACGGCTTCATCTTGTTCGAAAATCGGCTTGTGATCTTGCGCGTATTCGCCCCAAAGCTCGCGGCCTTCGTGCGCGTGACCGCGTTCTTCCAAAAAGAATTTGGCCAGATCGAAATATTTTTTCTCTCCCGTGATACGATAAAGTTTCACCAAGCCAATTTCGATCTCCTGATGCCCGGGCGGCAAACGTTTTTTGCTCGGTCCGAAAGTCGCCGCGATCAGCTCGGCGTTGCGCAGAGCAATGTCGAGCAAAGTACGCTCGCCCGTGGCTTGAAAATGGGCGACGGCGGCTTCATACAGATGCCCGGCATTGTAAAGCTCGTGGCTGCTGCGCAATTTCGACCAGCGCGCCTCGCCCATGGCACCCACGAGCCGCTTCGCATTGTTCGTGCGCGCAGTATAGAGATAGCCATCGTCTTCCTGTGCCGCCGCGATTTGGGCAATCAATTCATCCAGAAATACTTTGAGTCGTTGCTCGTGGTTTTGTGCCAGTGCATACGAGGCGGCTTCGATCGTCTTATAAACATCCGAATCATCGAAGGGATAATTGCCGCGCTGCTCGCCTGTGATCAGCCCGCCGGCCAGGGCAAAATTAGCGAGGATGCCGGTCTCGCGCAGTTTTTCAAAAGCATGGGGAATCGTGACCTTGGCATTGGTGTGCATGCGCGCAACCCAGAAGCCGCCGCTGATTTGGACCTGCGTGCAGGAGAGGTTTTTGATGGGATAATCCCTCTCCGGCGTCGGGGTGCATTCCAGGAGCAGGGTCGCGGCCAGGAAGGCAAGCAGCGCCTGGAGTGTCGCACGTCTCATCGAGTTTGCGAAAACCATGGATTCCTCCTACCAGTTGGTGGTAAGGGATGGAGAATTTCCGGTGATTTTGGGCTCTTGCAGCAACCACGGAAACGGCGAAAACAGGTTGAGCCAATGGCCTAGGGTTTGAGTTTGGCCTGGGAATCATCTTCAATTTCGAGATAAAACAGGTCGGTCGCAACTTCCCAGTTTGCTTTTGCGACGCCGGCAAGCGCTTCGGATTTCCACTCTGAGGCCGGAAAGATGAAATGAGGTTTGCCGTTGGCGCGCACTTTGATGGGCATGTCAAACTCCGCCACCTCCGCTTGCCAGCGAAACGCCACGCGTTGCTGCTCAAACTTGACTTGCAAGACCGGCAGGCCGGCGTGATATAAATACTGCTCGAAGATCGGGCCGAAGTCGCGCTTGAAGTAGGAGTTGAAAAAGTTGATGACGTCGGCGGTATAAATGTTCTTATATCTAAAATGCTCCGCATAGTCCCGCAGCATCGCCCACCATTTGGGATCATCATCCACCACGTGCCGCAACGTGTGCAAGAACAGCGCGCCTTTGAAATACTGATCGCCCGTGGGCCAGTGATTGACGCCGGCGGGTCCGATGATCGGCTCTTTGTTTTGCACCTTGCTTTTGTAGCCGTTGAAATACCTGAGCGCGTCTTCGTATCCAAACAAGCATTCGACGTAAACGCCCTCGGCATAGGTGCACCAGCCCTCCTGAATCCAGGCGTCGGAAATGTCGTTTGCCGTCACGCTGTTGCCAAACCATTCGTGCCCGCTTTCGTGAATGATGATGAAATCGAATTTCGTGCTCACCCCCACACCGGTCCAGTCACGCCCGAGATAGCCGTTTTGAAACAAATTGCCGTAAGTGACCGCGCTTTGATGCTCCATGCCGGAATAGGGCACTTCGATCAGTTTGTAACCGTCCCGGGGAAAGGGATATGCACCGAAGTATTTTTCATAGCATGCCACCATGGGTTGGGCTTGCGCAAATTGCCTTTTTGCCGGTTCAAGATGATAAGGCACAACGTAGTAATCCATCGTTAATTCGCCGAGCCGTTCGGAAAAATGCGTGTACTTGGCAATGTTAAGCGAGACGCAATAGTTGTTGATGGGATAATGCACCTGCCAATTCCAGCGCGTGTAGCCGTCGTTGAGATCGGCTTTGCTTTGAAACCGGCCGTTGGAAATCACCATCAAATCCGAAGGCGCGGCAATGCTGATCTTCATGCTATCGACTTCATCCGGTTGTTGATCTTTGTTCGGCCACCACAAGCTCGCGCCAATGTTTTGGCAAGCGGTGTAGATCCAGGGATTGCCGAGCGAATCCTGTTTGAATGCAATGCCGCCGAAACGCCCGGTTTCGAGGGGGTGGCCGGAATAATGAAACACCAGGCCGTAGGTTTGGCCGGCTCTCAATGTCTCCGGAAAATCGACGAACACGGCGTTGAATTCACGGCTGTAGTTCAGCTTCTTGCCTGCGAAGAGAATACTGTCAACTTCCATATTGGCGAACAGGTCGATCTGGATGCGCCGATCGTCGGAAAGCATTTTGAAACGAATAAGATTGTGTCCGGAGAGAAATTTCTCTGCGACGTTCAATCGAATGTTGAGATCGTAAAACAAGAGATCGTTGTTCGCGCGAAATGTGCCGTAGCTGCCGCGTAACGTATCGCCGCGATCGAAGAAAAGCTTGCGCTCTTCCGGATTGACCAGGGTGTCGTCGAATTCGAGCAGAATCGGAGCAATATTTTGATCCGACAAGCTCACTTCCTTGGGCCTGTAGTTCCTCGCACGAATGCTGAGCCTGGCTTTGCTGAACTGCGCCGGGATTCGCACTTCCCCGTTGATTTCCGAGCGCAAGGCATACGCCCGATCTTTGACATAGACCCGGGCACCGGCGATGGGTGTTTGGCGGGCAGCATCGGCGAGGTGCAGAAGAAAATGTTGTTGTGCCCGTGCCGAGCTTGGCAAGAGTGTATTCACCCACAATGCAGGAATGAGAAATGGGATGATGGCTCTGGCGCGCATGTTGCTTTCTCCTGGTCTGGAAGACTCTTGATAAACCTCGAAAACCTTTTTCTTTCGAGCATAAGAAAGGCCCGCTTTTTGCCATTTGCAATCGTGAAAACACGAGCAGCTTTTTGTGGCGGACTAAAATTCAAGGAGTTATTTCACCTGCTTTAGGGAACCAATAACCCCTATGCAGCAATGGCTTTTGGCTCAACGTGAAACACTGCGTCTCACCTGAAGCGATTTTGAGACATTTTTTGGCTTGAGAATTTGACGCGAACGCTTTGCACTGCCCACCTTGACATCTCATCCCCCGCGCGTATTTTATTCTCTTCAAAGGGACAATATCAGGAAGAGCAATTCCTGCCAGGCTGGTGAAATTCGATTTTTATCAGAGAGTAGTGCACCGTGCCATCTCTATCGTCCACGCCCAAATTGTTTTCGCCCTCTCCTGCGATGCTGGCGTTTCTTTTTCTGGTAACGGCAACAGTGGGTGGCATGGTTCCCGCAAAGGCACGCGCGGCCGGGCCGGAGGCGCAGAGCAGCAGCGCGAGGTGCAATGCGGCAGCCAGAATTCCTTTTCGCAACCTCGGCGGGCATGCGATACTCTAACGCATTTGCACTGCGCATTTCATTCTGAAACAACCGGACAGCACTTACACGCCGCTAAGTTCAGGAATCTAAGCGCAATTTATGTTTGTAAATCTGGCATTCCTTTTGTGAAAACGTTCAAGACGCAATCGGTGCAAACCAGATTCACACTTAACTCTGCGAACACTGGGTTTTGATATGCCAACTTCGTTTGTTTCTCCCATCAATTCTCTGGCGGGGTTCGAGATGGAAGCCGTGCCAGACGAATCTGCCGTGCCGCCTCCCACCTCTCTGGCTGCGGTCGGCACGCTTTTGGAAGGCCTGCAAGAGGCCGCCTGTGTTGTGGATGAAGATTTGTGCGTGCGCGAATGGAACGCTGCCATGTCAGCGTTGACGGGTTTGCCCAAGCAGCAAGCGCTCCGGCAGCCGGTGTTCTCGCTTTTTCCAAAAAATTTCAAGCAAGGCTTGGAGGAAATATGCCGGGAAGCTTTTGTGCATGCCCAAACCAGGAACCTCGCCGCGCCGGAGGCGGCGCGGGTATGGGACGGCGAGATTCAACAATTCCACGGTCTTGATGTGTTCCTGACTTTTCGCTTTCGCCTCAGCGTGTTGGAGACGGACGATGGCCTGTTGCTGGCTTTGCTCTCTTTGTGCGAAGTCCGGCACGAGCGCATGCTCAAGAAACACTTCGACTATCGCGAGCAACTGAATTTGCTGGGCACGCTCAGCGCCGGTGTGGCGCAGGAACTGTCCGGCGCGCTGGATTCCATCAGCCACAAACTGGATGAGATCCTAAAAAGCGCGAAGGCGGCCGGCAACCAGACGCTGGCGCAAGACCTCGGGGATATCATTCCGCAGGTTTACCGCATCGGTTATCTCACCAACAACATCGTTTCACTGGGGCGGGATGTTGCGCCGCAATTGGTTTATCTCAATGTGAATGAAGTGCTGCAGGAAGCGCTCGGTTTTTTGGAGCAGACCCAGAAACGAAAAATCTCCTGCGTCACGGCGCTCACGCCTTCCCTGCCTTTGATTGCCGCCGATCCGGTTATGCTGCAAATCGTTTTTCAGAATGTGATGAAATATGCACTGGAAGCGGCCGGCGAAGACGTCGTGCCGCGCGTGCACACCACGGCCGCCGCGGACCAGGAGGGGATTCTCATTCATATCGAAGATCGCGGCCCGCAAATAGACGAGGAAACGCTCGCCAATTTTTTCGACCCCGCCCACACGACGACGCGCTGGGGCCTGGCCATCAGCCTGGGATTGCTGCTGAGCAAAAAAGTCATCGAGGCCCATCACGGTTATTTCGAAATCAGCAGCCGCGCCGGCAACGGCACCAAGCTCACCATCTTTCTACCGGTGGTGGGGCATTGCGGCTTGCAGTGATTTTCTCCCCAATTTCTCGGATGCTGTTGCTCAGTGTTTTCTCTTGTTGCGGAACCTGTATGCAAATCTGAGAATCGCGTGCATGAAACAGAAAAGGGGTAGACTATTCATCCACCCCTTCTTTCCTGATTGCAACACGCAACGATTCAAAACAGCCTACTTCTTATACACCGCCCCCGCCACGGCGCCGGCAATCACGCACCCTATAATACCCACGATGGTCATGGCCCACGCCAGTCCATATGGGAAATTGGCAATGATGAGGTGATTGAAGAGCATGCCCGGAAAAAACGCGAACACGCCGGCATAGAGCCCAAACGTCGCGCCCGCTTTAGGACCTCCGCCGAAACTGCCGTAGACGCGATCATACACCCAAACAAAAACGAATCCGGCGACCAGGTCGCCGATCACGAACCAATGCATGGGCGCGTCCTGCCGCATCAAATTGGTCAGCTTGGAATAGTACATGCCTTGCAGGATTTGCCCGTGCGCCACGAAGTCATACACATTCCAGGCCACGCCGACCGCCAGGGCGGCAACAAGATACTTCTTCACGTTCATGATAGGACCTCCTCCGTTGGTTAAGAAATGGGGTGAATTGAAGTCAATAAAACCTCATTGACAACATTGAAAAGGGAGTCCTACCCAATTTTGCGACAGGAAACGTTGGTGGTTTGATGAAAGTGCTCGCGTTACAACGATCTTGCGATAGTTCTGACCTTGGATAGCAAGAATCTATTTAACACAAAATTCGTTAAAGTCAAGCCTCTCGAAATTAGCTCGAACAGCTGGCTTGCGCTCATTTCGTCAAAGACTTTGTGCTGGAAATTTCCCGCAAGCTGCTTTCCACGGCTGCAAAAACTTGATCGACGGGCAATTTCAGCATGCAATCATGCGTTACAATTCTGCAGGTCAAACCGTTGCAACCCAGGCAAGGTAAACCGGCTTTCAACACAATCTTGTGGCCGTCGCCCCAAGGGCCCTGCAAATCCGGTCGTGTGGGGCCGAAAATTGCCACCACGGGAGTGGAGACAGCCGCAGCTAAATGCATGGGCCCGGAATCATTCGCCACCAGCAAATCCATACGCGCCAGCAGCGCTGCAAGCTGCGGCAAAGTCGTGGTAGGCGCAAGCACGGGGGAGATTTTCATCAGACCGGCTATTTGATTGGCTTCTTCCCATTCCCCCGGCCCCCATAAGAGAATGACCCTTGCCCCGCATTCCTTCTGCAAGCGGTCGCCCAGTTCGGCAAATGCTGGCATTGGCCAACGCTTGGTGTACCAGCCGCCAAAGGCATTGAATCCGATCACAGATGAATATGATTCCAATTGCTGTTCCTGCCAGAAGTGCTCGATAAAGGCCGCCGCGTCATTGGCAATGGGCAAGGCCGGCTTATGGGTGATGATGGGCACGGACAGCGCGCGCAGGACATCCAAATTGAATTCTACGGCGTGCAGCCGGTCGCCGCGCGGCTCGACAATGCAATTGTAAGCATGCCTCCTGCCGCGAAAATTGAAGCCGATGCGCCGGGGCGCGCCGCTCAGCAAGGTCAGCACCGCCGTGCGCGGATTGCCGAAGAGATCAATGACCCAATCGTAACGCCGCGCGCGCACGTGTTGCACGAATTGCCAATATGCACGCGCGTGCCCCAGTGGCGGCAGCTTTTTCCAGCCTTGGTGGGTGAAGACAATGACTTCGTGAAGGGCGGGATGATTTTGTAAGAGTGGCGCGCTCGGGGGCTCGGTGAGGTAGTCGATTTCTGCCTGCGGAAAAGCGCTGCGTAAATTGTCGAGCAGGGGCGCCGTCAAAATCACGTCGCCCATGCCGCGCAGGCGCATTAACAAGATTCTTGCAGGCGGAGAGGGCATTGGTTCGCAGGAATGATAACGGGAAAGCTATTGAGTTCGCCAGCAACAGGCATTGTCGCTCCGCGCCTGTGGGATTCGGTTAGCGTTTGAGATTTCATGAAGGCTCGCCTGCGCATGGTTATGACCGTCAACTCGTGGTCGTTCGCCTGCGCCGGCTCCTATGGGGTCTTCAATTCCACACGAAAAACTTGCGAAGGATAAATCGTAGAGCCGTACACAAACCCCTGCGGGCCGAGGTCCATGCTGGTCACGGCAAATTTGTGAAAGAGGTGTGTGTTGGCGCTCAGCTCGCCGCCGGCGGCGATTTTTGCGGCGCGTACATAACCTAAGAAAACGTCGTTAAAAAGCAAGCGGCCATTCAAAAGATTGTTGTAGGGATCGTCGCCCGCACTCTCGTAAATCACGCCGAGCGCCAGGGCGTGGCGCAGCTCGCCCACGGGCTCGGGATTTTCCAATTGATAGGTGGGGTCATTATGGCCAACCGCCAAAATCGGATTCCGAAATTCGGCGCGGTCGCAGACGCCCTCGCACTCCGGCCAGCCGAAATTGGCGCGGCCGCCTGCATAGAAATTGAGCTCTTCAAAGTGATTCATGCCCACGTCGCTAA
>JBIOXB010000227.1:0-20962 GCA_044869275.1 bacterium
CGACTAGTGGATGATCTCGCCCTAACTGTTTTTCCAAAATCTCCAGGCTGCGGCGAAAGAGCGGCTCAGCGGCGGCATACTGGCCCTGAGCATGTAGTAATGCCGCCAGGTTATTCAAGCTGATTGCAGCATGGGGATGGTCTGGTCCAAGTTGCTTCTCTAGTATCTCCAGGCTGCGGCGATTGAGCGGCTCGGCGGCGGCATACTGGCCCTGAGCGCGCAGCAATTCCGCCAGGTTGTTCAAGGCGGTTGCGACAGATAGATGATCCGGCCCAAGTTGTTTCTCTCGAATCTCCAGGCTGCGGCGATAGAGCGGCTCGGCGGCGGCATACTGGGCCTGAGATTTCAGCAAGAGCGCCAGGTTGTTCAAATCTGTGGCCACTTCGGGATGTTCCGGTCCATAAGCTTTCTCATCAATCTCCAGGGCGCGCCGATAGAGCGGCTCGGCAGCGTTGTAGAGTGCACGACCCTCTAAATAAAAGCCCATGCGTACTAACAACAATGCAAGCTCAGTCGATTCGATTTTACTTTTTTCGGCGTGTTCTGCCACTGCATATGAATGTGGCAGCAATCGCGCACACTCTGGCCATGATCGAATGTCAAAGGTGCCGTCGGGCCAGGCATGTACCACAGTTTTGAGAACCGCCTCCGCCCACATTTTCTGTTCGCCTTCTCCAAGCCGATCCAGTGTCACCGCCTGCACCAAGCGATGCAGAGAAAGTGTCTTGACACTCGCCTCCACCAGCGAGAAGCGCGCCAGACTGGCAATGGCGCGGTTGGTCTCCAAGGGTTTCGACAGAGCTTTGGAGAGTTGCTCGGGCAAGTGTTTGCGCCCGTCAATGAGCAGCGAGCGCGGAATGTTGTCCGGCGCGAGAAAGGATAGAGCATTGAGCAGGTCCACCGCTACTGGGTCTTCAGTCTTGAGCTTTTGAAAGGAAATTTCCCAGGTGGTGGCCACGGTGGCGTCATATTCCAGCGGTTGGTGTTCTTGCAGCAACGCCGCGCAATATTGTTGGAACAAGGTCAGATAGTCAGCAAGACTCACGCCCGTGGCTTCCACATAGGCGCTGGCTTGTTCCAAGGCCAGAGGCAAGTCGCCCAGAGCATTGGCCACGGCGTTTGCGGCCTGCTCGTCTTGAGCGCCACTGCGGCGCAGCAAAAAGGCGAGGGATTCAGCACGGGGCCACACCTGCACTTTGAGCGCTTGGGCCACGCCTTTCCACTGTGGATTGCGCGAGGTGATGAGCACTTGTCCGCTCACCGCTTGTGGCAAATAGGGCAACAAGTCCTGCGGTTGTTGGGCATTGTCAAAGATCAACAGCCAGCCATTGTGATGATCGAGCCATTGCCGCACCGCGTGAATGATGGCGGTTTGATCTTGCGCTTCCTTCTCGGGCAGCTCGAGTGCCGTCGCCAGCGCGGAAAAGTCTGTGGCCAGGGTGGCTGGTTCTTCCGCGCGCAGCCACCACACGATTTGAAACTCCGGGGCGAAGCGATAGGCATATTCCAGCGCCAACTGGGTCTTGCCCACTCCGCCCAGGCCGTGAATGGCTTGTGCTTGGGTGAGGGCTGCGGTTTTGTCCTTGGTCAAGGCTGCACGCAGCTCGGCGAGCAGCTCGGCCCGGCCGGTGAAGTTGGGGTTGCGGTGGAAGGGGATGTTCCAAACTGCCGGAAGCTCGCCGGAGATCTGAAAGCGCAGAAACCGCGCCAGTTGTTCCGCAGGTGTGGCGGGCATTTGCGCAACCGGCTTTTGCGCGGAAAGTACTGCCTCGCGTAGCTGTGCCATGCCCTGGCTGACAGAGCTGAAGTCGAGGTACAGAAGATTAGAGAGCAGTGCCGGAAGCTCGGTCTTGTCCATCCGGCAAGGGACAATCAACTTGCGGAGAGCAACGGCGCATGTCCATTCCAGCTCCACCCAATGCGACTGCGCCGCGTCGCGCGACCAAGCCAGCAGCACGGTATCGCACCACGCCAGTGCATCGCTGATCTCCTTGGGGAGCACGTCACCGGCGCGCACTTCGGCATGGTCGACCCACACTTCGGCGCCGGCGGCCATCAACTCGGTTTCAAGCCGGCGCACCAATTCCTTGTCGGCCCAGGAATGGCTGATGAAGATTTTGGGGTGAACAGCAAGCTGCGGAGCGGTCATGGGGAGTCCCCAAAACAAAACCAAAATTCAAAGCCCAAAATCCAAAACCATTTTTGGATTTTGGGTTTTGAATTTTGGGTTTCCGGATTGTCCAGGTAAGATCCCGGATTTAAATTGCTCTTTGATTCAAAATTCTCAGTACCGTTTTAGGCTCCCTGGCCAGCATATTGAGCAAAACCAAAGCCGCTCCTTTAGGTTCTCGATCACCACGTTCCCAATGGCGCAGAGTGCCGAGGCCGATGCCAAATGCCGCAGCAAATTGCGGCTGTGTCATACTGATATTTCCGCGTATTCTCTTCACGTCAACCTCAAAAGGCTTGTACACTCGTACTTTAATTTTTCTTCCTTCAGCAAACGCAATCGCATCCTTAAGGCTTCTTTCGATTCGTTTGTAGGCTTGGCTCATTGCTTTGCTCCATATGTTTTCACCAAGATTGACACCAACTTCGCCAATTTGTTTTGTTCCGCTTTGGAGAGATTTGCCTTTTCATTTTTTCCAAAGATATTCAACAAAAACGTAATCCATTGGATGAGCGAATACAAGAGCTATTTCAGAGAGCTTAGTCGACCGAGTATCCTGCTTCTTCCAGATGCCAGGCGATCCATTCTGCCCAGGTTTTGTCGGCTTTGTTGTAGCTGATGAAGAAATCATTCATTTTGAGCAAAGAAATCCAAAATCCAAAGCTCAAAATTCAAAACCACTTTTGGATTTTGTGTTTTGAACTTTGGGCTTCCGGCTTGCCCGGCATATGGATGGCGTCAAGATCGCGCAGCGCTTTTTCGGCGTCTGCCCGCCTCACCTGGCCCGGGTACTGCATCTGCAGTATCGCGTGATATTGGTCTGCTGCTTTGGCATAATCGCCACGCATGGCGTAGGCGCGCCCCATCAACCAAAGAATCTCTTCGGCCGCGGCCTCGTTGTTGCCCGCGTTTTCGCGCGCGCGCTGGAGCGAGGCAATGGCTCGGTCGAGCTTGGCCTGGTCGAAATAGAAATCGATGATAAAGATTCTTCTCGCGTCTGACAGTTGCGCCAATCCCAGCAAGTAATGCGCCCGCCAATCTTTTTCATTCACGGCAACGTATTTCCGCAAATTTGATCCCGCCTGTGCGAAATCGCCGCGCCGGATCAGGTCTTTTGCATTCTCGATCGGATCTTGCGCAGAAACCGCGGCGCTGCGCGTGCTGCTCGACACCTCGCTGCTTAAATCAATGAGCGCCTGATAATGCGGGCTATCCCAGTCGCGCGGCTTTTGAGACAGGGCATACCACTTTCCCGCGATATTGAGTAGAACGAGGGCAGAGGCAAAAATCAAGATCGGTTTCGGCCACAGCGCCCGGACAAGATTTCCGATGCCGTAGCCAAGTGCGCCCTTCAACTTCGTAAACACAGGCCACGACTTTGTGGAAGCTCCCTCTGCGCTCTGCGCCATGCGCTCTGCAATCCTCCGCCAGCGCACCTCATCGACGAGCGCAGGAGTTTCCGGCGCCTCATCTTGCAGCGCGAAGAACTCGATGATGTGCAGCAGCTCGGCGGCGCATGTTTCGCATTGTGCAAGATGCTCGCGCAGCCCGTCCGCGCGCTCGGGTGATAGCTCGCGTTGATGGTAGGCCATCAGTTCTTCACGCTGCGGACAGCGGCCGGGCGCCTTGCGTCCTGCGCGACCACTTTGGCGCATGAGCTGATCGAGCTCGCGATCGGATATGGGAGGCATGTTTCACTCCGTTTGGTCGGCGTAGCTCTTCAGGAATTCTTTTAAAAGGGCAAAACAATTTGAGTGATTAGGGAAATGGGCTAAGAATCCAATTCATAAAGTCTTTTATATCCTTAGTGACACTTTTTTTCAACACAAAGAGCACGGAGTTTCACAGCGCGGCAGAGCCGCAACCAAAATGGCTACACACGGATCAAAAAACCACACGGAAATTTTTAACTATCTGCGTGGTTTTTTAATCCGTGTGGAATTCATCGTTTTTTTTTGCAAAGATCCCACTTATAGCTGGCTACGCCAGAAACTTTGTTAAAAAAGCTAAGTTTTGCGAGTTTGTGTTGTAGAGAGTTTTTGAGCATTTCGCAGAGTAAGACTTGCTCTGTGGCTCTCTGTGCGCTCGGAGTCTCTGTGTTGAAAAGCTTTTGCATTTTGTTGCCCAGTCTCCCAATGAACCAACAGTTTTGCCCTCAATAGTTTTGCCCTACAATTTGCACCCGAATAGCTACTTGCCGGTGCCATACTGTTGCAGGCAGGCGCGCAGGGCTTTTCTTGCTCTCTGCAATTGCTCCTTGACCGTATGCACCGCCACTTGCATTATTTTTGCGACCTCCTCCTGCGCATAGCCCTGCACACAAAACAGCCTCAACGTCTGCCGCATGCGCGGGGGCAGCCGCTCAATGCAGTCTTCCAGGCGCTGCAAGATCTGGTCGCGCTTCATGTCTTCGTCCGGGGAGAGTTGATCCGGCGCGGAGTCCGGCAAGGCTTCCGCCGCCGTGTCGTTCTGCACTCCTTCCCTTGCTTCAAATCTCCGGCGCCTTCTGCTTCTTCCGATGAAACGGCACATTTCATGATACGAAACCGCACGAAACCAGGAATCGAACTTCTCGGCTTCGGCGAGGGTGTCGAGATGGCTAAAGACCCGAATAAAGATTTCTTGCACGACGTCGTCGCGATCGTGGTTGTTCATTCCGAAGCGGAAGGCCTGATAGTCCAATTTGGGGCTATAGTGGTCGTACAGGATTCGCCATTCCGGAAGTCGCTTGTAAGCGGTCTCCAGTTGTTCGCGGCGTGCGTGATCCGTCTCTGCTTTGATCTTTTCCCGCATTTCCTTGAGCGTACGGACCGCCTGCAAGACGCGGGAGCAAGGGCTTCCCACGCGCGTGGCTTGAACTGGTCCTGGTGTATGTTCCATCCGCTCCACCTCCGGAAGGAGAGAATTCAGAGGGCAAAGCACAAAATCCAAAGACCAAAATCCAAAGGCCAAAGCCCAAAATCCAAAAGGGAATTAATAACCTGGATACTGCTGATTGAGATCAATTTGGATTTTGGATTTTGAATTTTGAGTTTTGGTGTTTCGCTTCGAACCGTGTAGTTCTTTTTCGAGGTGCGGGGTCTTTTAATTTGCAGGTCGATCAAATCTCTTAAATTCGTTGGAATTTTGCAAGACTAATTGTGATGCAAGGCCAAAAATTTTGAGAAAATTGGTCGGGAGGTCAGCGGCAATGGCGGAGTTGGGATCAAAGCTTTGCCCACAACTGCGCCAGAAACTGAAATTGACAATTGGTCGTTATCAATTCGCCATTCGCCATTAACAATTGTCAATTGTGAACGGTCAATTGTGAATTGTGAATGATCAATGTCAAAATGATTTAGTAAGAAACGGCCGCTTGGGGGCCGAATAAGCCGGGCTGAGCGGGGTGGGGATGGCCCGGCATAAAACTCTCATTGAGGCAGTTCCCTCCATGACGGCGCTGGCAACGGAATTCACGCTGGCGCCGCCTCTTCTGCAAATTTGGCCATTCGCACGGTGGCCATTTAGCTTGACTATGTCGGATTTCAATATGTCATGTCGATCTCGAAGCGGCCGGATCGAAATGGCGATTTTATTGCGAATCCGGCATAGTCAAGTTAGAATTGATTGATTGAGGGCACCAGATGATTTGGTAATGTTGCGATAAATTGAGCAAAAGCCCAGATACTTTAGAATTCCAACTGCAAGTCGATCCGCGACATTTCACCTTTCTCAGCGCGAGCATGGATTTCTCAGGCGACGAGCGCCGCTTTCACCCGCCGCACGCCTGCGCGGATCGTATCGAAGTCCGTCGCAAAGGAGAGCCGCAGGTAACCCTCTGCTTCCTCTCCAAACGCCGCGCCGGGGATGGTGATCACTTTATTTTGCAGCATGCGTTCCGCCACCTCGAGCGAAGCGCCAAATCGCGAAATTGCCAGCATCAAATAAAAAGCGCCGTCGGGAATGATGCGGTCGAGGTTTAAATCGGCAAATTGGGTGTCTAGCAATTCCACCAGAAAATCGCGGCGAGCGCGCAAGTCCTGCCGCAGCTCGGCGAGCGCGGCGCGGCCTTCTTCCGTGAATGCCGCCAGCGCGGCGCGTTGTGAGATGGCGGAGGCGCAAGTGGTGGCGTACTGGTGCAGAACAATCAGGTGACGCACGATTTCCGGATCGCCATAAATCCAGCCGAGGCGCCATCCCGTCATTGCGTGCGACTTCGACAAGCCCGAGATCACCACCGTGTGCGGATAAAAATCGCCAATCGCAGCAGGCCGCACGTCGAAATAAAGCTCGCGATAGACCTCATCCGCAATCACGAGAGCCGAAGAGCCCTGCAAAGCATTGGCGAGCGCTTTGAGATTTTCGGGCGTGAGCATACGGCCGGTGGGATTCGAGGGGCTGTTGATGATCACCGCGCGCGTGTTCGCAGTGAGGCGCTGCCGGAATTCTTCGGCATCAAACGCAAAGCCGTGCCGTGCCGGCAACTTGTAGAAGACGGGTTTACCGCCCGCCATTCGCACCAGCGCGGGATAAGCGACAAAGCCGGAGTCGGGCAAAAGCACGTCGTCGCCGGGATTGATCAACCCCATCAACGCAACGAAAAGTGCTTCTTGCGAGCCGTTGGTGACGCAGACGCCTTCAAATCTCGCGGCATCACCATAATCCGCGGCAATCGCGCGCCGGAGCTCGAGCAATCCGGCATTGGGGGTGTAGCGGATTTTTCCGGTATGGATGAAGCGCTGCGCTGCCGCACGAATGGCGCCAGGCGTGGGAAAATCCGGCTCGCCCAAACCCAGATTGATCGCGTCCAATGGCGCACGATCAAAAATCTGCCGAATGACGGATTTCTCGATTCCGGCCAGACGGGCAGCGGGCGTAAATTTCATAGTAATGGATGGCCTATTATTAAAATCCAAAACTCAAAATTCAAAATCCAAAAATACAGAGGAATTTTAGTCAGCAAATGGGGAGATGGGTTTTAAAAGAACTACTACTCTATCACCTTAATTGCTATACCCTCAATAGTGTCATCCCGCCTTGCGGGATCTTGGTTGAATCAAGCACTGTGCTTATGCCGCACAAGATTCAGACTGTGTGAAAACGCTTGGTTGCAACGCCGGCTGAGCTTGTCGAAGCCGGATTTTTGAACTTAGCACCCTTCGACAAGCTCAGGGTGCGGCCTACCCAAGTTTTCACACAGTCTGATTCCTTCTGAATGACACTTCGTAGTCAAGTGGCTAAAAGAACTATGATGACAATGCAGTAGTCATTTGGATTTTGAATTTTGTGCTTTGGAGTTCTACCTCAGCTCTTCCTCGAGTCGAATCGCGCGATCGGTTTTCTCGTCACGATATTTCACGATGATGGGCGTGTAAATCGCCAGGCCCAATTCCTTGCCCCGGCCCTGCGCGATGGGCCGCGTGCCGGGAATCACCACGGCGTTGGCGGGAATCTCGAGCGGGCGCTCCGCGGTTTTGTGATGAATTTCATCTTTGACGAGATCATAAACCGGCGTTGCACCGGTGAGAATGACGCCGGCGCCGATGACGGCGCCTCGCCGCACGATTGTTCCTTCATAAATCCCGCAATTGCCGCCGACCAGCACCTCGTCTTCCACAATCACCGGCAGCGCGCCCACGGGCTCGAGCACGCCGCCGATTTGCGCGCCCGCGCTCAAATGCACGCGCTTGCCGATTTGCGCACACGAGCCGACCAGCGCGTGTGAATCGATCATGGTGCCGTCATCGACATACGCGCCGGCGTTGACATACATCGGCGGCATGCAGGTTACGCCCCGCCCCAAAAAACATCCATCGCGAATAGCAGAACCGCCGGGAACGATACGCACACCGTCATTGATGCGGATCGCTTTCAGCGGATAGGTGCTTTTGTCATAATAAATGAAATGCTCGTCGAGCGACATATCCTGCAGCGCGCCGATGCGAAACCCGAGCAGGAGGCCTTTTTTGACCCAGGCATGCACACGCCACTCCTCGCCGATTTTTTCTGCGGCGCGTACGCGACCGGCGTTGAGCTCAGTTTTCAGGGCATTGAAAGCGGTGGAGTATTCGTCGCAGTACTTTTCTTGCGGCGGTTGGGCGAAGAGAGACTCGATTTGTTGCTGGAGGTTCATTATCGTTTTCGTTGGAAATGACAACTATCACTACAACGTTAAGTGGGCCGCCTTCTCCTCTGTTTGTCATTCCGGACGAATCAGACTGTGTGAAAACGCTTAGCTTCAACGCAGGCTGAACTTGTCGAAGCCTGATTTTTGAACTTAGCATCCTTCGACAGCGGTCACTCAGTCAATTGGAGCAGCCGCCTGCACGCAAAGCGTTAAACAGGCATTCCCACGCGGAGCGCGGGAACGAGGAACGTTAAGGAGGAAATTTTTGAACGCGGATGACACGGATTGTGCTGATGAACACGGATAAAGCAAAAATCGAGTAATTCGTCAGAGCATAATAATTCTGAGTCAAAATGAATAAATACCTTTTTCACGATCTTGGCTCAAATCATCTCGCCTCTATGCTTTGAGCCTTGGTGTTCATTTGACGGGTACGAGCAGTAAAAATAAAAATCCGTGGCGATCCGTGTTATTCGCGTCATCCGTGTTCAAAAGATTTTGCTTCAGCTGGCCTCCATCATATGCTCAAACGCGCACCAACCCCAGTTCCTTCATGGCGTGCCGCAGTTTGTTTTTATTGTCCTCGCTCATCGGCACTAACGGCAGGCGGTAGGATTCTTCGATCAAGCCCATCATCGCCAAGCCGGCCTTGACCGGAATGGGGTTGGTCTCGATGAAGTTGAGTTTCATCAAGCTGTAAAGCTTGCGCTGGAGGTTACGCGCATCCTGGTATTTTCCTGCGAAGCAGAGATGGGCCAAATCGGACATCATACGCGGCACTTGATTCGACACTACGGAAATCACGCCACAGCCGCCCAGCGCGATAAGCGGCAGCGTAAGCGCATCGTCGCCGGAGAACAGCTTGAAATCGGGCGGAATTTTCATTGCCAATTCGGTGATTTGATTGATGTCGCCGCAAGCTTCTTTGATGCCGATGATATTGTCGATCGCGCTCAACTGCACCACGGTATCGGGCAGCAAATTGGTGGAAGTGCGGCCCGGCACGTTGTACAGAATAATGGGAAGCTTTACGCTTGCGGCCAGGGCGCGATAATGCTCCAGGAGCCCGGCCTGCGTGGGCTTGTTATAGTAGGGCGTGACTGAAAGTAAACCATCTACGCCGAGGCTGGCGATCCTTTGCGCCATCTCGATCACGTGCGCGGTGTTGTTGCCGCCCGCGCCGGCAATCACCGGCACGCGGCCACGGGCGTGCTGCACTACAACTGCAACGACGCGCAGATGCTCGGCCATGCTCAGCGTGGCGCTTTCGCCGGTGGTGCCGCACGGCACGAGAAAATCAATGCCTTCGCGGATTTGAAAATCCACCAACCGCTGTAGTGCCTCCTCGTCGACCTGGCCGCCAGCCTTGAACGGCGTAACCAGCGCCGTGCCGCAGCCTTGGAGGTTTTTGAGTTTGGTCATGTTTTTCTCCATGAATGATTGCAAAAAGCATAGAGCAAAGCGCATGGCGCATGGCGATTTTCACCCACTCTCCCCGTCTCCCACTCTCCCCGTCTCCCTATCTATGCCCTCCGCGCAATGATTTCCCGAAATTCATAAAACCCTTCGCGTCCGGCAATCCATTTTGCGGCGAACAGCGCACCTTCGGCAAAGCCTTCGCGATTGCGGGCGGTGTGTTCAAGTCGAATGGTATCGACGGCGGAATCGAAACTCACCACGTGTGTTCCGGGAATGTGGCCGGCGCGCACGCTGGTCACCGGAATTTGGCGTTCGCCGTAGGCATTCGCCAGAGAATTTTGCAGCACCAATGCGGTGCCGGAGGGTGCATCCTTCTTGAATTGATGATGCCTCTCTTCGACGAAAGGATCGTATTGCTCGAAGGCCGCGAAAACCTGCGAGGCGCGCTCCACAATTTCATAAAACAAATTGACGCCAATTGAAAAATTCGAACCATAAACCAAACCGAGACCGCTGCTGGCGACGATTGCCCTTGCTTCTTCAAGTTGGTGATGCCAGCCGGTGGTGCCAACGACCAGATTGAGCGAAAGTGCGGCGGCAGCGCGAACATTGCCGAGCACAGCGTCGGGCACGGAAAAGTCGATGAGTGTCGGCGCCCCTGCCAGAGCCTGGCGGGTCGCTTGATCCGCGCGCAGAGGCTGCTCGCGGGTGAAGTGCGCGACCACCTCGCAGCCGTGGCGTGGCGCCAGAGCTGCGATCATGTGGCCCATTTTGCCGTAACCGAGAAGGGCGATTTTCATTTTTCGCCAGCCTCCTGTCATCCTGCAAGGACCAGACTGTGTGAAAACTCGGGAATGCCGCACCCTGAGCTTGTCGAAGGGTGCTAAGTTCAAAAATCCGGCTTCGACAAGCTCAGCCGGCGTTGAAACCAAGCGTTTTCACGCAGGCTGATTCTATCAGCATGACATTATGATACTGTTGCTACTCATATGATGCCGCGCTGCTGAAAATCCTCCACAACGATTGCGGATGACATCATCTCGCCATGGGAGAAAACCTTGCCTCGGCAGAGCGTGACGTCCGATTTGCCATGCCCTTTGCGCCATGCTCTATGCGCTATGCCCTATGCGCTATGCACGCTGATCGCTGCGCATTAAATTCTCCCCTGCGCCGCCAGCAGCTCCGCATTCAGAAGCGAGGCGCCGGCCGCGCCGCGAATCGTATTGTGGCCCAAAATCACCATGCGATAATCCAAAATCGGGCAAGGGCGAATGCGGCCAACGAGCGTGGCCATGCCGTTGGCAAACATCACGTCACGCTTGGGCTGTGGCCGGTCGTTTTCTTCCATCACCAAAACCGGCTGCGGCGGAGCGGAGGGCAGTTGCAGTTCTTGCGGCAAGCCGCGAAAACTCTGCAGTCGCTCTTTGATCGCAGCGACAGAGGCCGGCATCTTGAGCTTGACCGACAGGCATTCGGTGTGGCCGTTTTCCACCGGCACGCGATTGGTTTGCGCACTGACGAGGAAGTCCGCCAGCTCCACTCTGCCGTCGACTAAACGGCCCAAAATTTTTCGCGTCTCGATCTCCATTTTTTCTTCTTCGCCGCCGATGAACGGGATCACGTTGCCCAGAATATCCAGCGACGGCACACCGGGATAGCCGGCGCCGGAGACCGCCTGCAACGTGACCACAAAGACTTTTTCCACCTCAAAAGCCCGGTGCAACGGCCCCAAAGCCATCGCCAGAAACATGGTCGAGCAATTCGAATTGGTGACGATGAATCCCGGCCAGCCGCGTTTTCGTTTTTGCGATTCGATCAGGGTAAGATGATCGGCGTTCAGCTCCGGAATGACGAGCGGCACATCGCCGGCGAGGCGATGATTGCGCGCGTTGCTAAAAACCGCATACCCGGCAGCGGCAAATTCGGCCTCCACCTCGCCGGCCACGGCGGCATCCAGGCCGGAGAAAACGATGCGGCAGTCCAGCTCCGGGCGGCAGGGCTTGACGGTGAGGCGGCGCGTGCTTTCCGGCAGCGGCCTGCTTTGCAGCCAGCGCACGGCTTCGCCATAGGTTTTGCCCGCGGAACGTTCCGAAGCAGCCACTTCGGTTAAATCGAACCAGGGGTGGTTTTCGAGCAATTGCACGAACCTCTGGCCGACGGCGCCGGTCGCGCCCAGCACACCGGCCTTGATTTTCTCATTCTTCATGCGATCGTTTGAGCCCTCGGGTGAGATTGAAAATGCGCCTACTCGAACACGTGCTTCCATTGCGCCGCGTAGGCAAAAAATTCATCGTGCAGGCATTTGACGGCGGCGGCAATTTGCACTTCATCGATCACGAACGTGAGATTGATTTCCGAGCCGCCGTGCGAGATAAGCTCGACCTCAACGCCGGCGCGTTCGAGCGCGGCGAACACGCGCGCCGGTTTCAGATTTTCGCCCACCACGCAGCAGACTGCCCTGCCGTGCTGAACCCGCACCTCCGCAAACTGGCTGAGTGCAGCCAGGAGGGGCTCGAGATGGTCGGCATTGTCGATCGTCAACGAAACACTGACTTCCGAAGTGGCGATGACGTCGATGCTCTTCTGATGTTGCGCAAACACTTCGAACAGACGCGCCAAAAATCCGTGTGCCATGAGCATGCGCGTACTCTGCACCGTGATCGTGGTGATGTGTTCCTTATAAGCGATCGACTTGACGATGCCCGGCGCCGGCCGGGCGGCGGTGTTCGTGATGAGCGTGCCCTCGCCCTCCGGCCGCCTGGAGTTCAACACGCGCACCGGAATGTTCTTTTGGATCGCCGGCAATATGGTGCTCGGATGCAAAACTTTGGCGCCAAAATACGCCAGCTCAGCCGCTTCGTTGAAGGTCATCTGTTTGATGCGTCGCGCTTCCGGCAACAAGGAAGGGTCGGCGCTGAGCACGCCGTCCACATCGGTCCAGATCTGAATCTCGCTCACCTCGAGCGCAGCGCCGAAGAGAGCGGCAGAATAATCTGAGCCGCCGCGTCCGATGGTGGTGGTCATGCCGTTCTCCGTGGCGCCAATGAATCCTTGCGTGATCACGATCGTGCCCTTTTGCAGCAGCGGCAGAAAGGCCTCTTTGGCTTTGGCGTAAGTGCGATCAATCAAAGGCGCCGCCCGTGTGAATTCCGTGCCCGTCACCAATACCTTGCGGGCATCCACCAGACTGGCGGCCACTCCGCGTTGCAGCAGCTCGTGGCTGAGCAAAAGTGAGGACCACTGTTCTCCAAAGGCCGCAAATTGGTCGAGCGTGCGCGGCGTCAATTCTTGCAGCACGCCCAGGCTTTGCACGAGTTTTTCCAGCTCCAGACAATCTTGTGTGATCCGGTCTTTCACCAATGCCAGGGCGTGCTCAATGCTGCGAGACTTTCCTTGCTGCGGGCCTGTTTCCGCAAAAAGCCCCTCGGCAATGGTGCAATGGCGGTCCCGCAGCTTCGCAATCAAAGCCATGGCTTCCGGCACGCGGCTCGCTGCGCCCTTTTTCGCGAGGTCGAGCAAGGCGTTGGTCACACCCGCGCCGGCAGAAACAACCACCAATGGGGTATGCGCTTGCTCGCGCAAAATGATATCGGCGGCATTGCGCAGCGCGGCGGCGTCTTGCACCGAAGTGCCGCCGAATTTCATGACGATCATTTTTTGACTTTCCTAATCCTTTCAACTAAGCTTGAAATGTCAAGTCAATAGCTCTTCCGCAATCCCGAAATACAGATCAACCGCGCGCGCCAGTTCAGATTTGGCAATGCGCTCATGCGGAGTGTGCGCATCGAGAATCGAGCCGGGGCCGAAAAGCAGCGGCCGGCCCCACTGCGGGAGCAGCGGAATGTCGGTGGTAAATGCCACGATCGTGGTTTCGAAGCCCGGCAACTCCGCCATCATCACCGGTTCGCAGGCGAACTGGTAATGAATCTCCGCGCGGCCTCGCACCGTTTGCGCGAGCGTGTCTTTGATCACGCCGGCGGCGGTGACGGTTCTGAACATCAATTCGGCTTTGGCAAAATCCGGAATGACGTTGGCTTGCCCCCCGCCGGCAATCGTGCCTATGTTGCAGGTCGTTTCGCCGAGCACGGGATGCGCCGGCAGAGCAAGCGCGCGAATGTCGCTGAGCACTTCCAGCAGCTTCACAATGGCGGATTCACCCTGGTGCGGATAGGCCGAATGCGCGGCCCGTCCGTGCGCCACGATTTCCGCGCGCAGCGCGCCTTTGGAGCCGAGCGCCAGTTTGTTTTCCGTGGGTTCGCCATTGATCAAAAAGCGGCATTGATTCGGAATGGTATTGGCGGCAGTTGCGCCCTCGCTGCCATGCTCTTCTCCAACGACAAACAGCAGGCCAAAGTTTCTCACGCCCGCGAGGCGCAGCCTTTCCGCAGCTTTGACTTGCGCCGCGAGGATGCCTTTGGCGTCGCACGCGCCGCGGCCATACATGAACGCTTCGTCCTGATGAAAAGGCAATAGCGGCAGGACCGTGTCGGTATGTGTGGACATCACCACCAGAGGCTCGCCCACGCGCGCAAAAATATTGGCGCGCCCGCGCGTGACTTCCTGCAATTGCACTTCGAAGCCCGCGGTCTCGAGATAATCGTGCAGGAAAGCGACGACAGCCTGTTCCTCCCCGGTGGGCGAAGGGATCTGGATCAGCGCCGCGGTGAGATCAAATATTTCCATGCTTAGATCACAGCATCTGCTGCGGCAAAAGCCCGCGCCAAAGCGCGTTCAGTCAAAACCTTGGCCAGATGCCGGCGAAAGGAGGCAGTGGCATGAATATCGTTGCCGGGGTCGATATCTTCCTGCGCCGCAATTTTTGCCGCTTCTTGCGTCGCTGGCGGCGCGGGCTTCCGGCCCAGCAAGAATTGCCCTGCTTGTGTCGCGAGCACGGGCCCGTCGCCGACGCTCAACAAAGCAATGCGAGCCTTGCTGCACAAGCCATTTTCATCCAGCGTGACCACCACCGCAACTCCGACCAAGGCGTAATCGCCGTGGCGGCGTGCGATTTCTTCAAACGCCCAGCCGGCACGCAGCGGCAGGGCCGGAACCCTGATCTCGGTGAGCAATTCTTCCGGTGCCAGCGCCGTGGCAAACATGCCAACAAAAAAATCTTGCGCCGAAACCCAGCGTGCATTGTTTTGGCTTTGCAAACAGAATTCGCCTTCCAATGCCAGCATCGCCGCCGGCAATTCCGCCGCCGGATCGGCGTGCGCCAGGCTGCCCCCGATGGTACCGCGATTGCGAATCTGCACGTGCGCGACAAACGGCAGAGTTTCGCAGAGCAGCGCGGCAGATTGGCGCACGAGCGCGTGGGTCTCGATCTCCCGCTGGCGCGCCATGGCGCCCAGGCGCAGGCTGTTCCGCTCGCCCGCTGCCACAAAAGCAAGCGCCGGGATGCGATTGACATCGATGAGAACGCCCGGTTGGGCAATGCGAAAATTCATTGCCGGAATCAAGCTTTGGCCGCCCGCGAGGATTTTTGCTTCGTCCCCGTGGCTTACGAGCAGGGCCAGGGCTTCTTCTAATGAAGCGGGAGCGTGATACTTAAAAGGCGCAGGTTTCATAACGCTTGGTCCAGGTGCTTTCCGTGCAACGCCCACATTTGCCATTTAACCGGATGCTGGTGAAGCTCAATCACCGCATTCAAATCCATCAAAATTCCAGCACAATGACATTCGGATCTGGTGCGAAGGCGGAATGGCCAGGGCAACCACCGGGTTATTACGCTTCATGATTCAGCCTGTGTGAAAACTTGGGAAGGCCGCACCCTGAGCTTGTCGAAGGGTGCTTAGATCAAGAATCAGGCTTCGACAAGCTCAGCCTGCGTTGAAACCAAGCGTTTTCACACAGTCTGATTGTTACTGTACGCGAAGTCTTTCCTGCAATTCGAGGCTGAGATTTTCCAAACTTTGTCTGGTCATGCTTTTCCCCACCGAATCCAGCAGCCGCTGCCCGACGACCGCCAGTTTTCCGCCGATTTGCATTTCCGCCTGATACTGCATGATCGTTGCCATGGGTCCGTCCTCCACTAGCTGGACGTTCGCATGGCCTTGCACGAATCCCAGCGCGCCCTTCCCTTCGATCTCCATGCGATAGCGTTCCGGCGCTTGTTTATCGACGACCTTCACCCGCATCGTGAAGGTGCCGTTCATGGGCCCGACGCGGACTTGCGCTTCGCCCTGGTATGTGACTTCATCAATTTGTTCGAGGGTGCGCGTGCCCGGCAGCGCGCGCGCCAATACCTCGGGATTGAGCAACAGCTCGAAAACGGCCTCGCGCGGGCCGGCGAAAGTAAAGTTGTCTTCTATTTGCATGGGTTCTGAAGGCTTTTGTGCTGGTCATTTATCAGCAATTCAAACAACCGGTTTGGGCTCAACGGAATCTCACAAATTTCCAGAGGGTATTCCGGAAAAGCATCTTCAATCGCCTGCGCGAAGAGAGCGCCGGTGGGAATGGCGCCGGCCTCACCCGCGCCTTTGACGCCCAGTGGGTTGAGCGGTGAGGGCGTTTCGAAATGCGCGGTGCGCACGCGCGGGATATTGTCGGCCTGCGGCAGCAGGTAATCCATGAAAGAAGCATTCATGAGCTGGCCGTTGTCGTCGAAAACCAATTGCTCGTAAAAAGCATTCCCAATGCCCTGGGCCACGCCGCCCACGATTTGCCCCTCGAGAATCATGGGATTGAGCACCTTGCCGCAATCATGCACCACGACATAGTCGAGAATTTTGATTTCCATGGTCAAGGGATCGACTGCGATCTTCATCGCGTGCACGCCGCTCGCCGTGGTGCCGCGATCGGGGCCGAAATACGCCGTGGCTTCGAGGCCGGGCTCGGTACCGGGTGCGACCGCCCCGCGCAGGGGATTCGCGCGCAGCGCCAGCTCGCCCAGTGCCATGGAGTTTTCCACCCTGCTTTCTGCAAACACCCGGCCTTGCGCCAGGACTAATTCCGCGGCCGGAACTTGCAATACCGCGCTTGCCAGTTTAAGAATCTTCTCCCGTACCGCCGTGGCGGCGGCGAAACAAGCATTGCCCGCCACCACTGCGCCGCGGCTGGCGAAAGTTCCCGTGCCCCAATGAAAAAGCCGGGTATCGCCCGTGACCACCCGCACGTCGCCAGGTTCGACGCCCAATTGCTCCGCGACGATCTGTGCGAACGTGGTATAGTGCCCCTGGCCCTGCGTGCCGACGCCAGTGACCAAGCTCACTTTACTGTTGGATTCGACCGTGACGCGCGCGCCCTCGTATGGTCCGATGCCCGTGCCTTCGATGTAGGTGACAATGCCGATGCCCACGTGTTTGCCCTGAGCCTGCAATTGCGGTTTTTCTTCTTTGACAAATTTTTCATAGCCAATCATTTCGGCCGCGCGCGCGAGGGCTGGTGCGTAATTGCCGCTGTCATAAACCAATGGCCTGAAATCTTGATAGATGATTTCATGATCGTGCGGAAACTCCTCCGGCCGCAAAAGATTCTTTTGGCGAATCTCGAGGCGATCCCGGCCAAGCTGCCGCGCCGCGATATCCAGCAGCCGTTCCATCACGAACACGCCATGCTGGCGGCCGGCGCCGCGATAAGGCGTCACGATCGGCTTGTTGGTGAAAACCGCTTTGAATTCGCTGAAGTAGTTGGGAACGCGATAGCTGCCCAACAAAGTGCATTGGCTGTTGATCGGCACGGTCAGGCCGTAGGGATTGTAAGCGCCGGTGTCGTGCAAAAAAGAGTCCCGCACGCCGAGAATCTGGCCCTCGCGCGTCAGCGCGATTTCTGCGTCATGGATTTGCCCGCGTTCCTGCGTGGTGGCAAAAAAATTCTCCTGCCGGTCTTCAATCCATTTGACCGGCCGCTGCAATTGCAGCGCCAGCCAGGGAATGATCAGCTCTTCGGAATAAAACATCATGATCTTCGGGCCGAAGCCGCCGCCGATGAACGGCGCGATGACGTGCACTTGCGATTCCGCCAGGCCCAGCATCCGCGCCAAGCCATTGCGGATGGGGATGGGGGCCTGGGTGGTATCCCAAATCGTCATTTGCTGGCTGCGGGCATTCCAGTCCGCGACTATGCCGCGATTTTCCAGTGCCGCCGCGGTGCCGCGGTCATAATGAAAGCGCCGCTGAATGACGACTTCCGCCTGGCTCTTTGCGACTGCATAATTCCCTTTCTGCTGCACGACATGAGCCGCGAGATTCGACCGCAAATCTTCATGAACCCAGGGTGAGGCCGCCGCAACTGCTTTTTCCAAATCGACCACGGCCGTGAGCGGCTCGAACTCGGCATCGATCAATGGCAGCGCATCTTCGGCGAGATACCGCGATTCTGCCACGATGACGGCGAGAGGTTCGCCGGCATAGCGAACCTTCTCCTTGGCCAGGGGGTGATGTGTGCGGGCGTGAAAAATCGCCTCTGGGATGGGCGGCGGCGGAACCAATAAGGGAGCGGGCTGAAAATAATCGCCCAAATCCTCGGCGCCGTAAACCGCAATCACGCCCGGCAAGGCGCGCGCGCGCGAAAGATTCAAGCTTTGTACGCGGGCATGCGCGTATTCGCAGCGGTAAAAAGCGGCGTGCAACAGGCGCGGCAAATGCACGTCATCGACGAACAACGCGCGCCCGGTGAGCAGGCGATCATCTTCGAGGCGTTGAACGGGTTTTCCGATATGCTGTGGGGAGGGCACGGGGCTTAACTCCTTTTCTTGATTTCGGAAGGATGCTGGAGATCAGATTTTTGCGCTGCGGCGAGAATGGCGTCCACGATGTTCTGATACCCCGTGCACCGACAGAGATTGCCACCCAGCGCCTGACGCACTTCTTGCTCGCTGGGATGTGGCTGTTCCCGCAGAAAAGGTATGAGTGTCATGAGAATGCCCGGCGTGCAAAATCCGCATTGCAGTGCGTGAAATTGCTTGAAAGCGGCCTGCAGCGGATGCAGTTCACCCGGTTCGTACTGGGACAAGGCTTCCACCGTCAGCAGCTCATGCTCGTGCGCTTGCACGGCGAACAGCAGGCAGGAACGCACGGCGGCGCCGTCGAAAAGCACAGTGCAGGCGCCGCATACACCATGCTCGCAGCCGACATGTGTGCCGGTCAATTCCAGCTCGTGGCGCAAAAAGTCACTCAGAAGCAGCCGGGGTTCCACCGCGCATTCATAAAGTTTGCCGTTCACTTTGACAGAGATTTTTGCAGGGTCTGGTGTCACCATATTTGATTTTTCCATTAGTACGTCAACGGCAAGTTCACATTTTGCACTAAAAACCAACACTGTCATTCTGAAAGAATCTTCCCATGATACAGTGTCACAGCTCGGTTTGGCATTGTGCACAGCGCTTGGGAAGATCCCGAAGCTTCGGGATGACAAGCCTGGTGGTGGCGTTGACTTAACGTTGTAGTATTCGGCATAGGGCTGACAAAAACAGTTCCGGCGGCTGAGAAAAATTGCCCTAGCATACAAAGTTTTTTGGGAGATTTCAAGCAAAAGAAGTCTAAAACGACAACAAAATCCTGCGCAGCACAGTGATGGCCAGGAACAGCACGATGGGGCTCAAATCAAGAGCCGTTCCGCCGAGAGCAATCGGTTTGAGCACCGAGCGCAGGGGATTGAGCAAGGGCACATAAAACCGGCCCAGCCCGTCTCTAATCCTGGCGGCAGTGGGGTTCTGCACCCATGATAAGATCACATAGGCCAGCAAACCCAAAGCATACAGGTCGAGCAATTGTGCAATGAGATACATCGTGCGCTCCTCTCCACAGGATGAGAAACCATTCGGCATCATGACCGCGGTGCAGGCCGCGCGAACCCAAAGATCGCAATCGCTCTGCACCATCATAAGCCAATGATAGGCCATTAAAGAAGGGAATTTTTAGTTCATTCGCAACCCTTGTCTTCACGGCCACGGCGGCAACGGGCCGTCAATCAGCTTGATATTGTCATTTTTTATCTGATTCATGCGAAGTTGTGTTTCCAAAGCACCCATACCAATACGCACGGAGGAGCCATGCAAAACATACCGCTGGTGGATCTCACCACGCAATACCAGAATCTGCGCGACGAAATACTGCCGGCCATTGAAAATGTCATGCGCCGCGGCGATTTCATTCTCGGCCGCGAAGTGGCGCTTTTCGAAGAGGAGTTTGCCCGATATTGCGGCGTGGCGCATGCCGTCGGCGTCGCCAGCGGCACGGATGCCCTGCATCTGGCGGTACTGGCGCTGGGCCTCGGTCCAGGCGACGAGGTCATCACCGCGGCCAACACCTTCATTGCCACCGCGCTCGCTATTTCTTACACCGGCGCCACGCCGGTCTTCGTCGACGTGCGGCCTGAAGATTTCAATCTGGATGCGGCGTTGCTGGAACGCGCGATCACGGCGCGCACGAAGGCAATCATTCCCGTGCATTTGTACGGCCAGCCCGCAGACATGAAGGCGATTCTGGGCGTGGCGCGCAAACATGGTTTGAAAGTCATCGAAGATGCCTGTCAGGCGCATGGTGCGGCGATCGGCGAAGTCAGCGCCGGCGCATGTGGAGATGTCGGCTGCTTCAGCTTTTACCCCGGCAAGAACCTCGGCGCTTATGGGGATGGCGGCGCCGTGGTCACGAACGACGCGCGCCTCGCCGAGAAAATCCGATTGCTGCGCAATATCGGCCAGAAAGAGAAATATGTGCATACCCACTTGGGCTACAACAGCCGGCTGGACACGCTGCAAGCCGCGATCCTGCGCGTGAAATTGCGGCATCTCGAGGAATGGAACGAGTGCCGTCGAGCGGCGGCGCGGCATTATCACGAAAGGCTCACCGGGCTCGAGGCCGTCTGCCCCCAGGAGAGGCCGGGCGTGAAGCATGTCTATCATCTTTACGTCATTCAGCATCGCCATCGCGATCCATTGCTGGAGGCTTTGAAACAACATGGCGTTTCTTGCGGAATTCACTACCCCATGCCCTTGCCGCAACAAGAGCCTTTTCGCGAAATGAGAACCGTGCCGCCAGGCGTCCCGGTCACGACCACCTTGACACGAAACATTCTCTCCCTTCCCCTTTATCCGGAAATCTCTCTAGATCAAATCGATCAAGTGGTGGAAGCGATCAAAGAGTTTGAGGCCTGCGAGCGCGAGCTGCAAACCTAACGTGGTTTGAGCCATGCAAAGTTAAGTAAGGGTAATTTTTTTGTTTGCTTTTTTGAGAATATTATCTATATTTACCGTCGTTTTGTTGCCGCCGAAATAATAAATTGTTCATTCGGGAAAGAGCAGGAGCCGCAAAGCGAAGAAAACCGGG
>JBIOXB010000228.1:0-9116 GCA_044869275.1 bacterium
ATACTGGGGAGGAAACTGGCAAAAAGCAGAAACAGGAGACTGAAAACAGCATCGATTTTCGAGAGCGGCCTTCCCTTGCGGCGCTGGCGGCTTCATGCGGGGTTTATTCCGTCTTTTTTTGCAAGCTTTCGAGATGATCGCGCGTGAGCATCATGTGTTTGGGAGGCCGGCGGCGCGGTACCGCGGTGCCGCCGGAAATGATCAAATGCAGCGCGTCTTCCACCGGCATATCCAGCTCAAGGACGTCATCTTTTGGAAAAAAAACGAGGAAACCGCCGGTGGGGTTGGGCGTGTGTGGCACGAAAACGCTCACGACCTCCTGCTGCAAGGCCTCTTGAAGCTCGCCGCGTACCTCTTGCACGAAAAAACCCAGGCGCCACATGCCCCGGCTGGGGAAGGGTACGAGCACGGTCTTTTTAAAAAAATCGCGCTGCTCGCCGAAGAGCGCCTGGCTGATTTGGCGAACGGCGCTGTAGATGCTGCTGATGAAGGGAATGCGATTGACGGCGCGGTCGCCCACTTCCACGATTTTTTTGCCGAAATAACTCCGCGCCGCCATGCCCATGCCGAGAATCAAAAGCAGGAGCGTGATGAAGCCCATGCCCGGCACCGGCTGACGGGTGAAGACGCCGCCAAAAGATTCACGCAGCAAGACGAAAACGACTTGCTTCAGAATGCCGTCAATCGCCAGGAAAAGCTCATAGATGATATAAACCGTGAGGCTGATGGGAACCAACACCAACAATCCGGCGAAGAAATAGCCTTTGATTTTGGCGGCAAAACTCAGTTTTGGGCTGGGCAATCCGGTGCTGGTCATGCTCACTTGGATTTGTCGTTTGCTTGCGGCTGCCGCACGACGGTGTAAATGGTTTCGCCGGGCCGCCCCATATAATAACGCTCGCGCACGATCTTTTCGATGTAAGTCGTGTCGTTTTGTAAAAGAAAAATAGTTTGCTTCAAGCTGTCCTGGCGCGCTTGCAACAGGCTGATTTCCTTTTCGAGCTTCAATCGGCGCAGCTGCAACCGGCCATATTGAATCAGTCCCGAGCTCCCACCGAGATAGGAATACGCCACATAGACCAGTACGCCGCATGCCAGCCACGCCAGCCCGCGCCACACTTTGTGCTGCCGCGCGCGGCTCTGCTGAGAATACGACCATTTGCGCTGTAATGGATTCAAATGGATAGAGCTTCGTTTTAAGTTCTTTTTTCGAGGTGAAATCATGCGGTCAGCTTTCGGTATGTATGATTTGGAGGCGGCTGAGCTTTTTCCCGCCTGCATCACAGGAGCTGCTTCTGATGCACATCTTCAGAGCGCTTTTGTTCCCAACAGCACAATAAATACTCCCGCCAGTCCACACAGGCCATTTACGACATCATTATCGACCCAACGCCATCCGGCATGATGTTCACGCTCGAGGCCACAGCACATGCCTTTTTTCTCGCTCACTTTCCGGCAAACCCTGCACGCTTGTTGTGCCTGAATCGTGGCGCCCAGCAAACTGTCGCATAAATTCGCCAGCACGCCTCCCAGCGTAATGAGCACAATTCCCCGCCAGTCAAAGGCATGAATGGGATCATCAAACCGCAAAGCCCAGCCGATCAAAGCAATGCAACAGGCACCCATGAAAGCGCCAAGCATGCCCATGCTGGAAATCGCGCCCGAGGTGCCAATGGCCACGACTTGCCAGGAAGTGATCAAGCGCGGCGGCCGTCGTGCCAGCAATCCGATTTCCGTTGCCCACGTGTCGGCGGTCACTGCGGCGATGGCGCCGAGATAAAGAAAATACCAAAAGGGTTGCGGCGCAAAATGCCAAAGCAAAACGAGGAGTGCAGGAATACCGCCGTTGGCCAGCACCTGGCCAAGATCGCGGCGAGGGCTCTTTTGGAAGTTCTCATTCGCGTTCTGCTTGCGCCTGGCGCCCAAACGCGACAACAGGCTCGACAACACGAAAAAAGCCAGAATGGGGAAGCTGAAGGGCCATCCTCCCAAACCAAAAATCAATGCGCCGATCATGAAGGCCATGACCGCGCCGCCGAGATCAAGAAAGCGCAAGCGATAGGAAACCACGACGACGAAGAGCGCCAGGGCTTCACCCAGCAACAATTGGTACAGGGCCGGCGGCGTCGCATGTGCGAAAAAGTGTGTCGCCGCCGCGCCCACCAGTGCCACGGACAAATTATCCGTGCCCCGCCAAGAAAGCGCCTCGGCCGCGGTCGCCAACAACGCGAGAGCTGCCGCGGCAACAATCAGCCAGGGCCAGGCCGGTGTGAAGCCCTGCGCCGGGCCGAAGAGCAGAATGCCGGCTGCAATCAAGATAAAAGAACTGGCAAACATGGCGAGGCATCCTTGCAGCGACTTCGCATCTCCCGGCAGCGGCAATCGCGTCGGTGCGGCGGAAAGCTCACCGGCGAGGGCCGCACAAGCATCAGCAATCGCCAGCAAGCTCATACCTACCATCAAAGCCAGTAAATCGCGTTGCCAAAATAACACCAGCAAGAGAAAAAAAGCGAGAGGATAAAACACCGTGCCCCAGCTCCGGCGGGTGGTGGATTGAATCGAGGGGAAATAGCCGAACTGAATCGCCAGGACGTTGATGAGGATGAACAGGCATGAGACCAACAGTAAAGGCAGGACAGATTCGAACAGAAACGGCGAAGCAAGCAGCAAAATTCCGGTGGAAAAATGCACGAACTTGCGGCTCTGCTCCGGGCGGAAGCGGCGATGATGAAACCATCTTTCCGTCCCGAGCAGCAAGGCCGCGATCAGAGCTGTAAAAACGCCCAATACATACCAATCACGAAGGGCAGGAAATTCAACATTCGGCATGCCATGCTCAAGATGTTTTTTCTATAATGATCTTAGGCATTTTTAGACTGAAAGTCAAGAGCGGGGATGGAGGCGTTGTCGATGGAAACGTTGCACTTTGCACGCTCCACAAAACTTTAAACGCGTAACCTGCAAAGCGTAACCTGAAAAATACGGCTCTATGTCGCGACCTTGCGCAAGCGCTTCACCACCACCAGCGTCGCGTCATCTTCCCATTTCTCGCCTTCGCCGAACTCGAACACGGCGTCGAAAATCGCTTGGAGAATTTCGGGCGCGCTTTTTTCCTGATGCTGGATCGCCAATGCTTTCAAACGCTCGAGACCGAATTGATTGCCTTGGCGATCCTGCCGCTCGAAAATGCCGTCGCTAAACATGTACAATACCGCCCCCGGTTCGAAATAGACGAAACCGCGATGCAGGGCGATTTCCGGCAAAGCGCCCAGAATCATGCCGCCGGTTTTGAATTCCAGCACATTTTTCCCCTGTACCAGCAACGGAGCGGGATGGCCGGCATTCGCATAAATGACGTTGCCGTTGGTTTCGATTTCGGCGTAAAACAATGACACGAAGCGGCTCGAATACGTGCTGCGATGAATGACGCGATTCAATTTCTTGAGCGTCGCCACAATTTTCATGTGCTTTTCCAAACCCATGCGCAAACCGGTGACGACGTCGCGCACCAGCAAGGCCGCGGGCAAGCCATGGCCGCTGGCGTCGCCAACGGCAACGCCGAACATCTCGTCATCAAAAAGGATGTAATCGAATAGATCTCCGCCCACCAGCTCCGCGGGCTGCGAGCGGGCGGCCATCTCAAAACCTCGCACCGCCGGCGCACTGGCTGGCAGCAAGCTCTGCTGAATATGAGCCGCTTGCTGCATATCACTCTTAACCGCATCGGAAAAGAGGCGATAATTCAGGGCAGCGCGCACGGCATTCATGCAAAACTCGACTTCCTCGCGCATCCAGCCGCCGTGCAGGTCGAACAAAAAAAGCCAGCGCTCGGACTGGTTCTTCGTCACCAAAAAAGCCGCGGGGATCGCATACTCGCCGTCGCCATCGATGCCAAACACCACGGCCAATGCCGGGTCATCAAAAATGTAGCTGCCGAATTGCAGCACGCGTTGGATTGCCTCCGAAGCCATCGGCAGCCTGGCAATGGCGTTTTTGAGGCGCGGTTGCCCCGGCGGTGATAACAGCACAAATTCATCTTGGTTCTCTTGATAAAGCTTGCCGTTTGCCAAACGCAAATCCGTGCTGAACAGGGTCTCCAATTCCGTCAAAATGGAGAACAAGAACTTTTTGCCGGTTCTCTCTTTGCTAATTTTACGCAGCAAGGCGTCGAGTTTGCGATAAAAGACTTTGGGTTCTGTCATGAGGTTCCTAGAGTTCACTTGCAAATCCGAAGGATGCCGGCGACCAGCTGACACTCGCCACGTCCCAGAGCAGCATGTATATTATCACTTTCCTGGATGAAGCGCAATGATTATAACAACTTTTTTAAAAGACGTTTTGGCTTTTTCCAGGCGGCATGCTATATTGCAGCATGAAAATCATCCTCTTCGACATCGACGGCACGCTGATTCATTCCGGCGGCTCGGGCGTGCACGGCATGAACCTCGCTTTTGAAGAAATCTGGGGGATTGCAAATGCGCTGCATGGCGTGCCGCTTTCCGGCCGGACCGATGTTCTGATTTTGGAAGAGGCGCTGCAACGCCATGATCGCGTTTGGAATGCGTCCGAAGTTGAACGATTCAAAGAAAAGTATTTTGTCCATCTCGCCGCCGATATGAAACAGCCGCGCTCGGCACGCCGCCTCATGCCGGGATTTCCGGAGCTGCTCGAACATGTGCAAAGGATGCCGCGCGTCCATCTCGGCCTGCTCACCGGCAATTGGAGCAAAAGTGCGGAAATCAAATTGGCGCATTTCGATTTGTGGAAGTATTTCGAATTCGGCGCTTATGCCGACGATGAAAGCGACCGCAACAAACTGGTGCCGCATGCCCTGCGCCGGGCGCAGGAGCTCTACGGCATCTCGGTTGCGGGTGATCGCGTCTACGTCATCGGCGATACACCGCGTGACATCGAATGCGCGCGGCCGCACGGCGCCGTGGCGGTAGCCGTCGCGACCGGGGAATACGCAATGGCAGAATTGCGCGCGCACCAGCCGGATCATTTGTTCGAAGATTTTTCGAAGGTCCAGGCCGTATTAGAAATACTGAATTAGCTTTTTCAGAGACCCTTTTCGACAACCTCGTGCTGGTCGCTGATTTCTGGCGATCACAGCAGTGACCAGCAACCAGCCATTATGAAAATCTCCACAGGCCACTTGGTCGTTGCGCTGCTGCTGGTGCTTGCCCTTGCCGGCATCACCGCGACGCGATTCAAAATCAATCTGTATGCGCGCATGCTTTCGCCGCAGGCCGTCGCGCAAAAAATCGCCGAGGACAAAATGAATGCTTTTTCAGATACATTCGCCCGCGCGCTGGCGCAAGGTAAGAAACCGAATCGCTTGATCCACGAAAAGAGCCCGTATCTCTTGCAGCACGCTTTCAATCCAGTGGACTGGCATCCTTGGGGGGAAGAGGCCTTTGCAAAGGCAAAAAAGGAAAACAAACCGATTTTTCTTTCGATCGGCTATTCCACCTGCCATTGGTGCCACGTAATGGAGCACGAGTCATTCGAGAACGACAGCATTGCGCGCATCATGAATGAGAACTTTGTGTGTCTCAAAGTCGATCGCGAAGAACGGCCGGATGTCGACAAGGTCTATATGACGGTGGTGCAAGCGCTCACCGGCCACGGCGGCTGGCCGCTCTCGGTTTGGCTCACGCCGGACTTGAAGCCGTTTTATGGCGGCACATATTTTCCACCGGATTCGCGCTATGGCCGTCCGGGATTCCCCGAGTTGCTGCGGCAATTGAACACAGCCTGGCAGGAACAGCGCGAGCAAATCCTTGCCTCCGGGGACAACATCGTGACCGAAATCAAAAAACATTTGAGCGTTCCGGCGAACCCCGCGCCGATGCTCATGGCGCCGCTTTTGCGCACCGCTTATGCGCAAATTTATCAATCTTATGATGCGCGGCTGGGTGGCTTCGGTAACGCGCCGAAGTTTCCGCGGCCGGCGATGTTCAACTTTCTTCTGCGCTTTCATGCCCGCCACCACGAAGCCGGCGCAAGGGACATGGCGCTGCACACGCTGCAGCGCATGTGGGACGGCGGCATGTATGATCATCTCGGCGGCGGCTTCCATCGCTATTCCGTCGATGCCTATTGGCGCGTGCCGCATTTTGAAAAGATGCTGTACGATCAGGCGCAATTGGTGTGTTCGTATTTGGAGGCTTACCAAATCACGCACGAGGAGTTTTACGCGAAGGTGGCGCGCGCAACGCTGGATTACGTCCTGCGCGACCTGTCGCATCCGCAGGGTGGTTTCTATTCCGCGGAAGACGCCGATAGCGCGCCCGATCCCAATCATCCCGAGCATAAAATCGAAGGCGCATTCTACATGTGGGATAAAGCCGAGATTGTGCGACTGCTCGGGGAGCGCGAGGCGGAAATCTTCAACTATGTTTATGGTGTCAGTGATTCGGGCAACACCATCAGTGATCCGCAGGGCGAATTTGAAAATCGCAACGTGCTGTACGCCGCCAACGCGCCGGCAGATGCGGCTAAGCGTTTCCAGCTTTCGGAGGCAGAGATCAACGCTATGCTCACGCGCGCCCAAACCCGGCTGTTTGCCGTGCGTGCGCAGCGCCCGCGCCCGCATTTAGACGATAAAATCCTCACCGCGTGGAACGGTTTGATGATCTCGGCATTCGCGCGCGCCTATCAAGTTTTCGAGGCGCCGGAATATCTCGCCGCCGCTGCGAAAGCCGCGACGTTCGTGCTCGTGAAGAATTACGATCCCAAGACACAAACACTCAAACGCCGCTTTCGCGACGGCGAGGCGAAATTTCCCGCGCACTTGGATGATTATGCTTTCTTCACGCTCGGCTTGCTGGATTTGTATGAAGCCGGCTTCGACATTCAATGTTTGCAGCATGCTGCCGCGTTGACGGAAACGCAAATCCGGCTCTTTTATGATGAACAAGACAGCGGCTTTTTCGATACCTCCGGTGAAGATGCTTCTATTCTATTCCGTGCCAAGGAGGATTACGATGGCGCCGAGCCTTCAGGCAATTCCATTGCCGCGTGGAATTTGATGCGCTTGTCACAAATGCTGAATCGGCCGGAATGGTGGGAGCTGGCGGAGAAAACCACGCGTGTGTTTGCGCGCCGGCTCGAAAAAGCACCGCACGCCATGCCGCAATTGCTGGCGTCCATCGATTTCGGCGTGGATAAGCCGAAGCAAATCATTCTCGCCGGCATGGCAGAGAGCGAAGACACAAAAGCGCTGCTGCGCGCGGTGCATGGGCGTTTCATCCCAAACAAAATTCTTCTGCTCGCGGACAATGGCGCGGGCCAGAAATATCTTGCCTCAACCTCGCCTGAACTACAATCCATGACAATGCTGAAGGGCAAAGCCACGGCGTACATTTGTGAAAACTACGAATGTGTGTTACCCACAAATGAGGTTGGGATCGCATTAAGCTTGTTAGAAGATAGGAACAATTCCAGGAATAAATAATGCGAACTGAAATTTTTATGTTTTTTTGCTCACATGATTATTAAATTTATCTATATATGGGTTTTAGAAACGATGACCACAATTTCTCAACGAGAATTGGCTCGAGCTTTTGGGCAACATTTCTCAGTTTACAAAGATGTTCAAACGCAAAACAGCAGTCACTATCTGTTGTTATTTTATGCTGTCGAATGTGGATTAAAAGCGGTTTTGATGCGACGGCGAAATGCACAGGACACAGATCAACTTGGTGCAGAATACAATTTTGGGCATGACTTGAATCTAGCGTTAAAAGAGTTGCGCGTAAATCATTTTCAAATTCCTTCAACTCAAATTGTAAATAGAGCAGGTAGAGTAGTTGAACCCAGGCGAATTAACGAAGCTTGGCGATACGGGGCTAGGTTGAATAACGAAGTAGCAATCGTCTCCATTTTGGAGGAAATTGTCTTGTGGATCAAGAGCGAAATGGATGAGCCTCGATGAGAAGAAAACTATACTCTTGGATTGATGTCGAAAACGAAATCCTGCGCCAGAAGCTAAGGAGCGAATGGCCTGAGGGTATTGCTAAGATTGTTGTCTATGCCGATTTCATTGATGTCGTTGTGCAAGATGCTTCTCAGAAAACGAAAGTTGTTGATGCATTTTCTAAATGGTTCGGAGCTTGGTTTGATAGAGAAAAACTTGAAATCTCACTAGAAGCTGCTCGTAATAAAACCAGAAATCTGCCGATCAACATTGAAGTCGATAGAGATGAAAAGATATCCGAAACACCTCCTCTTCGCCCTACTTTTTCAAGAGTAAACCTTTACCCAGATCCTCAAATTGAGCCCCCGTTCGGGCAAATGAAAGAAATACACCTACCAAAACCATGGCAAAAAAGTGATCCCATTCTAATTGCATTTTATTCTTTTAAGGGGGGTGTAGGTCGAACCTTGCACTTAACAGCAGCGGCAAAAGCGTTAAGCGAGAGACAGCCGGCGAAGCGTTTACTTATTGTAGATGCTGATCTTGAAGCACCTGGCCTTACTTGGTGGGCAAAGAAACAACGGCAAGTTCCTGAAGTCTCTTTTCTAGATTTTCTAGCATTAACTCATCATGATAAGTCTGAAAATGTTGTCGATTCTCTGGAGTTGCTTGCTGAACGATTACGAGAAATTCCTTTATATTTTAGCACCCGTAGCGGAAACGTTGAACAGTTTTTTCTGCCGGCGTTTCGAGAAGAAGATCAAATTCTTCGTATGCAAATACGCCCAGAAGACCTGAGTCGAACGCCAGGGAGAACTTGGTCAGTTAGCGATTTTCTAGTAGCGCTTGGTAAAACACTTGAAGTTGATGCAGTGCTTATAGATTTGCGAGCCGGCCTGAGCGAACTCTCAAGTCCTCTTCTTTTTGATCCTCGGGCTATTCGTGTGATTCTTACGACTATCTCACAACAATCGACGGAAGGTACACGACTTGTACTCCAGCAAATTCGTAAACTTACCCCGGTTTCATTATCGGAAATCGAGACCAATAGCTTTTATCGTGACCCCAAAGTGATTCTCACCATGATACCGGAGGAACTAAAGGATCTCCCCAAACTGAGCGATTTAAGAGAGTCGCTGTATTCCTTGTTTCCCGATGCTTCCAATGATGCTATTACTCCTCCTAGATTGTCTGT
>JBIOXB010000229.1:0-8847 GCA_044869275.1 bacterium
TGTGAACGGCTTTGTGTTTGCCAACACCGGCAGCCCGGACTACTCTCTGAACCCGACGGGCGATCGCGCCACGTTGATGAATCCTGACCGCTATTTTCCCCCGCGGCGGATCGAGGTGGGCTTTACGATCAACTCGGCATTTTGAACTTCGCACCCTTCGACGAGTTCAGGGTGCGACATTCCCAGGTTTCAACGCCGGCTGAGCTTGTCGCTGGCTGAGCTTGTCGAAGCCGGGTTTTTGAACTTAGCACCCTTCGACAAGCTCAGGGTGCGGCATACGATGACGCTCTGCGTCCGGAAAAGTTAGACTTTGATGAGTATTGCGAAAACAGGATGTGATCGGACAATAAGCTGGTACGCATTGCGTTCCGATAGGCAAAGAGAATCATGCGAATGACACTTCATAATCGTGTTTGTTGAGAGAAATTCTTCCGTTGGTGACAGGAGAGAAACACTATGAATTGTCTCAAACCCATCACCTTGATCATCTCGTTGTTTTGTGTCGCTCAAGCACAGGCCCAACTGCCGCCACCGGTGCCGAAAGAGAAGCGCGGACGTGCGGACGCGGAGCGCGCCGGTTCTCACGACGGCGCGAATATTCGCACCGAGTTTTCGAATTACGGCATGGTGGGCAATTATCCGCCGGATCCGGGCAACGTCGATCTCAGCGTCTTCCATTCGGCGGAAGTGCCCAAGGGCAGCGGCATGAACTATAGCGACGGCATCACCCCTTTCGTGCTGGCGAAGATCGTGCAGCGCAACGGCAACACGGTATGGATCATGGAAACCGGCTTTCGCGAGCGCCAGGCCACCAGTCCGTTCACCGGCCGCACCATGCGCTTCGAGCCGCGCCCGGGATACTTTGAGGCAGATCCAAACCTCAACAAGGGACGCTCGCCTGCCATCAGCAACGATCCGCGCACATGGCCCGAAGCCTGGCCCGACAAGGAGAACGATACGTTCGATCCGGGATGGCGCGGCAGTTGGAACGGCTATTTTGGCAAACGCCCGAACGCCGATCAGGAAAGCTTCACGGTCATGGACGACGACTTTTATGATGCGTGGGACTACACTCCGGATTCGCGCGATCTTACGCGCCGCGGTCTGGGCCTGCGCGTCGAAGTGCGCGGCTTTCAATGGGCGAATCCACAGGCGCAAAACGTCGTCTTCTGGCACTACGACATCACCAGCGAAGCCACGGTCGATTACGTGGAGAACATCATTTTTGGATTGTATTTCGACTCCGGTGTGGGCGGCTCGGCACTGTCTTGTGACGGTGTTTTCGAATCCGACGATGACAATGCTTCTTATGACGATTCCCAGGGCCTGGATCTGGTATACACCTATGACGAAGGCGGCCATGGCAGGGACCTGAGCGGCAATTGCGGACCGACCGGTTATCTCGGCTATGCCTATTTGGAAACGCCGGGCAAGCCGTTTGACAATATCGATAACGATGACGACGGCATCACCAACGAACTGCGCGACGGCGGGCCGGGAGAATTGATTATTGGCCAGGATCAAATTGAAGCGTATGTCAACACGCACTACGACGTGGCAAAATACAATGACTATTTTGTCGATTTCAAAACCCGGCCGGCTTACCGCGCGGCGCGCTGGTGGACCGGTGATGAAGATTTGGATTGGGTGGCGGAGCTGCACGACGTGGGAGGGGACGGAGTGATTGGCACCAATGATCCCGGTGAAGGCGACGGCATACCCACCTCCGGCGAGCCGAATTTCGACCGCACCGATTTGCATGAGTCCGACCAAATCGGCTTGACCGGCTTCAAGATGAACCGCATTCGCGCCCCGGCGGGCCAGGCCACGGACAATATCGTTTTTTATGATGACAGCAATCACTGGCCGCAGAAGCTTTATGAACAATTCAGCAACCCCGATCCTGCCCAGCGCTTCGACAACACGCAGGTGAGGAATTATAACATCGGCTTCTTGTTTGCTTCCGGCCCATTCACGCTCCGCTCCGGAAGAACCGAGCGCTTCAGCCTGGCGCTCGCTTACGGCGCGGATTTGCTGGAATTGCGCGAGACCGTGAGAGTGGTGCAGCGCATTTACAACGCCAATTATCAATTCGCCACTCCGCCGAACCTGCCCACCGTAACGGCGGAGTCGGGTGACGGCTATGCGAGATTGTCGTGGGATGATTTGGCCGAGCGCGGCGCGGATCCCGTGACTCTGGAAAATGATTTCGAGGGCTATCGCGTTTATCGCTCCACCGACCCTGATTTTCGCGACCCCCGGGTCATCGTCACCGGTCGCGGCACCGGCCCCATCGGCAATGGCAAGCCCATCGCGCAATTTGACTTGGTCAATGATCGCAAGGGTTTTTCCAAGCAGGTGGTGGAGGGCGTGGCTTATTACCTTGGAAATGAGTCCGGCTTGCGCCACACCTTTACGGACACGACCGCGGTCAATGGCCAGCTCTATTATTACGCCGTCTGCTCCTATGATCATGGCTCGGATTCGCTCGATTTTTATCCCTCTGAAAATGCCATCTCCGTTTCACGCACGCCACGCGGCGGCACGATCCTGCCAAAGAACGTCGTGGCCGTGCGCGCCAATCCCAAAGTGCATGGCTTTGTTCCGGCCACGGCTTCGGCGGCGACGCACATCGCCGGACCGGGCAAGGGCACGGTCATCGTCAATGTTGCCAATTCCAATCTCGTGCCGGACAACCACGTTTATAATCTGAAATTCAGAACCAATGGCGTGGATAGCATTCGTGCGGCATTTTATGATTTGATCGACAGCACCGCCGGCACAGTCGCATTCACCAGCGGCTATGATTTGGACGGTTTGGGCATCGGCCAGGTGGGAGACGGGCTGCTGCCGATCGTCACCACACCCAAGACCGTCGCAACAGATACCGTGCTCAGCGGCTTCACCGCCACGAGTGCAACGAATGTTAAACTGAAATTCACTTATCAGAATCTGCTGCCGATCAATTACCGCCGCCCCGGATTTCCGGACAATCTGACGATCACTTTCAGCGACACGCCGTTGGATACTTCGCTGCCGGCCATCGGCTTGCCGGCACGCGCGGTGAAATTTCGGATTGTCGCACATGCTTCCACCGGCGATCTGCGCATGCGCTTCCGCTTCCGCGACTCGGATCCGGACGGCACGGCCGGCCCGCGTGTTCCAGACAGCACTTTGAGCCACCCATATCCCGATGAATACATCGACATCGTGACCTACGATCCGAAGAGCCCCTCCACACCGCAAGCCACGTGGCGCGTGGAAATTGACACCACGGGACAAATAAATCCCGCGCCCATCATTGTACCGAGAAGTGGAGACGTTTACAATTTTGTGGTCGCACTGCCTTTCGCCGATGCGGATGTCTTTTCGTTTCGCACCACGGCGCAGTTTCTCGATGCCGCCAAAGCGCAGGTTGAAGCCAAACAACAGCCCTATGTCGTCCCGAACCCCTACTCCGGCTCTGCCAGCTTCGAAGCCGAACGCTTCGCGGTTTCAGGGCGCGGCGAGCGCCGGATGGAATTTCGCGCTCTGCCACAGCATGCCACCATTCGCATCTACACGGTGCGCGGTGAACTGGTGCGCACGCTTTACCACGATGGCTCGAATGACGGCTACGTCCCATGGGATTTGCGCACCAAGGACAATCTCGACGTCGCCCCCGGCTTGTATATTTTCCACGTCGATGGCGGCGCCAACGGCGAGCATATCGGCAAATTTGCTATTATTAAATGAAACTCTTACTGCTACTCGTACTCTTTTTTTGAAGATAATGAAAGTGAGCAGGAGTATGAGAACGAGCGGGAGTAGGAGTAGGAATGAGACCGTTCGACTTCGCAAAAGTAAGTTCTTGGCGAATACCAGTGAACAGAGGAGTCTGCTTATGAAGATGATCTCTTTTCGTTTGCTCCTCGTTTGTTTTGTGCTCTTCTCGGGCACAATCTTGGCTCATGCCCAGAGCAAAACCGGCACCACCATCGGCCAGTTCCTGCTGATCGAGCCGAGTGCACGTGCCGCCGCCATGGGCAATGCCGGAGTGGCGGTATATGATGAAATCGTCTCTGCTTACTATAATCCGGCGGCCATTGGCCAGCAGAGCGGTTACGGCCTGCAGTTCACGCATAGCTTGTGGCTGGCCGACATTCGCTACGATTACGCCGCTGCCTCTTTGCAGGCGGGCAGCATCGGCAATATCTTCTTCAGCGTTACTGCGTTGAACTCCGGTGAAATAGACGTGCGCACGGTCGAACAACCTTTGGGTACGGGCGAGCGTTACTCGGTTTCCGATCTGGCTTTGGGACTGGGCTACGGCCGGCAATTGTCCGACCGTTTTTCCCTGGGCGTGCAGTTGAACTTCATTCAGCAGGCGATTCGGCACAGCACGCTGCGAACGTTTGCGATCAACGTGGGAACCGTCTATCGACTTGCGGAAAACGGCTTGCGCCTCGGTGCCAGCATTTCCAATTTCGGGGCGCAGGCGGGCTACTCCGGCAGCGACTTGCGCATCCAGTACGATCTCGACCCGGACCGCTACGGTGACAACAGCAGCCTCCCGGGAGAAGTGGCCGTGCAAAAATTCTCCCTGCCCGTATTGTTTCGCGTCGGCATGAGCTGGCCGGTCCAGTTTGGAAGAAATAATAAAGTTCTGGTCGCGGTCGATGCTTTTCATCCCAACGACAGCAACGAAAGCATGAGCATGGGTGCGGAATGGACGCTTTTCAACGTGCTGGCATTGCGCGGGGGCTATCAGAACCTCTTGCTGGATGACGCCGAAACCGGCCTGACTCTGGGTGCGGGCTTGAATATCGATATTGATAATTACGTTTTTCACCTGGATTACGGCTGGGCGGATTTCGGGCGCCTGGCAAACACGCAACGATTCTCGCTGGGATTTTCGTTTTGAGACTCGCCTGCTCCACAGGCACTGGCTCCCATGCGCGGCATGGGCATCCCTTGAGTTTGGCCGTGAGCATGGTTTTGCGTAAAATCGTGTTGCAACGGACTTCCGCTCTCACCGGAATGTTTGCGCGAGCGCGAAGCTTGCGGCCCACGCCTATGGCACTGCTCGTCTTTTTCCTTTTAATGAAGGGTGCATACGCCCAGACAGAATACGACCGCCATGCCATCTTCGATAACAGCCTCACCGATTCTTCATATTATTTTAGCCGGGGCTATGCCACGGCCCCCAGCCGGCTGGAAATCCAGAGTGGCAAGTTTCCAGTAGACGACGAGCATTTTTTTAGTCCGCCGAATTCTCTCCGTCTGAACTGGACCTCGCAAAGCGGCGGGGACTGGCGCATGACGCTCAGCGTGGCGAATCGTTATGGCCGGCGTTTCGAATTCTCCGGCAACACCTTATTCTTGCGCTGTTATTCCGAAACCGGGCTGTCGCGCGGCGAATCACCATTGATTGCTCTGCAAGATGCTGACGGTGTAACGACGCCCGATATCCCGCTGTTTGGCGCGTTCGCGGAATTTCCGGCGCAGCAATGGGTTCAAATCAAATTGCCGGTCTCCTCTTTCGTTCCCATTCTTCAATCGACGGACGAATACAAATTCGAGGCGCACCGACTCGCGAACATCTTCTTGGTGCAGCGTCTCGATGACGGCAAGGAGCATACGCTGTACCTCGACGAGGTGCGCATGGGTGATGATGTTCCGGACGATGGTCAAGCGCCGGCAACGCCAACCGGCCTTGTTGCGCAGGGATACGACCGCCACATTGATTTGACCTGGTCGTCCCCTAATGATGCCGGGGCCTTCAGTTTCAAGATCTATCGCTCTTGGGATCATGAGAGCTATGCGCCCATGGGGATGCAAAAAGGCCAGCTCACGCGTTACGTCGATTTCATCGGTGCACAAAACAAGACCGCCCATTACAAAATTAGCGCGCTCGATGCGCATGGCCATGAATCACCGCTTTCCGCAGCAGCCAGCGCGACGACACGAATGATGAGCGATGAAGAGCTGCTGACGATGGTACAAGCAGCCTGCTTTCGCTATTATTGGGAAGCCGCGCATCCCGAGGCCGGCATGGCGATAGAAATTCTTCCCGGCGATGAAAACCTCGTTGCCGTCGGCTCCTCGGGTTTTGGCATTATGGCATTGGTGGTTGCGGTTGATCGTGGTTTCATTACGCGCGCCCAGGGCGTGGAGCGCATGTTGAAAATTGTGCGCTTCCTCACGCACGCCGATCGCTTTCACGGCGCCTGGCCGCATTTTCTGGATGGCAGAACCGGCAAGACGATTGCCTATTTTGGAAAGTATGATGACGGCGGTGATCTGGTCGAAACGGCATTCCTGGTGCAAGGGCTTTTGGCGGCGCGGCAATACTTCAACCGCGAAACGAATACCGAACGCGAGCTCCGCGCCACCATTACAGCGTTGTGGAAAACCGTCGAGTGGGACTGGTATCGCAAAGAACCGAATAGTGATTTCTTGTATTGGCACTGGTCGCCCAATCATGCCTGGCACATCAGCCATCCTTTGGTCGGGTGGAACGAAACCATGATTGTGTATCTGTTGGCCATTGCCTCACCCACGCATGCCGTACCGGCGAACATGTATCATACGGGCTGGGCGGGCCAGTCGGAGCAGGCGGTGCGTTATCGCCAGGGCTGGGGCCGCACCACCCAGGGCGATCATTATACCAATGGCAACACTTACTTCGGCATCAAGCTGGACGTGGGCGTGGGCACGGGCGGCGATCTTTTCTTCACGCATTTTTCATTCATGGGTTTCGATCCGCGCAACAAGAAAGACCGCTACACGAATTACTTCGAGAACAATCGCAATCTCGCGCTGATCAACCGCGCCTATTGCATGGCGAACCCCAACCAGCGCCTGGGCTACGGTGAAAATTGCTGGGGATTGTCTGCGGGCATCAACGGCGGCAAGCCGATTCCGCGCGATGATAGCGGCACCATCACCTGCATGGCCAGCCTCGCGTCGTTTCCTTACACGCCGCAGGAATCCCTGGCCGCGCTCAAACATTTTTATCACGAACACGGCAGCAAGCTCTGGGGCCTGTACGGTTTCCGTGACGGTTTCAATCTCACGCAGAATTGGTTTGAAGAGGTGAACATGGCCCTGAATCAAGCACCTATCGTGGTGATGATCGAAAATCAGCGTACAGGTTTGATTTGGAAAATGTTCATGGCGAATCCGGAGATCAAACCGATGTTGGAGGGGGTGGGGTTTGCGGAGGATAAGGAGTGAGCGGTTTTGAAGGAATAACAACTTTTTGCCAAAAGCCTACCTGAAAACCCTGAGATGTCATCCCGTAGGGATCTTGGTTGACTCGAGTACAGTGCCAGTTTCAGGCCGGGTTACCGAAGCTACCAAGATCCCTACGGGATGACAAAATGAGGTTTTCGCATAGGCTCTTGGCTGGACTTTATCCATTTTGAATATGTTCAGACGCAGAGTAAATTATAGTCATTTCCCTTAGGAGGAATGACCTTTGCCTACTCTGCCGCCAGAGTTTACAGTTTTAGCAGTTGCTTTTGAACCGCTCTTTTCCAATTGCGTTTGGCCTCAAGTACAAGTGTTGCTTGTCGGTGCCATCCTTGCCCCCGGTAAGCGTACCGTGACGGCGGTGTTACGCATCATGGGATTGAGCGCGGAGAAACATTTCCAAAATTATCATCGCGTGCTCAATCGCGCGGTGTGGTCGAGCTTGCAAGGCAGCCGTATTCTACTCGGCCTGCTCATCGCTGCATTTGCCATCCGCGGACCCATCATTATGGGGATGGACGACACCCTGGAGCGCCGACGTGGAGCGAAGATTAAGGCCAAAGGCATTTATCGCGACCCCGTTCGTTCCAGCCGCAGTCATTTTGCCAAAGCCAGCGGGTTGCGTTGGTTGAGCTTGATGTTGCTGGTTCCAGTGCCATGGGCGAAACGAGTATGGGCCTTGCCGTTCTTGACAGCTTTAGCGCCATCTGAACGCTACTCGCAAACTTATAAGCGCCGTCACAAAAAGCTCACGCACTGGGCTGGGCAAATGTTGTTGCAAGTTCGGCGCTGGCTGCGTCACCGGTTTCTGGTGGTGGTCGCCGATAGCAGTTTTGCTGCGCTTTCACTGCTCGGTGGCATGCAGCAACTGGCTGAGCCCATTTGTATGATTACGCGGTTGCGTTTGGATGCGGCTTTGTATGAGCCCGCACCGCCGCGAAAGCCAGGCCAAATGGGGCGAACACGCCTCAAAGGCAAGCGCTTGCCAAACTTGGAACAGGTTCTGAAAAATCCGCGAACCAAATGGCAGCGCCTCACTCTTCGCGAGTGGTACGGTGAAGGACGTCGCGTGGTCGAGATCACTTCGGCAACCGCGGTGTGGTATCACAATGGTCAGCCGCCTGTGCCCATACGTTGGGTGTTGATTCGCGATCCGAAAAACAAATTCGAACCACAAGCGTTATTGTGTACCGATTTAACCCTCAAGCCAGCCCAGATTCTCAAGTGGTTCGTCATGCGCTGGCGGTTGGAAGTCACCTTTCAAGAAGTGCGCGCGCATCTGGGCTTTGAAACACAACGGCAATGGTCAGACTTGGCGATTGCGCGCATCACCCCGGCCATCTTGGGTTTGTTCTCTGTCGTCACCTGGATGGCGCATCAACTGGCGAAAGATAATAAACTTCCCATTCGCCAGGCCGCCTGGTATGAAAAGCCCTTGCCGACATTCTCGGATGCTTTAGCTGTGGTGCGACAGTGCTTGTGGCAGCAATCGGGTTTTCAATTGTCGTTGCCGCAGATGGACGTGCAAAAAGTATCGGAAGTTCTGCTCCAGCGCATCGCCGATACGCTTTGTTACGCGGCTTGACAAAGAACATTTTGGATAAAGTCCAG
>JBIOXB010000230.1:0-119032 GCA_044869275.1 bacterium
AAGCTCCAATGATTGATCGTATTGCGCCTGGGGGCGCACACGGCGATACAGCCGCGCGATGGTCTCGACGTTGTGATTCAAAATCTCGGGCCGCGCTTCCAAAACCGTGAGCAGCGCTTCTTCATTGCCTTTGAAATCCGGAATCAGAACTTCGATCGTGCAGCCCGGCAATCTTTCGCGGATCGCGCGAATACTTGCCGCAAAAACCGCCGCGCCGCCGTCCGGCAATTCATCGCGATTGACCGAAGTAATCACGGCGTGCCGCAATTCCAATTTGGCAACGGCCTCGGCAAGACGGCGCGGCTCATCGCGATCGAGCCCAATGGGCCGGCCGGTTTTCACTGCACAAAAGCCGCAACTGCGCGTGCAAATGTCGCCGAGAATCATGAAAGTTGCGCTACGGCGGCTCCAGCATTCGGCGATATTCGGGCAGCGCGCTTCTTCGCAAACCGTATGCAGTCGATGCTGATCGACCAACCCTTTGATGTGCGCATAGCCCGGCCCGCCGGGGATTTTAACTTTCAGCCAATCCGGCCGGCGCGTATGTTTCGCCACGGGCGTTTGACTTTGCATGACGGGTAAGTGAATGCTCATATCCATTCGTCAAAAACGTGGATCGTGACCTATCGATCGCACGAAGCGCCACGATCTACAGTCCACGATCCACAATTCACAATCATCTATCTTCGATTCTCAATCTTTACTAAACCCGCGGCGGCTCGAACGTTTCCAAGTGTTCCACCACGCGCTGCAAGAACTGCCCGCCATAGGCGCCGTCGATCAAGCGATGATCGTAAGACAACGACAAATAAACCAGGTCACGAATCGCAATGCCTTCCCCCACGACCACCGGCGTTTTCTTGATCGCGCCGATTCCCAAGATGGCGACTTGCGGCTGGTTGATCACCGGAATTCCGAACAGATTACCAAAGCTGCCCATGTTGGTAATGCTGAAGGTGCCGCCTTGCACTTCGTCCGGCTTCAACTGCTTGTTGCGCGCGCGTTGGGCAATGTCGTTCGTCGCGCGCGCAAGACCAACCATGTTCAAGGCATCCGCGCTCTTGATCACCGGCACGATCAAGCCGTTGTCCAAGGCCACGGCAATGCCGATATTGATGAATTTTTTGAACACGATATTGCTGCCGTCGATGCTGGCGTTGATCATGGGAAAGTCCTTCAGCGCGCGCACCGTGGCGTCAATGAAAAAGGGCGTGTAAGTCAGTTTCGTACCTTCGCGTTTCTCGAATTCATGTTTGACACGCTCGCGATATTGCACGATCCTGGTCATGTCGCAAGTCGAAACCGAATACACATGTGGCGAGGTTTGCTTGCTCATCACCATGTGTTCGGCGATACGGCGTCGCATGTTGTCCATGGGCACGATTTCGACGCGGTCTTGATCGTACACCACAACAGGTGCCGGCGCCGGCGTTCTGGCGGCGGAGACGGCGCCCGGGGCCGCAGGTTTGGGCGTTTTGCGCTGTTCCAAATACGCCAGGATATCATTTTTCGTCACTCGTCCCGACGCACCGGTGCCGGCGATCGCCGCGAGCTCGGTGAGCGGGATTCTTTCTTCTTTCGCAATCGCGCGCACCAGGGGTGAATAAAAACGATCACCATCACGCGCCGTCACTTCGGTGGCTGCCGCGGAAGCCGGAGCAGGAGCCGCTGCAGCAACGGACGGGGCCGCAGGCGCTGGCTTTATTGCAGGCTTGGAGTCTTCTCTGGGCGCAGCAGCGGATGGGGGCGCAGCCGTCGATGCCGCCGGGGCAGCTTTGCCATTACCCGCCGGCACAGCGGCACTGGAGTCCGTTTCAATGCGTGCGATCGGAGTTCCAACATTCACCGTCTTTCCTTCTTCCACCAGGATTTCGGCAATCACACCCGAAACCGGTGCAGGGATTTCGGAATCGACTTTGTCGGTGCTGATTTCGAGCAAGGTTTCGTCCCGCTCGACTTTATCGCCGGCTTTTTTCAGCCATTTCAGAATCGTGCCTTCGGCAATGCTTTCGCCCATCTGCGGCATGGTCATATCGATTTTGGCCATGGCCTATTCCTTTTGTTTTGCAATTGTATTTGCGAAAAAGTGATCATCAATTCGTAATGCGTGATCCTTAATCCGGAATCAGCGTCGAAGTTGCGGGTTAAAGATTACGTTTTGCGTATTACTCATTCATTTTCCAGCTTACCGCCAGTCCATCGCGCACGGGCAGAATGACGGTCCACAGATTCTCGGTGCTGAACGCGGCGCGATTGTATTCCACCACGCCGCGGGTGGTGGCATCGGGATTGGGACTGAGCACGCGACCGTGAAATAAGGCATTATCCGTGATGAGCAATCCACCCTCGCGCAGCTTCGTCAGCGCCAGCTGCAGGGCGTCGGGATAAAACTCCGTATCAACGTCACAAAAAATAAGATCAAATAGCCCTTCGGTCTTGCCCAAAATCTTCAACGCATCCCCGATTCTCAATTGTACTTTGGGCAGCAGGCCCGCGACTTTCAAATAATCTTCGGCGAGATCGACGTTGTTTTGCGAGGCTTCGGAACAAATCAATTTACCCTCCGCCGGCAAAGCCATCGCAATCCAAAATGCGGAATAACCGAAGCCGGACCCCATTTCAAAAATACGCCGGGCACCGGTGATTTTGACGTATTGATACAAAACGCGCCCGACTTGCGGGCCGACAATTGGAAAATCTCGCTCTTTTGCGAAACGCTCCATCTCCAGTAATTTGGGATGGCGCTCGGGCAAAAGCGAGTCGAGATACCGATTGATTTCAGGATGAATAAGGTCCATTGCTCATTTGTGCGTTTGGTCAAATCAGAAGCTCCCACGATCGCAGCGATTGTGCCAATCCGCTTTCTACTCAAGTTCGATCCCAGAGCGATATTGCTTTTGGCAAAGCAAAAGCGCGTGCAGGCACGGCGACAAGGCTACAAATTCTTATAATTCGGCCCGCTGCCCCCCTCCGGCGGCACCCACGTGATGATCTCATATGGATCCATAATGTCGCAGGTTTTGCAATGCACGCAGTTCGAAGGATTCAAATGTAAACGCGGTTTACCGTTTTCCTGAACCATCTCATAGACGTTCGCCGGGCAAAAATGGCGGCAGGGATTGCCATATTCGACGGCGCAACGATCGTGGCATATGTCATAATCTGCAATGAGCAGATGCACGGGCTGATTCTCGTCGTGCAAATTGTAGGCGTGGAACACGTCCGTGACTTTGTCAAAAGTCGATACGCGATCAAAAGCAAGCGCGTGGTATTTCCGCTCCGGCGCCTGGGCGCCATGATAATCTTTGATCTGGCGCATGCGCTTGTGTCCCGGCGCTTCGCCGCGGCGTTCTTTGAAACCCCAGCCGCCGGTGAGGAATTGCAAACCGGCATTGATCATGCCTGCCAGCAAACCCTGATGGAAGCCCTGATGGAAGTTACGCACTTTTTTCAATTCAGCATAGGCCCAACTGGCTTTGAAACGATTTTCATAATCGCTCAATGCAGCTTCGGAGTAATCATTTTTCTCCAAGGCTTGGGCGAGCGTTTCCGCGGCCAGCATCCCGCTTTTCATGGCGAGATGAATTCCTTTGAGCTTCATGCCATTGAGAAAGCCGCCGGTATCGCCAATCAGCATCACGCCTTCGGCATAAAGCTTGGGCATGGCGAACAATCCGCCCTCGGGAATCGACTTCGCGCCAAAGCTGACGATCTTGCCACTTTGCAAAATCCCGCGGACCAGTTGGTGCAGCTTGAAACGCTGAAATTCATGATGCGGATCGAGAAACGGATCTTCGTATTCCAAGCCGATTACCAAACCCACAGAAACCAAGTTATCAGGCATGAAATAAATAAACCCGCCACCGAAAGTTTTGTGATCGTTGGGGAAGCCCATGGTGTGAATCACTTCACCCGCGCGCGCAGAGGCGCCGGGCACTTCCCAAACTTCCTTCACACCGATGGCATAAACTTGAGGATTCTTGCCCGCATCGAGATTTTTCTTGGCAATCAGCGCTTTCGCCATCGTGCCACGCGGACCTTCTCCCAACACCGTGACTTTGGCGCGAATATCGACGCCGGGCGTGTAATTGCTTTTCGGCCTGCCTTCCTTATCCCGGCCCTGATCGCGTGTGCGCACGCCCACGACCGCGCCATGCTCATAGAGCAATTCCATACCGGGGAAGGAGGGAAAAAGATTGATGCCCGCTTCCTCGGCTTTTTGTCCCAGCCAAGCCACGAGGTGTTGCAGCGACAAAACATAATTTCCATGATTCGCCAGCGGCGGGGGCGTCATTGGAAGACGCAGGCCATTGCTCTCGGTCAAAAAATAAACCGAGTCGCGCGTTACCTGTGCTTTGGGGATATCGCAAATTTCATCGAAGTCCGTATACAGCTCGCGAATCGCACGGGGAACCAAAACCGCGCCGGAAAGAGCGTGCGCATGCACTTCGCGCGCTTTTTCAATGATGGCAATGGTAACCTCATTCCGGTTGCGCGCCGCCAGCAGCTTTTGCAGATAGAGCGCCCCTACGAGGCTCGCCGGACCGGCTCCCACAAACAAAATATCGACTTCAAGTGTCTCACGCTCCACAGCCATGCCAAAACGATCTCGAGAGTTTTCCACATTGACAGGATTGATGGATCATTGGATCGATGGATTTCCGGGAATCATCAACTCCAACAATCCATCAATCCCATGATCACATTTTGCTGCTAACGGTCCACCTCACCCAGCACGATATCGATGCTCCCGATGATTAAGATCATGTCAGCCACCATCGCGCCGCGGCTGATTTCGTCGAGCAAACTGACATGCACGAAGCAGGAGGAGCGGCAACGCACGCGGTCGGGAATATCGCTGCCATTGGAGCGCAGATAAAAGCCGATTTCGCCGCGTGGCGCTTCGCTGCGCACATAACATTCGGCGCCGGCGGGCGGGCGCATACGTCGCGGGATCGCTTCTTTCACGTCGCCTTGTTCCGGGCATTGCGCGAGCGCCTGCCGCAAAATTCTGACCGATTGCTCGATTTCTTTGATGCGAACATAATAACGATCCAACACCGAACCGAGGGGGCCATGCAAGCCTTCGCCCACGGGCACTTCAAACTCGAATTGCGGATAAAGCGAATAGGGATCGTCTTTGCGCACGTCCCATTTGACGCCGCTGCCGCGCAGCACCGGTCCGGTCGCGCCGCAATTGATCGCCACTTCCGGCGGCAGAATGCCGATGTCGGCGGCGCGTTTGATGAAAATATGATTACCCGAAAGCAAGCGGTTGAACTCTTGCATGTTTCTTTCAAATTCATCGAGGAACGCGCTGGCTTTTTTGAGCCAGCCGGAAGGCATGTCACGGCCGAGGCCGCCGATCCAAATGTAATTATACAACAGGCGTGCGCCCGAAAGCCATTCGAACAAATCGAGAATGCGCTCCCGGTCGCGGAAAGCCCATAGGAAAGGCGTGACCGCGCCGACATCGAGGCCGAACGTACCCACGGCCATCAGATGGCTGGCGATGCGCATGAATTCTGCGCAAATCACCCGAATGTATTCCACTTTTTTCGGCAATTCTTTCACGCCCAAGATTTTTTCCACGGCGAGACAGTAGCCGAAATTCATGCTCATCGAGGCGAGATAATCGAGCCGGTCGGTATAAGGAATGACCTCGTTCCAGCCGAGGTTCTCCGCATGCTTTTCGAAATTGCGATGCAGGTAGCCGATGTGCGGCGTGCATTTTTTGACGACTTCGCCATCGAGCACCAATTCCAGGCGCAATACGCCGTGCGTGGAAGGGTGCTGCGGCCCCATGTTGACAATCATGTCTTCGCCGGGGAAATCCTTGCTGTGCCGCGCCTTGGCCATCACTTCGTAATTGTGCTTTTCAATCGCAGCGGTGGGATCGAGATCGACGACCAGATTGCCTTCGTCTTCGAAATAGTACCGCTGCCGTTTGAATATATTTGCGAGAGAGCCGAACATAAAATTTCCCGTGCGCCGATTGTTTGTTTATGTGGATTATTGGATCAGTGGATTGTTGGAGCGATGGGCATTGGTTCTGTCGATTGATGACGTTGCAGCAATCCCTCACTTCGAAGTTTCACCCGTGCGCCGCCGGCGCCTGCTGCGTTTTTGGTTTCGGCGGCGCGGCCGCTGCTTTGGCCGCTTTGGTGGCCGGTTCGATTTCTACACCGATCCCAAGCAGAAATTCCGGCGCAAAGTCAGCTCCATTTGGCCATTCGATAGTTCTCGTATCGGGATTGACCTTCACTTGGCGAAAGAACTGAATTTCCTTCAGGGGTTCAAAAACTTCGCCATAGAGCTCGTTCTGTAAATCAATATCTCTTACAGAGCCGTCATCAAATTTCAGGCGCAGCTTGTATTCCTCCAGCCATGTCACACTGCTGATATCGTGCATGGAAATGCGGCGGTTCATGGTCGTTATAATTCATGAAAATGACGATGCCATAAAATCGTGAAAGTTCTGGCATTTCATTCCCCCCGAAAATGAAATTCCTCATACCAATTGAAAGTTACCCGTGCGCCGCGGGCGCCTGCTCCGTTTTTGGCTTCGGTGGCGCGGCCGCTGCTTTGGCCGCTTTCGCAGCGGCCGCCGCGGCATCTTCCACTGCTTGCTCAGCGAGCATTTTGGCGGCTAACGCCGGTTCATATTTTGAAAAATGAAAAATGCCGTTGCTGCGATCATACACCGTCGCTTCATATTTGTCCGTCATGTACAGGCATTCCGTGGGGCACACCGTGGTGCACAAATCGCAATAGCAGCATTTGAACATGTCGATATCGAAGCGCACCACGTGCTGGCGAATGGGATTGCCGGTCGAGGCTTTGCCCAGGTCTTCGTTCGGCTTGGTCTTGACGGTGTCAATGTAAATGCAATCCACCGGACAGATGCGCGCGCATTTGTAGCAGCCGATGCAATCGTCCACGTTCATGAACAGTTGCATGCGGGTGCCCGGCGGCAAGGAGAAGCGTGCGTGCGGGTACGTGATCGTGGTCGCCGGCCGGAACAAGTGCTTCCAGGTCTCGCCCATGCCAATCAGCACGGTGTAGATACTATTGAACACGTTTTTGAAGTATTCCGCCATGCTCACTCCTTTTTCTCGGAAGCGTTGCCGTTTTGCGCCACAGGCAGTTTCTTCTCGAAGGCAAAAACATAATGGCCACGCTCGGGATTCACCATCAGCGTGTCGATCTTGTGCCAATCTTCATCATACGGCACGCGAATGCCGTGATAATACTCCTGCACCACGTAGTCTTTGCGCAGCGGCCAGCCTTCCCAATCATCGGGACAAAGCACGCGGCGAAGATCGGGGTGGCCGTCGAAAGCGATGCCGAACAAATCATAGGCCTCGCGTTCGTGCCAATCCGCGGTGCGCCATAATAATGACACGGTTGGAACATGCCCGCTTTCGCGCGGTACCTCGGCCTTCACGGTGAACCAATGTCTGTGCCGAAAGGAAAAGAGATGATAGATGAGGCCCAAATCTTTTCCTGCCCCCAAGTCGTAGCCGGAAATGTCGTGGCACATGTCGAAGTAAAGCTCGGGTTCGTCCTTGAGAAATTGACACACTTCGCGCACGGCCGGGGGCGCGACTCTCACGGCGGGGTCGAGAGCCTTTTCATCAAAGGCGAGTATTTGTTCGCCGAACTTGTCGCGCAGTTTTTGAACGATATCCGCAGGGCTCATCATCAGCTCGCCGTCTCCGTCAATTTGCGTTTGACGTGGCTTTCACGCCGGATTTTTTCCTGCAATTTCAACAATCCGTCAATCAACGCTTCGGGGCGCGGCGGGCAACCGGGCACATAAACGTCAACGGGAACGATGCGATCGACGCCTTTAAGCACGTGATAGCCGTGTTTCCAGTAGGGCCCGCCGCAGGTGGCGCAACTGCCCATGGACATCACGTATTTCGGCTCGGGCATTTGATCGTACAGGGTTTTCACGCGCAGCGCCATTTTCAGCGTTACCGTGCCGGCCACGATCATCAGGTCCGTTTGCCGCGGGCTGGGGCGAAACACCCCGGCCCCGAAGCGGTCGAGATCGTATTTGGAGGCGCCCACCGCCATCATCTCGATGGCGCAGCAGGCCAGGCCGAACGTCATGGGCCATATCGACGAGAGCTTGGCCCAATTCAACAACGAATCTATCGAGGTGACGATCACGTTGTCGCCGTAGCGGCCCTCTTCGAGGAAGCGCTGCTCTTTTCGAAGAAAGGTGGGGTGGTCTTGAGGCATTATTCCTCCCGGAACGTTTCAACGCAAAAATCAAATTCGGATTGACGGGGTTTTGATCGTGGCACGACTGCACTTCTAAAGCAATATAGAGAAATGAGGCAGGAAGGTCAAGCGCCAAAAACTTCGATGAAAACGGAACGATCATTCCAAATCTGGTCGCGCGACATAGTTTTCTTTCTTGGGACTGAAGCTCAACAGCGTATCGCGATTGAGCATCATGCCGTTGCGCGTGTATGCGGAGAATTCCAGCACACCGGTGTCCATGCGTATCGCGTCTTCGGGACAGGCTTCGACGCAATAGCCGCAGAACACGCACTTGCCGAGATCGATATCGAAAACGAGCGGATATTTTTCGATTTCTTTTTCCGGGCGCTCGCCCGCCACGATGTAAATGCATTTGGCCGGGCAAACGGTTTCGCACATCATACAGGCGACGCAGCGCGGGGATCCGTCATCGCGCTTGGTGAGCCGGTGCAGCGTGCGCAAGCGCGGCCAAATCGGGCGCCGCACTTCTGGATATTGAAACGTCACCGCGCCTTTCCATTCGCGTTTGACGCCCAGGCTGGCCAGGGTGAAATGCCAGAGATTGAAAAAAAACCTGACCATGGTCAGCTTCAAGCCGTCCCAAATCCGGGGCAGGTAAGTTCTTTCCCAGAAAGTGAGAGGCTTATATTTGTCGTGAACATTCATGGCGCTGAGATCTCGGATTCAGTTGCATGTTTGCATCGCATGGTTGGATTATTGGAGCGTTGTATGGCCGGGAAAAAGCCTCCCAACCCTCATCTCTCGCTCCTCTCCCTCCAACTCGTGAAGATCATTTCCAAAAGAGCACGATCGCGGCCGTGACGATGACGTTCGCGAGCGCCACGGGCAGCAGGATTTTCCAGCCGAGGAACATGATTTGATCGTAACGGAAACGCGGCAGCGTCCAGCGAATGATCATCATGAACCACAACAGCACGGCGACCTTCAGCGTGAACGTGAAGAATTGCAAAAGGGTGACGGCCAGATTGGAAAGGGCGAGCGTGCCGCCCCAGGGAAAATGAAAACCCTCCGGCAGCAAATACGGCACTTGCCAGCCGCCGAGAAACAAGGTTACGGTAATGCACGCAATCAACACCGTCTCGATCAAATCGGTGAGAAAATACATGCCGAAGCGCATGCTGCTGTACTCGACGTGATAGCCGATGATCTCGCTTTCGCCTTCAGGCGCGTCAAAAGGAATGCGTTTCGTTTCAGCGATGCCGGTGGTCAGGAACAACAAGAAACCAACGGGCTGCATCAGGATGCCCCATTGCGGTAGCCAGCCCCAAAGCAGCCTGCCTTGCGCGCGCACAATTTCCTGCAGATCCATGGTGCCATAAATCAGCAAGACGCCGATGATCGACACTCCGATGGAAACTTCATAGGAAATCATTTGGGAGGAGGCGCGCAAACCACCCATCAGAGAATAATTGTTGTTCGAGGCCCATGAGCCGAGCACGACCCCGTAAACCGCCATCGACATCACCGCAAAGACATACAAAATGCCGACGTCGAGCGCGGCGATCTGCATGACCACCTCTTGGCCGCCGACGGTCAGCTTGTCCGCGAATGGAATCGCGGCAAAGGCGACGGTGGCGAAAAACATGCTGATGCCCGGCGCGATCGAAAACAAGAATTTCTCCGCGCCTTTCGGGCGAAAATCTTCCTTAAAAAACATTTTCAAGGAATCGGCCACAATGTGAAACAGTCCGAACAAGCGCAGGCCGAAGATGGAGGCACGGTTGGCGCCGACACGATCCTGCATGAGGGCGCTTTGTTTGCGTTCGACCCACGTCAACAGCGCCGCGGTGTTGAACACGAAAATCAAAATGAAGAAAAAGATCTTCAGCAAGGTTGCAATCAGTTCTGCCATGTCTATTTGAAAATGGGGACGAGGCGAAGCTTGTCAGGAACTTTGTTGAGTTTTCTTGTCGGCGCTGTGGCCTGCGGGTCGTCGCCGAGCTTGCAGCCCTGCTCGCCGAGAAGATCATAGGTCAAACCCTGGAAAGCCGACACTTCGCGCGCCAGCCCGGCAAAAACATCCTGCGCTTCGAAGTACAGAATGGGCGCTCCCAGCTCACGGCCGAGGCGTTTCACAATCTGCCATTCCGGCAAGGCCTCGCCGAGAGGATCGACGGCCTTGTGAAGCCTTTGCACGCGATCGGCAAAATTCGTGATCGTGCCGTCTTTCTCCGCCCACGCCGCGGCGGGCAAAACGATATGCGCCATGGCGCTGGTGGCGCCTTGGTGGGTGCCGGCAAAAATGATCGTGGGCACGTTTTGCAGGACGCTGGCGACAAACTCCTGATCGAAGCCGGCGCTCAAATCATGATGGAAGATCAACAGCACCGCGAGCTTGCCCGCGCGCGCTTCACGCAAGAGTTTGAAGGCAGCAACGCCATCGTCCGCGAACCCGAGCAACGTGGCTCCGCGCGTGTTGGGATGGCGGTCCGCTTTGAGCAGAAAATTGTCCTGCAGCGGCTTCTCCTTGGGCGTTACGGTGCCGGCAAGATTTTGAATGTTCAATTTCGCGGCAAAGCGTTTGAGTGCGAACAAATCTTCGTTCGTCATCTGCGGCGAAGCAATCACGCCGACACGATCGGGTAACGCGTTTTTGATTTTCTCCGCTGCGGCTTCGAGCGCCACTTCCCACGTCGTGGTAATCCATTCTTCGCCGTTCTTCAGCAGGGGGGCGGTGAGACGCCGGGGATCATCGACACTTTTGAAAACGTACCGGCCGAGGTCGCACATCCACCATTGATTGACCTCGGGATTGAAGCGCGGCTTGAGGCGCACGACACGGCGGCCTTCGGCATGGTGCTTGCGCTCGTTGAGGGCATGCACTTGAATGTTGCAGCCGGTACTGCAGCCGGGACAAATCGAATCGGTCGCATCCAAATACCACACCCGCGCTTCGAAGCGAAAGTCCTTTTCCGTGAGCGCGCCCACGGGGCAGATGTCAACCGTATTTACCGCATAAAGATTGTCGAGTTTCTCACCGGGATAAGGCGCAAGCTCGGAGTGATCGCCACGACTGAAAATGCCCAATTCGTGCGATTTGCTGATTTCATCGCAAAAGCGCACGCAGCGGCTACAGAGAATGCAACGTTCCTGATCGAGCATCACGTGCGGACCGAGGTCGAGCGCCTTATTCTTCTTGACCTTGTCCTCGATCATCTTGCTGTCGTACTGGCCGAAGCGCATGTAATACTCTTGCAGCCAGCATTCGCCCGCCTGGTCGCACACCGGGCAATCGAGCGGATGATTCACGAGCAGCAATTCCAATACGTCCTTGCGGCCGCGCAACGCTTTTTCGCTCTGGGTGTGCACCACCATGCCGTCCGCCACTGGCGTATAGCATGCCACCTGCAGCTTGGGCATTTTTTCAATTTCTACCAGGCAAATGCGGCACTGGCCAACGATGCTCAGCCCGGGATGATAGCAATAACGCGGCACTTCGATGCCGAGCTTGTCCGCGGCTTGAATCACGGTGGTGCCGGGATCGACTGCAACTTGTTTTCCGTCAATGGTGAGGGTGGGCATGATGGATTTCAGTAAACCTCGTCGTGGGTTCCAATCGTTTTAAACAGAATCGCTTCTTTCCCTGCGTACTCGACAAACTAAAAAATTTACCAGATCATTATCTGTGCGGCAAGCCCGGGAGCAATCTCCAACACCTTTCAGATTCTGCCTCACAGTGCGGCTTTCGTTCCCGGCTTCCAGTTCGCAAACTCGCCGGTGTGGCACTTGCCGAAGTTTGCGTGCGCTTCAAATTCCTCGCGATATTTCTTCAAGAAACCGAACACTGGCATGGCCGCGGCGTCGCCGAGCGGGCAAATGGTGTTGCCCATAATGCCGTTGGCGATGTTCCAAAGATTGTCGACATCTTCCTTCCGGCCGCCGCCGCGCTGCAGGCGATGAAAGATCTTGTCCATCCAACCCGTGCCTTCGCGGCAGGGCGTGCACTGGCCGCAGCTTTCGTGATGATAGAAACGCGAGGTCACGAGCAACACCTCGAGCAGGCACGTATCTTCATCCATCACGATCACGCCGGCGGAACCGATCATCGAGCCAATGGCCGCGAGCGAATCCACGTCCATCTTCACGTCGATTTCCTCAGGACGCAACACCGGTGAAGAAGACCCGCCGGGAATGACGGCTTTCAATTTCTTGCCGTTGCGCACCCCGCCGGCATGCGTGTAAATGATGTCACGCAGCGCCGTGCCGTGCGGCAATTCATAGACCCCGGGCTTGTTGACGTGGCCGCTCACGCTGTAAAAACGATAGCCGCCGTTTTTATCGCTGCCTTGTTTCGCAAACCACTCGCCGCCGTTCTGAATAATGCTCGGCACGTAAGCAATGGTTTCGACATTGTTGACGATGGTCGGGCAACGAAACAGGCCTTCGATCGCGGGGAAAGGCGGTTTCATGCGCGGCCAGCCTTTTTTTCCTTCGAGCGATTCGAGCAGCGCGGTTTCTTCGCCGCAAATGTACGCGCCCGCACCGCGGTGAACGTAAAGATTCAGCTCGTAATCCGTGCCAAGTATGTTTTTACCGAGAATGCCATTCTGGTAGGCTTCATCGATGGCCGCCTGCAAAATGCGCGCGGGCTCGACGTACTCTCCTCGAATATAAATGTAGCTCGTGTGCGCGTTGATCGCTTTGGAAGCGATAATGATGCCCTCGATCAACGCATGCGAGGCGCCGGTAATAATGTACCGGTCTTTAAACGTGCCCGGCTCGCTTTCGTCCGCGTTGATGACGAGATACTTCGGCTTGGGCGAATCCTTGGGAATAAAGCTCCATTTGCGCCCGGTGGGAAAGCCCGCGCCGCCGAGTCCGCGCAAATTGGATTTCATCGCTTCCTGTATCACTTCCTCGGAAGTCATCTGCAACGCCTTTTTCGCGGCGGCATACCCGCCGGCGTTGAGATAATTTTTGAGATGCTGACATTGCTGCTTGATCAAAGGGGTCAGAATGCCGCCGTTGGGGGTCATGTTCAAGTAATTCCTTTGCGATAAAACATGCTGAAGCAATCACACAGCCGAACGTTCCTGCAAAAATTTACTGCTCTGAAGCGGTAATTTCTATTCCTGTTCGCTTAATATCGAGAACAATCGGCAAATTCTCTTGCTCGAATTCTTCGGGCGAAAAACAAACCGGTTCCAAGTCAACATTGTAACGCGACGCTCGGCTGAAGATTTTCAGATTGATGGCAATCGAATTTTCGGCAGTGAGTGCGGATGTGACAATGGCCAGATCGATATCCGAGTAGTCACTACTTCGACCGGTAGCATGCGAGCCAAACAAATATGCTCGATCTATGGGAAGCTCCTGTCGAATCCTCTCCAGAAACGCGCGGATTACGGCAATGGCTTCATCTTTTGTGTAAGCCATGTGATCAAACCCTCGGTTTTGCTCAAGTATTCCTTTGCTTCCCTCTTGCCTATTGCCTTGGAAAGAGCTTCGATGGTTTCCTTATAACGTGCATTCAAATAATATCCGCTGAGATTTTCGATTAACGTAAGTGCTTCCTCATTAAATTCATGCAAGAGGCCTGTGAGCTCAGCCAACTTTGGAAGGTGATGAATCGGCTTGGTCTCTTTGCTTTGAAATGTCAAAATCGCTTTCAGCGTCTTCTCGACTGCCTACTGACACATAAAAATCACGTAAAGATAGCGGCCAGTTCTGTACATCGCTCGCGCGGTTTCAAAATCGTAGTCGACCCTTTCCATCCAGATTTTCACTGCAGGGGGCCATTTCACTTTGTTGGCTTTTCGCATGCACTATTTCAAAACTCGCTTAAGACATCACGCAGCCAAACGATCCTGTACGTGTTTTTGCAGAAGCGTTAGCCTTTCTTGACTCAGAAATTGATCCTCGCAAAAACGGCTCAAAATCTACAATCTTCTGCTCACCACTCGAGAATTCCAATTCGTAATTTGTCCTCGTCAATACCAATATAAAGTTCACCTCCATCAGCGTTTGCAAATGCCGAGATGTGTCTCGTCAGCTTTCCTGGCGTTATTTCAATTGCTTTTAAGTCAACAAAGTGACCTTCTTCCAATTGAAGTATGCGGTTTTTTTGCTCCAAACTTATTGTCGAACTCTCAATCGCCATAATTACAGCCAATGTTATTAGGCTTGAATTGCAAGTGGTAGATAATCAGGAAACTCATCAATCTTATCTCGTTAAATCTCGAGAAAGCGCTTACCTCAACTTGTTTTATTCCAGTCATGATTCAACTCCGCCAAAATCCCATCAATCTTCTCCGGCGTGAGATGATCGACGTATTTTTCATTCAACTGCATCATCGGAGCAGTTTCGCAGGAGGCGAGGCATTCGACGGTCGTGATCGTGTACTTGCCGTCGGCGGAGGTTTCGCCATCTTTGAGGCCAAGTTTCTTTTCCAGATGCGACAAGATTTCGCGCTGCCCGCGCAACGTGCAGGAAATCGTGCGGCAGAGCTGGAAATGATGCTTACCGGCCGGCTTTTGGCGAAACCAGGTGTAGAACGACAGCACTTCTTTCACCTTCACCACCGGCACGCTGACCAGCGCGGCGATGTCGTCTTCCATGTCCTCGGGCACGCAACCTTTTTCCTCTTGCACGATGTGCAGAATCGGCAGCAGCGCCGCGCGCTTGTGCGCGGCCGGATAATGCTTGATCACTTCGGCAATACGATCTAACGAAGCCGGCGACAAATTCAAGCTCATCGGTCCAACTCTCCCGCGATCATATTCACCGTACCGAAGGTCGCCACGATATCCGCCACGGCGTCTCCGGCAATCATCTTGTGAAAACCCGACATCAACGCAAAACATGGCGGCCGCACATCGACACGATAGGGCTTGTCGCCGCCATCACTAATGACGTAAAAGCCCAACTCGCCGTTGGCACCCTCGACCGCTTGATACGCCTCGCCCACCGGCGGCCGGATGCCGTAGCCTTCCATGATGAGCATGAAATGATTCATCAGACCCTCGATGCTGCCATAGACTTTTTCTTTGGCAGGCAGCACCACTTGCTTATCGTCCGGAAAGATGAGCCGGCGCGTGGAAGCGTTGCCGCCGGACAGCGTGGGGTCGGTCACCGCGCGCAATTGCAGCAATTCATGCGTCTGGCCGAACTTGCCGCGATCGGCCATTTCGCTTGCAGGAATTTCCTTACCCTCTTGATCGACGTTGATCGCGCCGGCAGGAATTTGTTCGAGACATTGCTCGAGAATTCTTGCGCTCTGCTCGATTTCTTCCATGCGCACGAGATAGCGATCATAATTGTCGCCGTATTGGCCGTAGGGAATATCGAAATCCAGGCGGTCATACACCAGATAGGGTTCGGCTTTGCGCACGTCGTAATCAATGCCGCAGGCGCGCAGCATCGGCCCGGTGAAGCCGTACGTCATCGCCGTTTCCTTTTCGACCACGCCCGTGCCTTTCATGCGATCGACGAAGATGCGATTGCGCGTGACCAGCGTATGCATCTCCTTCATAGCCTTGTGCAATTCTTTGAGAATCTTGCGCAAATTATCCGTGAACGTCGGCGTCAAATCCGCTTTTACACCGCCGATGCGCAGATAGGAAACCGTCAGGCGTGCCCCGGTGATTTCTTCCACCAATTCGTAGAGCATGTCGCGCACTTTGATGAAATACAAAAAGCCGGTCATGGCGCCGAGCTCCATGGTATTCGCGCCGATGCAGGTGAGATGGTCGGTGATGCGCGAGATCTCGGACATGAGCACGCGAATGTATTGGCAGCGCGGCGTGGTTTCCAGGCCCATCAATTTCTCGACCGCCATGGCATAGCCGACATTGTTGATCAGCGGCGAGACGTAATTCAAACGATCGGTGTAGGGGAACACTTGATTCCAGGTCACCGCTTCCGCGTCTTTTTCAAACGCGCGATGCAAATAACCGATGGCGACCTCGGCGGACTCAACGATTTCGCCCTCCAGTTCCAGCAGCAGGTGAATCACGCCGTGCATGGCCGGATGTGAAGGCCCCATGTTGAGCAGCATGTTGGTCGAGTTCTTGCCGGTTTGAGGGCCTTTGATGCGAAAACTCGAGGTGTGGCCGTTCGTGCCATTCTGGCCCGGCGCCGCCGGCTTTTCGTTGCTGACCAGCGGGTGGCGGCGATTGATGGGATAATCCTTGCGCAGCGGGTGGCCTTTGAATTCGTCATACATCAAAATACGGCGCAGGTCGGGATGATGCTTGAAGCGAATGCCGAACAAATCCCACACTTCGCGCTCGTACCAATTCGCCCCCGCCCAAATATCACTCACCGTCGGCACGGTCGGATCGAATTCCGGCACGGGCACGCGCAAGATCAGCCGCACTTTTTCCGGATACGCGAAAAGATTGTAGATGACTTCGTAACGCTGTTTTGCGCCCGGAAATTTCATCCGATCCACGCCGACAAGGTCCATCAAGAAATTGAACGCGGGGCGATGTTCCGTGAGCAAATACCGGCACAGGTGGGGCAGAATCTCGCGCTCGACCAGCAAGGCATTGCCGGTTTTCGGCGCATCCGTGAGCTGAACACTCGCGGGAAATTTTTGGACAATCTCTTCGAGCCAGGACATGATGTATCCATCAATTCAAATTTATGGCGAAGGCTTTTTACGTGTTACGTTTTACGGATTACCTCATGGGCAAATGGTAATGCGTAATGCACAATCCGTAAAAAAGAGGGGCTCAATACTCCTGCTTCTGTTTCTGAATTTTCTCCTGCAACAGCATCAAGCCTTGCAGCACCGTTTCCGGCCGCGGCGGGCACCCGGGAATATAAACATCGACCGGCAGGATCGTGTCGATGCCTTGTACGGTCGAATAATTGTCATAAAAACCGCCGGTGCAGGTGCACACGCCGAAGGCCACCACCCATTTCGGCTCACACATTTGATCGTAAATCCGGCGCAGGATCGGCGCGATCTTTTGGCTGATGGTCCCCACCACGAAGAGCACATCGGCCTGCCGCGGCGTGAATCGCGGCAAGGCCGCGCCGAAACGATCGACGTCATAATGCGACCCGGCGGTGGCCATGTATTCCATGCCGCAGCATGCCGTGACGAAAGGATATTGGAAGATCGAATACTTGCGCGCCCAGCCCACGGCCTGGTCGAGGCGCGAAGTCACGAAATTGTCTCCACCAAAAAGGCTTTTCATTCCCATTCTAATGCACCTCGCTTCCACGCATACGCCAAACCCAAAATCAAAATGCTGATAAAGGTCAACATGCTGAAAAATCCGGCCGCGCCCAATTCTCGGAACACGGCAGCCCAGGGAAAGAGAAACACGATTTCGATATCGAAGAGCACGAACAAAATCGCGATGAGATAAAAGCGGATCACGTGCCGCTCACTGGGCCGCGAAATCGGGTCCCAGCCGCATTCGAAAGGAACTTCCTTGATGGGATTGCTGCGTTTGGGCCCCAACCAGGAAGAGAGCGTCAAAATCAAAACGACCAAGCCACCGACGACGGCAAAGGTTGTGATCACTGCCAGCAGACTGCTCATATGGACCTCGTCAAGTTGACCCTATTCATGCGACTCCGGATGATTTTCTCAAAATTTGCGTATGAGGGCATTTTCGAAATACTAATGATCACCACCTTTGTTGTATTTACTGATGCTTTGTTCACATCGGGAGAGCGCACAATTATACTTAAGTATAGTTCCTCACCTCCAAATTATACTTTTTCGCTCGAAGGTATAATTTGATTTTTCAAATCATCAAGCTCACCGGTGATAAATAAAATTTTTACAGCAATAAATACTTTCCCATATCCTTCCTTAAGTCGAAATAGAATTTTTTCTTCCACAAATGAAAGCTGGCCGGCTTCGTAAACATATAGATCCGTTAGATCGGCTTGAGTTCCTTCAATGCGTGAAGACAAAACGGCTTCTCGTCTAATGAAAGGTCTGATCAGCAATTGCGGATTGGGCATAGTGCGCCATGCTCATTTCATCTAAATCCTCTCTGCAATCGCCTTGGCCATCTCCATGGTCGAAGCTTCGCCGCCCATGTCTTGCGTGCGCACTTTGCCTTCTTGTATGACGGTGGCAATGGCATTTTCGAGCACGCGCGCCAAGTCATGCTCCTGCAAATATTCGAGCATCATGACCACTGCGCGCAGCAAGCCGATGGGATTGACGCGGTATTGTCCGGCCAGGCGCGGTGCCGAGCCGTGAATCGGTTCGAAGAGCGCATACTTTTCGCCGAGATTCGCGCTCGCGCCGAAGCCGAGGCCGCCCACCAGCTGCGAGCACAGTTTCGACAGAATGTCACCAAACAAATTGCTACTCAACAGTACCGCAAAACTCTGCGGATTCTTCAGCAGCCACATGCAGAGATGATCGATATTCGCTTCGTAAAAGTCGACTTCAGCGTAACGCCTGGCCATCTTGCGTGCTTCGCGGATCAGCATGCCGCTGGTTTCGCGCGTGACGTTCGGCTTTTCCACCACCGTGACCGAACGAAAGCCGCGGTGCCGCGCATACTCGAACGCCTGTTGCGCGATGGCCTGGCAGCGCGGGCGGGTCATGATACGCACAGAAATTGCCACGTCTTCCGGAGGCAGATCCACATAGCGCCGCGCCGCGGGATGGTACGCGGCTATGGTCTTGATCACTTCCGGCGGCAGCGGATGGAACTCCACGCCCGTGTATAAACACTCGGAATTCTCGCGGAACACCACGAGGTTGATATCGTGCCGAAAATTGAGCGGATTGCCGGCGTAGGCCTTGCATGGGCGAATATTCGTGTGCAAATGAAGTTTTTGCCGCAACTGCAAAATGGCGCTTTGATAAGCCAAACCGCGATTCCGCAGCTCCGGCAGCAGCTCGCGTTCGGCCTCCTCGCGCGGCTTGCTGGTGACGGCGCCCAGCAAACACGCCTGCGTGCCTTTCAGCATGTCCAGCGTGCGCTCGGGCAAGGCATTGCCCTCGGTGCACCAGTAATGCCAGCCGATCTCGCCGTGAAAGTATTCGGCCTCCAGCCGCAGTTTGTCCAGAACAAGACGCGCCGCTTCCATGACGTCGCGGCCGACGCCGTCTCCCGGCAACCACCCGATCTTGTGCTTTGCCATAAATCGCTCCACCAATCACCACCAGCACCATCCTGATTCTATCTTCCCAAATTGGCGGGCGGCAGTTCGTGATTTATCATTGATGAATCGCTTCACCCAGCGCATCCGCCGCCGCTTCCATCACCGCCTCGGCGAACGTCGGATGCGCGTGCACGGTTTTGATCAATTCGTGCACTGTGGTTTCGAGGGTGCGCGCGACCACGAGCTCGGCGATCAGGTCCGTGGCTTCGTGTCCCAGTATATGCGCGCCCAGCAATTCGCCGTATTTCTTGTCGACCACCAGCTTCACAAAGCCGTCGGTTTCGCCCACGGCGAGGGATTTGCCCAACGGTTTGAAGCTGAAACGGCCTACGGCGACCTCATGACCTTGCGCGCGTGCCTGCTTTTCCGTCAATCCCACGCTCGCCACTTGGGGCTGGCAATAGGTGCAGCCCGGAATGTTGCCATAATTCACTGGCACGGGAGGCTTGCCCGCTATATGCTCGACGCAGGCTATGCCCTCCGCAGAAGCAACATGCGCCAACAACGGTGCGCCGATGACATCACCGACGGCGTAAATGCCGGGTACATTCGTCGCATAGGTTCGGCGATCAACCGCAATGAAGGTTTTGTCGACGGCGATGCCAAGATCTTCCAAACCGAGATTGCCGGTCTGCCCGGAGAAGCCAATGGCCATTAACGCCACCTCGCCGGTCACTTTCTTTTCAGAGTTATTCACGGAATACGTCACGGTCACGTCTTTGGCCGAGGGCGTGACGCCGGAGACTTTCGCATTGGTTTCGATCACAATGCCGCTTTTTTTGTAAGTCGAGGCCAGCGCTTTCGCCACTTCTTCGTCTTCCAAAGGCAGGAGGTGCGGCATCATCTCGAGGATGGTGACTTTGCAGCCGAAAGCATTGTAAAAATAGGCGAATTCAATTCCAATTGGGCCGCCGCCGATGACGATCATGGATTTCGGCAACTCCGGCCAGATCATGGCCTCGGTGCTGGTAATGATCTTCTTGCGATCGAGTGCCACGCTGGGAAGGGAACGATGCGACCCGCCGGTGGCTACAATGATATGCTTCGCCTGGTATTCGCCCACCGCCTTGCCGTCCTTCGTCACTTCCACAACTTTGTCCTTGCGAATACGCCCGGCGCCGTCGATATGTTCGATTTTGTTTTTGCGAAAGAGAAAGGCTACACCTTTGGTGATTTGCTCGGCAATCTTGCGGCTGCGCTGAATAATTTTTTCCCATTCGAAGGAAATCTCACCGGCCTGCAAGCCAAATTCCTGGGCGCGATGCAAAAGATGATACACTTCCGCAGAACGCAGCAACGCTTTGCTGGGAATGCAGCCCCAGTTCAAACACAGGCCGCCGAGCCTGTCTTTTTCAATCACGCCTACTTGCATGCCGAGCTGGGCCGCACGAATCGCGGCGACGTATCCGCCCGGACCTCCGCCGACCACAATCAGGTCGAATTCTTTCAATCGTCAGTCCTCGCGTTTCTGTTGATCGCTGTGTGGCAGCGGCAATCGCCGTTCGAAAACACCGTTATCATTTTGCAATTTGCGCGCCAGGTGCTGCACAATGCTGTTCGCATGCATGCGCCCGTTCTCTATAAAAATGCTGTTGCCGTCCTTCCCCGCCGCCACCACTCCGGCGACATACAAGCCGGGAATATTCGTCTCAAAAGATTCGCGATCAAAATGCGGCCGCCGGGTTTCATCCTCAATCACGATGCCGGCCTGTTGCAGAAATTCATAATCCGGGTGATAGCCGGTCAAGGCGAAAACCTGGTCGTTGTCCAGCACCTGCTTCTCGCCAGCCTCGTTTTGCACCAAAACTTTTTCCGGTGTGATCGCGGTCACGCGCGTGTTGAACATGGCTTTGATACTGCCTTCTTTGAGGCGGTTCAAGATATCCGGAAGTATCCAGTATTTCACGCTTGCGCCGATTTCCCGGCCACGATGAATCATCGTCACCTCCGCGCCGTGGCGATAGAGGTCGAGCGCAGCTTCCACCGCTGAGTTCTTGCCGCCGATCACGGCCACACGCCGGCGATAAAATGGAAAGGGCTCGGTGTAATAATGAGAGACTTTGGGCAGGTCTTCGCCGGGAATTCCGAGCGGATTAGGATGGTCATAAAAGCCTGTGGCCACCACCACAAATTTCGCGCGATAAACTTGGTGCTCACTCACCACTTCAAATGCAGGCGCGAGGGCGATCACTTTCGCCACGCGTTCATACAGCCGCAAATTCAAGTCAAAATGCGAAGTCACGCGACGGTAGTAGTTCAACGCCTCCTGGCGCGTGGGCTTCTCCGCAGAAATCACGAACGGCACTTCGCCGATCTCCAACAACTCCGGCGTGGAAAAAAAAGTCATGTGCTTGGGAAAATGAAACAACGAATTCGTCAAGCCTCCTTTCTCCAAAATTACATGAGAAAGACCACGCCGCTGCCCTTCGATGCCGCAAGCCAAGCCTACCGGCCCGGCGCCGATGATCGCGATATCGTAAACAGATGCTTTTTGCGCTCCGCCTCGATGCATCGTCACAATCGACTCAGGATCCTTTCGCTGCCAGCACACCCCCGCCCAGAATTAAAAAGCATTATAACGAATCCCCGATATAATTTCAAGGGCTATTTCGCCATCATTGCGGTAGCGCTTTCAATCTCGAAGGAATGAAATCCCCACGCTCCAAGGCCAGCATTTTCAAGCGCAGACGCAAGGCTTCCTCCCGAAAAAACACGTCAGGTTCTCTGCAACGGGCGTGCACTCTCCCCCGAACTCGTTCTCCCAATCAGTTTATCTTGGAATAATCATACACTCCGCGCCCGGCTTTGCGGCCGAGGCGGCCGGCTTTGACGTATTGGACCATCAAAGGGCAAGGCCGGTATTTCTCGCCGAGAGTTTGATGCAGAAAGTTGAGGATGTTCAGCCGCGTGTCGAGGCCAACCAGATCGACCAATTCGAACGGGCCCATGGGATGATTCAAACCCAGCTTGAGCGCCTTGTCTATTTCTTCCGCCGCAGCCACGCCTTCTTGCAGCAAGTAAAACGCTTCGTTGCCGATCAGCGCATTGATGCGGGTCGTGATGAACCCCGGCGATTCTTTGATCACCACCGGCTCTTTTTGCATCGCCTGCGCAACTCTTTTCGTGATTTCGATCGTGGCCTCCGAGGTTTCCAACCCGCGAATGATCTCGATCAATTTCATCAGCGGTACGGGGTTGAAAAAGTGCATGCCCACGACCTGCATCGGGCGCAGCGTCGCGCCTGCCATTTCCGTGACGGACAAGGAGGAAGTGTTTGTCGCCAGGATGGCGTGCTTGGGTGTAAGCTTGTCCAGCCTGGCAAACAGCTCAATTTTCATGCTGATCTTTTCCGGCACTGCTTCGATGACGAAATCCGCGAAATTGACGGCGTCTTCGAAATGGCTCGTGACCTGCAGGCGGGCGTAGGCTTTTGCCGCGGCTTCTTGCTGGACTACGCCTTTAGCCACGGCTTTTTGGAAGCTGGCCAGAACGTAACTGCCGGCTTGCTGCAAAATTTCGTCGGAAATATCGTACAGCTTGGTTTGATAACCGGCGAGACAGGAGGCGTAGGCTATGCCGCGTCCCATCGTGCCGGCGCCGAGAACGGCGAGGGTGTTGGTTTGTTGAGGAACTGCGTTTGCTTCGCTCATTTGGAGGTGCCGATTTTTTGCGGAGATTTCTCAGCGTTTAAGCGTGGCCCCGCTGCTTCGGAATTCCCGAATACGGGATTCAGCGCTCAATTTTTCGATAGCATGCCCGGTGCCCCCAAAAGAGACTTACGGCATGACTTGCGTGGGCGGAGACAAGTGCGCACGTAAAAAGTTTTCCGCCAGGGCATAGACATGCACCAGCCGCGCCGGATCATTGCTGGCGCCGGAGAATTTGACCACGTCGCAGGTCTGCAAAATCTCTTCCAGTTGCATGCCGCGCGAGACCTCGCTGTCCTGCGCGCGATAAGCGGCCAGCACTTCCGTGGTCGAGATGCCTTGCAACGGAATATTGAAACGGTGCTGCAAATACTTCCGCACCACGCGCGACACCTCCGAGAAACCCGGTTTCGTTTCCAGGCTCTTCAAGTCCACCGCCGCGTGCAATTGCTCAAAAAACTCCTGCTCCAGCGGTTTGGCCATTTGGTGTGTGCGTTGTTCCAGTTCTTTTTTCTTTTGCCGCGCTTCCCATCGCAATACCGCGGCGCCCGCCAGAATCGTTGCGGCCAATCCGGCGATCATGGCCAAGCCTAGCGGGGCGTCTTCCGGCTCGCGCACGGGGTCGATTACTTTGATTCCCAAACGATCGGCATACAACACTTGTTTTTCATTCGTCGTTTTGTCGAGGTAGCTCACACGCAAAGCCTCGACGTAGCCCATGCCCAGATTTTCTGGTTGGAGCGTATATTCAAAGGTCTTGATCGCGGTGTTGCGGCCGTTTTCAATACCCACCTGATTTGAGGAAGAAGAGCCGGCAAGCTTGAAATTGGAGAGTTTTGGCGTTTCTGGCGGATCGAATTCGATTTGCGCGAGCGGGCCGGTCCACTTCAATTCCACCACAAAAACAGTGGTACGGTTCAGCGGCACTTCTTCGTGCAAAGCCTTCGCGCTGATTTGGACGCGCGCCGGTTCCTGAGCGGCAGGAACGCGCGAGCACAGTACCCAGAGCGCCAAAACAAGAAGAGAACTTTTGCGGGATGCAAAAGCTTGATTCATTTTCTCCACCTCGTTTCTCAAACAAAAAAGCCGAAATCAAGTCGTTTCGGCTTTTACTGCAACTTTTGCAAAGATCAGGCCTAGGTTCCAGACTGGTGCGAGGGAAAATACTGCGGTCAGGGCTGCGCCTTCGGTCCGCCGGCCGGCTTCTGGTCCGAAGTCATGGGCTGGCCGTCGCTGGCGGGCGGCGTGTTCTTGGCATTTGCGATGAAATCCAGTTCGCTGATGTCTTTGCCGAGGTGCTCCAATTCCCAATCCACCGAAGGCGTCAATTCGTGCTGGGGGTACTTTTGCTTGAAGGTGGTGTACGCCAGCCGCGCTTGATCGAGATTCTTGAGGTGGTTGGCATAAATGTAGCCGATCATAAATTGCGCCTGCGCGGCATGTTTGCTCTCCGGATACTCTTGCAGCAGGCGCTGATAGGCGTCGATGGCTCTTTGATATTGCTCCTGATTGTTGAGCGAAATCAAGCCGATCTTCTGCAACACTTCGTCGCGCTGGCCATAGTCGGGAAAACGCGCCAGCAAGGCATGATACAAAACCAATGCTTCGCCGAATTGCTCGTGCGTTTCGTACTTTTCAATTTCGGCCTGCAGCTGGTCTTGCGGCAAAGAAGCTGCACTGTTGATCAGCGCCACCTTTTGGCGCGCGGTTTCGACCTGGCTGTTTTGGGGAAAGTCATTGACCAGTTTTTCATAATACTTTTTTGCCTGCTTGTAGTCTGACTGCAATTCCGCCTCGCGTGCCTTGGTCACCAGTTGTTCTTCGGTCAACTTTTCACCGCAACCAGCGAGCACGGCCACGCTCATGCCAAGCAGCCAGATTATTTTTCGAACACCTTGCATGCCAAAATCCTCCGAGAATGATGATAAACTTCCAAAGACGCAAAAATCTATGACGCCAAGGCTAAAAAATCAAGCGCTATTTTCCCACGCCACGCGCTCAACCCCGAATGGGCAGTCAGGCTTCGTGCAGTCAAACTTCCTGCCCGCCCAAGCCCGGCTTCGCGCACGCCAATAAAAAAGGCGAGGTGGGTCGACCTCGCCTTTATAGGAGTGCATCAGGGAATTACTTTTTTGCAGAATCTTCGTCAACGACTTCAAAGTCGGCTTCTTCGACCTTTTCTTTCGGTGCCTCGGCGCCGTTGGTGTTTGGTTGCGGGTCGCCCGCCGCCGTGGCGCGCTCGTACATCTTGCTGGAAACTTCGTTCCAGATGGAGTTGAGCTGTTCGCAGGCCGCTTTGATTTCTTCCGGACGCTCGGAGCTCATGACGTCGCGAATCTTCTGCACGGCCTTCTGCAAACGGTCCTGCGATTCGGCGTCGAGCTTGTCGCCCATGTCTTTGACGTTTTTCTCGGTTTGGTAAATGAGCTGGTCGGCGTAGTTCTTCGCTTCGACCAATTCTCGCTTCTTTTTGTCTTCTGCTGCGTGTTCGCGCGCATCGCGCTCCATCTTCGAGATTTCATCCTTGCTCAAACCGGTGGAGGCTTCGATGCGAATGCGCTGTTCTTTGCTCGTGGCCTTGTCGCGCGCCGACACGTTCAAAATGCCGTTCGCGTCGATGTCGAACGTCACTTCGATTTGGGGCACGCCGCGCGGAGCGGGCGGAATGCCATCCAAAATAAAGCGGCCGAGCGTGCGGTTGTCCAATGCCATCTCGCGCTCGCCTTGCAGAATATGAATTTCTACCTGCGTCTGGCTGTCAGAGGCGGTCGAGAAAACTTCCGATTTCTTGCAAGGAATAGTGGTGTTGCGCTCGATCAAGCGTGTGGTCACGCCGCCCAGCGTTTCGATGCCTAATGACAGCGGGGTGACGTCGAGCAACAGCACGTCTTTCACATCGCCGGCCAGCACCCCGCCTTGAATGGCGGCGCCGACGGCCACCACTTCATCGGGGTTCACGCCTCTGTGCGGTTCTTTATTGAACAGCTTGCGCACGATTTCCTGGACTCTGGGCATGCGCGTCGAGCCGCCGACGAGCACCACTTCGTCGATATCTTCCGGGCGCAAATCCGCGTCGCGCAGCGCCGATTGACAGGGACCGACGGTGCGCTCGAACAGGTCATCGCACAGTTGCTCGAACTTGGCGCGTGTCAGCGTCATTTGCAAATGCTTGGGGCCGGCATCGGTGGCCGTGATAAACGGCAGATTGATGTCGGTTTGCATGACGGTGGAAAGCTCACACTTGGCTTTTTCCGCTGCTTCCTTCAAGCGTTGCAGCGCCATGGCATCTTTGCTAAGATCGACGCCCTCTTGCCGGCGAAACTCTTCCACCAGCCAGTTGATGACGCGTTGATCGAAGTCGTCACCGCCAAGATGCGTATCGCCGTTGGTGGCCTTCACTTCGAACACGCCCTCGCCGATTTCCAAAATGGAAATATCGAACGTGCCACCGCCCAAATCATACACCGCAATCTTTTCATCCTTCTTGCGGTCCAAGCCATAAGCCAGCGAAGCGGCGGTGGGCTCATTGATGATGCGCTTCACCACCAAGCCCGCAACCTCGCCCGCTTCCTTGGTGGCCTGGCGCTGGCTGTCGTTAAAATACGCCGGCACCGTAATCACGGCTTCGGTGACCTTCTCGCCCAGATAATCTTCCGCGGTTTGCTTCATCTTCTGCAAAACCATCGCGGAGATTTCCTGGGGCGTGTATTCCTTGCCGCTGATATTGACGACCGCGACATCATTCTTGCCGGAAATAACGGTATAAGGAATGGACTTGCGCTCGCGATCTACTTCGCTGAAACGCCGGCCCATGAAGCGCTTGATAGAATAAATCGTGTTTTTGGGATTGGTGATGGCTTGCCGCTTGGCTACCTGGCCAACAAGCCGCTCGCCGGTTTTCGAAAACGCGACCACTGAGGGCGTGGTGCGCGCGCCTTCTGAGTTCGGAATGACCACCGGCTCGCCGCCTTCCATGACGGCAACACACGAGTTTGTGGTGCCTAAATCAATACCAATAATCTTACCCATTCAAACAACCTCCACAAAATGATCTTGTTTCAAAACAAAGTTTCGCCACCGCAATGAGTAGCGCCTTGTCGATTCTCTTCAATGCTTGTTCGCATTGAACTTCTAATCACAAGTGGTATGCCACAATCATACCACACCAAAACCTTTGCGCTTGTTTCATATCAATCAATAGGTTATGCGGTATTCCAGCTAATCTGAGGAAGAAAGATGGCAAGTCTTTTTTGCAGGAAAAACGACAAGCTGGCAGAAAAAGCAACGGCCTGTGTCCACGAAGCAGGGACAGGCCGTTGTTGGTTCAAAAAACTACAAACAAGCTGAAATCATTCTTCTTCGCCAGCAGCGCGCCGGCGTTCATAGGATTCTTGGGCTTCGCGGCAACGCGGTGCCCAAGGCATCGCTTCGAGGCGGGATTCTGGAATTTCTTTGCCCGTGTCGATGCACAGGCCATACGTGCCCTCGCGAATGCGCTTGAGCGCGTCTTCAATTTCTGTCAAGACGTCCGTGTCCATAGACAGTAACCCAGAAATATATTCCTTGTCGCGATCTAGCTTGGAAGATTCTTCAAATTCCGCTGAGCGCGTCATGGTCGTGCCTTCGAACTCGACTTCGTTGCGATTGAGTGATCGCAGAATGCGCTCCCGTTCCTGCAACAAGCGGTTTTTAAACTGCTCCAACTTCCTTTTGTCGATGGGCATTATGACAACCCTTTGCTTGGGTTTGAAACAGTGTACATGTTGTAACATGCACTTCGATTGTTCATAAACAAATTACGCCATTTTCAAAAAGCGGCGGGAATTTAATCATTAACAACCTTCAATGCAACAAAGAAATTGCCGCTCTGCCTGGCGATGCGCAACAGGAGCATATCTCCTGGTTTGCTCTGAAAGACGATTCGCCTGAACTCTCCCACCGAGGAAACAGGCTGGCGATTGGCTTCGCTGATCACATCGCCTGGACGAATGCCTTCTTTTTTGGCCTGGCTGCCCGGCTCCACGCGTGTGACCACGATGCCTGAGGCCTCGCCCAAATCATATTCTTGCGCCAATTCATCGGACAAATTCTCCAACTTCATGCCCAAAGTCAAATCGCTCGGGCGCCTTTCTTCGGCCTCCGGGGAGGTATTCGGCCGCTCGCTCAGCAGCACATAGGTCGATTGTTCGCGGCCATCGCGAATGTATTTCACTAAAATGCGGGTGTTGGGCTTGAAAACAGCAATGGTATTCATTAAATGATTGTGATCGCGAATAGGCGTGCCCTCGATTTCGGTAATAAAATCGCGTTCCCGCAAACCCGCCTTGCTCGCCGGGCTGTCCGGAGAAACTTTGGTAATCAGCGCGCCATCCACCGAGGGCAGCTTCATCGCCTGCATTAACTCCTGATCCGCCCCTTGTATGTAAACGCCCATCCATCCGCGCACGACTTTTCCGGTGGCGATGAGTTGCTCCATGATCTGGCGCGCGAGATTCATCGGAATCGCAAATCCGATGCCGACATTGCCGCCGCCCCAGCCGCTCGACACGATCGCGGTGTTGATGCCCACCACTTCGGCGCGCAGATTCACCAGGGCACCTCCGCTATTGCCGGGATTGATCGCGGCGTCGGTTTGAATGAAATCTTCATAGTCAATATCGCCCACGCCCACGTCCGTGCGGCCCTTGCCGCTGACGATGCCGGCGGTCACCGAGTGCGCCAGCTCCTTAAAGAAGGGATTCCCCACCGCCATGACCAGCTCGCCGACTTCCACTTCGTCCGAATCACCCAGCCGTGCCACGGGCAGATTTTTTTCTTTGATGCGAATCACAGCGAGATCGGTTTTCGGATCGGCGCCAATGATCTCGGCGGGATATTGCTTCTTGTCGATCCAAACCGTAACCGCCTCAGCTTCACGAATCACGTGGTTATTGGTGAGAATGTAGCCATCAGCACTGATGATCACGCCCGAGCCCAGACCTTCCTGGCGGAATTCTTCCTCACTGCGATCGCGCGAGCGCCCGCGCCACCAATCTTGGTGAAAAAACTCCGTGAAGGGATGCCGGAATTTCACCACGGTTTCGCTGGTGATGCTCACCACCGTGGGCATGACTTGCTTGGCCACTTGCACATAAGCCTTGCTGGTTGCGGCGAGATCCACTGGCGTTGGTGGAAAGCTGCCCCCAGTCGCCGTGCGAAATGCCGCCTGTTCGTTGGCCATGCCCGAGCGCGGAAGCTCGAACTGAGAAGCGATGATCAATCCCAAGCTCACGCCTGCCGCCAGCGCTATGACGATCCAGGTCAAACTTTTTGATGTTTGCATCCTCGCACGCCTCCTGATCACTGTTAAGAGTAGCCAAAGATTGAAGACCGGTCATCGCATCGCACTTATACGATTTTGACGAATTGATCGCCCTTCTTCGCGTTCGCTCTTAGGCCGAAATTTTTCAATCTAAACACCGTGCCTTTCTTCGTGCCCGGCGGAATATGGAGTTCGACTTGCTTGCCTTCCAAGGTCGGCACGCGCAGCCGGGTGCCGGTGAGCAATCTCTGCTCGTCGACTTGCGCTTCACAATACAAATCCGCGCCGGAGCGCGTGAAAAAAGAATGGGATTCCACTTCCACCGTAATCACCACGTCTCCCGGCCGGCCATAAGGGCCGGCAGAGCCGAGGCCGCGCAAGCGCAGTTGATGGCCGTTTTCGATCCCGGCGGGCAGACGCACGCGAATTTTCTTTTTGGTGTTGATTTGCCCGGTGCCGTTGCAACGCATGCACGGCCCGCCGGCGCCGCGGCAAATCGCGCAGATTTTCTTTTGGCGAACGGCGATCGTCCGTTCCGCGCCCGTCACTGCTTCTTCAAAAGAAATCTTGACCCGGCCGGCAATATCGCGCGGCGTTTCCGCCTGCATGTCGAAACCGGTGCTCGCGCCGTTGAAGCCGAACAAATCACGCAAAATATCGGAAAACGCAAAACCCTGGCCCTGGTTGAAGAAATTGCCGAACGAATTGTTCTGGTGGCTGCCGGTGCCGGCCGCACCCGGCCAGCCGTGGCCGCGCAAAAACTCCGGATCAAATGAGAACCAATTTCCGTTGCTCGCGTCGGGCCGTCCGTAGAAGCGCAATTGATCGTACTTTTGCCGCTTCGCCGAGTCACTGAGAACATCGTAAGCTTCGTTGATTTCTTTGAAGCGTTCTTCAGCAACCTTATTGCCGGGATTGGCGTCGGGGTGATATTGCTTCGCCAAACGGCGATAGGATTTTTTGATCTCTTCCGCCGCCGCACGCTCGTTGACTTCGAGAACTTTGTAAAAATCTTTAAACTTCATCCGTCCTGCAACCGCCAATTGGGGGGTTTGTTTCGGTCTTCCAACATTTGTCTGCTGGCATCATTCAAACACGCGAGAGGCCAATGATTCTAACGTGGCAAGTGTAATGCCGTAAAATGTACCATCCCAAAGAATCTTCTTCAAACAAAAATCTCTCAATTTTCAACAAAAATGGCGGGATAGAAGGCCGGGCGCAAAATCAAAAAAGGTTTGCTCGCCCGCCCTGTTCGACAAGACTGCGAGCGCTCTGTCAAACTGGCCTAAAAACGGCAAAACTGGCAGAAGGGAAACTAAGCATAGCAAGAGCGAAAAAGTGATTCTTCACACGAAACACTCGCCCTTGATTGGAAAAAACTCAACCCTGGCGTTTGAGTTTTTTCCATAGACGTTCGATCGGCGCAGGGAAGACAAGCCATACCGCATAGCCGATCAACAGCAAACCGGGGATGATAGGCAGAACCAAGCCGAGCAAGCCGAGGGCAAAAAATTTCGCGGCAGTGCGCAGTTTGTTCTTGCGCCATGCGGCGTTTTTTTCAGGCAGGTTGAGCCGAGCTGCCGGCGCGTTGGTATTCATCGTCAATAATCGTGGGTCCCTACAGGTCGCGGCGCGGCCTCGTCAATCATTTAAGGCCGTGCGCTTATCGCAAATTCTTGGTCATAATCAGACGGTTGCCTTTAAGCGCATTGGGATAATACTCCAGACGATCGACGGCGCGCTTGATGATGTGCATGCCGAAACCGCCGGTGCGCCGTTTCTCGACCGCTTCTTGAACGTCATATTCTTTCTGAAGTTTCATTTCGAAGCTCAAGCCGTGATCGGTGATTACGATCACGAAGCGCTCGGAAGTATAATGCACCGTCAAATCGATGTCATTGCCGGGACTGGAATGATACGCGTGCTCGATCACATTCAAACAAGCTTCATACACCGCAATGCGAATCTTGCCGATTTCCTTGTCTTTCATCCCTGCGCGCTTGGCGTGCTCCACCACGAAATCGCACAACTGGTAGAGATTGGCGGCCTGGCTGTCGGCACGGCAGGAGTGTGTTTGGATGCGCAGCTCTTCCGCGTGTTTCGGCGCGGCAAAAAAATCCTCGGCCTTTTCCGGCAGCAAAGCCTTGTCGAGCTGGAGCACGACCGGTGGCTCGGCAATCTCCACCAAAGCCTTGGCATCCAGGTCGGCTTCTGTGGCAGCCGGCGCGAAACTGGGGAGCGCCATCGTAGCGGCGCTGGTCGCAGGCTCTTGCCCGGCGGCAAGAAAGTGCAAGGCGCTGAAGGTCAAAAAATTGTCGCGCGCGGTATGCGCGACGTTTTCCAAAATCACCTCGCCTTTGAGCTGGCGCGCGCGCACTGTGGTGGAAATCAACAGCGCAATGATATTCGTGGAAGGATAAGGCAGCTCGCGCATATCGAGGACATAATGGCGGCAGCGCTCGGCAAAAGCGCTTTCAAAAAACGCCTGCAAGCCAGCGAACAATTCTCCTGCGGGCGCATCCTTCACAAAAAGAATTTTCATCAGGCGAGGCGGGCCTTCCACCGTCTCGACCTGGAAAAAAGGCGAGGGCATAGACTAAGATGTGATGAAAGTCATGAAGCACGATAACTCAGAAAAAACTGCCCGTTCTCGCCCGCGAAAAGCACACAAACCGCGGGAAATTTCTGGCGTGGTTGGGCGTTCATGCGGGCGTACTCGGCTGCAATTTGCGGAAAGACATACCTCGAGGCGGACTAGTTTTGGGCCGCCATGGAGCGGGCGTGCTCGGTCATAGTTGCAGCGCCGGTTGTTTGATGGTTCCGTTCTTCTTCCACCAGCACGCGGCGCAAAACTTTGCCGATCATGCTCTTGGGCAATTCCCGCCGGAACTCCACCAGCTTGGGCGCTTTGAATTTTGCCAGGTACTGCTGGCAATACGCGATCATTTCCTCCTCGGTGGCCCTCTGGTCGTCTTTCAAAACGATGAACGCCTTGACGGTTTCGCCGCGATACAGGTCGTGCGTGCCGATGACAGCCGCTTCTTTCACTTTGGGATTATTATACAGAACTTCTTCGATTTCGCGGGGATAAATGTTGAAGCCGCCCGCGATAATCATATCTTTTTTGCGATCGACGATGTAAAAATAACCGTCCTCGTCCATCTTCGCAATGTCGCCGGTCAAAAACCATCCCTCGTGCATCGCTTGCCCGGTTTCTTCCGCCATGTTCCAGTAGCCCAGCATTACTTGCGGCCCGCGTACTGCCAATTCGCCGGCTCGATTGGGAGGCAACGGTTCATGCGTTTCCAGATCCAAGATCGCCGCTTCCGTGCCGGGCAGGGGCAACCCGATCGAGCCCTCGCGCCGCTCACCGGTAATGGGATTGCAATGCGTCACCGGCGAGGTTTCCGACAAGCCATAACCTTCCACCAACCGCGCGCCGTGCGTGATTTTTTCGAATCTTTTCGCCACTTCCAAGGGCAGCGCCGCACCGCCACTCATGCAGGCGCGAATTTTTTTCAAATCGTACTGCGGTGTTTTGGGATGATTGTTCACGGCCACGTACATGGTGGGCACGCCGGGGAAAAGAGTGACATGGTATTTGGCCAGCGCTTGCAACACGGTTTCGACCTCGAAGCGCGGAATCAAAACATTCGCGGCGCCGATATAAACGCTCATATGCAAACACGTCGTCATGCCATAGCTGTGAAAGAAAGGCAAAGCCGCGAGCTTCACCTCCTTTCCTGGGCGAATGCCCGGAAACCAGCTCCGGACTTGCACGAGATTGGCGACGAGATTGCGATGGGTCAATACTGCGCCTTTGGAAACGCCGGTGGTGCCGCCGGTGTACAAAAAAATGGCAACGTCCTCCGGTTTGATTTCGACGCGCGGCGGCGGGGGATGACTTCTCTTGAACAATTCAGAAAAAAGATGCGTATGCGCTTGCGGCAGAATTTTGACCCACCGGCCTTCACGCTTGGCTTTGAACGGATAGAGCTGCCGTTTTACTGCCGGCAAAAATTCGCCGACGCCGGTGTAGAGCACTTCGCGCAGCGCGGTTCTGCCGCGCACGGCTTCGAGGCGGGGAAACAACAAATCAAGCGCCACCGCCACTTCTGCCCCGCTGTCACGCAGTTGATATTCCAACTCCCGCTCGACGTACAAAGGATTCGTTGGCACGGCAATGGCGCCCAGCTGCATGATGGCATAGTGCACGATAGCATACTGCGGAATATTCGGCAAAATGATGGCGACGCGACTGCCCTGCTGGACGCGCAGGTGCGCCAGCGCCGCAGCAAAGCGCGCAACCCAAGCCCCCAGCTGGCGATAATTCATGCGCCGCCCGAAATAGATGAGCGCCGTGGAATCAGCATAATCCCGCACTGCCTGCGCGAATACCTCCGCGATGGTCAGATCCGGAATGCTGATCGACCGCGGTACGTGCGCCTCGTAATGGTGCAGCCAGGGTTTTTCCATCGCCTTCTCTGTGCTTGTGAAACGGGGGCTATGCGAGCGAAGGGCATTCAAGCTTCTTGCATCGACCAGCCGCAAGCCGGGTTTCGCTCATGGCGGTGATTGATCGAGGCAAAATTATAGAAAGGGCAGGGTAGAATCAAGAAAAATATTAGCCGAGAGCAGACTTGTGGGCTCCGGTATCCGGGCGGCGGACAAGCTCAAAAGCGATTCCTCATATCAGAAAGGGCCTTGCCTTGTTGGCACCGCCGGTGGCTACAAAACCCGGTTCAAAATAATTCTTGCCTCTCACCCAAAATTTGTGAACTTTGTCGCTGGCATGGTTGTTTAAATGTTGTCTTGTTCGTTGGGTAAAGCGAACAAATTGGTTCCGCGGTGCCATAGAGTACAAAAATCCACCCACCCTTTTTGAGATCGAATATGCGGTCTCTATATCAAGGTCAAATGCCTTCGGAGGACAGTATGCCATCATCCCCGTGCGCATCTCATTTCACGCCAGCACGCCGCCACAATTTTGCGCTGTTTGGTATTTTGGTTCTTGCCTTCGGATTTTGGGCCTGTGGCGGCAGCCGCCTGACGACGGAACGAGCGTTCCAGGAGCTGAAACCCAAGGAGCAGCTTCCCGAACGCGAATTGCGCAACCTGCCGAATAATTTGATTATCAAGATCGACAACGTCGCCGACGATCGTGAAAGCTACAAGAATTACGTTGTGCTCCGCATCAACGGACGCGAAATTGCACCGATTGAGAAGATCTCCAACTTTTCTCCTGTCTATTCCTATCCGATGCGCCTGCAGGATGGCGTTTATGAGATCAAGGCGGAATACCATGCTGTGGGTTATTGGCTTGAGCGCACGTTCAAAATCGAGCCGGACGAGGCGGTGAAAATCATGCCCAATCAGCGCACGGTCTTGGAGGCCCGGCTGGAGAAAAATCATCGCGGTGATCTGGAGGAAGATCCGGCCAGATTTCGCATTGCCTATGAAAATCTTGCCCCTCCGCCTGAATCGAGAATCGAGCCCTTTTCCTCCTCCCAGCTGATGCCGGCTGCGGCGTCGAGCAATATCGTGGTTCCGCCGCTGCGTGATGCTGATGAGGCGTACAAAAAAACGCAGCCGAGCAAATTGCCGGCCTCCTCAACTCCGGTGCCCGTGGTCCCGCCGCTGGTGAGTGAGCCGGTCACCACGGCGCCGGACAGCGACACTCCGGTCAACAGCGCGATGACCACGCTGCAGATCAACACCAGCCCCGCGGGCGCCGACGTGATCGTGGACTATCGTTATTACGGCCAATCGCCGGTTAAAGTCACCATCGACAAAAATCAAAATCACGTCATTCAAATCTCCCTCGACGGCTATAAAGAAGTCGTCAAGATTCTCAATGCCGCGGACCTGCAAAACGAAAAAGTGATCCCGTATGTGATCAAGATGGAGGCCGTGAACGCCGAGAAGAAGATCGAATAGTTTTTACAGGCGACTCCATCTTGGCTTCTAATCGGCGCCCCGGCATCGGTCGAAGGCGTGGCGGGTCCAAGCACTCAGGATGCATCAGGCAAGAATTCACAACCAGCCCTCGGGCTGGTTTTTTTATTGCCAAGAATTGCTTGCAAGTTTGATTTTTTCGGATCATTTTACCTTGGTGCATAGCGAAAGAGCGATTACTTTCCCGGGAAGGTGGCACAGCATATGCGAACGATCCAATAAGTTTGGCAAAGCATATTGTGATGCCAACGGGATGATTCTTTGGGAGAATCTGGTTCGTTTCAACTCAGGAAAAAAATCGGGAGCATAGCCATTTTAATCACAGTTTTTTTCCCATCCATATCGTTGCTGTCCTTGCAGGGGCCTCAGGCATGATCCGGCTCGAACAATGGCTGGTCGCAGCCGCCTATGCTCTCGCCTTCGCGCATTATCTCAGCGCTTTTCGCCATGCCAAAGCGCAAAGCTCTCTGCGCTCCAGCCGTCTTGCCGGTCTTGCTGTCGTGCTGCATCTGGCTTATCTCTGCCACTTGGCCGTTCGCATGGGGCGTCTGCCCGTAACCGGCGTTTTCGAAGCGCTCACGACCTGCGCGTGGCTGTTTGCGGTGGTCTACTGGGTGCTGGAGTGGCGCCTGCGCGAGCCTTCCTTGGGGTTGTTCATCTTGCCGTTCATTTTGATTTTGCACCTTCTCTCCAATTTCTTTCTCGATCTCAACCGCCAGCTGCCGCCGGTGCTGCTGAAGGAAGTCGTGTTTGAAATTCACGTGATCATTTTGCTGCTGGCTTATTCCGCGTTCGCCATCTCCTTTATCGGCAGCCTTTTTTACCTCCTACTTTCGCGCGAGATTCAAAAGAAAAGCATGGGCTTGTTTTATCGGCGCCTGCCCTCGCTGGCGTTCTTCGACACGCTCAACAATCGCGGCGTGAACATCGGATTGATGTTCCTGACACTGGGTGTTGCGCTCGGCGCTTACGAAGGCCTCAAGCTCGCCGAGCAATTTCTGCAATGGGACGCCAAATATCTCGCCGTGGCACTGACCTGGGCGATTTATGCTCTGCATTTGCTGGGAAGACGGGCCCTGGGCTGGCAAGGCAAGCGCGCCGCGCTCATCTCTGTGCTCGGCTTCAGCTGCCTGCTGTTCTCGTTTATCATCGTTTCGACCTCCCTATCACAAGTTCATCATTTCCGTTGAGCCATGCCGTTGCGCGTTCATTATACAACTTTCACCCCCGACGGCGCTCATCTCAATCTTGCGGAAAGTGCCTCTGCTGCCGTGGCTGAAAGCATCGCCGCCTTGCGCCGCGATTTCGAAAGCGAAGAAGTGCTGGCGGTGTTTGCGCCGGAAAGCTTCGAGCTCTATCTCGCCAGCGATCTCTTACCAGACGCCCCGCCCTCTTCCGCCACGGCGCGGGCGCGCGAACTGGAAATCCTGCAAAGTTTTATTCGGCAAACGCCGCGCTTCGCCCCTCTGCCGGCGGCGTGCACGTGGCAGCACGCGCACGGCCAGGAAGCGGCGGCGCGCTTTTTTCGCTCCGCGCTCGGCTGGCTCTCCCATGGCGGCTGCAATCACGGCCACGCCGCGGCTCTGCGCCAGGCGCATGTGCATGCGCAAAACGCCGGCGCCGCCGGCCCTATTCTGAATCATTTATACGAGCGCGCCCTATGGCTCGCTGAGAAAGTGCGCCTGGAAACGGGCTTTTTCGAGCCCTCGCCCTCGCTGGCCACTGCCATCATCGAAATCGGCGGCAAGATTTTTGGCGGATTGCAATCCCGCGCGACTTTGCTGGTGGGCGACAATACCGAAGCGGCTGAGATGGCAAGTGCGCTCGCGGAGGCAAAAGCCGGGCGTTTGTATTATGTGCCGCAAGCTGCGTTGCACGGCGAAAAATTTGCTCAGGCGGGTGCGGCGCCCGCCGTGCTGCCTGCGCAGCAGCAGGGCGATTGGCAACCCTCAGCCGATGTGGTGGTGATCTTTGAAAATTCCTCGCTGCCCTGGCACGATCCCCGTTATTTGCATAAACTCATGCAGCGCAGAAACAACGCGCCCTTGCTGCTGGTTGATCTCTCCTCCGCGCCGGCGCGCAAAGATGCTTTCGACAAAATTTACAATCTCTATTATTTTTCGCGGCAAGATTTGAATCGCGTGATCATGCAACAGGAGCAAGCCCGGCAGGAAGTTTTGCGTGAGGCCGCGCACTGGATCGATCTGGAAGTTGAAAATTTTTATCGCTGGGTGCATTCGGAAGATCGTTTTCATTTCGGCGCGATGGTGGGAAAAAGCCCGGCGATGCAACACGTGTTCGAATGGATCGCGCGCCTCGCCCGCACCGACATCACCGTGCTCATTCAGGGTGAAAGCGGCACCGGCAAAGAATTGGTGGCGAAAGCAGTGCACGACGCCAGCGCCCGCGCGCAGGGGCCCTTCGTCGTGGTCAATTGCGGCGCGATTCCGGAAAACTTGCTCGAGAGCGAGTTGTTCGGACACGTGCGCGGCGCCTTCACGGGCGCGATCCAAAACAAAAAAGGCCTCTTCGAAGAAGCCCACACCGGCACGATCTTTTTGGACGAGATCGGCGAATTGCCGGCGGCACTGCAGGTAAAGCTGCTGCGCTTCTTACAGGACAATGAAATCAAGCGCGTCGGCAGCAACCAAACCGTGCAATTGGAGGTGCGCGTCATTGCGGCCAGCAACCGTGATTTGCACAGCCTGGTCGCCGAGGGCAAGTTTCGCAGCGACTTGTATTATCGCCTGAATGTGGTGCAAATCGATCTGCCGCCGCTGCGGCAGCGGCCGGAGGACATTCCGATTTTGGCGCGGCATTTTTTGCGAAAATTTTCCGCGAGAATGCGCAAATCACCGCGCGCGCTGTCGGCGGAGGCATTGCAAAAACTGCAGGCGCACCAATGGCCCGGGAACGTGCGCGAGTTGGAAAACGCCATGGAGCGCGCCGTGGCATTATCGCTCGAGCCCGAAATCGGGCAGGCGGAATTGCCGGAGAATATCCGCCAGCACACCGCCCCCGGCGCCGAATCCGCACGGTTATCTTTGAAAGAAATGGAGCGGCGCCATATTATTGAAACGCTGGAAGCTTGCCATGGAAATTACGACGAAGCCGCGCGCGTGCTGGGCATCGGCCGCACCACGCTGTGGCGCAAGCTGAAAGAGTATCAGGTGAGTTGAAAACCAAAGCCGGAGGGCAGCCGCAATGGCGCAATTATCCTGCAAAAAAACAGGAGACAGAAAGATGCAACACAGAAAAATGTCTGTGGTTTGCCCCGTCCCCGTCAGCAACCAGCCGCCAGGCATGAGATCTATTGCCATCTTTCTGCCCTCCATTTTCTGTCTTGGCTTTTACTCAATGCACCGCAACATTGCCAAATTATCTGTTGCTCTAAATCCAGCAGTTGATCATGAAGACTTTCAGGTTTTTATTCCAAATTTGATGAGTACTACAACGTTAGGTTCACTTTTTGCACTAAAAACCAGTACTGTCATTTGCAAGAATCTTCGCATGATACAATGTTACACCCCGATTTGGCATTGTGCCCGGCGCATGGGAAGATGCCTTCTGCATGACAAGCCAAGCGTTGGCGTTGACTTAACGTTGTAATATGAGCTAATCACACAAACCGGGCTCACTCGTTTCCGAGGTGCTCCTTCGCCCGGCGCATTTCATACAACGTCGCGCCGAGCTCTGCGCCGGCCACGAAAGTGACGGCGGAGTATTGCACCCACAACACCATCATCACCAGCACTCCAAACGAGCCGTACAACACGTCGAAATCGCCCAAATTCGCCAGATAAAGCTGGAATAATCTTTTCGCCAATTCCCACAGCGCACCGACGACGAGGGCCTGCAGCGCGACAATGCGCGTGGGCACGCTGGCGGGCAGGGGCAGGCGATAAAGCAGAAACAGCATGGTGCTGGAAACCAAATAGACAAAGCCGAAGCCGATTCGACCGCGGATGAAATCCCATCTATAGCCCAAAATCTCCAGCCACTTCTCACGCCAGGTATCCAGCCATCCCATCCCCGAGACCGCGACCAATGAGAAAAACAATATCAGGCAGGTGAGCGCCACCATGCCAATATCGAACAACTTGCCGGTCAGATAATTGAAATTCTTCTCTACCCCGAAAGTGATTTTAACAATCACGCGGATGCTGGCGAACAAGCGCGAGGCGGTCCACACCATCGAGAGCAAGCCCACGACGCCAATCAAGCCGCGGTGCCGCAGCAATTCTTCCAAGCTGCCCTGCACTTCATCCTTCGCGGCGGGCAAGGCTTCCGCCACAAAGGCCAGAACATCCTGCTGCGCGTTTTGGGAGGACTCCAAAAAATACCCCCACAGCGAAGCCAATATCAAGACAAAAGGCAGCACGCACAGGATGACATTAAAAGAGAGGCCGGAGGCGAGAAACATCCCGTTATCGCGGTCGAAACGAAGAATGGCTTGGAGGAACAGCTTGCGCAAATGTAAGAGTGGCCGACGCATGGTCAGGCAATAGAAAGCCAAAATTCAAAATTCAAAGCTCAAAGAGGCATGGTGTAGAAAGAGTCTTCGTGACAAGATTTCGAAGTCAAACATTGAGCTCGCAATGGCCGGAGCCATGCGCGAGAAGACTGTCCGCTCATGCGATTGCTCCATGCCGAACTTCAAAAAAGTAAACGCCATGCCCGCAAAAGTCAAGTTAAAATCCCGGCCATAAGCTAGAAGCCCCGGGAGGCATTCAATGCCCGGGGCTTCAGCGTTGCAAGTCGATTACCACAGTGTGCTTGCCGCCGGTTCGGTCCAACGCCCTGATCGCAGTCTTACCTCAAACGCGAATATGAGCAACGGCGACAGCACGAGCGACCAGCCGCCAGCAACCACCATCCAGTATTACTTGGCCAGCACCATCTTCTTGAGCTGGGTGAAGTTGTTGGCGCTCAGGCGATAGAAATAAACGCCGGAGGTGTAGCGGTTGGCATTCCACACCGCTTGGTGATAGCCAGGTTGCATGTCGCGATCGACCAGTGTTTCGATCTCCTGGCCGACGGAATTCAAAATGACCAGTTTCACGCGGCCCTGCACCGGCAAGGCAAACGAGATCGTCGTTTGCGGGTTAAACGGATTAGGATAGTTGTTGTCCAAGGCGTATTCGGTCGGAATTTGAACCTCCTGGCGACCTTCAACACGCGTCGTTACGACCGGAAGCTCGTTGGAGAACGCGCTGACGTTATCGGCAAAGTCCTTGGCCGTGACCGCGTAAACATAGGAAGTATTGCCTTGGATGGCGTTGTCCTGATATTCCAAGCTCGTCACCGTCGCGAGGGCATCGCCAAAATTGGGAGCGCTTGCCAGGCGGCGATACACGGCATAAGAAGCAGGTTCTTCGTTGTCCGGCTGGGTCCAGCTCAGGTGCACGACGCCGGCTTGAAATCCGCCGCTCAATGTCGGCGCATTCGGCGCTAGATCGTCGGTCGAAGTGCCACACGCCTCATTGGAATTGGCGAACACCGCCGGGTTGGCCGTGTGCGCGGAAATAATGAAGCAGGTTGAGGCGCCGTCTTGCAAAGTGGGGGCTACGTAATTATAGTCCGGGTCAGAGTGCGCCAGCACCACGGCGATAAAATCCCAAGCCTGGGCAGCGCTCGCGTCATAGAAGCGGGTGCCGGGTTTGAGATCCTCGACGTTCGCGATCATGGCGAGGCGGTTTGCCACCACCACACTCCCGCCTTCAGGCTGGAGATTGGTGCCGGCGATTTTGCGCCATACGCCGTAATGCGTGATCCGCACACCGGCGATGCCGCCATCGTTCGGTGAGCGCGTCCAGCTTAAACGCACTTGCTTGCCTTGATCACTGGGGATATCGTTGACGCCGGACAGCGTCGGTGCTTGTACGCCTTTCCCGGTAACGGCGACGTTCCAAACGGTCCAATCGGCGTCATTCACAGCTTGATAGCGGAAACGAATCCAAACATTAGAATAACCCGCCGCCCAGGGAGTAATATCCATAATCGCGGGCCGCAAATTTGCCGTGAAGAAAGCCGGGCCGCCATAGTTCTGGCCGGTTTCGGGATCAATACCACGCAAACGCTCAGAACCTGGGACATCATTCCAAGTGCTGCCGCCGTTGTTGCTCACGCCCACGGTAAACCTCGTAAAGCCGAAGCCGCCCACGCCCAGCGATTTAAATGTAAGCAGGGCATTGGAGGCCACACTGCTGAAGTTGAGATTGGGAATGATCAAGTCTTCATCCTGGGGCCGGCCCAACGAATCGAACAACACATAGGCGCCGGTGTAATCCACGCCGAGATTGACATTGGGCACCACCGCGGAGGCCGTGGTTTGCCAGGTGACGACGCCTGGTTCCGATCTCGAAGTGTTGACTTGAAACCCGCGTGCCACCAATTGCGAAGGCGTGGGGCTTTCCGGTGCGTTCCACAAGGCAGAAGAGAAAAGCACGCTGCCGTCGTGCACCACGAACGGTGAGTAGCGCGCATCGCCAAAGCCGTCGGGGTCGTCGGTCGCCACCGCGGTGGTGTCATTGGAACGATCCTCGTCGTTGCCCAGGCGGGTGAATGCTCTGATGCGGTAAACGCCGGGAGCCGCTGGCGTCCAGGTATTCACCGAAGGAATGGCCTCGCTGCCGCCGGGTGGGATGGTGGTCGCGCCACGGCCCACCACGGAAGCAACCGCGGCGCCGGTGGCGTTGTTGAAAATCGTTCCCTGCCACTGCACGTTGCTCTGCGGATTCGAGCCGGTGTTAGTGACATTCAACGTGAAGGTCGCGGCCTCACCCACTCTGGCGGGGAAAGGAATGCCGACATTGACCGCTGCAATGTCATCTTGAATGGTTTCACCGACAAGATTGAAGTCATCAATGAACAGGCCACGGCCCGTGGTGTGCGCGGCTCCCGTGCCGGCCCCGTCATAAGCAAACACAATTCCGATGCGGACGTTATCGCCGGGAGACAGCGTGCCTCCGGCGCCGGTCAATAAGACATTTCCCGGCACAACGGCATTCACCCAGTTGGGGGTTGGGTTAGGCACACCAGTGGCGGTCGCCACAGGAGCCCCGGGCGCAAAACCTTCCGCCGTCATGCTTGATTCGCCACTTTCACCACCGTTATCGGTGAAAATCACGCCACCGGGCCCGGAAACGGCAATCGCGTCCAGCGCAAAAATAGCATTAGCCTGAACGAAACCAAAATCGCCGTTCTCGCTAAAGCGAAGTTTGATAGTTTTGCCGGCAAACGCGTTGAGGCTGACCGTATGGCTGGTCCAAGTCGCTGTACCGCCGCCAGCGCTTCCATCGGGGCCGTCAAATGACGCAACGGAGGTATAGGTCACAAAGTTATCGTCAGACGTAAAGACATCGACTTTGTTAAAATCGAATTCCGGCTCGGAGATGGACTTGTAAAGGAAGCTCAAGCTGATCGGAGCTGCCACGCCGGTTAAACTAATTTCCGGCGTGGTCAAGTATTGCCGGCTAAACTCATCATACGGAGGAGTTCCCGGGTTGTGTATTGCCCAGCTACTGGTGCCGGCACCGGGATCGCTCGTATCAAGAGCCCATAGAGCTTCATCTTTGCCGAGGTACACACGAATTTGATTCACCGCATTCGCGGCGTCCCAATCCAACCAAAAATCCATGGTTAAGCGCGCCAATGGTGCGCCGCCTTCAACCGTTGTGGGGAGCGTAAAGCCTGGTGACATCACCATGTCCGTGTTCGAAGGTGTGACACCGCTTTCACGCCAGCTTGTGGTCACACTGTGAGAGTTAGTGGCCGACGGCGCCCAGTCGCTGGTATTTTCATCCCGGTAGCCCCCCGGTGTGGCTTGGATCCCCCAAGTTGCTCCCGCTTGCCACGGTGCCTTTCCGCCTTCGAAATCATCCGAGAATATAACTTCCTGAGCTGCGCTCGTTTTTGGCAACTTTGATTTTGGGAAATTATTGGCCGTAGCCGATTCATCCGTTTTCAAAGCTGGAATCTGGAAACGTTCCACATCTTTTTTGGAAATAAGTTTCATCAATTTAGCTTTGGTATCAGGGTTCTTCTTTTTGGCATCGTGCGCAGCAAGAACTCCCAAACCGCAGAGAAAAACCGTCAACAGCAGCACCAGAAACTTACGTTGCATACCCTACCTCCAATTGCGGTTAAAAGTTTGAACGGATCTGAAAATAAAGGGGGGTGAAGTAAGAAGCATCAATAGCCGGGCCTCGCCTCCTTTCCGGAATGGGTGAGATGGATGCACGCGCAGATTAGGCGCGCCAAATATGGGAAATCAGCAGGCGAATGTCAAGCGCATAAGTGGCTGCCGCCGGGAATCGCATCCTCCGGCGTGCGTGTGGCGGTGCTGGAAAAGCCGGCGAGCTGCCTCCGGGTAAAACTACTTGACCATGAGCAAACAGTACTATACTTTACAGCTAAAGCAACGCATCGCCACGCCAACCCTAACATTCCGAGAACGCATGACCATTCCATGGACAAAAGTCGCCGGCACGATTTACCAAATGGGGAAAGTCCTGCTCACGGGGAAAGAGCTGGCCGCGCAGGCCAATGCCCTGCTGCAAGAGCGCAAGCGCACGCTGGATGATCAAGAAATGGTAGCCAGCCGCATGCAACAACTCGAAGCGGCCCTGGCCAAGCAGATGGAGCTGAACCGGCAAAATCAACTGCAAATGGAGTTGCTGCGCTCCGCGCTCGAGGACATTCAAAAGAGCTTGCGCCTTACGGCGACGATGGCGGCGGTGTCCCTGGTGCTCAGCCTCGCCGCCTTACTCTTCGCGATACTCAAATAAAAGCAAAAGCCCTCGCTGAATCATTCATTGAGGGCTTTTTCTATGGGTGGAAAGCGGAGATGGGATCTCCGTTTTTTTTTGACATGACACTTCAGTCTGTGGATGTTGGGCAAAAACCCTAATCTAGTGCACCGTCACCTTAATTGCTATACCCGCAGCCATGTCATTCTGAAAGAATCTTGGTTGAATCAAGCACTGTGATTATGCTGCACAGGATTCCTTCTGAATGACATAGTCAAATGGTTACATGAATTATGGTGACAGTGCACTAGTAATGAGGTAGTATTAATCCGCGCTGAATTGATTTCTCTCCTCGAGTATCCAGTCAACCGCTGCACTCAAATCGCGCGCGACAAAATCCGCGGCAAAGTTTTCCTCCTGCAAAGATTGCTCGCCGTACCCCGTACGCACCAAAATGGTCTGCAAGCCTACGCGCTGGCCGGCTGCCAAATCAGTGGTGCGGTCGCCAATCACAAAGCCGTGCAGTTTCAAATCAAGATCCTGCGCGGCCTTCTCCAGCATGCCCGTCTTCGGTTTGCGGCAGGCGCAATCCTCCTGGGGTGCATGCGGGCAAAAATAGAAGGCGTCAATATGTGCGCCGAATTTTTGCAGATGCTCCTGCAAAAACCCATGCGTCTGCCGCACGAAATCCGAGGTAAAATATCCGCGGCCGATGCCGGATTGATTGCTGATCACGATCACTTTCGCCCCGGCGCGATTTAAACGTGCCACGGCGGCTTCACTGCCGGGAATGAACTCCACTTGTGCGAGCGAGTTCAAATAATTCTTCTCAACAATCAAAGTGCCATCGCGATCCAAGAAGACGAAGAACGGCTCGCGCTTTCCTGCCTCAGCCGAAGAGTTCATACTCGATCAATTCCATCCAAAGGTGCCCGATCAAAATGTGACATTCTTGAATACGCTGGGTATCGTGCTCGGGCACGACGACGGCAAAATCGCATGCTTGGGCGATGGCGCCACCGTCCCTGCCCAACAAGCCGACAGTGCATACGCCTTTGCCCTTCGCCGCCGTAATGGCGGCCAGCACATTTTCGGACTGGCCCGAAGTGCTGATGCCGACCAACGCATCCTGTTTTGTGCCGAGCGCCAGCACTTGCCGCGCAAAAACTTCGCGAAAGCCGTAATCATTACCCGCGGCCGTCAGTATGGAGGTGTCCGTCGTCAACGCGATCGCTGGCAAAGGCCGGCGGTCGTTTTGCAGCTTCACCACCAATTCCGCGGCCAGATGCTGGGCATCCGCGGCGCTGCCGCCGTTACCGCAAAAGAGAATTTTTCCGCCCTGGGCAATCACACTCGCCAATTTGTGCCCGGCCGCCAGCATCTCCGGCGTGCGCTGCTCGAGCAGGCGTGTCTTCGCGGCGATACTTTGCTGAATGCGATTCTGAATGAAGCCGTTGTCGCTTTTCATTTGCGTGAAGAACCCTCACCCTTCGCTGTCATGCCGTCGCAATCTTTTTACGTACTCACGTTGCACGCAGTTCTTAAAAAGATTCTTCCAGAATGACATTTCTAAATTTTAATTCAATCCCAGCCACCAAAGTTTTTCCAGCCAAAGTCGCAAAAAAAGGCGCGTTTCATCGCGGCTCACTCCGGCCTGGTTTTCGAAATCATGATAGCGGCTATGCCCGGCGGCAAAAGCAAGATAAAAATCCCGGTGCGGATGCCAGCGCGCTTCCCCCTCGTAATGCGTGCTGCGCTCGACGATGCCGCTGGGAAAAGCTTCGCTAAAAGTATCGCCTTCCGGTAGTACCTCGCGCCAAGGTGTGGAGAAAGCGGAATCGATGCGGCCCTCGCCGCGGCGGCGGCGCTCGAAAGAAAAGAGCAATTGCACATTTTTCCCGGCATATGCCCGTCCGTGCAACAGCCAGCGATCAAAATCATTGCCGAGAAAATGTGCCAGCGGCCGGTTGCGGTGCGTGAATTTTTCCCACGAGTTGAGCGAATTGTAGGTGCGATTGGCCACGCGCGTGTATTCGAAACCCACGGTCGCGCCGAAGAATTGCAGCGGGTCCGCGAAAACACCGCCAATCAACACGCCGAATTCCGTCGGCTCGCGATCGTCCTGGCGCGTTTTTTCGATTTGATGATCGTCCAGAACAAACTGGCCATAAAATTCCACGCGATCGCGCGGGCGCAACACCCAGTCGAATCCTAAGGAGGTGTTGCCCTTGCGTGCTTCGTTGAGTTGTTCACCGTGAAAAACCGCCAGCGGATTCAAATAATACCATTCGAACCCGCGCTCCGGGCCGCCGTACAAGACCATTTGCGTCACCGCGAGCCTGAGCAAACTCGGATGTGGCAGCCACTCCACGCGCACGGCGGAAAAATAACGCTCGGCGAAATCGCGGCCATACAATTGACGCAACGAATCCGCGAGCGCGGTGGGGTTCAGCTTGGCGGCGGCGTACTCCAGCCGCAAGTGCTTGAGTCTGACACCCGCATAAAATTGATCCAGGGGGCGCGCCTCGTCCGAGATGAGCAATGAAGCATCGTGGCCCCGTCCCCATTGCAGAAAATCACGGCCAAATTTAACCAGATATTTGTCGAAATGCAAGGAAACGTAAGCCTGCTCGGTGAAGCCCGCGAAGCCGCGCCAGCGCTTGCCGAGGTAACTCGGATCATCGCGCAATTCCTGATCCATGCGGATGGAATTCACCAGGGCGACGTGGCGATCGGGGAAAATGCCGATCTGCGTGCGCAACGCGGCGCGGGAGCGTGAAAACTCGCCGAACTTTCCGGCCTTCTCCTGCCCACGACCGCCGGCCTGCAGCCAGGATTGGCCCGAGCCGGGCACGGCAACGAATTCCTGCAAGCGTTGCCGCCAAAAACTCTCCGCAGCCGATAGGCTTTGTGCGGAGAGCGTGTCCGCAAAGCTGGCAAACTCGCCGGTGGTAATAGGCTGCCGGTCGAAATACCAAGCGGCCTGCCGGTGGCGCAGCGCGAGCTGCTGCGCATAATCATAGGCCCAATGATCCGCCGGAACCGAGGCCTGGTGTTGCGCGCGAAGAAGGGCTGCGTTTGTCGCCAGCAACTGCAAGGCCAGAAACCATGCGATCCGGTGCGGCAATCTCGCCGCGCGCGCGGGAAATACTACCTTCATCATGATGCTGACGTCCTTGTCAAGTTCCTTCCTTCATTTGTGCGACAGGCTCGCGTTCGTTCTGGGTATTAGGCTTCGCCGGCGGAGACACGAGTTTGCGCCTGGCCACTTCGCGTTTCAATTCAGCCCAGGCAGCGTGCATTGCCGAGGGCGTTTGGCGCTTTTCGGCGCGGCGGAGCAGGCGTGCCCACAGGCCCGGCGCAGGGCCTTTTTCAAATTGCTCCTGCATGATCGCGGCGTACTGTTGCGCGATGATTTGCAGCGTAAAACGTCTTTCGAACTGTGCGCGGGCCCGGCGGCCGGCCAGGACGCAGCGGTCGGGATGGCGCACGAGCTCTTTGAGCCTGGCCACAATCGCGCCTTGGTCGTGATCTTCATCAAAATGCCAGCCGCATTCCGTTTCGCGAATCAGATCGAGCAATTCGCACGGCTTGCTCGCGAGTCCCAGCAGGGCGCGGCCGCTGGCCATGTACGTGTAGATTTTCGAGGGCACACCGAGGCCGATCACCTCGCGCTCCTGCGAGACCACGGCAAGATCGGCGGCCGCGAGCGAATGTTCCATCAGCTCACGCGGCTGATAGGGAAAGAACAGGACATTTTGCAGTTTTTTTTGCCGCGCGGTTTCGCGCAGTTTTTCTTTTTTCGCGCCTTCGCCGATGAAGACAAACCGCACCGGCTCGTCCTGCACTTCCGCCGCCACTTCCAGCAGGATTTCCAGGCGCTGCCGCCAGCCCATGTTGCCGGAAAACAGAACCACGAACTTATCCAGCAAATCGTGCGCGCGTGCGAAGTGGCTTTCCGATTTCGGCATGTGCCGCACCACACGGGGGTCGCACCAATTGTGTATGACGACAGCAGGCGCTTCGGCGTATCGCGCCAGCACCGACCGTTGCATATAGCTTCCGAGGCAGATCGCGACGTCGGCCCGCTGCAAAATCCAGGTATTCATGCGCCGCCACGCATGATCGAGCAAGCTGCCTTCGCGCAATACACCGACGGCGCAAGAAAGCTCGGGATGCAAATCATAAAACAGCGCGATGAAACGCTGGCCGCGCAGCCACTTCATCAGTGCGCCGACGAGGTGCAACATGGGCGGATTGGTGCCAATGAGCAAGGGCACGCGGCGCGGCAGGCGCAGCGCGAGAAAAGCCAGGCTCAAGGTCGCCCAAATCCAATTCAGCGCCTCGCCTTTGCGGTTGGTGCGCGCAAAAGGCAGTCGCGGCAAGCGCATGACCCGCACGCCCTCGCGCATTTCGCGCCAGGGCGCGCGCGGCGCGTCTTTCACATAACCGGGCTGCAAAGTGCAGATGCAAATATCCGCATGATGGTGCGCCAGTTCGCCCGCCAACTCCGCAAACAACTGTGCGCTGGAGCCCACGTCGGGCGCGTATTGCTCGCTGAGGAAAGCAATGCGGTATTTTTTCTGCGCGCCAAGAAGTCTTTGCTTTTTCTGTAGAGCTTTCACTTTTGCGAATCAGTAGGCGTTCTTATCGATCAGACCGTGCGCCACGGTCATGAAAATGATCTTGAGATCCAAGGCGAATGACCAGTTCTCGATATAATACAAATCGTGCTCCACGCGTTTTTTGATCGAGGTATCGCCGCGCCAGCCATTGACTTGCGCCCAGCCAGTGATGCCGGTTTTGACCTGATGGCGCACCATGTAGGAGGGCACTTCACTTTTGAATTGCTGCGCGAAAAATGGCCGCTCCGGCCGCGGCCCCACCACGCTCATGTCGCCTTTCAAGACATTGATGAACTGCGGCAATTCGTCCAGGCTGGTGCGGCGCAGGAAAGCGCCGAGCAGCGTGACGCGAAGATCGTTGGGCCTGGTCCACGTGGTGTCGCTGCTGTCTTCGGTTTGCTGCCGCATGGTGCGAAATTTCATCATGCGAAACGGCCGGCGATTCGCACCATAGCGTTCTTGCGAGAAAAAGACCGGGCCGGGCGAGGTCAATTTTACCAGCACCGTGATGAGTAACAAAAGTGGTGAGGTGGCGGTCAAAATGACGGCTGAGAAAACGACGTCGAAAATGCGCTTGCCGATGCGATAATTGAGAGAGTCGACCGGCGTGGCGCGCACGCTCACCAGCGGCAGCCCGGCGAAGTTCTGCACTTTCGTGCGCGGCTGAATGAATTTAAAAAAGTCCGGCACGATGTCCGCGGCCACGCCTTCCTGTTCGCACACTTTCACGATCTTGGAGATTTTGCGAATGGCCTGCATGGGCAGGGCGATAATCACCTTGTCGACGTTGTGGCGTTCGATGGCTTGCGCGACGTCCTTGGTCTTGCCCAGGACTTTGAGGTCGAGCTTGTTCTTGAAGATGCCGGGCGCGTGGTGATCGTCTAACAAGCCCACGATGTGATAGCCCATCTCCGGATGCGTGAGCACGCGCTGTGCCACGCGCCGGCCAAGCGGCCCGGCGCCCACGATCAACACCCGGCGCAGATTGTAGCCGCGCTTGCGCAGATGATGCAAAATCGCGCGCAACGTCACGCGCTCGCTGAAAATCAGTACGAAATTCAACACGCCGAACCACACGAAGGTCAGGCGTGAGTAGGAAATTTCGCGGTAAAAAAAGGTGAACGCGCATATGAAAATTACGCCGGTGGTGAGGCTGAAGAGCAACGGGCGAAAATCCGCAAAAATGCCCTGATGGCGCCGCGATTGATACACGCGAAAAAACGAAAACAGGCCCGGCCACAACGGCAGAATGCAGGCGAGCACGATGGTGTATTGCATGCGCTGATGCGGCCGCGCTTGTTCCAGCAAGCCAGTCTCGAAACGGAGCCAATAGGCAAGATAAAAGGTGGCGGCGGTGAGAAACAAATCACCGACTGCCAGCATAAAGATCAGTTTGTGAGAATATTTCTTGAACATGGCATCCTTACTGCACAAAGAAAAGCGGCTGCTCGTTCACGGAAATCTTGGTGCTGGCTGGGAAAACCTTGCGATTGCCCAGCATGTCGAACGCTTCGGCGCGCGCGAGCGGCTCGGGTAGCGCAAAAGAAATTTGGCCCTCGGCGCGCCACAACACGCTGGCGCGCCGGTTGTCGGAGCGCCGGAAGTGCAGCAGGTAAAGGCTGCTGTCGGCCAGAGCCTCGCGCGCTTCGAATTTGGCGTCGCCCAGGAGCTGTGCCAGAGTGGTGTAAGCCAGCAGCGCCGGCTTGGGCCGCGAGGCCCATCCTTCTTCCAGCAAGCCCATGAGATCCGAGCTGCGATTGAGGCGCTCGCTGTCCATGGCATAACAGAAGAAGTATTTGATACCTGCCATCCTGCTCAGGCACGCCGTGCGCAAGAGATAAGTAGCATAGGTCAATTCCTCCGCCACGAGCGGGCGTAACGGCGGATTGTACTCTATTGCCAAATTGATGATCTCGGTATTTTGGCAGCCGTATTCCGTAATCCAAAGATCAGGCTCTTGCTGTCCTTGCTGCCGGAAGAGAGCGCGAATCTCGCTGCCGCGCTGCGCCAAGGCGGCTTGTTCGGGCGTCTTGTTCCAATAGGGATGAAAGGAAAACGCATTCAACTCACTGCGGGGCTGGCCGGCCAAGGCTTCGCTCACAAAAGCCGGCGTTTCCGGCGCGAAAAATTTGGCAACGGCAAAACCGGCGATTTCCGCGCCTGGCTGCACCGCTCGAATTTCGGCAGCCGCGCTGGACAAGAGCACGCCGTATTCCGCCGCGGTGCCGTCAAAATAGCGCGGCAAATTCGGTTCATTCCAGATCTCCCAGCCGGAAATGCGCCCGCGATAACGTTCGGCAACGGTGCGCACATAATGGCGATAGTCTGCCAGCGAGGAGGGCATCTTGTTTTGAATCGGCCAGCCTTTTGCTTTTTCCGGCGGCACCGCCCACTTGGGCGTGAAGCCGAGCTTGCCGAGCGCGTGAAAATCTTGCGCCTGTAAATAATCGAGCAAAGAATCCGGCCATTGCCACTGCCCCGGTTGCGGCTCCACTATATCCCAGTGCAAATTCGCCAGATTGCGCACGTGGCGAATGCCGGCCGCCCGCAACACCGGCAAGCAAAGTTCCAGATTTCTGCTATTGAGATGCATGCCCCAAACCGGCACAGTGGCGGGCGCTTTGGGCAAATCAAAACTCGCCGCGGCAACGCGCGTCTGGCCGCTTTGCACCTTGCCGCCCTTTTCATCAACCACTGCCCAAGACAAATCATAAACGTCCGCATGCGGCAAGTCGAGGGGAAGGGATGCGCTATAGACGTCGTGCGCGGCAATCTCGAATGGCTTATCGAACGCGCGTTCATCGCCGTGCAGGCGAGCGCGCTGCTTGACGGCCAGGCGCAGTTTGCGCGGCCGGGCCGAGTGATTCGCCGCAAGCAACGTGACATCGGCTTTGCCGGCATCGGCGCGCACCACCAGCTCTTCGCCGGGCTGCAAAGCCGCTTCGATCTCGGGCATGACAGTGCAGGGTTGCTGGCGGTGCAAGATTTCAGCGCTGTCAATCCAATACACCACTGCTTCGGAAAACTTCACGACAAAACGGTAATTGTCCTTTTCCGCCGGAGGCAATGTTCCGGAGACCTTGAAATGCGTCCAGGCCGCAGTGCACGCAAACTCCTGGCCGTCCCCGGCCATGTTCTGCTGGCCGCTGCGCATGCCTTCATTGGAGGTGGCATTGAACACCCGCAGCGTAATTTTGGCGCCTGGCCGCGCGCTTCTGGCATAGATGGAAAAGGAGTATTCGCCGCCGCCTTGCAGCGTGAGCCAGGGTGTGACCAAATGGAAGGCGCCGTCTTTCTCCAGGCGTCTGCGCTTTTGTAAATCGATTTTAAGCGCGCAGCGGCCGGCCTGCGGCGCCACGGTGTCTGCACTCACGCTGGCGCCCACCACGCCGGCGGAAATTTTTTTCCAATAGGCCGATCCCAGCTCGAAGCCGGGGTTCAACACTTCAAATTGGGGCTGGTGGACGCGCGGCGGACCCTCCTGGTTCGGCCGTTCGTTGCAAGGCGCACTCCCGGCGGACCACAACAGTGCAGCTCCGGCAAGAGCACAGCGCGCGATAGTGTCGAGTATATTTTTCATTCAGAGTTTCTCTTTCAGATAGATCATTTTGCGCATCGCCACGGGACTTCCGTTCAAGCGCAGGCGATAAAAATAAACTCCGGCGGACAAATGGGGAGCGGCGAAACTGAAACGATAGCGCCCGGCCGGCTGATTCTCATTCACCAACGTTGCGACCAGTTGTCCGTTGAGGGCAAACACCTGAAGCTCGATCGCAGCGGGCTGCAACAGTTCATAACTGATGATCGTTGTGGCGGAGAAGGGATTGGGATGATTCTGCTCCAGCCTAAAAGTGACCGGCACCTGACCAACCTTCACTTCCAGGCTATTCGCGACGGTGACAAAAACCCAGGCGGTATCTCGCAGGCTTATTCCGCCGGCTACATAATAAAAACGATCACTGCCCATGAAAGTGGCAGCGGGCGTGTAGCGCACGCGCTGGCGATCCGGAGAGATTGCCAAAGACGCGTGTGGCGACGGACCAAGCGCGAGCAGGCGCAGGCTGTCCGGTACGGCTGCCAGGTCGTTCGCCAGCAGCGGCAATTCCGTGGTTTGGTCTTTGACGGCGGTGACATAATCGTGATTGATGGAAACGGTGGAGGGAGTCTGCGCCTGCGGCGCGCACAGCTCCTTGAAAGTCAGAAAAGTGAAACCCATCGAGTCGGCGTAGGCGATCAATGCTTGCGCGTCACCGAGCAATGTCACTTCGCTGCCGGTATAGGCCGGCGAAGGCGCGGTGACGATCGCACCAAAATCAAAAATGAGAAGCCCCTTCATCGCAAAAGCGAGGTCCACTTGTGCCTTCATTTCAGCGAGCGTACGCGGGGTGCCGCCCACGTTTGGTCCGGCGCCGGCGGAAGTGGGGCGAAAGAAGCGCAATTGCATGGGCTCATCGATGGGCAGTTCATTGGGCCGCTTATCCCCCTGCCGCCGCACGGTATAAAACCGGTTGAGCGCCTGAATCTCCGCGTAAATGACGGGGTTGATGTCATCGTTGGGGATTGAAAAACACCATGGCGCTGTAAACCCGGCCAGCTCGAACGGCGACAAATCATAAACCTGCATGCGTTCGCCGGCAGAGAGAGTCGTCAGCAAGCGATAAACAGCGCCGTGGTGCGTCGTGCTCCAGGCGTGTTGCTCAACCAACTCGCGAATGCGCGGCAGTCCGATATAGCGCGACCAAATACCGGAGTCATTTCTGTCGTTTACCTTCTCATAAAGGGCAAAATCAAAGGTAAAATCGATATTGGCGCGGTAGCCTTGCGCCAACAGCCATGGCGTGAGCAGGCTGTCGGCAGTATTGCGATAATGATTGAAATGAATCACGGCGGCCGGCCCGCGCGGCCGAGTATATTTGATTTCGTCGATCCAAAAAACTTGTTCGACCGCGGCATTGAGCGCGCGAAAGGAAAGGCGTTGCACATGCGCGAGATCTTGTACTGCAGCGCCGCCAAATGGATTGAGGTAGAGCGAATAGCCGCGCTGGTGCCAGGCCTCCGGAGGCAAGTGTTTTCCGCTGGGGTGATAATACACTGGCTCATACAGGCGGAAGCCCTTGCCAGGCCCGATATAAAGATTGGCGACGATAGTTGCGGCATTGTTGTTGCGGCGGCAGGTGGTGTACAACACGCGACCGCGTAGGTCGATATCGATGAGCTGCAAATCCAGCATCACCGTGCCGCTGTTGGGCGGAATGGTCCATTTGATTGCACCGCCGGCCGTGCGATAGATGCTGCTGTCGATTTCGATCTTCGTGCCGGCCGAGGCTACCCAGTTTTGCAGTTGTGTGCCGCGGCTGAGATAGTTGTAACCCGTGGAATCCGGATTCCAATAATTTTGGCTGCAAACCCGCGTCGCTCCCGCCAACGCCAGCATTAGGAATAAGAACTTTTGCATGTGCCCGTCGTCGTTGAATAATGTTGAGCCTGTGTGAAAACTTGGGGATGCCGCACCTTGAGCTTGTCGAAGGGTGCCAAGCTCAAAAATCCGGCTTCGACAAGCTCAGCCGGCGTTGAAACCAAGCGTTTTTACACAGTCTGGTTACTTAAGATGGAATCTTGTGATCGGCTACCAGTCGTGCCATTCCCTCACCAAATTCCTGCTGACAGGTTGCTTGGAAGTTTCCAGCTATCTCTCCAATAGAATTTTTTGCACCGCCACCTCTCCCGCGGCTTCCAGGCGCATGAAATAAACTCCCGGGGGCAAGCCACGGCCCGAAATCTTGAAATGGTGCCAGCCTTCGATTTGCGTTTCATTCAACAAAACTTTCACCTGCTGGCCGAGTGCATTGTACAATACGCCTTTGACCCGGTCCGGCCGCGACAGGTAATAGCGCGAGAAGGTTTCATACTTGAAAGGATTGGGATAGCCGGGCGATAAAGCAAAATGGCGCGGCGCCTCGGTTTGATCATACGCGCTGGTATCGCCTTCCAGATAAACCCAAACCGGACTCGACCAAGCCCAAGCTTCCCGGCCGGCGACGCCGGGCTTTTGCTTGACACGGACATAATACAGCGCCGCGCTGCCGAAGGTGCTATCAATGAGTTGCTGATGGAAATTTCGCCCGGTCCCGGCCGCCTTAAAGAGCGAAGTAAAAACAGGATGGCCGTTTGCATAAGTGCCAGACTTTCCCGCCCAGCGCAAGATTTCCACGGAGTCCAAGTCCTGTGTTCCAGCGACTTTCACCGTGAGCTTGGGATACTGTTGCGAGGGCAGCGCGAACTTCGAACCCATCAAATTTCCGTTCACGTCGAAATACAGCAGCAAGCGTTTGCTGGTGGTGGCATAGGTGCGGCGGCTTTTGAGCGCTTCGAAAATGGCGTCGCGCGTCAATTCCTTGGCATACACGGCAACGCTGCCCACGTTCTCCCGGCCCGGGCGCGAAGTATGATCGTCGCTCGAGGCGATGACGCCCAGCTCTTCGCCCAAAGCCCAGGCATCCTGGGCGAAGTGCGGGCCATTGATCAGATCGCGCCGTTCCTCCGGATGCAGCGACTTGTAAGACAACGGGTGGGCGGGCTCATAAGATTCGCTGAGACCGTGCTGCGAAAACAATTCGATCAAAGGCCGCAATTGCGGATGCGAAAAACCCGGACCAAAACTGACGGCGGCATGCTGGAGTTCGCCGCCGGATCCCGGGCCCCAAATCACGCCGGTATGATGAGGAATCGTAAGCATGCCAACGCCGGGCGGCAGAACGCGCGCTTGATCGGCCCATACTTTTTGAATTTGCCCATAGTCCTCTTCACGCAGCAAAGGCAATTGCGACACTAATTCATCGCGGGTGTTGAAATAAATATTGTGGTGGCCGGAAGGCGGCGCGGCGCCGAATTCCAGCGCGGGAATAGTGACGAACTGCCCGGGTTGGTGATAGCGCACGACCTCGCGCTTGACGTGCTCCCACTCCGCCGCGGTGAGGCCGGAATTGTTCTTGGCGCCGTACGAGGCATGCTCGGTCAGCGCGTAAAAATCCAGGCCCGCGGCATCGCGTGCGGCGGCGAACGGCTCTTTGCCGTAGCCATCGAAGCTGAAGCTGGAATGGCTGTGCAAGTCTCCCCAATAGATCTCGTACTGCGGTTTGTCCGCCGTCACTTCCACCGGATTGGAAATCATTTCAGACCAGGAGGCGCCCAGCACCGCCAGGCGAACTTCATGAATGCCGGGAGAGCGAAACCGAATGGGTACGATTTTATGCCCGCGATCTTCCGGACCAAAAACCACCAGCGGTGGAGCTGCAACGAGAGAATCCGTGCTGCTGACTTTCACCTCGCCGGTAAAGGAGGCTGCGATATTCCCTTGCGCATCGAGGCAAGCGATCTTCAAATTGGCCGGCGCACCGGTTTGCAGGCGGCTGGGCAGATAAGCCGCCAGCCATCGCGGTTTGCCCGGAAGTATGGTGAGCAGTGGCGCAGGGAAAATTTCCTGGTAATTTCCCTGGCCTTGAAGATCACAGGCGACGAGCACCGTATCCGTGAAAGCCGTGGCGAGCCCCGGCATTAGCCCGCCCACAGGATTCGCGCCGTAAGTAATATGAATCGTGTCGCCGCGCACCAGCGCCTGCCGGCTAACCATCGCGGTCAAAACCCAGGCATTGCGATCGACCGGCCAGGCGATCGCCGGGTCGTCTTCCAGAATCTGGGTGATCGCTATAGCGGCAGCAGGGTTGGAAACTTGCGCGGTCACATATCCGGCAAAAAAGGGATTCGAAGTTTGAGGCTGAGCAAATCCTTTCACAAAGCGAACTTTGATGCCGCCGCCGGCTGCCATGCCGTCTTCATCAATAATGAAGGACACGCGATAAGCGCCGGGCAATAGGGTAGTGGTCGTGGACGGCGACAAGAGGGTGTGGACGCGTGGAAAATCCGCCCGCAGCCTCAGAGCTAAAGCGGCCATAACGCTCATGAAAAGCAAGAAGGCGCTCATGCGGAATGTGGCTATTCTCGACGACATCGTTCTTTGCATACTTGAGCTACTTCACCATCACAATTTTCTGCGTGGCAATCTGGCCCGCCGCTTCCACGCGCACGAAATAAAGGCCGGGCGATAAATTGCGGCCCGTAATCCGGAAATCATGCCAGCCTTCGCTGCTTACGCCATCGCTCAGCACTGCCACAAGCTGCCCGAGCGTGTTATATAAGGAGGCGCGGACACGGCCGGCCTGCGGCAAATAATAGCGCATCGTCGTCGCGGCTCTGAATGGATTCGGGTAATTCGGCGGCAATTCCAGGCGGCGCGGCACGGTTCCGGTCAGGCTGGTATCCAGCGTGGGCGTTTCCTCGATCCAAATCGGGCTCGACCAGGCCCAGACTTCACGGCTGATAAATTGGCGCGGATAACTCACGTCTTTTATCTGCTTCACCCGAACATAGTAAATCGAGGCGCCGGAATAGGAGCTGTCCACCACTTGAAACGCCGCCTGCTTGCCGTTGCCCTGTTCACGATACAAAGTGACGAATGTGGGATGGCCATTGGCATACTCGCCTTCGCGCAAATCCCGGCGCAACACTTCGACAAAATCCAGATCGTCGGTGCCATGCACGGCGACATTGATTTTGGGATAATACGGCGGCTTTTGCACGATCACGGAGCCCATCATATGGCCGTCGATATCGAAGCGCAGCAAGATGCGCTGGCCGGTGGTGGCATACGTGCGGCGCTGTTTGAGCGCTTCGAAGACCGCCTCACGCGTCAATTCTTTGGCATACACTGCAGCCAGTCCATAGTAAGGCAAACCCGGGCGCGAGCTGTGATCGTCACTGGCCGCAATGACGCCCAATTTCTCGCCGGCGGCCCAGGCGTCCTGCGCGTAATGCGGGCCATTGGCCAGGCCTTTGACGCCCGCGGCGTTCAGCGATTTATATGACAGCCGGTGTTGCGGGCTGTAATATTCGCTCAGACCGTGGCTGGAATAGATTTCGATTTGCGGGCGCAAGCGGGGGTGCGAATAACCCGGGCCAAAACTGACCACTGCAGAACTTACATCCACAAACTCATTCCAGATGATGCCGGTGTGATGCGGCACCGTGATCATGTCCACACCCGGTGGCAATAACTCGTTCTTCACTTGCCAGACTTTTTGAATCTGCAAATAGTCTTCGTTGCGGAACAACGGCAGCTGCGGGATGATCTGATCGTGCGCGTTGAAATAAATGTTATGATGCCCGGACGGCGCTCTCGCGCTGAACTCATAGGCCGGAATCGTGACAAATTTTCCCGGCGCATTGAAGCGAATGACGTCGCGCTTGACCGCCTCCCATTCCACCGGCGTGAGCCCGGCATTGCGCTGGGCGAAGAAGGAAGCGTGCTCGGTCAAAGCATAAAAATCGAGGGCGGCGACATCGCGCGCCTTGGCAAACGGCTCGCTGCCATAGCCGTCATAGCTGAAGCGCGAGTGGCTGTGCAAATCGCCCCAAAAAACGCGATACGGCTGGGAATCGGCCACCACTTCAACCGGATTGGCGTACACCTGCCAAAGCGAATCTGGATCGTGATCGAGCACGCGCAGTTGCACTTCATGCACACCCGGCGTGTTAAACGCCCCTTCGATCACTTTGCGGCTGCTGTCTTCGGGCGCAAATTCGACTTGCGCCGGAAACGTGGCGGAAATATCCGTCGCAGAAATCTCGACCGTACCCGTGAAAGGCAGCGCGAGATTGTTGTATTCATCCAGCACGACCAGCCGCAGGGGGGCCTGTTGTCCTGGCGCCAAAGTGCTCGGCAAAAAAGCGGCGAGACGATACGGCGCGCGCGCCAGGATGGTGATGATCGGGCTCGGGCTCAACAGTTGATAGCTGCCACTGCCCTTCAGATCGTACGCGACCAGTACCGAGTCGCTGTAATTGGAATTGGGCGGAGTGACACGCCCGTTGACGTGCGCGCCAAACACGACGTGAATGGTGTCGCCGCGCGCCAAGGCGGAATCCCCTAACAGTACCGTGAGCACCCAGGCGTTGTAGTCCGGCGGCCACGGCACTTGCGCCTCTTCGCGTTCGACGCCGGCAACGCGCATGGGCGCCTGCACCTTGGAAGTTTGCACCACAACGTAATTCGGCAAATCCGGGCTGTCTGCTTGCGGCCGTTCAAAGCCCTTGGGCAGGCGAATTTTCAAACCTCCGCCACGGGCCATGCCCTCATGCTGCAACACGAATGACACCCGTACGCTTCCCGGCACGCGCACGGTCACGGTGCTGGGCGTCACAAACGTTTGCAGTCCGGCCGTGCTTTGCGCCTGGTGTAACGACAGTCCCAACAAGGTTCCGATAAAGAGCAATCCCCCTAGCGCATGAAACAGCGTGAGCGGTTTTGGCTGCAGCTCAAATAGATGTTTGTCGAATATCCCCTTCATAACGACGACCTCGTGTTAAAGATACCCCAGACTCCGCAAGTGATCTTTCAATTCCTCGGTGACGACACCGGCGTCTTGTTCATATCGCCAGGAGGCGTCTTCCCAAGTATCAATAAATTGCACCTCCCGCCCCGCCCAATATTCTTCCTCAAAAATCTCATGCAGTACGCGGCCCTCCATGTCTTTGCCCACGGGCAAACCAAGCAATGCCAAAAGGGTGGGCGTGATGTCCAGCACACTGGCGTGGTCAAAGCGATGGCCGCGGCGAATCCCCGGACCGGCGGCAATCAAAACGCCGTCGGGGTGATGATCGCCGGAAATGCCCGTGGTGTCGCCTTCGATGATTTTATTCGCGGCGATAATACGCTGGTTCGGCAAGCGCACCGCGAGATCGTCGATTTGCTCGATGTCGTCGCGCAGGCGAATTTCCAGGTTGCCGGAGGGGTCGCGGTTCACTTCAAACATGGGCGTCTCCGAACCGGCCAGGTGAATGCCGCGCAAGTCGCTTTCCATTTGCCGCAGGCGCTCTGCGTTCTCTTCGCGATCACGAAAATAGGTCGCGCCGCGGATGTTGAACGTGCGCGCTTTCGCGCCGTCCCAGCCCAGAAGCTCCATGACTACCTCGGGCAGGACGCGCACAGTGCGGTCGGGTTTGCGGCCTTGCGCTTCGGGTACGGATTGGAAACCATGATCGGAGAGCACGATCACGACCGTGCGATCATCCACGGCGTGGCGAAGAATATAACCCAGGGCGGCATCCGCGCTTTCATAGGCGGCGTGCACCGTGTGCCGAAATTTGGCAATCTCCTGCGGCCGGACGTTGGTGAAACGCTCCGGCTCCATGAATTTCCAATAATTGTGTGAAGTGGCATCGATCAACATGTTGACGTACATCGCCAGATGCGGGCGAAAACGCCGCACTTGTTGTGCGAAGACCTCCGTGTAAAACTGTGCGCCAACTCTCCGGGCGGCAAAAAATTTGGATAAAAAATTCTCGCTGGCTTTAAGCCGCGCCAGCAGCACGGCAGCCTGCGCCAGGGAGCTGAGTCGAACACCGAGGCGATGGCACTGCCACGCCAATTGCGACAACCGGCGCCAGGATTTTCTATGCTCGGAGCGCTGCATCACATCCAACTCACGAATAGCTTGCAACGCGGCGGGATGAGTTTCCACGCCGCGCGAAAAGGAGCCGGGAATCACAAAGCCGTTCACCGCCGGCGGCGGCCAGGTCACCATGTAGCCGCATAAGCCCACGCGCAAGCCGCGCTCCGCGGCCATATCCCAAATGCGCTTGCAGCGCACGCTGTTCGAGGCCACGACGAAATCCCACACGCCGTGCTTCTCCGGGGATTTCCCCGAAGCGATACTGGTCCAAATCGTCGGCGAAACCATGGGCTCGAGCGATTTCAGCACGCCGGCGCTGCCTTCGCGCACGAGCTTCTGCAAATGGGGCAGTTTGCCCGCCCGCATCATGGGATCGAGAATGCGCCAGGTCGCGCCATCGAGGCCGACGACCATGATCTTCAACGCCGTGGGATCATTCATGTCGGAATTTTTCCTTGGCTCCATGCAGGAGCGAATCGTAGATTTCATTGATGGCAATCGCGTCGTCCCGAAACTTGCGATAAACCGCCTGGCGCGCTGCGACGCCCATGCGCCGGCGTTCGGGCGCATCCTGCAATAACTCGCCCAGGCGCCGCGCGATACTCGCGGAATCACGCGGATCCACCAAAATGCCCGTAACCCCGTCGTCAATTTGCTCCACCACTCCGCCGCGACCGCTTGCGACCACGGTTTTTTCCATGGCCATGCCTTGCAACACCACGCCGGGAAACGGATCGTCAAAAACTGCCAACTGCAACATCACTTCGAAGATCGCAATTAAGGCCGGTACATCAGAACGAAACCCGGTCATGATCAGGCGCGGAGACAAACCCAGCTCGCCAGCCAATTTTTTGATGAATCGTGCATAGGGCTCATGGCCCGGCACCAGCCCGCCGACGATCATAAACTTGCACTGCGGCTGCGTTTCCAATAGCCGGGCACAGGCGCGCAAAAAGAACTCATGGCCTTTCAAGCGCACGAGCTTGCCCACCATGCCGACCACACATTCGTTTTCTTGAATGCCCAAGGAAGCGCGCAGCGCCCCCCGCGCCGCCGGTGGATATTTTTCCGGGTCAAAAATCTCCGGATCCGGCGGACTGTCATAAACCACGGCGACTTTTTGCTGGGCGGGACCCAACATTTTGCGCGCGGTGGCTTGCGACACCGCCAAAATGCGCGCCGCCAGTGTACGCATCAGCCAAAGAAAAGGGCTGACGGCAAGCCGCGGCCGCACCGTGCGCAGATGCCAGACGACTTTGCATCCCGCCAGCCAGCCGGCAATCGCGCCGTGAAAATCGAGCAAATCATTGGCGTGCACGAGGTCCACCGGATGCCGGCGCAACCACCGATACAGCGCGGCGATGCCGTGTGCGCTGTCATACAGGTACTTCGCGTAATAATAAGGATTGCGCCGTTTCGACAGCTTGTAAGCGCTGGCAGCAAAATGAACGCCGGCCAAAGCCGCGCGTGCGGTGGAAAATTTTTCCATCTCGCCGCGATCGCGCGCCGGCAGTGCGAGAAAAATCTGTTTGCCGTTCAAACGCGCCAGGGCCTGCGCGGTGCGCACCATGCAATGTGTCGCGCCGCTCTGGCCGGAAAAGCTGGAAGTGTAAAACAGAATACGGGGCTGTTTCTGCACGCCGGCCTCAGATGTCTGTGGCTCTGCCATATCCATTGCACATTCGTTCCTGGTCAAAAGCCCTCCGAGGCATAGTGTGAAAAAAACTCAAAGCCCTAAGCTCAAAATTCAAAGCAACATTCGGATTTTGTGCTTTGAATTTTGAGTTTTGAATTCTGGGCTTCCGGCTCGCACGGGTGCCCTTTCACCCCAGATCATACTGTAATTGCTCCGCCAGTCCGGCCACCATATTTTCGATGTGCTTCATTTGCGTCGCGCTGAATTGTTTTTTGAATTTGAAATTGCGGTTCTCGAGCTTGAAGCTATCGAGGAAACGATTAAAACTGTTCGTCCACGGCAACCCGCAAAATTCCAACATGCGTGCCAAAACCCGGTCCGGTGTCTGCATGAATTCTTCGTAACGCACTTCCAAATATCGCTGCTCGCCCAGCATGGCTCCTGCTGCCAAAGCTTGCTGCACTTCCGCGCGCCATAGCTCCGCCGCCAGGAGCACGGGATCGCCGCCTTGCGCTGCCCATTGCTTGGGCGTGAGATTCCCCGCACACCACACGCGCAAATCCGGCCACCACGGCACATGCAAGAACGACGCGATCGCCGCACGCGGATCTCGAATGACGTGAATGAACAAAGCGTCGCCGAACAATTCATTCAAATAACGCAGGCGCCGGGTATTGCGCGTGTTTTTGTTGAGAAAGCGCGTCTTGCGCTGATAAAACATAGCGCGTTGCACGGCGAGGCGCGCGCGCGCGCGCTCCGCCGGTGTAACATCGCTTTCCTGCAGAGGCGGATCGCAGGGGCTGTCGTGCACGGGCCGGATCCAATCCCACACGGCATATGCTTCCGAGGGCATGGGCAGGCCTTTGCCACGCCAGGATTTCAAGGCGGTGTAGCGGTAGAAACGCGAGAGCGCGGCCAGAGGGAAAGATGCCGGCCATCTTTGATTGTAATTCGAAAACCACGACAACTCCGGATGGCCGCACAGCATGTGATAAAGAATGGTCGTGCCGGAACGGCCGCTGCCCACGATAAAGATCGGACGCCGCAGATTTGCAGCGCCGCGTTGTTGTACTCCGGGGGTAGATACCGGAGGCGCATCGCTGAGGTGCGGAGTCGAAGACTCCATTTCAAATGACCATGCCATATTGTCTCTCAAGCCAGCATTTCTGCTCGTCCACAAGTTGCACTCGTGGAGGCACAGTTGAATTGTGTGTCTTATTCCCGCGTCGAGCTCGCCGTCTGGGAGTAGCGCACTGGAACGAGATCAGGCCGTTGCCCTGAGCGGAGCGGGGCGGCGAGCGGGGAAATCTCATCACGCGCCGGCGCCGTGGCCTTTGCGGGCTGCAAACGGCGCATCATCGTGCGGCTCAGTCCCAGGGCCGCGCCGATCAACGTCATAATCAACGGAAACTCGGATTCGTGAAACATGCCGACGTACCAGAACATCGCAAAATACAAGCTCGTGAAGCAGGCCAGGAAGGCAATGGCGAAATTGCCGCTCACGCGGAACTTTTCCGCACCTCCCGCGCGCAAGACGCGCACAATCTGCCGCAACGGCCACCACAGCAGCAGCACGAACAAAAATGCGCCAAACAAGCCATTTTCCGTGGCTACGATCAAATAGATGTTGTGCACGGTGGCCTGAAAGCGGTCCGGAATGAACGTATTGCTCGCGTGAATGATTTCATTCGAATTACCCATCCCCACGCCCAGGTACGGATGCTTCTGCAACACGACAAAAGCGGCGTCCGTCAAATCGGAGCGCAGGTTTGAGCTGTGATCGTCAAAAATACGTATGGTGCGCGCCCAGGCGGCTCTGCCAATAAGCTCGCTTCTCTCTTCGAAGAAGGTGAAGGCCAGGGCAACCAGCACCACCGGCGCGAGCAGGTAAGCCGCCCATTTGCGTTTGCGCATGGAGGTCGTGCGGTAGCGCGACTCGGCAAACAGCAAGGTGACGAACCCGATCGCAAAGGCCATCCAGCTCGCGCGCGACAACGTCAGAATCAATGCGAGCAGACAGAAAAGCCACCAGAGCGCGTAGGAATTGCGCAGTTTTTGCCGGTGATTGGTCCAATTCGCCTGCACAAAGGGCATCAACATGATCAGCCAGTTGGCGAGAAAATTGGTGTGCACGAACGTTCCTTGCGCCCGCGTGACCACCTCGCCCTCGAAATTCCAGTTGGATTGATGCGTTTTCAAGACTCCGAAATATTGCTGCACCACGCCCACGCTGGATTGCGTGATGGTCTGTATCACCGCCAGCACCGGCTCCAGCACCAAACAGAATCCGATGGCCGTAAAGAACAACCGCTCAGAAATCCACACGCCGACATGATGGCGCATGTAAAAAATGATGAGATACGCGCGCACCCAATACAGAAGCCACTCCAGGCTGGCGGCGAAGTTCTTGCCGTGAAAAGCACAAATGCTGATCCAAATGAAGAACAGCAAAAACAGCAGATCAAAAAACTCGAAGCGCACGCGCATGCGGCGCATACAAACGCGGGTGAAAAACGTTACATACATTGCTGCCAGCGGAAAATCGAACAAATAGATCTTGGCTTCGCCCACGACTTCCGTCGAAAGCGGCGCCATGAGCGTGGCGAAAAAAAGCAGCAAAAGCGTCGTATCAAACTTCTTTTCCATGTGCTCTTTCAGTGTGCAAACGGGACAGGAGCTGGTGATAATCATGTATCGTGCGTCGCGCAATCGTCTCCCATGAAAGCTCGGTCTGCGCCCAGGCATAAGCTTCGCGGCCCATGGCACGGCGCTTGGCGTCATTTGCCAAGAGGCCAACGATTTCCCGGGCGAACGCGTCGTCATCGCCGGCGTGAACCAAAACGCCGGTTTCTCCCTCCACGATGCTTTCACCAAGATCGCCCACCTCAAAGGCGACAACGGGCTTGCCAAAGGCGTAGGCGAGCGGAATGACCCCACTCTGGCTCGCTTCCTCGTAAGGCAAAATAACCAATGCGCTCCGTCGCAGGAAATACTCGACTTCGTCGTCGCCAACATAGCGCTCATGAACCTCCACGCCCGGCGTCGATTTCAGCAGTTCCACGGCCGATCGGACCTTTTCAGCTTCCCTCCTGGCAGGCAGCTTTGTTCTCTTGCCCGCCACGATAAATCTTGCCGCCGGGAATAGCGCGTGCACCTTTCGCACGATGGCGGAAAGGCGATAAATGCCCTTGTTCGGGCGCAATTCACCAAAGAACAAAATGCTATTCTCCTCCTCCGTAACCGAAGTATGGCGTCTTTGATCGTAGATCGAGAAAATGCCGTGCCGATTGGTCGATATCCTGTCCTTTTGTATTCCGGCGTCGAGCAGGGTTTGCCGGCATTTCTCTCCATGGACGATGAGATGATCGGCGCAGCGCCAGGCAATATGCCTGGTCAAAGTGGCGAAGGCACTCCCCATCCCTGCATGTGGCCGCGGGTCGTGCTCGGTGATCATCAACGGCCAGCGGCGCCGCAGGAGCGGCCAGAGTCCGGCGCTCCATTTGCATGCATTGCCGGAGGTGTCGTGCACCAAATCCGGATTGTCATGCTTCACCAGACGAAGGATACGGCGGTAAGCCAGCGGATTGGGCATTGGGCCAATTTTGTCCTTCTCGATGATTTCCACTTTCAACCGCGGATCAAATCGAAACCCTTCCATGTCTTTTGAAATGATCACCAGAGTAGGCAAACACTGGCCGATGGCATTCGCCAGCAAACAGCCATAATAAGCGACGCCACCCCATTGGTGTAGTGCCAGTATCGCCGCCCGGACGTGCTCTTGCGGCGGGCGCAGTGGTGCGGAAACCGCCGGCCTTTGCACAACCGTTTCATTCATCACCGCCGCCGGAATGTTGCTGCTTTGGTTTGCCATGCTGCTTATTTTTCTCCCAGCAAAGCCACACTGCTGCCCAAGCCACGCAGCCCTGGAACGGCAGAAGAAAATGAATCATCCAGGTGGTTGAGCCACCAGACCGTTGACATTCGACTTGCAATCCCCAGCTTCGAGAGCGCCAGCAAAGGATAACGCGTCAAGGCGCCATGATGCACGACCTGGGCGCGACGGAAAGATTGGCGCAGCGGCTGGACGCGCACCTCGGTCATGGGCCGGCAATAAACGTTTTTTTCGCGCTTGCCAAAAACTTTCGTGCCGATCCTCCACAAGGGCGTGCGCCATGGATCCAATGCTCCGAATTTTCCGCCGGCCCGCAAGACCCGTACTATCTCCGGAAACGCCAGCGCCGTGACGGTGTGATGCATGCATGAGCCGGAATACACGACATCGAACGATTCGGCGGTAAAGGGGAGCTCTTCAGCAACAGCGACAACGCTGCGCAGGCGATTCCCCAGGCCCGCTGCCCGCGCCAAAGCAAGCGCGCACTGTGCTTCACCCAGCATCGGTGTCGCCACCCAGGCTTCTGCCGCGCCCGCGAGCAGGAACTTGGCGGCGTGTATGCCTTTTCCCCCAAGCTGCAGGACACGCTTGCCCGGCATGGGCGCAACGTGCGCATAGGCATCCCATTGCGCCGCACAATCATAGGTTGCGTCCAACCAAACGTGGCGTGGATGGGGAAACGAGGCAAGCTCCTGCGCGGAAGCGTGCATCACCGGCTCGACACATTTGTAAGTCTGTGAGACTTTTATGTTCTCGACCTCACGCGTGGCCACCTCGTTGTAATGCGTCATTTCCTCGTAAGCCTCGGCATACTTCGGATCCGACAAATCAAAACTGCCAGGCTCTGCAGCAGCGGTCAACCTCTCGGGTACCATAAGGATGGGAATACCTTCAACGATGGGATATGCGCACATGCGGTCTTCACGCAGGAGCACCAAGGGAGTTGAGCCGAAAGGTTTTGCTCCCGCAGAAGCGCGAGGGGCGAAATGAGCTCCGCCCGGCAGCATGCGCTCCGCTTCTTTCAGCGGATGGGAAACGACTTTTTGCTTGGTCTCCGGGCAGGCGAGAATTTCAAAGCCTTCCCAACGTTGTGGTGCGTGCATAAATTATTGGTACCGTTTCTGGCAAAGTGAGTAGTACGCTGTCATCTGAATTCATGCAACCACTTGACTATGTCATTCAGAAGGAATCAGCCTGTGTGAAAACTTGAGAATGCCGCACCCTGAGCTTGTCGAAGGGAGCTTGTCGAAGGGTGCTAAGCTCAATAATCCGGCTTCGACCAGCTCAGCCGGCGTTGAAACCAAGCGTTTTCACACAGTATGAATCTTGTGCAGCATAAGCACAGTGCTTGATTCAACCAAGATCCCGCAACGGCGGGATGACACCACTGAAGGTATGGCAATTAATGAAGATGCTGTGCCATGCTGCTTTGCGTGCACTCCCCGTGTTCAAGCGGAAGTGATGAAGACCAATTTTCATTGCGCTCACACATATCCCAACATTTGCAGGCGGCGCTCGATCTCATTTTGTTCTTCGGTGGAAAGCCGCACTTCTTCGGGCACCGCAGTGGCAGCGCCGTCGTATGTAATTTTTTTCGAGAAGCCGGCCTTGAACCATGCGCTGGCGACGCGGCCGTCGCAGTATTCCGGCACCGGCAGCCCCATCCAATGCAACAGCGTGGGCATCACGTCTTGCAAACCGGCTTCCGGCCCTTGACACAATTCCGACCGTTGCACGCCGGCACCATTCACGACGAAAATGCCTTCACTCGCGTGCGTGCCGGTATGAAAATCATTTTCCGCGACCGGGTGCAACCAAAGGCGATCTTGGAAATAGGTTTTGGAAGCAAACGTGTAGCCGGGCGTGGGCTCGACCACGACGTCGGGCATGCGCTCGCAGGCCTCACCGTGATAGCATTGCTCACGGCGATGGATCTGCCGCACGACGGGCATCCCGTTTTCAGGATCTTTCCATGCCCGCAAGGCCTTTTCCAATTCCGCGAAATCCTGCGCGGCGGCATGCGGACCGGCATAGAGATAGCCCCAAAAAGCGCTGACGGCGAAGTAACGCGAGCGCTGTTCATCGATACGCCCGGCGCGCACGGCTCGGCCCAACGCATGGCGTTGCGTTTTGGTGAGCATGTGGCCGCGCAGCTTCCACATATCCAGCTTGCGCACGAGCTCGACCCAGCGCCTCCAGGAGGTCCTTTTCATTTTCGCCGGGGTCAGGAAACTGTGAGCGTACAACCAGTGATTCAGCTCGGCACGTTTGGCATGACGCTGAAAACCGTGATCCGAAAGAATAAGGATCAACGCATCTTCACCCAAGACTGCGCGCACTTTGGCGAACAGACGGCCCAGGCTTTCGTCCAGCGGCGCAAAAAAATGGCGTATGACTTCGGCGTGCAAATCCGGAAGAAAAGCAGGATGAGAGGCATCCAGATATTTCCACAAGGGATGCTGCAGGAAATCCACGCACTGCAGTTGCAGAAGGCTGAAATCCCACTTTTCTTTCTCGAGCAGATACAGCATCGTCTCCACGCGCGTATCCAGAAAACGCCGCATCAGCCGCAAGAATTCGTTGACTTTGGCATGTACATGCGAATCCTCCTCCTCCTCCTTGAGCAAAAGCCATTTTTCACCGAGATGCCGCTCGACTTCGCCGAGCAATTCGCGCGGGTGGGTGAAAACCGTATCCCGGCCGGGCGTCATTAGGCCGCTGACGAGCACGCCGTTGACCGCCGGCGGCGGATAAGTCACGGGCAAATCCACCACCGCCACCCGCTTACCGTGCTGGCTCAGCAACTGCCAAAGTGTGGGCACGCGCAGGGAAGTGGCATTCACGTAAAACGCGCTCTGGGTTTGGCGATCGTAGCCTTGAAAATCAAATATGCCGTGCTTGCCGGGATTGCAACCGGTCATGAAAGTGCTCCACGCCGCGGGCGTAATCGGCGGAATGGTGGAATGCATCACGCCGCTGCAGCCCGCTTCCGCCAAAGCGGCCAGCTGAGGCATATGGCCGGCCTGCATCAAAGGCTGCAGAATGGACCACGTTCCGCCATCGAGGCCGAGGCAGAAAACGCGGCGGGGGTTTTCGTCATGATTCATGATTTGTTGGCAACGAGCACATGCCATTTAGAAAAGTGTATAAATAAACGGCGCCAACGCCGAGCCTTGAGTCAGCACGATCAACAAGCCCAGCATGAGCAGAACGAACATGATCGGTGCCAGCCACCATTTTTTGCGCACGCGCATGAAGCTCCAAAACTCGCCAATAATCGAGATTTTGCCCATCATATTCTCCTGATATATCAGAACATATTTTCCGCAGAGCGCGGCTGAAAAGGCGTTGCCGGTCGTTTCACCCAATAGGTTGCAGCGCTTTTGTTCCAGCGCTCGCCAAGCAGATCCTTACCCAAAAGTTTTGCGATCACCGCAATCGGAGTAAACATGCCGATATAAAGAACCGTCAAAATCACTCGTGTCATAATGAACCCCATGACCACGGCAAAAGACATCCACACTTTGTAAATCGGCTTAAGTAGAATGGGAAGCACCAATCCCAGAGCAGCGAAGCCGGCGCCGGCGTATGCCAAAGACAAAAAGCCTGGCCTTTGTTTCCACAAAAGGAGCCCGGCAATTGCCAGCAGAAAAGCTCCAATCGTCAAGCCAAACTTGCGCGCTTCTTTCGTCGTGGCTTTGATGCTTTTAATTTCTTCGAGAACCATGAGTCATTAATCCAGGGTTACAATTGGTTACACACTTATCGCCGCATGCCCGATACTCTCCAGCATCGAGGATCGAGCATCAAGCATCCGGCATCAATCCAACTCAAATTCCTTTTGCCAATCGACATCGTGCTCTAGAGCTTTTTGTTCCTTCTTGTCGAGCAGATAATTGCCCATGATCAAATAATCCATGTGGGTGCGCATGAAACAGGTGAAAGCATTTTCTGGTGTGCACACAATAGGCTCGCCACGAACATTAAATGAGGTGTTGATGATTACCGGGCATCCGGTTTTATCACGAAACGCTCTAATGATTTCATAGTACAGTGGATGATCTTCTTTATGCACGGTTTGAATGCGCGCGGAATAATCCACATGAGTCACTGCCGGAAGAGTGGAACGGACCATTTTCAGTTTCTCAATACCCCATTCCCCGTTTTGCATCCGCCCCGTTCGCCACTTTTCCAAAACCGGTGCGACCAACAGCATGTACGGACTTTCGCGATCAAGCTGAAAATAATCGGCAACGTGTTCCGCCAAAACCGAAGGTGCAAAAGGCCTAAAACTTTCCCGAAATTTGATCTTCAAGTTCATGATCGATTGCATTTTGGGTGAGCGGGCGTCTCCAATGATGCTGCGGCTTCCGAGTGCGCGCGGGCCGAATTCCATGCGTCCTTGAAACCAGCCGATGACGTGTTCCTGTGCCAGCAAATCCGCAATCGTGGCCGGGATCTCTGCGTCAGATAGCTTGCGGTAAGGAATTTTTCTTGGCTCTAAAAATGCCTCGATCTGTTCAGGATCGTACTTCGGGCCTAGATACGAGCCCCGTTGAAAGTCGCGGCGATCCTGGCGCGTTTGGCGGGGTTTGCCGAGATAGCGGTACCAAGTGTAGAGCGCTGCACCGAGCGCGCCACCGGCATCGCCCGCCGCCGGCTGAATCCATATATCTTCAAATGGCCCTTCACGCAAAATACGGCCGTTGCCAACGCAGTTGAGCGCTACGCCGCCTGCCAGCACGAGATATTTCATTTTCGTCTCTTGATGAACGTGCCGCGCCATGCGCAACATGATTTCTTCCGTCACCTCCTGAATCGAGCGGGCCAGATCCATTTCGCGCTGTGTAAGCTTGCTCTCCGGCTTGCGCGCCTGGCCGCCGAAGAGTTCGGCAAACCGATCGTTCGTCATGGTCAAGCCGGCACAGTAGTCGAAATACTTCATGTTCATTTTGAACGAGCCGTCATCTTTGAGATCGATCAACTCCTTGAGAATGACATCAACATATTTTGGCTCGCCATAAGGTGCCAGGCCCATGACTTTATATTCGCCGGAATTGACCTTGAATCCGGTAAAATAGGTGAAGGCCGAATACAGCAGCCCAAGCGAGTGCGGAAATTTGAGCTCCGCCAGCAGCTCGAATTCATTGCCACGACCAACTCCATAGCTGGAAGTGCACCATTCGCCTACGCCATCGATGGTCAAGATCGCGGCTTCTTGATAAGGAGAAGGATAGAAAGCTGAAGCCGCGTGGGATTCATGGTGCTCCGGAAAAATAATCTGGCCTTCGAAACCAAGTTCATTCTTGAGGTATTCCTTTATCCATAACTTGCTCTTGAGCCACAACGGCATTGCCATGATGAAAGATTTGAGGCCTCGAGGCGCATAAGCAAGGTAGGTCGTCAGCAAGCGCTCGAATTTTATGAAAGGTTTGTCATAAAATGCGACGTAGTCCAGCTGGGCGGCCCCGACATGGCCTTCTTTCAAACAATACTCAACGGCGTGCGCGGGAAAACTGAAATCGTGTTTTTTGCGCGTGAATCTTTCTTCCTGCGCCGCAGCGATAATTTCTCCGTCGCGCACCAAACAGGCCGCGCTATCGTGATAAAATGCGGAGATACCCAGAATCTGCATGATGCAACTCCAGACTGGTAACAATGTAGATGGCAAAATACGACTGAAGCTTTCTTTGCGCCGCTATGGTTCCCGAATCAGAACTTTTTCATTAGCTTGGCCGTCCACTTCACAAACATCACGCGATCTTCCTGCTCCAAACTGAAAAGCAAAGTTCCAGCCGTAAAAACACCGAATAAAATTCCCCCTTTCACAAAAATGCCCAATGGCGTTGCCAGCCAGGCCAGCATTGCCGCAAGCGCACCAACGCAAAGCAGCTTCCCCGTCACCCATGTGTAAGGAAGCACACCGAGAAAATGCCGCAAGGTGATCAATCTGCCTAGATTGAGCACGATCACTCCGGCCCCGGTTCCGCAGGCCGCACCCACCGCGCCCCATGTCGGAATGAGAATGAAATTCAAGCCCACCGTCAGCAAGGCGGCGGCAATCACCAAAGCCAGGCCCGCGCGCTCGCGCCCGATCATCTGCAGAAACTGGCCTGCCGGGCCGACGGCGGCATCGATGAAAGAAGCAGCAGTGACCAGCATCAAAACCGGCAGCGCAGAATCGAATTCCTTGCCGAAAATCTGCAGCAGCTCACGGCCGAATGAGACGCACACCAAACAGACGGGCAACGTCGCCAGCATCGACCAGCGTACCACGGTGCGATAATGGTGCACGATGGTGGGGCGGTCGTTACGCGCGAAAGCTTCGGCGATGGCGGTACTGAACATGGGCACGAAAGAACCCATGGCCATGGTTTGAAATGCGGCCAGGCGTTGGGCCGCGTGATACAAGCCGACCTGCGCCATTTGGCTGAACGCGCCGAGCAGCATCCGGTCGCCTTGATTCATCAAGGTCACGAGCAAACGATTGAACCAGATGGGAAGGGCAAAGCGCCGGATTTCCCTGCCCAGAGCATGATCGGGCGCAACGTGCGGGACGGATTTAAAAGAACGATAGACGCGCATGCCGCCATAACACGAGGCCACCACCGTGCTGCCCCAAAACGCCAACCAAGCATTCTGCAATGTCGGCGTGCTCACCAGAAAAGCGCACGCGCACAACACTAGAAAGAGCGCTGGATGTGCGACTTCTTTCATAACCGCTTCCGCCGTGGCCGCGCGCAAGCCGCGCATAGCAAAACCGAGCCAATTCAATCCACTGAGGAAAGGCACCACCATTCCCACCCAAAACAAGACCGGCGCCATCTCCGGCTTTTGAAAAATCACAGTTGCCATCGGCTCGCGCACTAGGATGATCAGGAGCCCGAGCGCCATGGACATGCAGACCACGCGAGGCAGCGCGAAGTGCATTACGCCGCGCACGATTTCGGGCCGCTGTTGCGCCCGCCCCATTGCCAGATAGCGCGCCGTAGCCTGGTGCAAACCGGCCTGGCTGAACGCCGTCAGAAAACTCAAAATCGCCTGCCCGAGGGTGAAGGCGCCGAATGCGGCCAGGCCCAGCGTGTTTGAGAGCAGGGCTTGCGCGGCGAAATTCAACCACCTGCCGATCATCGTGCTGATGAAAACGGCCCCGCCGCTCTTGGCCAGGGCCGCGTTTTTCATGTGGCCATTGGCGTTGGTGATATTGGCAGCAACAGGTTTCGCTGGCGAAGCTTCTGTCATCAGCACAGTTTCTTTCAGAGTTGGCTAGCACTACAACTTTAAGTGAACGCCACCACCAGGAATGTCCTCCCGAGGTTTCGGGATGACAGGGCTGAAACGTGCACATGGAAAACTGCCAGAGCACTAAAGCCGTGCATCCGCTTCGGCCTTGTTGGCTTCGTACCAGGTGATCGTCTTCGCCAGTCCCTCGCGCAGCGAAGTCGGTGGTTGCCAGTTCAGCACGCTCTTCATCTTCTCGACGGCCAGCACTTTTTTGTATTGGCCGTCAGGCTTAGCGCTGTTCCAGCGGATCTCGCCGCGATAACCACTGGCCTCTTGCATGGCTTCCGCCAGCTCGCGAATGCTGGTGCCCACGCCCGTGCCGATATTCATCGGCGCCAGATCGTGATATCTTTCTGCTGCCAGTAAAATGCCTTCGGCACAATCATCGACATAAAGAAACTCGCGTACCGGCTTGCCGGTACCCCACACCTCGACGCTGGCGGCATTTTGCCTCTTGGCTTCGACGAATTTTCGCACCAACGCCGCGGCCACATGCGAGCGATCAGGATGGAACGTGTCGCGCGGCCCGTAGAGGTTGGTGAGAATGAGATGGATGCTGTTCAAGCCAAACTGCTTCTGATAGGCCGCTCCCTGAATGCTCATGATTTTTTTGGTGATGCCATAATTCACCACGGTTTCATGCGGCAGCCCGCGCCACAAATCCTCTTCCGCCAACTCGTCTTCCAGATCTCCGGGATAGGAGCAGGCCGTGCCCACTTGCACGACTTTTTCCACACCGCACTTGCGCGCCGCTTCCATGACGTTCGCGCCCATCAACAAATTCTCGTAATAAATGCGCGCCGGATAAAGCTGGTTGATCCAAATCCCACCGTAATAGGCCGCACAATGAATCACGATCTGCGGCTTGAACGTGTTGAAACACTTCTCCGCCGCCTCCAGCATGATGAAATCGAATTGTTGCTTGCGAGGAACGATGACCTCGCAGCCGGCGTGCTGCAAGCGGGCAGTGATATGGCTGCCGAGAAAGCCGGCGCCACCGGTCACCAGCACGCGTTTATTTTTCCAGAAGCTCATGAACGATAACCATATCTGCGATTCAACCAGCCCGCCAGCAGGGTGAAGGTCAAACGCCGGCCGGCGGGAAGCTCCGTGCGCCATTTTTCATCCAGACGAATCGCGCCACCGGTTTGAAAACGCCAGCGGCTGCCGGAAATATTGTGCGCCACCGGCTTGTCGCCTGCCAGCAATTCCGGGGCAAAATTCAGATTCAAAAACTCGCACAAGCGCTGCGTGACCGCCGCGGATTCGTTGGCAAAATCTTCATATTTGATCGTGCACCAGCTGGTCTGGGGCAAGCGCGAGCAGAGCAAAGTGCTGAGTGCGTTGGTCAGCAGCCAGCGCCACGTCGCGCGCCACGCACTTTGCGCCGGTGCTGTGGCTCCGCCTTGTGCCGGCATGCCGACCGGGCGGCGGGTGGAATTGAGATACGCGCGGCCGTCGCGAATGAGATGAATGACTTTGACATTGAAAAACCCCGAAGCGCAAAGATAGAGCAAGCGCATGGGATTCTTCGATGAATCCAAGATCACAGGCTTGTTCGCAACCTCTTGTACGGCTTTGAACAAGCGCTGCGTCGCCAGCGCGTAACCTTGTGCTTGTTTGCGCGAGGGCAGTTTTTTGCTGCGCAGCAAGCGCAAAAAAGCTCCGGCTTTCGCCCGGCGGTTTTGCACTGGCGCCACCAAGGTTTCACCTTCGCAGGCGCGCAGCTTCGCGGCCACTGCCTGCCAGAAACCGCAGGAAGCGAAAGGCGCGCCACACGTGCATTCAAAATTGTTTTTCACCCAGCGGCTGTGGTACCAAACCTCGCCTACGCTCGCCACGCGCGGATGCGCGCCGAGCACGAGATCGAGCAACGTCGAGCCGCTGCGGCCGCAACCGAGCAGGTATATCACCTCGATTTTTTCCGGCGGCACTTCCCCCGGCTTCGCGGAGACTTTGAATCCTTCCCCGCGCCAGTTTTCCACCTTGCCATTGGCGCGAGGCGGAAGCGTGTCGAAAGCCAGGTGCGCCATCACACGTTCGCGTAAGGATTCTTCACATCGACGACTTGATAAGCTTTGATCAGCTCATCAATGCCCGCTTCGATGGATACCGTAGTATGATAGCCCAGCGCATTGATCTTGGCGTACGATACTTCGTAATTGCGCTGATCTTCGTCCTTGCCAACGTCCGCATAATGCAAATAGAAGTCGAATTTCTGCTGCAACAGATTGGCGACGTCTTCCTTGCTGTAATTCATGTGCTCGGACCCAACGTTGTAGACGTTGCCGGTCATGCCCGCGGCATTCTCCAGCGCGAACATAAAGCTGCGTGCCATGTCGATGACGTGAATAAACGTGCGCTTGAACGAGCGCTCGTACACGATCAGATTCCGCGCTTTCACGGCTTGGTACACGAAGTCATTGATAAGTAAGTCGAGGCGCATGCGCGCCGACACGCCGAAGGCGGTGGCGTAGCGATAGCAGATGGTGTGGGGTGAATTCAGCAGATGCTGTTCGGCCTGCGTTTTGGTCGTGCCGTAAATGGTAAGCGGATTGAGTGGTGTTTCCTCCGTGCACATTTGTCCCACCACCGCGCCGTAGTTGGAGCCGGTCGAGGCATAAACGAGCACCTGGCTGCGATCACGGTTTTTCTCGACAATCTTGGTGCCGATGTAATTGACGTCGTGCGCGAGCTGCTCGTTTTTTTTGCACGCAGGATAACCGACGATCGCTGCCAAATGGATGATGGCGTCGACGCCCTTCACCGCCTGGCGCACGGCGTTTTCATCCAAGATATTGCCTTTGATGAATTCGAAGCGCGGATCGCTGAAAAAAGGGAGAAGGGCCTGGCCGCCGTACATCAAGCAATCCAACACGCGCACGTGATGCCCGGCGGACAACAAACGTGGAATCAATACGGTGCCGACGTAACCGGCGCCGCCGGTGACGAGCAATTTCATCCTGAAGTCTCCTTTGGTGTTTCGTCGCAGCGCCTTTAGGCGCACCACCCTGCTCTCGTTCCCGGCTCCGCCGGAAAACGGGTTATCCGCCGAAATCGCAAGCTTGAAGCTTATTCCAATGGATAGCAATGATCATTCATGAGCTTTGCGAAACGGGGCCAGGAAATTGATTTTCCCCATTGTCTCCTTTTACCATACCACGTTAGCGTGCCTTGGCCAGTGGCAATAGTTCCAAGCTTTTTCTCGTTCCCAAGCATAGTTTGGGAACGAGAAAACATCCTGTCTATGTCCCGCACATTCTCAGCCAGAATCTTTGTAGAAATGTACGCAGTACTCGTTGCGTCACAAGATTCCTGCGGAATGACAATTATAAATATCAATTATATCAGCGCCACACCATCCATATCCTGCGGCACCGGCACGTTCATCATCTTCAAAATCGTGGGCGCGAGGTCGCCGATCCACAGCTCGTTGTGCGGCCGCTTGATCTCATGATGACGAATGAACAACAGTGAGTCTTCGAACGTGTGCATGCCCACCAGCGCGCTTTTTTCGCCCGGCACTTCTTTGCGGATGTCGCCTTTCAAATCATAGCCATCGTGCGGCACGGCGATCAAATCCGCTGCGCATTCGAAGTTCTGGCCGGAGTAGATGTTCTCGCGCTTGAGCACTTGGCGAATAATCGGCGCGCCGGTTTCGCTGTCCTTGAACTCCAGCAAAGCCGCGGAAAGTTTTTCCCGCGCAGCTTCATAATGTTCCGGCAAATCCGAGCCGGCCGGCTCGCGACCCTGGAGATTGACGAATACCCGGCCTGGTATCAAGCTATAGCCCAAAGATTCCGCGTGCATATCGGCCAGCGTTTGGGGCGGAGAATTTTTGAACTTCAGCAAGCCGGCTTCAACCAAATACCAATTCAAAAAGATTTCCTTTTGGATCGTGCAAAACCCGTGATCGGAAAGCACGATGAAATCGGCGTCCGGGCCGATTTTCCTTTCGACTTCGCCGAGCACTTCGTCGACGCGCTGGTAAAAATCGTAGAAAGCCTTGGCATATTTCGGATCGTCCTTTTCCATGTGTTCCCAGAAAAAGTGGTTCATGCGATCCGTTTCCATGAGGTGGCATTGAAAGAAATCCCATGCTTCTCTGGCCAGGTAGTGAAACATGGCTTCAACCCGCTTGGTCAACGCCGTGTTGCACTCTTCCAAAAACTTATCCAAGTCTTGGCGCGCGAGCGCAGCCTCGGCGTCGATTTTGTAGCCCATCTGCTTCAATTCCTGCGACACGTGCGCGGGATACGCCACCTTTTCGATTTGCGTGCAGAGAAAACATCCCACCATGATGCCGTTGACTTTCCGGGGCGGATAAGTCACCGGCACGTTCATCACGAACACGCGCTTGCCCGCTCGGCTCATGATTTCCCAAATCGTGTCGCTCTTCATGTTGGCTGAAGTCGGCACGAAGATTTCGAAGCTACCCGGTTTTTTGTCGACGAATCCAAAGATATTGTGCTTCGCCGGATTTTTGCCGGTCATATAACTCGACCACGCCACCGACGAAATGCACGGCTGCACGGAATTCATCCGGCGAAACGAGCCGTTGTCCACCAGCTTTTTAAAGTTGGGGAAATGCCCCCTCTCCATGTGAGTTTTCATGAAATCATAGGGCACGCCATCAATCGAGATGACAAAGACTTTTCCGGATTTTTTGTTTTTCAAAAAATTGAACATGATGATGGCGCCGTCAAGAAATGGACCGGCTAAACATGATAACCCAATCTCTCTAGCATCTCCCCTGCTTCGCGCTTCATACTTTCCAGCGTCGCGGCCGGAAGCTGGAGATAATTTTTCATGCTGGGCCGAAATCCTTTGCTGGCGGAAGCGATCGGATCTTCGAGGCCGCCGACGTCGTGTTCGTGTTTGTAATACTCCAGCACCTGTGGCTCCCACGGTTCGCCTAAAAACGCGAAAATCTGTTTGCCGGTTTGCTCCGGCGCTTGCACGAATTCTTCGTATTTGAAGGCAAAGACACGCGCGCGATGCGTGTGCTCGAAGGCGAGCATCTTGCGGCATTGCACCGCCCAATAGCGTGCGGCACCGGCGTAGGGATCGCCGCACGCTTCCTTGTGCGGTCGCGCGAGTCTGATATTCCGCCGCGGCCCGATGGAGTTTGCCACGTCCAAACCGTGACGGTAGATGAAAAGATATTTGCACGCCGGGCCATAGAGCCGTTCAATGAAATCCAGGCAATCGACGTACTGCGGGCTTTTGTCCGCCCAGCGCGGCTTGCCGCGTGCCGCCGCGTAAGCGTCAAAAAAGTAGTCGCTGAATTCGCGCAGCTTGATGAACACATGCTCGGGTTCGAATCCCAGAGCCGCCAGGCCATGCAAAGCGGCCTCTTCGCGCAGCATGCCGCTGAGCGGCAGCAGAAACACGGACTCCCGCGGCACGGCGATGCGCGAATGGCTGTCTAACACCAAGCGCAGCAGAGTCGTGCCGGAACGATGCACACCGATGATGAAAATCGGCACCTCCATGCGCGTTTTCGGGGGCGGAGCTACGAAGACACGCTGCGTGGCGACGGCCATACGCAGACGGCGCCGCAGACGTGCCGTTAGACTGGGACGCGTGCGCTGCGCAGCAGATGCGTGCGTGCTCTGCAAATCCACCCCGCTCATACATATCCCAGATCATGCAGGCGTTGCTGCAACTTTGCCTCTTCCGTGGTGGTCAAGGCGCCGTGGCCATTCGCGCCGTCTGCCGGAAAATAACCGAGCTTTTCCAGCGTGCGCACGATTTTCTCCGCGGACTCTGCGGGCGTTTCGTTTTCCGTTTCACATATGACTTCAGGATTTTCCGGCGGTTCATAGGGATCACTGACGCCGGTAAATTCTTTGATCTCGCCGGCCAGGGCTTTTTTGTAAAGGCCTTTGACGTCGCGCTGAATGCATGCTTCCAAAGAGGCCTTGACGTAGACCTCGACAAAATCCTTGATCAACGCACGATTTTCGTCGCGCAGGTTGCGATAGGGCGAAATCGCCGCTGAAATCACAAAGACGCCGTTGCGCGCCAGCAAATGGCAAACGAAGCCGATGCGGCGAATGTTGATGTCGCGATCTTCCTTGGAGAAACCCAGACCTTTGCTGAGATTTGTGCGGACGACATCGCCATCCAGCACTTCGACTTTGCAGCCGCGCGCTCGCAACATCGGAACCAACTCGCCGGTAATGGTGCTTTTGCCGGCGCCGGATAAACCCGTCATCCAAATCGTGCAACCTTTGTTCGAATTCATTCTGACGAACCTTTCCATGAGTTAAAAAATTATGTGCGTTGTCTATAGAGATTCTTATCCACCACCTGCACCATGCGCTCCACCGCCAGTGCGTTGTCCAGGAAGCCATTGATCCTGGCCGCCTGGGTGTGCGGATTCGACATCACTTCACGGTATTGAATATCCAAGACCTTGAAATTGGGCTGGATGGCCAGCCAGGTTTCGAGCTTGAACAGATGCTTGCGGAAGAGCGCGGCCATTTCGTCGTCGCTGATGGCGTCCGTGGGCTCACCACGGCGCTGGAGCATTTGCCTTTGCGATGCCAGCGTTTCCTCCAATTTGCGGCGCATGAAAATGACGCGATATTGATAGTCCGGCGGCAGATGTTGCAGCAGCTCGGAGATCATTTTCACGACTTTGCCCTTGGCCTCCGGCAGCCAGGCTTTGTCGGTTTTGATTTGCTTGACGCGCTCGAATTCATAGTAGCCTTTGGGATTGTCTTCATCCGCGGTGCGCTGGTGATCCGCCAGCACCGGCAATCCTCCGGCTTCGAGCATCATCATCATCATCGAGGTACCGGAACGCGGCAGGCCCGAAACGATCGTGATCACATCTTTCCTCATCGGCAATCTCGGTTGAAGTGAATGGCAATACTTCGCCAGAATTCATCTGCGGCGTCATGTCGCCGAACTGGAAGTACGGCGTTTGCTTTTGTTCTTGCGTTTCTTGTCGCCGTCCTTGCCATAATAATAGTAGTGATAGTAATAGTAATAGCTGCCGTACATGCTTTCGATTTGCACGCCGTTGAGCAACGCGCCGAGAATGCGCGAGTTGACGTTCTTCAACAGCGTGCAGGCGCGATGCGCCGCTTCGCGATCGGTTTGGCCCGCCTTCACCACGAGAATGACACCGTCGAGACGCGAGCTCAACACCGCGGCATCGGTGACGGCGATGATCGGCGGGCTGTCGAATAAGACGATGTCGAACATGGACTTCATTTCTTCCAGCGTGCGCGTCATCGCGCTGGAGGCGAGCAGCTCCGAAGGATTGGGCGGCAAAGTGCCGCACGGCATCACAAAGAGGTTTTCGATTTCCGTCTTTTGCACGGCCTCTGCGATGGTCGCACGGCCCACGAGCACATTGGAAAGGCCGATGCGCCGGTCAATTTTGAAAATCGAATGCAACACCGGCCGGCGCAAATCCGAGTCGATGAGCAACACGCGGCTGCCCATTTGCGCCATGGTGATCGCCAGGTTCGAAACCGAAGTCGATTTGCCCTCGCCGGGTCCCGGGCTGGTTACCAGCAGCGCTTTCAAATCGCGGTCGAGCTTGGTGTACTGCAAGTTCGTACGGAAAGTGCGATAGGCTTCGGAGATCGGCGATTTCGGGGCGAAGTGTGTGATCAAACGCGCGGCCATGGCCTTGGCTTCCTCCGTGTCCAAGTTGCTCGCCTTGCCATTCATACCGTTGACTGAGAGCTGCAGGCGCTTGGTCGCCTCCTCCTGCGTAATCACCGGAATCGAGCCCAGCACCGTCACGCCGATTTTCTCGATATCTTCGTGCGAACGCACGGTGTTATCGATGTATTCCAGCAAGAACGTCAGCGCCAGGCCCAGGCCCAGCCCGATCAGCGCGCCGAGCACGAAATTCAGCTTGGTTCTCGGCCGGATCGGAATTTTCGGCGCCTTGGCAGGATCGATGATGCGCACCTGCCCCAACTGCCCGACCTCGGTGATGCGCGTTTCAGTGAATTTTTCTTTCATCATCAAATAGATCTTTTCGTCCACCGCTGCGGAGCGCTGTAAGCGCGCAAGCTGCAGGCTTTTTTCCGGAAGGGCGTCCAGCTCGCGATTGTATTGCGCCACCACATTTTTCAAAGCTTCGAGCTTGGGCTGCAGGCCCTGCAGGTTCGCTTCGATTTCGATCTTGCGCGCGACCAAATTCGAGCCCAGCGCCACCGGATCCAACACCTCGGCTTTGGCGAGCTTGGCGATCTCTTCACGCAATTGCTTGTTTAAGATCTCGATTTGTTCGTCATATTGGCGGATTTGCGGATCGTCTTCACGATACACGCCTTTGTTGAGCAGATTGGCGATGTAGAGCGCGCGCTTGCTGACGAACTCACCGATTTGCTTCTTCAAGCTTTCGAAATAAGGCGTGGTGGAAATATTTTGCAGATCAAAATTTTCCTTATTGAGATCGAGCTGTTTGTTGATGTAAGCCAAACGCTGCTCGTTGGAATTGTACTCGGTGAGGGCTTCGTTGTACAACCCCTCGAACTCCGCGAGCTTTTTGATCAACTCCTGGGTTTCGTCGGGAAGTGCCGCGACTTTTTCGCTTTGCTTGAACAACTTGAGGGAATCTTCCGAGCGCGCGAGCTGATTTTCGACCGTGCGCAGTTGATTTTCCAAGAAAATCTTGACCTGGCGGATTTCTTCCTGGCTGTTCAGGCGATTGCGCTCACTGTAGGCGTTCGCCAGCGTGTTGGTGATGAACATGGCTTCTTCGGGCGAGGCGGCGCTCACGCGGATCTCGATCATATCCGTGTCGCGAATCGGCGTGATGCTCAAGCGTTCACGCATATCCTCGACGATATCGTCGAGCGTCTCTTCCTCTTCCATGGATTGCTCCACGCCGAACAAGCCCAGCAGCCATTGCCCGGCGCTGGCCAGCAAATTGGTGTTGCCCGAGGGCCTGCGGTTGAGCAATTCCAATTGATCCGCAAACTCGGAGGTCTGCAAACGATTGATGACGGTTTCAGCCAGGCTGCGACTGTTCAAAATCTCCACCTGGTTGTTGATCATCGTTTCCTTGTTCATGAAACCGCCGATGTCGAACAGCGCATGCTCGACACCCTTGTCTTCAATCATCAATTTCGCGGAAGCTTCGTATTCCGCCTTCGTGGTAAACGTGACATAAGCCGTGATCGCCATCACCACCAGAAACGAAGTGACGACCACCCAACGACCGCGGTAAAAAATCCGCAAATAATCGTTGAATGAGGCTTGCCGTTCGTTCAGTTCTTCCATAATGAATACGTCCTATATCTGATGCATCCCAATGCTGGCGGCCAGTGCACGGCATGCCGGCCGCACGACCCTTTTTTTGTTTTGATAAGATGACGAAGACGCGGTTCTGCAGCAGCCAAGTCCGGGGCGTGCTTACGCGATCAGCCAAGATACGCGGGTGGCGTGGCGGCGATCAATTGCGCTGCGCCACACTGATCCAAAAGTAGACCTGGCCGATGACGGCAATTTTCGAGGCGAAATCCAGAACCTTGTTGAGCGTATTGAGTGCCGTGCCTTCAACAATGATCGTGTCACCCGGCATCAACGGCGGAATGAGCTCCGGTTTGCCGGTGGCCAGGTAATTTTTCACGTTCACCTGGATCACTCGCTGCGGCGGAGCGCCGTCTTTGCCGTTCAGGACGATCACCGGCCGGCTCTGATTGACGCCGCCATTGGCGCTGCGCTCCACGGCCGTGGTCTTCACTTCCGCGAGATTCGTGCGCACGATTCTGATGGACTTGATTTTGGCCTGCTCGATGGGGCCGCCGGCAAATGACATCAAAGAAATCAAATCGGTATCGGTGGGCACCATGTATTGGCCGGGCTTGCGGACGAATCCCCAAATGTTCACACGCATGAGCAATTCGTCGGCCGCGCCCAAAAAATACTGTGCGCCGCGATGCGGGATGGCGCCGGGCGGTCTCTCATCTGGAGGCTCAGCTTCCTGGGCAAAAACGGGAACGTAGGAGGACACTACTGCGGAGAGGAGCAGAAATACTGCTCGCAGGATAACACGTCGCATGACATCACCCATAGAATTTTATAAGGCCGCTCCGTCCCGGCGTCTTTGCGCATCTTGCAATGCGCGCTGTCGCGAGGGCGGCGCAGTCTGGTGGTTCGTGGTGCCTTTCCCATCCTTGAAAAAGGCGCGTCAAACGCAAGCTACGAATCCGTGTAACTCTTCATTCGACTCCGGTGTGGTGCGTTTGCATCGCGCTCAAACTCCTCAAATATCATGCCTGCACGAGGGCAATCACCACGCACGGATAGCACACGAGAATTGATCGGCTTTAATATATCGGCAAGGAGCGGAAAGTGCGAAAAATGCCAGGAGGGAATTTCAAGTGCGGCAAGGGCCTTCCGCTAAAAGCGCGGGCGGGGCGATATGTGTCAAGATTGTGACTTCAAATTGATCAGCTTGCCAGTCGCTTCTTCTGCGGTGAAAGACCCCTCTTCTTTGCGATGATTTCAATTTCGCAATCTATGATACAGTTTTTGTCGCAGCAGGGAACAATGGCGAAACCCGAGAGCTTGCCCAAATGCTCACGCGCCTCCGCGGATCGACAATAACAAGCTGGAGCCAGAAGCATAATCGTCGCTTGCAAAAAAATCCGGCCTTGTTGATCGCGGCAACTGCTCACCGCCAATCGATCACCTCCGTCTTTTCGGGTATGGCAAAAGAAAAAAGCTGGTCGTTGAGCGGCGGGTTGAGGGCGAAATTCTTCAGGCGATAGACGGTAATGTTGTCGTTCAAATCGCGCTGCTCGATTTGCACGGCGACCGAGTTTTTTTTATCTACCCAAACCGTGACGCTGCGCGCGTAAGCCTCTTCGTCGCGCGCCTCGAGCTGCACCACATGGCAGTCCCTGCCGTCCACAGTTTCGCTGCGCAAATACTTGGGCTTGAATTCGCTGGTGTATTTTATCAACAAGTCGCGTGGCAGCGGATTTTCATCGGATTTTTCCAGGTGATCGACGAAGACTTGCGACTTTTCCGGCGAATACGTCCACACGGTGGTGCCGTCAGTCACGATCGTCTGTACCTCGGTTTCAATGCGATAGCGGTCGCCTTTTTTGAGATACAGTTTGCCGGACAGGGTTTGCGTCTCGCCGGCCAGCGCCCAGGTGTAATCTTTCTCGAAATCCGCGGTGAGGGATTGCAAATTTTCATAGGTGGAGCGCACTTTCGAGATGATTTTGGCGGCATCTTCCTGGGCAAAAAGCAGAGAACAAAAGGCAAAAGCCGAAAAACAAAGAGCAAAAAGCAACGTCACGGTTCCGGCGGCAACAGCATGGCGCGGGCGACACACTGGGCTAAACATAAATGAAGACTTCATCCATTCAATCCCATCTGTTCCAAATAGGTTTCATCCACCAGCACTTCTCGCGCTTTGCTGCCGTCGAAGCCGCCGACGATGCCAGCCGCTTCCAATTCATCAATCAAGCGCGCGGCGCGCGAGTAGCCAATTTTCAAGCGGCGCTGCAAGAGGGAGATCGAACCCTGCTGGTGCCGCACGACCAGTTTCAAAGCTTCATTGAACAGCTCGTCACGGCGGCCATCCGCAGCCGGGCCAAAGCCGTCATCGCTTTCGCTCTCCTCACGCACCGGCAGCAGCTCTTTTTGATAGAACGGCTGGTTGCGAATGTGCTCGATGGTGCGCTCGATGTCTTCCGAGGAAGCATATGCGCCGTGAATGCGCACCGGTTCCGGGCTGCCCGGCGGCAGAAACAGCATGTCACCGTTGCCCAGCAGTTTTTCCGCGCCGTTCATGTCCAGAATCGTGCGCGAATCGATCTTCGACGCCACTTGAAACGCCATGCGCGCCGGAAAGTTCGCTTTGATCACGCCGGTGATGACGTCGACCGAAGGCCGCTGCGTGGCGACGACGAGGTGAATGCCAACCGCGCGCGCCAACTGCGTCAGGCGCGCGATGGGCTCTTCCACTTCTTTCGCAGCCGTGAGCATGAGATCGGCGAGCTCGTCAATCACCAGCACAATGTAAGGCAGCGGTTGCGGCTCGCGTGCTTCCTCCGTTTCCGTTCCCTCCAGCCCCAAGCCCCTCTCGGCCGGCAAAGCGATTTTGCCCTCGCGCAAACGCGCATTGTATTCCGCGATGTTGCGCACGCCCACACTCGCCAGTAAATTGTAGCGATTCTCCATCTCCCATTCCAGGCTGCGCAGCACCGCCAGCGCATTTTGCGGTGAGGTGACGACTTCCTCGTTCAAGTCCTCGCGGTAGCTCAGATGATGCTTGCGCAACATGCGATAGCTCGTCAGCTCGAGGCGCTTGGGGTCAACCATCACGAACTGCACTTCTTTGGGATGGGCCTTGAACAGAATGCTGGCGATGATCGTGTTCAAACAAACGCTTTTGCCCGAGCCCGTCGCGCCCGCGATCAGCATGTGCGGCATTTTTTCGATCGAGGTCACATAGGGCTTTCCGGAAATGGTTTTGCCCAGCGCGATCGTCAATGGCGAAGTTGATCCGCGAAATTCCTCGGATTCCAGGAGATGGCGCAGATAAACGGTTTGCGGTTCGGGATTCGGCAACTCGACGCCGACCGCGGCTTTGCCGGGAATGGGCGCGACGATGCGGATGCGTTTGGCCCGCATCGCCAATGCCAGATCATCCGCCAGTGCGGTGATGCGGCTTACTTTAATGCCGGGCGCCGGCTCGAATTCATAGCGCGTAATCACCGGCCCGGGATTGATCTCGCGCACCTCGCCCGCGACGTCGAATTCTGCTAGGCGTTCCTCCAGCGTGCGCTTGTTGATCAGCAACTCTTCTTTCGACTGCACTTTCTCCTCTTCGTGCGTAACGTGCAGCAAATCCAGTGGAGGAAAAATGTAGCGATCCAAGCCACTCGCATGAGGTTTTGGCCCTGCTCTCCCGGCCAGCGGGCCGTTGTCCTCCGCGTCCTGCAGTACTTTCTTGCTCACAGGAGCTGAAGCGATGGAATTCGCTTCGCCCAAAGCGGGCCGTGGCCGCGCCGGCAAACCCGCATTGGGCGCGGAAATGGCGCCGATGGGTGGCGGCTCGATGCCTTCGCGCAATCGCGCCAGCCTTTTCCATGTCGGTTCCTGCGGCACCGTAACCACGCTGGACTTGGCGGGAGTTTCGTCTTCCTCCTGGTCGAACTCTTCATCCCCGGCTTCGCGCCTGCTGGCGGATTTCAAGGCAGGCTTTTGCGGCAAACTGGGGTGCCATGCACGCACGGATTCTTTCCATTCTTCAAAGCGCTCACCGAAGTGGGAGAACCAATCTGCCGCATGGTAATAAGCCTCGCTCAGGCTCAGCCTCATCGTCATCACGAACAAAACGGCGCCGAGCGCCAGCAACACGATGACGCTGCCGATGGCGCCGAAGACCAGATGCAGATGATAGGCAATGAATCCGCCGATCAAACCGGAATATTTGTAGCCGCTGAGCTTGGTTTCGGGATCCATGGCATAAGGCAACCCCAAAAACGTGGCGAGATAGAGCGTTCCCAACAAGACATAATAAGTGGCCTGCGCCATGTTTTCGCGCGCGCCGCCGCGGAAATAATTCCATCCCCACGACATGAGCAAAAAGGGCACCACGACGCCGGGATAGCCGAAGAGGATCTTGATGATCCAATACGAGAGGTACGCCCCGGCCACGCCCATGGCATTGCGCACTTTGAGAAACTGCATGCCCTGCGGGTCTTCCGCCGTGTCGTACGAAATCAAGCTCACCAGCACGAGCATGCCCAGGGTCATCAGCAGGATGCCCAAAATCTCTTCCCGCTGATGCTGGTCGATGCGCGCGCGTTTCTCTGCCATTCCTTCACTCCAATCCTGATACAGATCAACTTCCCTGCAAAATAAAACCTGGGATTACTCGTGTTACTCAGTGGCTAAAATTTTTGATTTTTCCAAGCTCTTTTTTAGTACGGCCGTTGATAAAACGGCGTTTTGACGAGGCGCGCATTTACCATTCGGCCACGAACATCGATTTGAATCTCCGTGCCCACCGCGCTGCGCGGCGCCGCGACGTAACCCATGCCAATCGACTTTTGCAAAGAAGGCGAAAACGTGCCACTGGTCACTTGCCCGAGGTTTTCGCCCTCTTTCAAAATGGCGAAGCCGTGGCGCGCGATGTTCTTGCCTTCCAGTTCGAACCCAACGAGTTTGCGTTGCGGACCGGCGGTTTTGGTTTGCGCCATCGGGGCTTTGCCGATGAAATCGCCCTTGTCGAGCTTCGTGATCCAGCCCAAACCGGCTTCAATGGGATTGGTGGTTTGATCGATATCGTTGCCATAGAGACAGAACTTCATTTCGAGGCGCAGGGTATCGCGCGCGCCGAGGCCGGCGGGCTCGATCCCGAATTCGGCGCCCGCGGCCATGATCGCTTCCCACAAGCGTTGCGAGTGCTCGGCGGGAAAACCCACCTCAAAGCCGTCTTCGCCGGTATAGCCGTTGCGCGAAATCAAAGCCGGAACGGCTGCCAGCTCCGCTTGCGCGAACCAATAGTATTTGATCTCCTGCAAATTCATGCGCGTCAGTTTTTGCAGCGTGGCTTCGGCGTGGCGGCCCTGTACGGCGAGCAAGCCGGTGGCTTCGCTCACGTCGCGCATGTCCACGTTCGCCTCCGCATGTTGTGCGAGCCAGTCCCAGTCTTTTTGCAAATTGGAGGCATTGACCACGGTCAGGTAGCGATCGGGCAAACGATACACGATCAAATCATCGACGATGCCGCCGCCGGGATAACACATGGCGGAATACTGCGCCTGCCCCACTTCCAGTTTGGATACGTCGTTGATCGTCATGCGCTGCAAAAACGCCAGTGCCCCGGTGCCGCGAAGCTCGAACTCGCCCATGTGCGAAACGTCAAAAAGGCCGAGGGCGCTCCGGACTTTTTGGTGCTCCTCAATAATGCCGCGGTACTGCACCGGCATCAAATATCCGCCAAATTCAACCATCTTCGCGCCGAGGGCGGTATGGACGCCGTACAACGCGGTGCGTTTGGGAGAGGGGGCGTTCATATGATCAACCTTCTGATTCGGAACCCAGCGTGGTATTGCCAGATCGCGGTGCCAGCGCTGCAAGGGCTGTTTTCATGCGGCGCAGGCCTTCACGAATGTTTTCGATCGAGGTCGCATAACTCAAGCGCACATAACCTTCTCCGAATTTTCCGAACGCCGTGCCGGAGAGCACGGCCACCCCGGCTTCCGCGAGCAAATAGTCGGAAAGCTTTTTGCAATCCCATGGCAGCTTTTTGACGTTGGCAAAACAGTAGAACGCACCACCTGGTGTGATGCAGCTCACGCCTGGGATGCCGTTCAGGCCCGCGACCATCAAATCCCGGCGCCGGCGAAACTCCTGGACAAAGCCCTCGATCTCGCCGGTGGGGCCCTGCAGCGCGGCCACGCCCGCGTCCTGCACGAATGCCGCAGTGCAGCTATTGCTATTGATCATCAGGCGCTCGAGCTGTTTCGCCAACGGCACGGGCATCACGCCATAGCCCAAGCGCCAGCCGGTCATGGCGTAGGTTTTCGAGAAACCGTCGAGCAAAATCGTGCGATCCAAAATATCGGGCTCGGAGAGGATGCTGGCATGCTCGCCTTCATAAATGATTTGTTTGTAAATCTCGTCGCTGAGGATCCACAGATCATGCCGCCGCGCCAGCGCCGCAATCGCGCGCACGTCTTCGCGCGTTAGAATGCCGCCGGTGGGATTTTGCGGCGTGTTGATTACGATCATGCGCGTGCGCGGGGTGAGCAATTTCTCCAAATCGGAGATTTCGAAACGGAAGCCTTTTTCTTCCCTCAACTGCAACGGCACGGCGCGCGCCCCGGAGAATTCAATCACCGATTCGTAAATTGGAAACCCGGGATTCGGATAGATCACTTCGTCTTCGGGATCGATCAACGCCAGCAGCGCAAAGAACATGATGGGCTTGGCGCCGGGCGTGACCACGACATTTTCCGCCTTGAGGGCAAGGCCGCGTGTGCGATTGACATGATCCGCGATCGTCTGGCGCAACTCCATGATGCCGGGTGCCGGCGTGTAGTGCGTGCGGCCGCGGCGCAGCGCCTGCACCGCCGCTTCCACGATGAATGAGGGGGTATCGAAATCGGGCTCGCCAATCTCCAAGTGCACGATGTTTTTCCCCTGAGCCTCGAGCTGGCGCGCTTTCGCCAGCACTTCGAAGGCCGTTTCCGTGCCCAGGCGCTCCATCCGTTTCGCGATTTTCATGCCTCTACCAGATTTTGATTTTCTGAAAATCGTTGATCAGGATAAACACCATCAACGCCAGCAGCAGCGCCATGCCGATTTGTTGCACCACCACACGCACTTTGACGGAAATCGGCCGGCGCATGGCCGCCTCCAGTCCCAAAAAGACGAGATGGCCGCCGTCGAGCACGGGAATGGGCAGAATGTTCAGCAGGCCGAGCTGCAGGCTTAAGATCGCGATGAATTCCATGAGCTTGGCAAAGCCCTGCCGCGCAAACTCGCCCGACAGTTTCATGATTTGCAGCGGGCCCGCGAACTCGTCTTTGGAGCCTTCGCCGCGCACCAAACGCGCGAGCGTCTTGCCGACTTCCGCGGTCAATTGCCACGAAAGCCTCACGCCTGCGACCAGCGCTTCGCCTACGCCGACGTCGCGCGTGACGACGTTCGGACTGATGCCGATCAAGCCGATCTTCTCGCGCGGCTCGAGCCTGGGCTTCACCAGGGCTTGCATCTTCATGCCGTTGCGATCCCATTCGAGCCGAATCGTGGAATCCGGGCGGCTGTGAATTTTGCTGGTGAGATCGCTCCACGTGCGCACCTCCTCGCCGTCGATGCGCAGCACACGGTCGCCGGGCTGCAAGCCCACTTCCTGCGCGGGATATTTTTCCATCACCGCGCCCACCACCGGTTCGAGCGAAGCTTCGGGAATGCCGTAATGATAAGTCAAGCCGGCGAACAACAGGAATGCCAGCAGTACATTCATGAATGGCCCGGCGGCAATCACAATGGCGCGCTGCCAGATCGGCTTCGACATGAATTCGTCGGGCTTGCCTTCTATATGGGTGTCCATGGATTCGTCGATCATGCCTGCCATTTTCACGTAGCCCCCCAAGGGGAGCCACCCGATGCAGTAATCCGTATCACCGACCTTTTTCCCGATCATGCGCGGCGGAAAGCCCAGCGAAAAACGCTCCACGCGAATGCCGGCCCATTTGGCGGCGAGAAAATGGCCCAGCTCGTGGATAAAAATAAGCAGGCCCAGGACGAAAATGAAAGAAAGAATCGTGGTCATAGAACTCCTCGGCTGTTAAAAGAATTCCTGAGAATTTATCGTAATAATGTCAACTTTGCAAGCTGTCTTTGCCGGCAAGAACAGCTGCGGCAAAGCAAACTCCACTCGCCACCGGTTGTCCGGCTGGATCTTTTCCTTATTCAACCGCAAGGCAGCAAGCCCTCAAAGAAATCATGGTTTTGGTCACGGCTCAAGTTCTAGAAAAAACTCCTTCAATGCTTAAGCGCCAATGCCCCCAAACACCCTTTCACAAACTTTCGCGACCACCGCTCCACCTCCAGCAAGGTTTCAAGATCAATATCGTGGCCATTTCGGTGTTGTTCCAACGCTTCGGAAACCACCTCGGAAATTTGATGGAAGCGCAGGCGTTCCTGCAAGAAAGCGTGCACCGCTTCTTCGTTCGCCGCGTTCAAAACCGCGGGCGCGGTGCCGCCTTCTGCCAAGGCCTGCAATGCCAGTTTCAGGCACGAAAATTTTTCGTAATCCGGGGCTTCAAACGTCAGCGTGTGCCAGCGGGAAAAATCCAGGCGCGGGAAGGGATTGGGCAGGCGATCGGGATAGGTGAGCGCGTATTGGATAGGCAGGCGCATGTCAGGCAAGCCGAGCTGGGCCTTGATCGAGCCATCGACGAATTCCACCATGGAGTGAACGATGGATTGCGGATGAATCAACACCTCGATTTGTTGCACCGGCAGGTCGAACAGCCAGCGCGCTTCGATCACTTCCAAGCCTTTGTTCATCAGCGTGGCGGAATCGATGGTGATCTTGCGGCCCATGCTCCAGTTGGGATGCTTGAGCGCCTGCGCCACGGTGATTTTGTGGAAATCGCCGGCAGGCCACTCGCGAAACGGCCCGCCCGAGGCGGTAATGATGACTTTGTGAATGCGCTCGCGCCGCTCGCCGCACAGGCATTGCCATAAAGCGCTGTGTTCGCTGTCGATGGGAATCAGCGTCGCGCCGTGTTTGCGTGCCAGAGAGGTTACCAATTCGCCCGCGATCACCAATGTTTCCTTGTTGGCGAGCGCGAGCGTTGCACCATTTTTCACCGCCCGCAAAGTCGCCGGCAATCCGGCAGCGCCGACGATGGCATTGACCACCACCTCTACGTGATCTCGGCTTGCCAACTCGACCAAGCTCTCCGCGCCGAACAGCAGTTCGGTGCCGAGGGCGGCAAATTCACGGCGCCAGTTTTCTTGCGCTTGCCGATCACCACCGTGCCACTGCACCATCGCCGCCACCCGCGGGCGAAAGTGTCGCGTTTGCTCCAGCAAAAGCTGGGCATTGCCGTGCGTGGCGAGATAATCGATCTCGAATTCACCCGGCAAAGCGTCAACGACTTGCAGGCAATTGCTGCCGATGGAGCCGGTTGATCCGAAAATTCCCAGCCGTTTCATGAGCAGAAATACTCTATTTCACAAAAGGACGATGCTATTTTGAAAGAATCCGCTTGTGCGAAAACGCGCTCGCGTCACGACCCCGGACCGACGGGGTCGTGATACCTGTTGCAGCGCTCTGGGTTCCAGTTTTTTTGCCCGATCAAATTTGTTTCCGCAATACTTACTAAAGCCTAACTTTTCCGGACACAGAGCGTCAACGCCTGCATTCCTCCGCTGAGCGGTGGCACGAAAGTTTACACAGGCTGAATCTTGGAAAGTCCCGCCAAATCCTTATGAAGTCGTGGGTCCCGCCAATGGCACGGACGACGCTGGCCAAGATTATCATTCCGGCTAACGTGGCTCAGAAAAAAACGGCGCAGGGAACTAGCGCACGCTCAACGCCGCGCCGGCGGCGAAGCTCCAAAACGTGCTGAAATTGGCCTCGGCATTGAGCTTGACATATGGAATCATCTTGAAAGTCACGCCCGCAGTGCCGTGCGGAGAAAGCAGGCGGTATTTCTCGTCGATTTCGGGCGGCAAGCCGGAAACGGTCAGGCTCAAATCCGTGCGTTCGGCGCCGCCGCCGCCATACAGCGTGACCGCGGACAGCGATTTGCTGATATAAGCTTTCAAGCTCCATGTGCCCACACTGCCGAAATCATAGTTGTCGGGCACGAGCAGGCCTTGATAACCGCCCATGATGAGCAGCGCCGGCGAACCCGCCTTGTCTTCCAACAATCCGAACTTCAAGCCTCCGCCAACCAGCGTGACGTTCCCGCCTTTGGGTTCGCCTTGCACGGGCAAGCTGAAGAATCTGCCATACACCTCCAGCCGCGGCAACACGCCCAAGTTGCCGTGCAACACGCCGAAGGAAGTGAACTCCACGCCTTCCAGAGGATCTCTCACCGTGGGAACCACGTCGCGGAATTGCTCGGGAACGGGCGAGCCCAGGAAAGAAAGGCGAAGGTCGATACCGCCAATTTTATGCAGCTCCGCGGTATTGACGAAGCCCGCGCCGGCGAGCGCGTTGTACAATTCCAACAACGCTTCGATCTGCTTGTCGATCTCGTCTTGCTGCACCTGCGCCGGATCTTGATCACTGATCCAGTCATTGTTTTGCGTCCATGCGGTCGTGGCCATCCCGGCCATCAAGGCGGCGATCAACGCGACGCGAAAATTGCGCATACGGTTTTCTCCTATGGGTTGGTTTTGAGAATGTGATAACGCTCACGCCATGTTTCTGCCAAATCCTGTTCGGCGGCGAAAACCTCCTCCTCGACAAAATCGAGGCCCAGCGCCTTCTCAAAACCCGTGCGCAGGGCATGGGCGGCATCATCAAAACCTCCTGGCAGCGGCAAAATCTCGGCAAGGGTGGTGGTGTGCTCGCGCAAACGCAGGCGTTCAGCGGCAATCTCCGCCGGTGCGCCGACGAGATAATCAACCAAACGTTCATGCTCGCGCTGCAGCAGAATCGAGCCGTGCTGCAGCACCCCTTCGCGAAAGCGGCGTTGCGCACTGCCGGCGACTTTCTTGCCTTGCGCGACGAGCTCATGGCGCGCCGAGCTGGCAAAACACGCCAGGCGCAACGGTTTGCCGTCGCGATAAAGCCTTTCTCCCGGTGCGAACGCAATATCTGCGCCCAGCAGTCGCAAGCCGGCCGCGATCGCTTCGCTCATGCGGCGATAAAAATCCAGCGGCAGCATTTGATACCATTCGTGTGCGGCGGGCACGGTCACGCTGTAGGTCAATTCTTCCGCATGCAAAATCGCGCGCCCGGCCGTGGGCCGCCGTACCACGTCGAGGCCATCGGCGGCACATTTTTTCAGATCGATTTCCCCGGCGTTCTGATGGTGGCCGAGCGAAATGCAATAAGGCCGCCAGCGAAAAACGCGCAGCGTGGGCAGGCCGCAAAAACCACCGCGGGCCATGGCGGCGTCGAGAGCCATGTTGTAATCACCGGGGGCGAAACCGGAATTCAAAAAGCGCCAGTCTGTCATCCTTTTGGGGCGGTTGGCTTATGCGGCTAACGGGATATAGAGCGTGTGCTCAGGTTGAACGGTTCCGGAAGTGCCCTCCGCCTGCAAGCGGACGAACACAATTGGCTTATTTTTACGACTGGAAGTACTTCATTGTAGCTTTGTACCGGCAACTTCATTCTGTCATCCCGCCGTTGCGGGATCTTGGTAGATTCGGCACTCGGGCCTGAACGCGGCGGTATCCGAGTCAACCAAGATCTCCGCGGGATGACATTTCAGGGCCTTCGGATAGGCTCTTAACCAATAATACCCCGCTCGCTTTTTTCGATGAACGCCAGCACCTCCTGCACTTCGGGGATCAATTCGCCGCTTTCACGAATGCGCTGCACCGCCTGGCTGACGTTCAGCTTGCTTTTAAAAATGATGCGGTAAGCCTGCTTCAGGGCCGCCAAAATTTCTTCCGAAAAGCCGCGCCGCCGCAAGCCCACGGAGTTCAGGCCGGCGTAGGTCAGCGGCTCGCCCATGGCGCGAATGAAGGGCGGCACGTCCTTGGCCACGCGATAGAAGCCGCCGATAAAGCTGTGCTTGCCGATGCGCACGAATTGATGCACCGGCACCATGCCGCCAAAGCCGGCGTAATCTTCGATGACCACATGGCCGGCGAGCGTGGCGGCATTGGCGAGAATACAATGATTGCCGATGTCGCAATCGTGCGCAACGTGGGTATAGGCCATGAGCAAGCAGTGGCTGCCCACCGTGGTTTTGCCGCGCTCGTGCGTGCCGCGGTTGAGAGACGCGAATTCGCGAATGACGGTGTGGGCGCCGATTTCCAGCGTGGTTTCTTCGCCTTGGAATTTCAAATCTTGCGGCACTGTGCCCAGCACGGCGCCGGTGAATACCTGGCAGTATTCGTCCAAGCGCGTGCCCGCAGCGAGGTGCACGTGTGGTTTGATGACGCAGCCGTTGCCGAGGCGCACGTTGCCTTCGATGACGCTGTACGGTCCGATTTCGACTGCGTCGCCGAGTTCAGCGCGTTTATCGACGACCGCCGTGGGATGAATGTTGGTCACAGGTTGAGGCTCATTTCGATTTCGCTGCCAATTCATCACGTCCGCTCGACGACGGCCGCGGAAAGCTCTGCTTCACACACCAGCTCGTTTGCCACGAACGCCTTGCCCGACATTTTGCAGATCGATTGCCGCAGCTTGAGCATTTCCACTTCGAAGCGAAGCTGATCGCCGGGCCGCACCGGCTTGCGAAATTTCACTTTGTCGACGCCGGTGAAATAGACCAGCTTATCTTCGGGATTGTCTTGCGTGTTGAGCAGCAAGATGCCGCCGGTTTGCGCCATGGCTTCGATGAGCAACACGCCGGGCATGATGGGATGGCCCGGGAAATGCCCTTGAAAAAACGGCTCGTTGAACGTGACATTTTTGAGGCCCACCACGCGCTCGCGCGGCACCAAATCCAAAATGCGATCCACGAGCAGGAACGGGTAGCGATGCGGCAAAATTTTGTGGATCGCGAGTGCGTCGAAAACGTATTCGCCGGTGTGCTTGCCCTGATACTTCGAGGTGATTTGGATTTTTTCGTATTCCTTGCGGATTTTTTTCACCAGCTCAACGTTCGCGGCGTGGCCGGAACGCGCCGCTTGTACGTGCGCCTTGAGCGGCACGCCGAGCAGCGCGAGATCGCCGAGCAAATCCAGGGCCTTGTGCCGCGCCGGCTCGTTTTTGAAGCGCAGCTCGCTTTCATTGAGATAGCCGTTTTTTTCGAGGCGTTTCAAATCCACCTGCGGGCCAAAAATTTTGCGCAAATGCTCGAGCTCGTGGCTTTTGATCTCGCGATCCACGAAGACCACGGCATTGTCGAGCGCGCCGCCCTTGATCAAGCCCTGGCGATACAAGTCTTCCACTTCGGAGAGCAGGCAAAACGTGCGCGCAGGGGCAAACTCGGATTCAAACTCCTTGAGCGAATACACTGCAGTGTATTGTGTGCCGACGCTGGGTGCCTTGTAGTCGATCAAGAACGTGATACGAAACTCGTCAGACGGAAACACCACAATGTCCACGCCTTTTTTTTCATCGGAATAGGCGATGGTTTTTTCGATGACGAGGTAATCGCGCGGGGAGCTTTGCTTGACCGTGCCGGCCTGCTTTAGCACTTGCACGAAGGGCAAGGCGCTGCCGTCGCACACCGGCGGCTCGTTATTGTCCAATTCGACGATGACGTTATCGATGCGCAAGCCCGCGATCGCGGCCATGACGTGCTCGACGGTGTGCACCACCACCGGCCCCTTGCCGATCGTGGTGCCGCGCGAGACGTCGATGACGTGATCGATGTCGGCCTTGATTTGCGGTGCGCCCTCGAGATCGGCGCGGCGGAAATAGACGCCGGTGTTGGGCGGCGCGGGGTGAAACGTGAGCGTGGTTTTATTGCCGGTATGCAAGCCCGCACCGGCAATCGCCGCCGACTGCGCGATCGTTTGTTGATCTTCGAACATCAATTCTCCCTCTCATGCGAGCCCATTCAATCTTTTTGATTTTCTGCCGCTTCGCCGGTGTCACGGCGCTCGATCTTCAAAAGTTTTTCGATCAAACGCAGGCGTGACAACAGCTCGGGCAGGCGGCGAATCACGGCCTCTTCGCGCTTGGCTTTGCGGTGGTCGCGCGCCGGATAACCCGACACCACCAAGCCTGCGGGAACGGATTTCGTCACGCCGGCTTGCGCACCGAATACGGCGCGGTCGCCGATTTCGATGTGTCCGACCATGCCGACTTGGCCCGCGATCGTCACTTCCCGGCCAATCGTGGTGCTGCCGGAAATGCCGGTTTGTGCCGCGATGACCGTGTTCTCGCCGATGGTGACATTGTGAGCGACGTGCACCAGGTTATCCAGTTTCACGCCGCGCCGGAGGCGCGTCTCCCCAAACGTGCCGCGATCGATGCAACAATTCGCGCCGATCTCGACCTCGTCTTCCAGCACCACCGCGCCGAGGTGCGGAATTTTGTTTTGCCGGCCCGCGTGGCGCACGTAGCCAAAGCCGTCGGAGCCGATCACACTACCGAACTGAATGATGACGTTTTTGCCGATCTGTACTTCATGCGCAATGCGCACGCCCGGAAAGAGCAGCGTATTCGCGCCGAGGCGGCTGTATCGGCCCACGAAACATTGCGCGCCGATCTGCACGCCTGCGTCGATTTCACATCCCTCTTCGACGATGGTGTAGGGCCCGATGGCGACGCCCTCGCCCAGACGCACATGGGCGCCGATTTTCGCCGTGTCCGCGATGCCCGTGGCCACCGCGGGCGCGGGCAAATAATGCTTCAACACTTGCACGAAAGCGAAGTAGGGATTGGCCACGCGAATCAGCACCGGCCGCGGAGCACCGGTGGGCGGCGCGCTGCCTCCGTCTATGAAAACCGCAGCAGCCGGAGTGGTACCCAAAAGATCGAGGAAGCGGGGCTGCGCGATGAAAGACAAATCGCCTCCACCGGCTTGATCGATCGGCGCCACGCCGGTAATGACCGTCCGTGCCTCGCCCTCCACCTGGCCTTGTGTGAGTTCTGCGATTTCTGCCACGCTCAAAGGCGCAAGCTTCAACCCGCCTCCCGCTGTTTAAGGATGCCAGTAGCCATGCCAACGAAAAGAAAGCCCCGCCGGTTTATGCGGCACGCACAATCCGATCAGGGCACAGTCAGAAACGGTGCGCAGCTTACTTATTCGAGCTTTTGGGAGGCGTGGTTTTCGCGGCCGCTCCCACGGTTTTGTTGAGCTCTTCGACCACTTTTTGAGTTAAATCCGGCTGGTTGGGGCCAGCGTACACGATGTTGCCCGCCACCGTGTCGAAAATAAAATCGTACTTTTCCTCGGCCCCGAATTTCTTGATGACCACCTGTACTTTTTCGATGATCGGTTTCATCAATTCATTCTGCTTTTTAAAAGCCTCGCCTTGCTGGCCCCATTTCTCCTGCTGGAATTGCTGGAAGCGCAGATAGAGGTTTTGCAGGTCCGTTTCCTTTTCCTTGCGTTTTTCCTCACTCAGCAGCAGGGCCTGCGATTCCAGTTCATCCTGCTTGGTTTGCAGCTCACGCTGCATGTTGCGGGCCTCTTCCTCCCAGCCCTTGTTGATTTCGGCAAGCTGTTTCTGCGCGTCTTGCGCTTCTTTGTAGCTTTCGAGAATCTTCTGCGAATCCACGTAGCCGATTTTTATTTGTGCCGCGGAAGGACTGGCAAACAACAGCAGCACCGCCGCCGCAGTGGCGCCAATCCCGATGAGTGATTTTCTCACCCCGACCTCCTTGCTTGATAATGAATGGTACATGTTTGTTTTCTTGCCTTGAGGATTACACCTTACACGTTACACTTTACACGTTAAACGTGTAAAGTGTAACGTGTAAATTCTAATCTCGTCATTAAAAACTCTTTCCAAATACAAAATGCGGCTTCCAGCGGCCGAAGCGCCTGCCCGTGATCGGATCGACATAGTCGAAGCCATAGGCGTAATCAAAGCCAATAATACCCAGCAGCGGCATGAACAAACGCGCCCCCACCCCCACGGCACGCCGCAAATCGCTGGGATTTGTACGCGCGAGATCGGGCCAGGTGTTGCCGGCTTCCGCAAAAGTCAGCGCAAAAATCGTGGGGTTCGGCGAAATGGGAATGCGAAACTCCGCCTGATACTTCAGCATGGTGCGATCCAGAGGAGGGTTGGGCGCGCGCAGGGGATCTTCATATCCGCGCAGCGCGATGGAGTTGCTCAAACCCTCGCCGCCCATGTAGAAGTAGTCCAGATAAGGGATTTGACTGCCGCTGCTCAGTTTGTCGAGATAACCCGCCTTGAAACTCACGAACAAAACAAACTGGCCGAACGTCGGAAAGAACCAATCCGCGTCAAACTCATGCTTGTAAAAGCCGACATTGCCGTACAACGGGCCGCCAGCGAGCTCAGAAGTCAACGACACTTGCGAGCCGGCCGTGGGGAATTCGGGGCGGTTCAAGCTGTTGCGGCTGAAAATGGCGGTAATCGAGCTGGAAGTGAAAGTACTCGTGCGCACGCGCACATCGGTATAATCTTGCTTCTGAAAACGATAAATCCCGTCGAGGCGAAAGTAATTATCCGGCCAGCTCAGCCTTCGTCCCAGGCGCACGGACAAGCCTTGCGATCTGCCGGCGTAGTAGTCGAACTGGCCAAAGGTTGAGGTGGAATTCGAAAGGCCGCTGCGCTTGGTGTCGAAGATGCTGAGGCTGGCCAGCGTGGGCGTGCCAAACAACCAAGGCTCTGTGAAGCCGACTTGAAATGAACGATAATACTTTCCGAAATTCCAATCGAATGACAAGCGCTGGCCGTTGCCGAGAAAATTGTTCATGGCAATGCCGATGGCGCCGATGATCTTGTCGCGCTCGCTCCAGCCCGCACTCATGTTGGCGGTGTCGGTGGATTTTTCCGTGACTTCGACGAGCACATCAACTTTCTCATCGGAGATCGGGCGCACGTCCGGCTTGACGTCGGAAAAGTAATTGAGCACGAAGATCTCGCGCTGGCTACGTATCAGGGCTTCGCGGCTGAACACATCGCCCGGGCGAACGTAGAGCTCGCGGCGAATGACTTTTTCTTTGGTTTTGGTGTTGCCTGTAATTTGAATGCGATTGATGGTGACGGCGTTGCCTTCGGTCACCAGAAAATGCAGGTTCACCTTGTTGTCTTCGGCCACCTTCTCGACCGGATTGACGGTCGCAAAAATGTAACCGGCATCGTAATACATGCTGCCCAGACGCTCGACCACGGCTTCCTGCAGCTGTTTCGAATTGAACTCATCGCCTTTGGAAAAACCCAGGCGGCTGGCCAGCACCCAATCGGGATAAAGCTTGTTGCCCTCCCAGGTGACGTCGCCGATAAAGTATTTCTGGCCTTCATCGACCCAAATGTCAATGAACATGGCTTTTTTGTCGGCGCTGTAGTAAATCGAGTCGCGCAACACCTCGGCGTCGCGCAGACCGTGCTCGCGATAGAATTCCACGACCTTGGCTTTATCTTCGCGGAATTTATCCTCGTCAAAATCGCCGCCGCCGAAAAGTCCGTTGGGCTTGGTGCCTTTCAATTGCTTGCGCAGCTTGCCGTCGTCAAAAGCGGTATTGCCATGAAAACTGATGCTCTTGATTTGAACTTTGTTGCCCTCTTGAATCTTGACGAGCAAATTGACCTGGTCGTCGATCCCGGCGGGAGTTAATTCCGTTTGAATCTCGGCCAGCAGATAACCCTTGTCTTCGTAAAATTTTTTCAGTTTGCGGGAAGTGCGCGCGCTCTCGCGCGGACTGATGATCTGGCCCTTGAAGAACGTCAGCTCTTTCTCCAGGTCTTTCTTTTTGATTTTGGTATTGCCGTCCAACTCGATCTTGTTGAGCCGGGGAAACTCCTTCACGCGGATGGTTAAATAAATACCATCGCCCACCTGCCGGTCCAGCACCAGGGCGACATCCTCAAACATGTCCAAGCTCCAAAGCTGCTTAATGGCATTCTGCAAATCGTCGCCGGTGACGACCTGTCCAATATTTAAGGCCGAGCTGAGCTTGATAAAATTGCCGTCGGCGGTTTTGTTCCCTTCGACGGAAAGTCCCAGGAGCTTGAGGTTGTTTTGCCGTTGCGCCAGGGCCGGCGCAGCGTCACAAAAAAAAGACAGCGCAATAAACGCAAAAAACAGGCGGTGAAAGTTCATGTTTCTGGTCAACATTTTAAAAGCCAAATCCCTGCTTTCTTAAGATAATAAAATTAGGAATTTTTTGCTGTAATGTAAAGCAGAATTTTCAGGCACGAACGCCGAGTTATGAGACTTCCGTGAGCCCCAATTAGTTTCCTGAAAAATGAAGATTTAGGCGGGGAAAACAGGAAGAAAGTAGACGTCAGCGTAACCCGATGAACGCTAAGACGCCTTCATCAGAAATGCGGTATTTAGTATTAAAGAAACAGCTTTGTCCCAGGCACGGGGATAGAGTGCTTGGCGCTCGCTCCAACACGGAGCCACGAGGTACACGAGAATGCGCAGAGCCATCCGCCGGTTCTGCAAAACTGCCAAAATCCTTGCCCGCGTACCTTGTGTCTCCGGGTTGAATCATCTTGCAACTCAAGTCATGTCCACCGCGGCCGCCTCCGGCACCAGGGCTTCAAACCACTTGCCGTTTTCTTCCAGCCCGGAGGCGGGCAATTGCTCGCTCACGCGGCCAAAGCGGCGCTCGCGTTTTTGAAAAGCCTGTAATGCGCGATAAAACTCTTCGCGGCGAAAATCCGGCCAGTGCACGTCGGTAACGTAAATCTCCGTGTATGCCAATTGCCACAACAGGAAATTGCTGATACGCCATTCGCCGCTGGTGCGAATGAGCAAATCCGGATCCGGGATATTGGAAGTGTACAGCCGGGAAGCAATCGCATTACCGTTGATGGCAGCGGGATTGAGACGGCCGGCTTCAACTTCCTGCGCGATGCGGCGCACGGCGTCGGTGATCTCCTCACGGCTGGAATAGCTCAAAGCCAGGTTGAGGGTCAGACCGGTATTGTTATCCAGCGCGCGCATGGCATATTCCAAGCCCTGGCGCGCGAGATAGGGCAGGTCTTGCAGACGGCCTATCGTTTTCAAACGCACATTGTTGCGCCTGAGCTCTTCGACCTCCTGATAGATCGTTCTGATCAATAACGACATCAACGCCGAGACTTCGCTTTTCGGCCGGTGCCAATTTTCGGTGGAGAAAGTAAACAGCGTCAAATAACGCACATTCAGCTCGCCGCTGGCGCGCACAATTTCGCGCACGGAATTGACGCCTTCGCGATGGCCATCTACGCGCGGCTTCTCGCGCATTTTGGCCCAGCGGCCGTTGCCATCCATGATGATCGCGATATGCGCGGGCAAGGGTCCGGCTTTCAAATGTTTGAGGACTTCTGCATAAGGTTCGTCCTGATCCTGGCCGCGTCTGTGCGCGGCGCCATTACAGTCCTGTTGGTTTTCCAAATTCATTCACCTCGAAAATAAAATTAAATAGAAGGGCATTACCCCGTTCGTTGGGCCTGATCTCTATTGCAGCAAGATCATCTTGCGGCTTTGCACGAAGCTTTCGGCCTGCAAACGGTACAGGTAAACTCCGCTGGGAGCAGGCTCGCCCGCATCGTTTTTGCCGTCCCACTTGGTGGCATGAACTCCCGCGGCAAATTTTTGCAACCCCAGCGTGCGAATTTTTCTGCCCGTCAAGTCAAAAACTTCGAGCCTAACATGTGCTGCTTTCGGCAACTGAAACTTTACCAACGTTTCGGGATTAAAGGGATTCGGATAATTCTGTTCCAATGCAAATTCACGCGGCAGGGACGGTGACGGCCCCGCTTCCACTGCCATGACGAACAGCTCATTCCAAAACTGCACAGCGGCATCGGCGTTGGTTTGCAAATCTTGTAAATTGGTACCGGCCAGCAGCGCAAAGCCGAGGGTGACCTTTCCATTCGCTGGAATGGTGTGCGGGCCGCTGCCGATCACATAAGAAACGTCCTCCGGGCCGGCTTTGGTAATGCTCACGCCGCCCAGCAGCGACTCCCATTTTTCGACGTCTGTGAAGCCGTCATAAATGCCCCAGCTGGGATTGCCGGTGGCATTTTGGTTGTTGTAAATCGCGCGAAAAGAGGGGTTCGCGCCTTCAATCAAAGACATGCCGGCGTAAGTCTTCGTGCCAGCGCCGGTGTTGTAGCAATAGCCCAGCCGGCGCTCGGCATCGTACTCGGCAACATCCGTCGTCGCCGAAGTGCCGACGTCCCAATCAAAAAAATACCCGAAATAAAAATTGCTCAACTCCGTGGCGTTGAGATTCTCCACCGTGTAGCGCAATAAAATCACATCCTCATACGGCGCGCGCGAGGCCGCGAACGTCTCTTGTGTGATGCGCACATTCATGGGAGTAGTGGCAGCTTTGTCCTCGAAAATGCCGAGACTTTCTTCATCCGTGCGCGCGCCCGGCCGGTTGATGCGCAAATCGCCGCCGCTGGCAATGGTGAAATCCTTATCGTACACCATCTGATTGTTGACAAAAGCGCCGCGCACCGCATTCGAAACATGGTTGAGGCTATTGCCCGCCAGGATGGCACCTTCGAAGAGCAAACTGGCGCCGCCTTGATATTTGAAGCCAATGCCCTGGCCCAATTGCTCGGAGTCGGCATATCCCAGCCGGCCGATGTTGGTCACGGTGGTTTCGATATTGTTCACACTCAAGCTGCCATAGGTCGGGAGAATCGTCAAGCTGAAACGGTCCTTGTCGCTATAAGTCCCGGCGGAGATGCTGAGTGTAAATTCGATGGGATGGCCGCTCGGCGCATTGCCCGCGACCGTAAAACGAAATGGCGCAGCGGGTGATTTCTCCTCCAAAGTTCCAATCGCCGCAATCGCACCGCTGGCCGCGTTGAGAGTGACGTATGCATCGTTCTCGCTCAACGCCAGATTCACGTTCGTCACCGGTGCGAGATAGTCGATGAGGCTGACTTGCACCGTCACGCTTTCGTTCGGTTCGATCACGCCGTCGGCATCGGCATCGGCAAACGTCACGTTCGCGACGCGCAACGAGGGCACGTTCTCCGTTACCGCGCGCAAGGCATTAATGCGGCCTCGTCCCAGCAGACCGATAAAGTTGGGATTCTGCGCATCGATGTTGTCCGCGGTCACGCGCACCTGCTCGGCTGCTTGCACCCCTGTCCAATCCGGGTGCAGCGTCTTCACCAGCGCCACCACACCCGCGACCAACGGACAAGACATGGAGGTGCCGCTGATCGCCCCGTACTGCCCGTTATTCAGCGTGCTCAAAATATTCGTGCCGGGTGCAGCCACATCCACCCATGTGCCGAAATTGGAAGAGCCACCGCGCACATCGCTGTTCAAGGTATTGGCGACAGCCAACACGTGACGATATGCCGCCGGATACGACAAGGCCGAAGAATTGTCATTTCCTGCGGCCGCGACCACGACTGCTCCCATGCTGGTGGCATAATCGATCACTTCTTGCTCGAAAGCGGAAGCGCCACCCTGCCGGCCCCAGCTCAAGCTGATGACGTGCGCGCCGTTGTTGGCGGCGTACAAAACGCCCTCATATCCGAAAGAGATACTGCGATCGGCATTCGGGCTGCTGGCGTTGACGCCCATGAGCTTGGCGTTCCAGCTCACACCGGCCACGCCGACGCTGTTGTTGGTCACCGCACATGCCAGCCCGGCAGTATGCGTGCCGTGATCGGCGTTTTGCGGCGTGGTACCCAGGCCGGTCGGATCGCCGCTGTTATTCGCAAAGTTCCAGCCATTGACATCGTCTTTGTAGCCGTTGTTGTCATCATCCAAACCGTTGCCTGGAGTTTCGTCAGCATTCACCCAAAAGTTCGCTTGCAGATCGGGGTGATCACGATCGCTGCCGCCGTCGATCACGGCGATCACCGCGCTGCCTTGCTCGCCTTTCACCAAGTCCCATGCTTGTGCGGCTCGGATGGTGTTAAAAAACGATTGATCGGCATATTCGGGATCGTTGGGCGGGGCGGCGAGGGTGTGCAGGTACTTCGGCTCGGCATATTCGAGCTGGTCGTCCTGGCGCAAATCTTCAGCGACGAGAAACGGAGAAATATTGGCAGCAAAATAGACAAAATAGATTTTACTGAGATTGAGGCTCGCCGCCGTGCCCTGCCGGGAGGGCGCTTCCGCCAGCAGCGGCTCGAGGCGATAGACGCCGTGCTTTTGCAAACGCGCTTCCAGCCCAGAGCTGCCCGTGGCAGCCCTTGCGGTTGCGGGATCGGGACGCTCTTTGAATTTGACGATCACGACGTTTGGGACACAATCGCCTTCCGCGAGCCGGGCGCGCTGCAACATTGTTTTTGCCTTGGAGGAAGCAGAATTGCCCGCACTCCCGCGGGCAAAGACGGAGCAATAACAAAATGACCAAGCGATCATCACCATCATCAAACCGCGGCGAAAAAACAAATGGTGCATGAATGAGCCTCCATGTTCATGACAAAAAAGGCGAGGAGCTTTCTCGTCGCCTTTGGGTTTTGGGGCCAGCCAATTCTCAGGTTATCGGATCATGATCGACGCATGCCGCGGCGTTACCACGCTATTCGTTGATAATAAACTCCACCGGGTCGCGCGCTTTGTCATCCACCCATACTTCATAATGCAAATGCGGGCCGGTGGCGCGGCCGGTGGCACCGACCAAGCCGAGCACTTCCCAGCGCTGCACATACTGGCCCGACTTCACCAGGACTTTGTAAAGATGGCCATAAAGCGTTTTCAAGCCATGCCCGTGGTCGAGAATGACGACGCGGCCGTAACCCCGGCCGCCGCGATAAGTCGTTTTTGCCAATTCCACGGTGCCGGCTGCGGGGGCATAAACCTCCGTGCCGTAGGGCGCAGCCACGTCCAGTCCGCGATGATGGCGAATGCGGCGCACGAACGGATCCACACGCTGGCCGAAGAAATCCGTAATGCGGCCGCTCAAAATCGGCTTGACCGAGGGGATGTGCGCGAGCTGCTGCCGGCGCGTTTCGAAATTCTCGAAAATGGTGCGATGGGTTTGTCGCGTGGCGGAAATGCGGGATTCTAATTGTCCGATCAAATCCGTCGCCGGTAATTCCTGCAATGCGGAAATCGGCGGCGCAGTGGTGTTCGCGCTGTAAAGATTGCCATCCGGTTGCGAACTACCGGTGCCAAGAGTGGGCAATATATTATCGTCTTCATCAATATACGCGCCGCCGCGCCCGGTGAGCTCTTCTGCGGCTCCGGCGCCGTCCACGCTATTCAAGGTCATGCCACTCGGCATCCCCTGCGAGCGCTCGTAGCGGCGCGCCAGGTCTTCTGCCCGGCTTTGCCATTGCTCAAATTGTGTGTGCAACAGCGCCTGCTCTTCCGCCAATTGCCGGACATGCATTTCCTGGTAAACCCAGCGCGAGCCCAAGAGCAAGGCGGCTTGCAGCAACAAGAACGAAAAAACGGCTCCGCCCAAAATCCGGCCGAACCTTTTCGCGTCGAATTCCAGGCGTTGGTAATCGCTGCCCCACGCCGAAAACAGCTCCAGGCGAACCTTTTTGTCGTTTAGATTTGGCAATCTGAAAATGTTCTTCATGGCAGCGCACTCGCAAGACTTGCACGGCGATTCTGGCAATTATTCACAGCATTAAGGTAAATGGCATCACGCCAGTTGGGGAGTGACAACCCCGGAGCCTGGAACCGTCCTTTGCCTTTCCCCTCTGTCAGCGCCTCCATGCACAACCTCGCAAGATCCTGAAGTGGCCGGGAATCAAACGCGGCGGCGGGCGTCATGGGAAAATGATTATGGGATGACGTTAAATATACCGCCGAAAGCTCGAAGTACGGAAAACGGACTTGATTACGTAATGGGGAGAAGATATAAAATGTCTGGGCTAAATAGCAATGGCAAAGTCACATGAAGTGAAGCCGCAAGACTGGAAACCGCGCTGGAAGAAGGACTTGCTTCTACGAGGGCAATTATTATATTGCACTTGTAACCTGATTCATCCAAAGAATTCCGCCTCGCCATGGCATCTTATTTATGAGAATTTTGCTGCTCTCTCTCCGCCTCGGCCTGGCGCTGTTCCAGCGTGTCTGCTATTTTTTAACGCTGGGAATGCTGCCGCCTTTCGTGAGCGTGGTGGTGGTGGTGCGCAACGGCGAAAAAATACTCATGCTCGAGCGCCGCGATGGCCGAGGCTATGGCTTGCCCGGCGGTTACTTAAAATTGCAGGAGACCGTGGAAGCGGCGGCGCAACGCGAGGTGCTGGAAGAAACGGGCCTCGAGGTGGAGTTGGTGCGCGTGCTGGGCACGCTTTCGGGGAGGCGCCCGCGCCAATGGGTGAGCACGGTTGACGTGGTTTATGAAGGTATCGTCACCGGCGGCACTCTGCGTGGCTCACATGAAGGCCGGCCTTGCTGGGCGAAACTGGAAGACGTGCGCGCACAGGTAGCTTTTGATTATATTGAGATTTTTGACCGGCTTCAAGCACCCTGAGAACGCCTCTGGGAACAAATGCCCGAGCGTTCTGGCCCGCCCAATGCGCGGAAAAGGCCAAGTGTGATTTCACGTGCACGGCGGGCAGCCCATACTGCCCGTGACACCTCTATTGTCCATTTGCCTGCAAATTAGATGCCGGCTTTTTTCAAGTGACAAGCGTGTAAATCTCAGTGCTGCGTGTGTCTTCTATAAATAGAAGGACGACAAACCCGCAGGAGCCCGGAGCATTAACAGAAGTGCCCCAGTGAGATAATATCATGCCAAGCACAGTTCGCGTAAAAATCGTCTCTGCCCCGAAGACACCCAACGATCTCTGGGTGTGCGACGCACTGCTAGCCAAACCGGGAGATACGGTGAGCTGGGAAAGCGCCCGTGAAGAGATGATCTTGTTTATTCCCTCCAAAAGCCTTTTCGAGGGCCCGGGCATTCTGCCGGACCAGCGCGTCTTTGAACTCACCGCGGCGCATAACTATCGTCTCGAATTAAAGCTGAAAGTCGAAATCGGCCGGCCGGAGGAGGCGATCATGATTCCTTACGCGGCTTTTCGTGTTCCCGCGGAGGAGGTTTCAGACGTCGCGATGCGCGCCAAAATGATTATCAAGCGTTAGTGCTGAAACCAGCGAGGCCGGGCCATGGGCTTTATCCAGTATTTGAATTTCGATCTGCATATTGACAGGGCGGAGAAAGGCTACCACGCGCACGTTTCGAGCTCGCCGTCGGGCGAAGCCGAAGCGCAATTCGTTTCGCCGTTTTCTGATTCCGAGCTCGAGCAATTCCTGTCACACGCAGGCCAGGACCGTAGGCGACGAGCGCAGGCCCAGGTGCAGACCAAAGAGCATGTTCAAGATTTCGGCCAGCGCCTTTTCGAAGCCGTTTTCACCGGCGAAGTCCTGGCCTGTTTTCGCCGCAGTTTCGATGAGGCTCAGAAAAAGGAAATGGGCCTGCGCCTGCGTCTGCGCCTGAAGAACGTTCCAGAGTTGGCGGCGCTGCCTTGGGAGTATTTATATAATACGGCGAACAATCGCCCGCTGGTGCTCTCCAAAAAAACCCCGGTCGTGCGTTATCTCGATCTCCCTGAGCCCGCGCCGCCTTTGCGCCTCGCCCTTCCTATGAATGTTCTGGTCGTGATCTCCAGCCCGGTAGAGTATCCCGCTCTCGACGCTGATCAGGAATGGTTCAACCTCAAAGCGGCGTTCCATAAACTGGAAAGCAAAGGCCTGGTGCGCGTGCAGCGGCTGGAGCAGGCCACGCTGTCGATGTTGCAGAAGAAATTGCAGGAGCAAGAGTTTCACATCTTTCACTTCATTGGCCACGGGAAATTCGATCGGGAAACGCAGGAAGGCGTGCTGATTTTTGAAGACGAAGAAGGCAAAGGCCGTGCTGAAACAGGGCAGGATGTGGGCACCATTTTGCACGACCACACCACGCTGCGGTTGGCGGTGATCAACGCCTGCACGACTGCCAAAGGTGCGGCCGGCGATCCTTTCGCCGGACTGGCCCAAAGCTTGATTCAGCAGGGCATGCCCGCCGTGATCGCGATGTTGCTGCCGCTACAGGATGAAACCGCGGTGACGTTCACGGATAATTTCTATTATTTTCTCACCGACGGCTATCCCGTCGAAGCCGCGCTTGCCGAGACGCGCAAAGCCATCCTGGCGAAAGGCGGCGTCGCAGAGTGGGGCACGCCGGTACTGTTCATGCGCTCGCCAGATGGCCAGCTTTTCGATTTTCCCGAGCGTGCGCCGCGCGGGGACAATCAGCTCCAGCGCGCCAAAGAAACCGTCTATGACAATCCCGCGCCGGGCGTGCGGCAGATCTTGCGCAGAACTGTACGGCCCATGCTCTTGGGGGCGGTGTTGACCCTGCTGCTTTTTCTCTCGTTGGGCTGGCCTGCGGTCAAAAAAATCGTGACCCCGAAAAATATCCCGAAACAAAAACATCTCGTCGTGCTGCCCTTCGATTACGTCGGTCACGACCCCGAAGGTCAAGCCTTCTGCGACGGCCTGATGGAAACCTTGACGAGCCGGCTGACGCAGCTGGAACAATTCTCCGAAAGAACCTTGTGGGTGGTGCCGGCGAATGAAGTGCGCAACACTCACATTCTGACCATCGACGAGGCGCGGCGAAACTTCCGCATCAATCTGGCGATCACGGGCAGCTTGCAAAGGGACCACCAGCGGGTGCTCATGACCATGAATCTGGTGGACGCCAAAAGCCTGCGCCAGATCAACGCCGCTTCGATTGCGTTGCGCACGCCCGCGCTTTCCACGATTCCGGACGAATTGGTCATCAAATCGGCCGAAATGCTGGAGATGAATTTACAGGCACAGCAACAGCGTATGCTGAGCAGCGGGGGCACCACGGTGTCAGCGGCATATGAGGCGTATCTGCGTGCGCGCGGCTTCATGCTCAAACATCAAGAGCAAGAACAGTATCTCGACGCTGCCCTCGCCTCCTATCAGCAAGCCGTGACGCAAGATTCGGTCTACGCTCTGGCCTATGCCGGACTGGGCGAAGGCTACTGGCGGAAATATGAAAAAACCGCGGACCAGCAATGGATCGAGAAAGCGGTGAGCAACTGCAAACGCGCCGTGGTACTGCAGCAGGATTTGCCGCGGGCGCACCTGGTCTTGGGTGAAATCTACAACGGCACCGGCCAATACGGGCTGGCACTGGCCGAGTCGCAGCGCGCGCTGGAGATCGATACCGTCCATGCCGAGGCCCATCTCATGCAAGCGCGCGCGTATGAAAACTTGGGCAGGCTCGCGGAGGCCGAAGCCGCTTATCAAAAGTCGATCGCCCTGCGCCCGGAATACTGGCAGGGTCACAACAATCTCGGCGTGTTTTATTATTTGCACGGACGCAGCGAGGACGCGGCCGCGCAGTTCGAGCGCGTGGTGGCGCTCACGCCCGAAAACATCACCGGCTACAACAATCTCGGCGGCATTTATGCCCTGCTGGAGCGCTACGACGAAGCGCGCATGCAATTCGAGCGCGCGCTCGAAATTCAACCCAATTACGAAGCATATAGCAATCTTGGCACGCTGGCTTTTAATGAAGGCCGTTTTGCGGAAGCGGCGCAGCATTACGCCCAGGCGCTCGCACTCGATAGCTTGGATTATCAAGTCTGGGGGAACCTGGCCTCGGCTTACTACTGGACCCCGGGCGCGGCCGATTCCGCGCGCACAACTTACCGCCGCGCGGCCAAGCACGCCGAGAAAAAACTGCAGGTCAATCCGCGTGACGCCGAGGTGCTGGCCGACTTGGCGGGCTATTACGCGCGCCTGGGCGCATCGCGCAAGGCCCTGGCGCTGATCAAGCGTGCCCTGAATCTGGGGCGCGACAACGTCTTGGTCATGGCCTATGCCGGGCTGACTTACGAAGAAACCGGCCTGCGCGAACAAGCGCTCAAATGGCTGGGCCTGGCTTTGCAGAAGGGATATTCCTTGGCTGAAATCGAGCATGAGCCCGGCTTGCGGAAATTGCGCGAGGATGGCCGCTTTCAACAAATCGTGGCGAGTCATAAAGCGCCTGCGGAAAACTAATGCGGCATGCATCTGGTTCGGCGCCGCGGGGTTGCCCGGCATCCGCATCTTGAAGCTCAAATTCCCAAACGACTAACAAAACTCCATACCTCCGGCAAAATGACCGCTCTTCGTTTCGGATACAAGAAGGGGCTCTGCAAATTCCCTGGCTTTCGGCTTTCGGTTTTCGGCTTGCGATTTTGGGATCATGCCTTTTGGCTTTTGAGTTTTGGGCTGCTATGGAGCGGCTGCTCCCGCAGCAAACTGGTGCTGCGCGCATGGCAAGATTTGCCCAAAATCCATTACGCGATCCCTCCTTTTGCGTCTTATCTTGCCCCGTACAAAATCGCGCTCGATCCGGGCCATGGCGGGCTGTCACATCTGCCGGGTTACAAGCGCGGCCCCACGGGCAAAGAAGAAGCCGTGATGAACTTAAACGTCGCGCGCTTTCTGCGGGAATTTTTGGAGCTGGCGGGCGCAAAGGTCGTCATGACGCGGGAAGATGATCGCTTCATTTCTTTGCAAGCGCGCGCGGATATTGCCGCCAACGCCGGTTGCGATTTTTTGATCTCGCTGCATCATAATGCGGGTGCCAATCCCGCGGCAAATTACGCCGCGGTATTCTACCATTTACATCCCGATTATTCGCCGATGAGCATGGATTTGGCGCGGCATGTTTATTTCGGCCTGGTCGAAGCCCTGCGTCTGCCGCAACTGTCACCGGAAGGGCTGCTGTCCGACAAGATCATTTATCCCGCCGGCTTCGGCTTGCTGCGGGTCTCGCGCCTTCCCGCCATTCTATTGGAATCATCTTTCTATTCCAATCCCGCCGAAGAAAAACGTTTGATGCAGTCGGAGTACAATCGCCGCGAAGCCTATGGCATTTTCATGGGGCTGGCGCGCTGGGCCGCCGGCGGCATTCCCAGCGCAAAAATGATCAAGCCCGCCGGCGTTACCCGCGAGAAAACCCCCGAAATCGAATATGTCTTGTCCGACGGCGTGGCGCAGCGCGCCAACCGCCCGAATGCCCAGTTGCAGATTTATTCCTCTTCTGTGACCATGCGCCTCGATGGCGAGCTCGTGCCGGCCAAATTTGAGCTGGGGCAGAAGCGGCTTCTTTATCAACCGGATTCCTCATTAAGCAATGGCCCGCATCATCTGCAAATTGACTTGCAAAACCTTTTTAAGAATCATAATCTGCCGCGCACCGACACATTGATCGTGGCGGCGCCGACCGCCGGCATTCAATTCGCCGCGCCCTCGTTGCGCCTACCGGGAGACGGCACGGCGCTGCTGCCGTTTGAAATGGTGTTAACCGATGCCAGCGGCCAGGCGGTATGGGAAGGAACGAAAATCTCCATCTTCGCGGATCGCGGGAAAGCACTCCGTGAGCCGGCGCTGTTGAAAAATGGCCGCGCAGCCGCCTATTTTCAAGCACCCTTTGAAACCGGCGTCGCGCACCTGATCGCCGAAGCCGACGGCTGCCGCGACACGCTTCTGCTCACACTGGTGCCGCCGGGTGAGATGCGCGTGCTGAGCGGCATCGTGAGCAGGGATTCCAGCGCGGCACGTTTGGCGGCGGCGCACATTTTTATCGATGATTCGCTGACGGCAATAACGGATGACGGCGGCCGCTATTTTATTCCCGAAGTGGCGGCAGGAGAGCATCGTTTGGAAATTCGCGCCCGCGGCCATGCCCCGGAACGGCGCCTCATTGCGATGGAGGCCGATCAAAGCCAGATTATTACGGCACGCTTGCGGCCGCTGCTGGGCGGCGTGCTGCACGATCAAACCGTCATTCTCGACGCCGCCGGCGGAGGAATTGACACCGGCGATCGCTTCACGGCCACCTCGAGCGCGGCGCAAGCCAATTTGAACCTGGCCATGCTGCTGGCTGATTCTTTGCGCTGGGCCGGAGCCGAGGCCCTTCTCATTCGCAGCCACGACAGCACGTTGGCCGTGCCCGCGCGCATTGATCAGGTGAATAAAATTTCGCGCGGCTGGTATTTGAAAGTCGGCTATCGCCGCTGGAATTCCGATTCGCTGCTGGTACAGTGCACAAATTATCCCGGCAATCAAAGCGGACAACGTCTGGCTGAGGCGATCCACACGGCGTTTGCACAATGGCCCGACACACGAACGCTGCTGCAACAAAACACCAGCGTGCCGGAAGTGACGCTCACGAACAAAATGGCAGTGGAAGTCCTGATTTTTTGCCGCGAACCTTCCATCCTTGCACGCGATCTGCCGGCCTTGTTCAATGGTATTGTCCGGTTCAGGCAGGAAGAGTTGCGCCTGGCGGCACGCGAGGATCCGGCGGCACAATGAATTCTCCCGTTTGTGAGAAATATGAACACCACTCCGCCGGCCCAAGCTTCACTCATTGTTGAGCCCTAACAGGGTGCTGAAAAAGTCTCAAATTGGTCGGATTTGTCATTCTCGCGAAAGCGGGAATCCATGATTTCATTGGGTTTTCTGGATACCCGCTTTCGCGGGTATGACATCAAAAGAGTTTTTCAGCATCCTGCTAAAAGCTTGAGCAGCGAAACTACCCAACAAATCGTGAGTGCAGGAGTCTCCCATGCCCAATCTTTGGCTGATAAAGACCGAGCCCTCGGTGTACAGCTATGACGATCTCGAACGTGAAGGCAAAACCGTGTGGGACGGCGTGAGCAGCAACGCCGCGCTTAAAAACATGCGCGCAATGAAGAAAGGTGATCCGGTTTTCATTTATCACAGTGGCGGTGAGAAAGCCGTAGTCGGAATCGCCACCGTCAGTACTGATCCTTATCCCGATCCCCGGCAAAAAGATCCCAAGCTGGTGGTGATTGAAGTCGCGCCGAAGAAACGCTTGCCGCGCCCGGCGCCGCTGGCGGAGATCAAAAAACTAAAGGCGCTGGCAGATTTTGACCTGGTACGCATTTCGCGATTGTCGGTGATGCCGGTGACAAAAACGCAATGGGATATAATCGTCAAGATGAGTGGTGGGGATTGACGGGCATCGATTCCTGTGCCGCGGGCCTCGACCTCGCCTCAGTTTCCCCTTTCCACTTCTTCCTTGGCTTGCTGGCATTCGAATCTGATCGCCACCGGGTTCATGCCATCCACGCGCGGGCCCGGCGGCCACAAGAGAACAAAGCCATAAGGCCCTCAAAGTCAGAAAAACTCTGCAAGTTTTTTCGCTATATTACGAATGAGAAGCGACCAACGGATTCAAAATAATCCGTTGGTCGTTTTTATCCGTTGGAGAGTTTTTTGTCTAAAGCTGCCCCGTAACGAGCTTTGGTTTTCATCCCGACCCTTCGGGATGAAAATCCGCTATAGCACTTTACAAACCAAACATGAGGCCAACCGTGACGACGTAAGAGTCGCGGTCGATTTGCACGCCGGGCACCTGATCAAAATTATAATTGAGAAAAACGTAGCGCACGTCGCCGGTTAATTTTGTGGCGGACCCCAGCGGCAATTCCACGCCGCCGCCGAAATGCCAGCCGAACTCCTGTGTGGTTTCCTCTAGCACCGCTCCGCCTGCAGCCGGGGCGAACTCGAATTTCGTATTATACCAGCCCGCGCCGATGGCGCCATACGCGAGGGGAAGCGGATAAAAGAGTCCCGTCACCATCACCGGCCAGCTGCGCACGGTCAATGCTTCATCCTGGAATTTCTCCTGGCGATAATTGATCGAGCCTTCGACGCCAAGAGCCGGCGTCAGCTTCAGCCGCAGAGCCAGGCCACCCATGAGCTTGCCTGCATCTGCGTCCTTGGCCTTTTGGTATCCGATCTGCGGACCGAATCCCACGCCTTGGGCGCGCGCTGGTGGTGCAAGGACCGCCGCCCACACCAAGGCGAGGCCTGCGATGATCATTTTCTTCATGATATTTACCTCCTTAAAAAACTATCCCAATTTTCAAGTTGAAAATTGAAGCTCTTCGAGCAGCGAATTTCAAGCTCACGGAATTGGAACAGCTCACGGAAATGAAGGCATGAGAATATTTTTTCCGTGAGGGTTCTTGTCCGTGAGCCCAACTTTCAGATTTTATTCTGAAAAGCTAATGGCCTACGCCGGATTTTCAGACAAGCTGAAAACCAAAGCCAGGCGCGGCAGCATTGGATCAAAACCGGCGCCGGGAGAACATGCCGATTAAGGCAACAAATAGTGCCGACCCAAGAATTGCCCAGATCACCGGAAAACGCGTCGCGCCCACCCACACTGGCAACAACTCCGGCAAAGCGAAGAGGCGTGCCAGCCAGATGCCGATCAGCGCGCCAATAAAGCCGGTGGCGATAGCGGCCAGCCAGCCGCCACTCGAATAACCCGTGATCGCCCGGCCGACAGCGCCACAGATTCCGGCGACGAGCAACAGGATTAGAAAATCAATCAAAGTCATCATGCAACTCCTGAGGTATGATAAGTATCCTTATTTTCGTGGCCAGTCTATCTTTTGGCAATCATAAACAGCCCGCGCAACGCGACGATCGTTGCTGCCGGTGCAAGAAACAATACCAATGCGATATAAATCCGGCTTAGAAACGGACCGACTTCCGGTAACGATCGAATTTGGGGAGCGGCGAGCGCGGAAATCAGCACTAACCCAAGAGCAATAAACACGAATGTTTGCATTTCTCGCGTGCTGACGTTGAGAATGCCGACCGCCAGACCCAAGATCGTCAATAGAGGAAGCATCCAATGCGCCGTCATGAACCCCGCGATGACACAGACGGCTACGCCAGCGATAAAAGCAATACTGCCGATTTTCAACATCTCATCACCTCTGCCATTTAGTGGTACTGCCGAACAATTAAAACGTCAGACCGCCGCCCAAGATCAATTGCGTGTCATCCGCCATGAAAACTTTGGCTTGAATGAACGGGATCACCGGCCTGCGGCTGAAGCTGATGCCGGTGAGCAGATTCAGGCCGGCTTCGGTGTTGTTGATATCTTCGTTGGAATAGTGGCTGATGCCCAACCCTCCGCCCAAGTAAAAAATGGTGCTGCTGCGCGAGGGAAAGTCATAGTGCACATCGGCATTGATGGTATAATAAGATCCCGTCTCGATGAACACGTATTCGAAATTCGGCGTGAACACCCAGTGGCGCTGCACCGGGGCCAACAAATGCGCACCCACGAATCCTTCATCCTGATCCATGTAGGCACCGCCCCGGACGCCAAAATGCGTCTGTGCATTCGCCGCGTTAAAAGCAGCAGCGCTCAACGCCACCACCACCACGAGCGTGAACAACCATTTGTTCTTCATCACATCTCTCCTGATTTGGAATTCATTCTGCAGATTTCTGCCAAAACCTGCTTTGAGTAAAAGTCTGGCAACACACTTTTGTTGCAAGCGCTGCTGCCTCTCTCCACAACAATACAAAGTCAAGGCCAAAAATCTTTGCGTGAGGACTCACCAGGCAGTAGACTATTGATTTTTAATCGATTGAATTTGATTTGCGCTGGCAAGAGGAGGGGGAACAAGTGGATGGTCGAGAAGGGATTTCGTGTAGTTTTTACATATTCAAATCAGTCCAACACCCAAGCCCACGGCAATGAGGAACAACAAGATCGAGACCAAAACTTGGATGGCCTGCAGCGTGGTTTTCTTGACCAGGCGATTGCCCAGGTAAGCTCCGGCGAAGGCAGAAAGCGTGGCGGTCAAGAGCAATGCGCCGTGCTCGCGCCAAGCCAGCGAAGAAAAGTGTGTGGCATAAACTGCAAGGCGGGAAACATCGACCAGGCATGCAATCACGGCGCCGGTGGCGATATAACTTTCTTTGGTCAAACCGCTGCGAATGAGAAAGGCGCTGCGCAACGCACCTTGGTGCCCCGCCAGCCCGCCGAAAAATCCGCTTAACAATCCCCCCCACGGCAAATATTTTCGATCGAAAGACAGATTCTTGCAGCGCGGCAGAACTTCGAATAGCGCGAAGCAGATCAACAAAAGCGCCATGACGAGATTGAGCGGCATGACAAAAAATTCACGGCCGGAGAACTTGTAAGCAGCCCAAGACGGCAAATGTGCCAGCTGCACCAATACTTGCGCGCCTGCAAACGAAGCGACAAGTGCCGGGAGGCCGAATTTCAAAACCACGGATTTGTCGGCATTTTTGCCCACCAAAATCAGCTTGAAAAGATTATTCAGGAAATGCACGACGGCGGTCAAGGCCACGGCGATGTTGACCGGAAAGAAGAAGGCAAACGCAGGCAGCAACAACGTCCCCAAGCCGAAGCCGGAAAACAAGGTCAGGCCGGAGGTGAGAAATGCAGCTAAGCTGATGATGAGGTATTGCACGGATTCCTGGTTTACAATTCACAATTATCAATTCACAATTATCAATTGTCAATTGATAATTGTGAATTGTCAATTGACAGAAGTGATTATTGTACGCGCATAGATTTCACCAATTCATCAAAACTTGGCCGCCAGTGCGCGATCGTGGGCTCCGGGCCGGTGGCCTTGAAAAACCATGGGCCGTTGGCGGTTTCCACAATCGCCGCGAGCATGGCAGAGTTGGGTTTTTCGTCTACCGGGCCGCCCATCATCATCGGCGATTGCGGCTTCAGATAAATGCCGGTAACATGGGTGACGGTTACGGCCAAGCCGTTCACGTCGACTTTTTGAATGTGTGCGCGCTCTTTCGTCGCGGAGCCGTCGGGCTGCTTGAACTGGCCATACCATCTATCCAAATTGGCTTGCACCGAACCGCCGGTGCCGGGGAAGAAAAAGACCGCCAATTCGGCATCCTCGTTGCCCTCCACGCCCGGCCAGCGAAATTCTGCCTTGCGCATTTGACTGCTCGGCTGCTGCGCGACCCAGCCCGAGGGCGCGGTGTACAGCACCTCGCCTGCCGGCGGTGCCGGCACCGTCGCTGCCGCCATTTGCGATTGTGATTCCTGCTTTTCCTTGGATTTGCAGCCGCTCAGGATGAACGGCAAGACCAAAATGGCAAGAACGCTATGGCAGGCGCTTTTCATCTCTCACTCCTTTGCATTGTGTTCATCGAAACGAATCAATTATAAGTTGAATCGAAAACAGAATCACGGTGACGATGACGAAACCGCGAATCCAATCGTGGCCTTTTTTCACGGCGTAGCGCGTGGCCAGCCAGCCGCCGAGCGCGTTGCCCAGGCCGAGCACACCGCCCAGGGCGTAATTCACCTGTTGATGCCAAATAAACACCGCCAGCGCGGCAATGGTGAAAATGAAAACGACAAAAACCTTCACCGCATTGATGGCCACCAAATCAAAACCGTCCAGCAGCATCAACAGAATGATCAAAAAGCCCACGCCTGCCTGGATGAATCCGCCGAACAATCCCACGCCGAAAAAAGCAACGGCAAAAAATATTCCGCGCCGTAAGGTCAAAGGCTGTCGCTGCGCGCGCAAGCGTTTGGCCGGATCGAAAATCATCAAGAGCAACACCCCGATCATAATGCCGGCCAGCAGGCGCTTGAACACGTCGTCTGGGACCTCGATCGCAAGCTGCGCGCCGATGACCGCGCCGGCGATCGCGGGCAGAGCCGCGAGCACACTGACGCGCCAGGGGAAAACATTCTGTTGATGAAAGCCGGCAATGGCCGCAACATTCTGAATCAAAATGCCGATGCGGTTGGTGCCATTGGCCACGGCGGAGGGCAAGCCGAGAAAGATCAGCACAGGCAGCGTCAACAGCGAGCCGCCGCCCGCGAGAATGTTGATAAAGCCGCAAATCACGCCGACGCTAAAGAGAATGAGCAGTTGCAGCGGCAGGGGCATCGTCTATAAACTCGAAATTCAAATTTCAAAATCCAAAACGGCATTCACTTCGCGCCCAACGCACGCGGGTCGTCGATTATTTTGGTCTCTTGCGCATAGGGCACGAACCCCGCACGTTGGTAAAAGGCCAAAGCGCGAGGATGGTCCAGGGTGCACGTGTGCAGCCAGAATCGCCGCGGCGAGCGCGACCATACCCTGGCAATGACCTCGTCGATCAGAAAAGCGCCGAGGCCCCTGCCAATGCACTCGGGCATCAAACCAAAATAAGCCAGCTCGATATCCGGCATCTGGCGCAATTCCAATTCCGCGTAACCCGCGGGCGCGCCACCGGCGTACAAAACATAAATTTCGGTTTGGGGAGAATGAATGATCTCACGCAACGCCTCATCGCTCATTTGCCGCCGTTCATACCATAGCCACGGTTGCCCGACGGTGTTGTACAGAAAACGATAGAACGGAACCGTGGGTTGGAGCACACGCCAGATAAACGGGTTTTCTTCTCGGGCTGTTCTTGCGGACGGCTGTGGCTTGGCGAGCATTTCGAGATAGGTGATGGTGACTTGAATTTTGCTGAGGCCCGAATTTGATTTGTCGCTCATGGAGGGATTGTTTTAGAAATACCCATCAAACACTTTCATGAGAGATAGCCGCGAATGCTTGCGCGGGCGTCGAGTTGCCAGTACCATAGCGATCAAAAATGCTCGAGAAAATCCATTGATTGCGCTAATGATATATATTATCTTTTCAGGATGCAACATTTTTTTGGCCGCAGCAGAACGGATTTGCGGGCTAGAGCTTCCGGGTTTATCTTTGCAATGTTTGTAACTATTCAGGTGCAAATTGAAAGGCAAAACTATTTAGGGCAAAACAATTGATATGGGCCATTGGGCAGGAAAATTCAGAAAAAATTCTAAAAGTTTTATAGCAAAATAATTTAATGGCAAAATGATTTGAAATAATTTTGCCACTAAATCATCTTGCCTAAAGCCTGGCTTCGACAGTGATAGGGCAAATTTTCATCAAAATTGTGCGATTGGCGTAGGGTTCAGCACTTCAAAACCCGGAAACCTGTAGGCACACGTTTTTGCATGGCTACTTGATTTTCCAGTAT
>JBIOXB010000231.1:0-2223 GCA_044869275.1 bacterium
TGCTGTATTCAGGTGTCATTTGCTGCCGGCCAGCTTGTGTGAAATCGCCTGAGACAGAAGATTTATGCGCTTTGCTTGCGAGCAATTTCTTCATGCAGTTTCTGCGTCAAAACCGCAAGCGGCATGGCGCCCAAATCGCCGGTCTTGCGCTTGCGCACGGCGACGAGTTGCTGCTCGGCCTCCTTTGCACCCACGATGACCATATACGGCGTCTTGTGCGTTTCGGCATCGCGGATTTTGTAGTTGATCTTTTCATGACGATCATCAAGATGGCTGCGCAGGCCTTCACGCTGCAATTGTTGCTCGACGGCCCGGGCATATTCCAATTGCCCATCCGTGATCGGCATGACGGTCACCTGCACCGGTGCGAGCCACAGTGGAAATGCGCCGGCATAGTGCTCGATCAAAATCCCGAGAAATCTTTCCATCGAACCAAATGGCGCACGGTGAATGATGACCGGGCGGTGTTTCTTATTGTCGCTGCCGACGTATTCCAGCGCGAAGCGCTCGGGCATGACGTAATCGACTTGCACCGTGCCGAGCTGCCAGGTCCTTCCCAGTGCGTCACGAATCATGAAATCGATCTTCGGGCCATAAAACGAAGCCTCACCGAGGCCGACGAAATAATTCAGCCCCATCTCATCGGCAACTTCCTGGATCTCGGCTTGCGCCTGTTCCCAAAATTTCGCTTCGCCTCCATATTTCTCGGCGTTGTCGTCGCGAAAAGAAAGCCGCACGCGCACATCCATATTGAACGTGCTGAACACCAATTGTGTCAACTCCACCGTGGCGCGAATCTCATCTCTCAACTGATCGTGCGCGCAATAAATGTGCGCGTCATCTTGCGTGAAACCGCGCACTCGCGTCAGGCCGCTGAGCTCACCGGACTGCTCGTAGCGATATACCGTGCCGAATTCCGACAGGCGCAAGGGCAAATCGCGATAGCTACGCGGCCGGGCCATGTAAATCTGATGATGGTGCGGGCAATTCATCGGCTTGAGCAGATACTCCTCGTCTTCCACCTTGATAGGAGCGAACTGGCTGTCTTTGTAATAGGGATAATGCCCGCTGGTTTTGTACAAATTCAAATTCGCCAGGTGCGGCGTGATCACCGGCTGATACCCGCGCTGGCGCTGCTCCTCGCGCAAAAATTTCTCGAGCTGTTCGCGCACGATGGTGCCTTTCGGCAGCCAGAGTGGCAGGCCGCTGCCCACGTTCGGCGTAATTAAGAACAGATCGAGTTCCTGGCCGAGCTTGCGATGATCGCGTTTTTTGGCTTCTTCCAGCACGTACAAATGCTGCTTGAGCATTTCTTCCTTTGGAAAGGAAATGCCATAAATGCGCTGCAGCATTTTGTTTTTTTCATTGCCTCGCCAGTACGCGCCCGCCAGATGCAACAGCTTGAAATACTTGACCAGGCCGGTCGAAGGCAAATGCGGCCCACGGCACAAATCGACAAAATCGCCTTCGCGATAGATACTGGGGCGATCATCCTTCAAATCGCGCAGCAATTCGAGCTTGTAGCGATCCTGCCTCTTTTCAAAGAGCGCAACCGCCTCCTCCTTGGCCAATTCCTCGCGCGCAAAGGGCTGATCGTCCTTGATCACTTCGCGCATTTTGTCCTCGATGCGCGCCAGATCATCGGGCGTCAGCTTGGATTCGACGTCGATGTCGTAATAAAAACCGTTTTCAATCGCAGGGCCCACCCCGAATTGCGCTTCGGGATAAAGCGCTTTGATGGCGTGCGCCATGATATGCGCCGTTGAATGCCAATAAACTTCTTTGCCTTGCGCATCCTCCCACGACAACAACTGCAACTTGCCGCTCTGTCGCAATGGACGGTTCAAGTCAACGAGTTTATCATCGAACCTGGCGACCAGCGTTTTTGCCAGCAAAGAATGACTGATCCCGCGCGCGATCTCCCGCGGCGTGATGCCGGCTGCAAATTCCCGAGAGCTTCCGTCCGGAAACTCGATTCTAATCGATTCACTCATGACTACCAAAACAGCGTGTCTGCGACTGCTTGGATTGGTGGATTAATGGAGTGTTGGATTGCTGGATGAGTGGATTGATTTGGTCTTGACAATCCGCTCCACCATCACTCCATCAATCCAGTAATCCAATACTCCACTCCTTTTGTGGGCGGTACAGGAGTTGAACCTGTGACCTCTTGCATGTCAAGCAAGCGCTCTAACCAGGCTGAGCTAACCGCCCATTAACCTC
>JBIOXB010000232.1:0-5978 GCA_044869275.1 bacterium
GCATGCTCGTTTCAGCATGGCGCATGAAAATGCTCCAGGGCATCCGTTGGGTTTTTCTATCCGTTGGCTTAAACCAAAGCCGCCGCGAAGCGGCTTCAGTTGGCGGCGCAGCCGACAACTGGCGTAGTCCATTACAAGTGAAGTCGGTGCTTTTTGAGCACAGAAACCCAAAATCCAAAGCTCAAAATTCAATACCACCTTTGGGCTTTGTGTTTTGAGTTTTTCGTTTCCGGCTTGTCCGGCTTATGTCTTTCCAATTCGGTCTATGCGCTTACATTTTTATCCTCGCTCAAACATAAAATCAAAGAACTGCACATCACAGCGATAAACTTTTGCAAGACACATGCCACCGCGGAGCATTGAAATTATTGAAGTTTACTCTGCAATGAAAAAGATGTGGCGACTGCTGTAAGGTAAAAGTTACACGGTGATGGGATCCGCCTGGGTAGATTTGGCAGGTTTGCCGAGCAGCTTGGATTCGGCGCAGGCCGAGCGTTGCAGTAACGATTGCTTAAAAAGTTGAGAATGAGTAGATTGCAGACCATATGGGCTTCGGCGTGACGGCTTGTGTACTAGTGAAAGGGACGTTCTCATACTCCCACGAAAATCCGTTCACTCCGCGCTCGCCTTGTTCAAGAGTTTCTTGTTTGAAAGCTGCCTGTATCGCCTCGATTTGCAACATTCTGAGGATCTGAGGCAGCATCATCAGCGTTGAGGAAAAAACATTGGCCCGGCTTCGCCCTTTTTCGGCCCTGCTGCCCCCTGCGGATTTGGCAATGCGCATTTCCAGCCCGCCGTATGACGTCGTCACCACAAAGCAAGCGCGGCAATTCCTGCACAACAATCCGCAAAGTTTCATGCGCGTTATTCGCGCGGAAGCAGAGTGGCCGGCGGAGATTCAGCCCTACGATGAAATGGTCTATGAACGGGCGCGGGAGAATTTCATTCTTTTTCAGCACGAGGGCTGGCTGCAGCAACGACATGCGCCCCATTTTTTCATTTATCGGCTGCGCGATGGCAAGCACGTGCAAACCGGAGTTGTTGCGTGTTGTGCTGTTGAGGAATATGAATCGGGCGCGATCTGCCGGCACGAAAACACCAAGCCGGACAAAGAGCACGATCGCACGCGGCACATGCTCGCGCTCTCGGCGCATCCCGAGCCGGTATTGCTGGCGTATCGCGGCGATGAGGCGATCAATAAACTGGTGCAAGCTGTTTGCCGCCATCTGCCTCTGTTTGATTTTGTCGCGGAAGACGGCGTGCAGCATCAGTTCTGGCTGGTACCAGAATCATTGCGCGAGAAGAATTCGGGGGATTCCCGCCGGCGCGAGAATGACAGTACCGGCCGGTTGATCGAGGCTTTTGCTCAGGTGCCGCGTCTGTATATCGCGGATGGGCATCATCGTTCCGCCGGCGCCAGCCGCGCCCGCGCCGAGCTGCGGGCGAAAAACATGTCCCACACCGGCGAGGAGGAGTATAACTTTTTCCCGGCCGTGCTCTTCCCTGCGGAACAATTGCGCATTCTCGCTTATAATCGTGTGTTGCGCCGGTTGGGGGATTGGCAACCGGAGGAGTTTTTGCGCCGATTGCTGCGCGAATTTGATTGCACGGAGGATGTTTCCGGCATTCCGAGGCATCCGGGTGAAGTTCGCCTTTACTTTTCGGGCCACTGGCGCAGTTTGAGGCTGCGCGCGAAGACTTCGGTCGACCCCGTCGCCCAGCTTGATTTGAGCCGCTTGCAAAAACAATTGCTCGAGCCGTTTTTTGGCATGGTCGATCAACGCACCGACGCACGCATTGATTTTGTCGGCGGGAAGGATAGTGTGTCGAAATTGCAAGGCCTTGTAGACCATGGCGAAGCGGAGTTGGCGATCAGCTTGCTCCCGCCCACACTCGATGAACTGTTTGCCGTTTCCGACCTTGGCGAGCTCATGCCTCCCAAATCGACCTGGTTCGAGCCAAAATTGCGTTCGGGATTGTTCGTTCATGCTTTTTGATCTTGCTGCCCTCTGGACAGAGCACGAAAGCGTGTCTGCTGCGGGCATTGCCGTAGATCACTTCAACAGTTCAACGCGGAACGGTTTTGACATGCGTATCACAGAAATCTTCTTTTCCATCCAGGGCGAATCAACCTACAGCGGCTTGCCCTGCGTGTTCATCCGCACCACGGGTTGCAATCTGCGCTGCGTGTGGTGTGACACGGAGTACTCTTTTTATGGCGGGGAAGAGATGAGCCTTGATCAGATCATGGCGCACGTAGAAGGTTATGCTTGCAAGCTGGTGGAATTGACCGGCGGCGAGCCCATGCTGCAAAAAGAAATCTATGCATTGAGCGAACGGCTATTGGCCAAGGGATACACGGTATTGATGGAAACCGGCGGCAGCTTGGATTTATCCCGGCTCGATCCGCGCGTGGTCAAAATCATGGATCTCAAATGTCCCGGCAGCGGGGAGGAGGATAAGAACTATTGGCCGAATCTCGACGTGCTGCAGCCTCATGATCAAATCAAATTCGTGATCAAAGATCGCCACGACTACGATTGGTCGATTGCCACCATTCGCAAGTATCGCCTCGAGGAAAAATTTCAGCTTCTATTCTCGCCGGTGTTCAATGAGATGAATTATCGCCAGCTTGCGGAATGGATGCTGGCCGATCAGGCGAAAGCCCGTTTTCAAGCACAGTTGCACAAGTACATCTGGCCCCCGGAGATGCGCGGCGTGTGAGCTTTTGGGGCAACCGCTTCAATCCATGAGCACTTTTTTCTCTTTGGGAGTCACGAACACTTCAAGATCTCGCTGTAACCCCAGGGCGCGGTATCTTTCCTGCGAAATCTCCACCTGCACCAAATCTCCCCAATCTGCCACTAACTCAACTTTCACTTGCGGCCCGGCGGCATTGATATGTTTCACCCGCGCCCGAAAATGGCTCTGGTGGCTGGGCCGGTGCTCCAAATCCAGCAAATGCGGGCGAACATAAACCGTCGCAGTTGAGTCGTCTTGTTGTGCGCCCTCAGGCAATTCCATCGCCATGGCGCCGAAGTGGATCTTGCCGTCTTCAATCCGGCCGCGAAAGAGATTAACATTGCCGAGAAAATTATAGACGAAGGGCGTCGCGGGGTGATTGTAAACTTCCTCCGAGCTGCCGATTTGCTCGAGGCGCCCGGCATTCATCACCACCACACGATCAGCGACTTCGAGCGCTTCTTCTTGATCATGCGTAACGAAGACACTAGTGATATGAATCTCATCGTGCAAGCGCCGCAACCAGCGCCGCAGTTCTTGCCGGACTTTCGCATCCAAAGCGCCGAAAGGCTCGTCGAGCAGTAACACACGCGGTTCGACGGCCAGGGCGCGCGCCAGGGCCACGCGCTGGCGCTGCCCGCCGGAAAGTTGCGTGGGGTAGCGCCCGGCCAGCTCTTCCATTTTTACCAAGCGCAAAAGCGCTTGCACTTTGTCGCGGATCGCTTCCGGCGCCGGCCGCAGTTTGCGCGGCCGCACGCGCAAGCCGAAGGCGATGTTCTCGAACACGTTCATGTGGCGAAACAAAGCGTAGTGTTGGAACACAAAACCCACGCGCCGTGCGCGCACGCTCTGATGGGTGGCGTCTTCGCCGTCGAACTTGATCGCACCGCCGTCGGGAAACTCCAATCCCGCGAGTATGCGCAACAGCGTGGTCTTGCCGCAACCCGAAGGCCCGAGCAGCGCGAGCAGCTCGCCGGATCGCACTTCCAGGCTGATGCCTTTCAGCGCAGTGAAGGCGCCGAATTTTTTGGTGAGATTTTGCAGATCGATTTTCATGACCAGCCGTTCCAAAGTTGGCGAGGAAGATGAGGTGAATCAGGAACAGAGAAATACTGCTCGCTTCTCGATGAAAATCTGTCTAATTTTAACATAAAACCCTGTCTTGGATTTTCAGACGAACTGAGAACCGGAGCCAGAGGACAGCAACAATGGCATAATTCCACTGCAAAAAAGCAGAAGACAGAAAGATGCAGGACAGAAAAATGTCCGTCGTTTGCCCCATCCTGTCACTGACCAGCCTCCAGGCATGAGATCTATTGGCATTTTTTTGTCCTCCATTTTTCTGCCTTGGCTTTTACTCAATTCGACGCAACATTCGCACATTATCTGTTGCCTCAATCAATGAGTTGACCATAACGACTTGCAGATTTTATTCTTAGTTTGAAGAACTAATCGCCTAAACGTCACGTCGCACCACGGATTAGATATGTATGAGCGTCTCTGAAAAAAAACCACCGCTGCCGCTGGTTTTTGTGGTAATGCTACTTGCAGCCTGTGGTGACACTCCGACAAAGCCACAAGACATGCCCGCGCTTAAAGTGACCGACGCGATCAACATCGTATGGACTTTGAGAAGCTATGAAATTGCACGTCAAGCAATTGGTTTATCCCGCTATGAACCTTTTCATCTGATTTTCGGTTCTGGAGAATACTTCGGTGATGATGGCTGCAATACCAAGGCATATTTGGTATCGGCGAAAACGATACCACTCTTTTTTATCGACGAGGCGGGTCCGTGGCCGGAAATATAAGCCTGCGTTTCGTTCATAAAATAATGCAAGCCTCGGTATATGGCGTCGCAAGCAACAAATTGACTTTATTTCATGAAAGCGATAGCATTGCTTTTGAATGAACTGTCGAATGAGGGCTCAGATTATGGCGCGCTCTGTTGTTTGAACTCAATCCCGGGCAATACCTTTTCAGAACCAGCTTCCACTTGTGAATGAGCCTTGGTTTTCCATTCGACTGCGCTTTTGGCCGCCAGCGTTACCAAGGCTAGCAAGGTCAACAATGAAGCCACGGCAAAAGCGGCAACGGAATTGTATTCGTTGTAGAGAATTTCCACGTGCAAAGTCATGGTGTTGGTCAGCCCGCGTATGTGGCCCGACACCACGGAGACTGCGCCGAACTCGCCCATGGCGCGCGCGTTGCACAAAATCACGCCGTACAGCAATCCCCATTTGATGTTGGGCAGGGTCACCCGCCAAAATGTTTGCCAGCCGGTCGCGCCGAGCGACAGTGCCGCTTCCTCTACTTCGATACCCTGCGCTTGCATCAATGGGATCAGCTCGCGCGCCACAAAGGGAAAAGTGACGAAGATGGTCGCGAGCACAATGCCGGGCACGGCAAAGATAATTCTGAGATCGTGCTCGTTCAGCCACGCCCCCAACCAGCCGTGCAATCCGAAAATTAATACATAAATCAAGCCAGAAACCACGGGCGAAACCGAAAAGGGCAAGTCGATGAGCGTGATCAAGACGCTTTTGCCTTTGAACTCGAACTTGGCAATAGCCCAGGCAGCGGCGACACCGAAGACGAGATTCAACGGCACGGCAATGGCCGCGGTGATCAGCGTAAGACGAACGGCCGCCAAAGCATCCGGCTCTTGAATCGCGGTGAAATAGGCCTGTAGACCCTGCTCGAGTGCGGAAACGAATACCACCGCCAGCGGAATGATCACGAACAAACCGAGAAAGCCCAATGCTACGAGGATCAAGGCCCAGCGCATGCTCGCCGGTTCAGTGCGGGCTTGCGCCGCAATCGCGCGCTTCGAGGCTTGGGAATTGGTGTTGTTTTGCATGGGTAAGACGTTCCGATTAATGACACGACCTATGTCATCCCGCCGTTGCGGGATCTTGGTAGAATAAGCACCCTGCTAATGCTGCACAAGAATCAGACTGTGTGAAAATGCTTGGTTTCAACGCCGGCTGAGCTTGTCGAAGCGGGATTTTTTGAACTTAGCATCCTTCGACAAGCTCAGGGTGCGGCATTCCCATGTTTTCACACAGGCTGAATCCTCCTGAAGACATGATGAGATGGCTAAAAAAAACGGTTCTTCTTGAGAATCTGTGGGTAAACTCGTGTGGTCATTTGATTACTGTATTTTGTTCTTAAGGCATCGTCATAAGAATGGTCAGAACTCTGGCCTAAAACAAGAACGGAGAAGACCCTAGCCT
>JBIOXB010000233.1:0-18660 GCA_044869275.1 bacterium
AGCCCGACGCCGGTGGCATGATTGGGCTTGTTGGCTTCTGAGATCACCGTGTGCACGGAATTCGGAAAGCCGATTTTTCCGGGCAGATTGAGAATTTCTTCGGACATTTCAAGCAGCCCCGGCAACAAGGCCGTGCCGCCGGTGAGCACCACGCCCGCGGTCATCAAATTGAAATAGTCTGATTTTTTCATCTCTAAAAGCGCGAGCGACAGAATTTCCTCGATGCGCGGCGAAATGATGTCAACCAAAACCTGCCGTGAAACACGGCGGGCCGCGCGGCCGCCCACGCCCGGGACCTCGACGACTTCATCGCGGCCCTGCTCCAGGCCCATGGCCGCGCCGTGTGAGATTTTAATGAGCTCCGCTTGATCCAGCGGCGTGCGCAAGCCGTGCGCCAGATCGTTGGTGATGTTTTTCCCTCCGAGCCCGACGATGGCGGTATGGCGAATGCAGCCGTTGTAGAACATCGCGATATCCGTCGTACCGCCGCCGAGGTCCAACAACGCCACGCCGAGATTTTTTTCGTCCTCCGTCAACGTGGAAAAACTCGAGGCCAGGGGCTCGAGCACGAGATCGTGCACGGTCATGCCGGCGCGCTCGATGCAGCGGCAAATGTTCTGCGCGGAAGTCACCGCGCCGGTGACGATATGCACCTCGGCTTCGAGGCGCACGCCGCTCATGCCCACGGGATCGTCGATGCCGCGTTGATCATCGACGATGAACTCCTGCGGCAAAATGTGAATGATTTCGCGATCGAAGGGCAGGGCGACGGCTTTTGCCGCCTCGATCACCCGGCGCTTGTCATCCGGCGTGATCACGTGATCTTCGCCCGCGACCGCCACCACGCCGCGGCCGTTGACGCTGCGAATGTGGTCGCCGGCGATGCCGGCATACACCGAATGAATCTCGACGCCGGCCATGCGCTCGGCTTCCTCTTTCGCGCGCAAAATGGAATGCACGGTGCGGTCGAGATTGATCACCACTCCGCGGCGCAAGCCGTCTGAGGGCGCGACTCCCATGCCGATGATCTTGAGGCGGCCGTGATCATCCACTTCCGCGATCAGGGCGCAAATTTTAGTCGTGCCGATGTCCAAAGCACAAATGTAGTCAGTGATCATAACTGCCCCCTCCTTTTTGGGGGTTAAAAGTCCGGTGCGCAAGCTTCAAGGCTCAAATTCTCCTTTCGCCACCACTTGATGATCAAAACGCAAATCGAGGGCGGCCATTCTCCCGGGCTGCGAAGAAACCTGGCGCAGCACGGTTTGCAGCCGTTCGCATTTTTCCAGCCAGTCTTCCCGTCCTAAATAAACCGGCGTGCCGTTCTGGAGCAAATATAGCCTCGAATTGCCGCGGCTATCAAAATTGAATTCGGAGGTTTGATGATACAGGAGCGGGTATTGCATCTTCAGGGCGCTGATGAATTCAATGGCCGGCATGCCGGTTTCGGCGATCACGGTGTTATTGCCGTCCACGCGCGTCGGCACGCCGGAAAGAACCGGAAGATCAAAGCGTGCAGGGCCTTCCAGGCGCGGCAGCACGAAGCCCGTGTGATCCACCGGCCGCAGCTCTCTTTTGCTCAACAGCGCAATGGGTTCCCTTTCGACAATCGTGATTTCCAGCGTGGAGGGAAAAAGGCGCGCCACCAATGCCTGTTGCACAAAGGGCAAGGCCTCGACGCTTTCCTGTATGGGCTCGAGATCGACGTCAAAAATTCTTTTGCCCAGGGCCCCCTGCCCCAGCGACCGCACGCTTTCTTTGCTAAAATGCTCCACGCCTTCCACCACCACGTGCTGCACGCGAAAGCTGGAGTCTTCGCCGACCCAACTGCTCATGTGCAGGCCGAAGAGAACCACGGTGGTGGACAACAAAAAAGGTTTGCCGAGTTTTTGAATCGCCATGATGCCAGCTCGTGTTTACGGAATGACCTCGCCTTAGGATTTCTTCAAAACGACAACATCTTCAAACAAGTCTCAACAATCTCCTGCAGCGCGCGCGGCCTCGCAAATTGGCGCGCCGCCTGCGACATTTTGCCGCGCATTTCGAGGTTCGCAACCAACTCATGAATCGCGGCAAACATCTCCTCGACATTCAGAGCATGCTCAACGAACACGCGCGCCGCGCCGGCTTTTTCCAGCGCGCGGGCGTTATGGGTTTGATGATCGGCCGTCGCATACGGGAACGGCAGCAAGAGGGCCGGCAAACCGCACTGCGCCAGTTCGAAAATCGTCGAAGCACCGGACCGGCAAAGGACAAAGTCCGCCAGGGCATAGGCGAGACCCATGTCGTCCAAATAGGGCACGGCACGAACGCGGTCTTGCGTTGCGATCTGCCGCGCGACCATTTCAAAGTGCGCCGGGCCGGTGGCCCATAGAATTTGCAGAGGCGAAATCGTGGCCAGGCGCGGCAGCAACTCGAGCATCACGGTATTGATGCGGCGCGCGCCCTGGCTGCCGCCAAACACCAGCAGCGTGACCCTATCCGCGCGCAAATTCCATTTTGCCGCCGCCGCTTCGCGTTGCCGTGGCGTGCGCTCCCGCAAGCTCGCGCGCACCGGATTGCCAACCACGTGCAGGCGCTGCGGATTGTTGAAAAATTTCCGGCTCTCTGCAAAACTCAGAAACACCGCGCCGGCATATCGGCCGAGCCTGCGATTCACCAAACCGGGAAAGCTGTTCTGCTCTTGAATCACAAACTCGCGCCGCGAGAGCCATGCGGCGAGAAGTGCCGGCAGACTCACATAGCCGCCGGTGCCGATGACTAAATGCGGCTGAAACTCGTGAAAAAACCGCAGGCAAATTCTGACGCTTTGCCACAAGCGCACCGGCAGCAGCAGATTGCTCCATGCCAGCTGCCGCAACAGGCCGCGCACGGGCACCACAATCAGGCGATAGCCCAATGGCGGCAACACGCGCGCCTCCAGGCCTTGCGCCGTGCCGATGAACACCACTTCACATTTCGGCGCGCGCTGCTGGAAAGCTTCTGCCATTGCGATCGCGGGATAAAGATGGCCGCCGGTGCCGCCGCCCGCAAAGACCAGCCGCAATTCGCGCTCAGCCGCCACGTTTGCGATCACGATACCACCGCACCTGCGCGAGCGGAACGCTGGCCGCGCCTTTTTTCGAATTTTGGCGCGAGGCGCTGTGCAGCGAAACATTCAGCAACAAGCCAATGGCCATCAAATGGACGAGCAGCGATGATCCGCCGTAACTTACGAAAGGCAGCGGCACCCCGGTCGTCGGCAGCAGGTTTGTAACCACGGCGATATTGACAAAGGCACCGATGCCAATGGCAGAGGCGATACCCAGCGCCAGCAAACGGCCGCTGTCGTCCGGCGCTTGCTGCGCGATTTTGAAGCCGCGCCAGAGGATGACGAAAAACATCGCGAGCACGAGGAGCGTGCCGATCAAACCGAGCTCCTCTCCGATCACCGACATAATAAAATCCGTGAAGGGATCGGGTAGAAAAAAAAGTTTCTGTTTGCTCTTGCCCAAACCCAGTCCGGTCAATCCGCCATGGCCAAGGCCAATGAGCGATTGTTTCACCTGCCATGCCGGCTCGGAATCACCCAGCACCGATTCGATGAAGGCTTCGATGCGGTCGCGTTGATAGGCAACTTTGGAAAGAAACGCGAGCGCCACCAAGGCGCCGGAAGAGATCAATGCGAACAGGTGCTGTAACTGCGCGCCCTGCATGAACAGCATCATCAACGCGATGAGGGTGATCAGCAGCGCCGTCCCCATGTCCGGCTCGATCGCCACGAGCAACACGGCCACGCCGATGAGCAACAACTGCGGCAGCAAGCCGTCGGTAAAGTTGCGCAAATCCAAACTCGGCTTGGTAAGATTGGCCGCGAGATACATAATCAAGCAGAATTTCGCCAGCTCCGAGGGCTGGAGCTGCAGCGAACCCACGCTGATCCAGCGGTGCGCGCCGCGAATCGCCATGCTCTCCGGCAGAAAAAGCAATACCAGCAGCAAGATCACGGCCATGCCAAAGAACAACGGCGACCAGCGCAACACGACATGATAGTCCACGCGCAGCATCAGGAACATCAAGATCAATCCCAGCGCGAGGCGCAGCAATTGCCTTTTTAAATAGAAGGCACTATCGTCGTGCGCGCGCTCGGCTTTGGCAGAGCTGGCGGTATAGACGAAGCACACGCTGAACACCAGCAGCACCAGCACCGCCATGAGCAGGATAAGGTCGAAGCCTGGTCGATTCATTCTGTTATTTTTGTGGCTTTTCAGTTTCCCCTGCATGGCCTTGCTGCGCCTGCAGGGATCTCCGGTTCCGTTACCGCACTTTGAAGGTCAGCAAGCTCAGCAGCGCCAGCAGCACGCCGACGATCCAAAAGCGCACCACGACTTGCGGCTCGCTCCATCCTTTCAATTCAAAATGATGGTGCAGCGGCGCCATACGAAAAATTCTTTTCCCTCCAGTGTGTTTAAAGTACCAAACCTGGAGAATGACAGATAAACTTTCAGCGACAAAGACGCCTCCGATGATGGGGAGCAGCAATTCCTTCTTCAACACGATGGCGAGCGTACCGAGCGCGCTGCCGAGCGCAAGCGAGCCGGTGTCGCCCATGAATACATGCGCAGGATGTGTATTGTACCATAAAAAGCCGAGCGCGGCTCCGATCAAGGCGGAGCAGAACACGGTCAACTCGCCCGCGCCGGGCAAGTACAGGATGTTCAAATAATCGCTGAAATCGACGCGGCCGGAAAGATAGCTGATGCCGGCCCAGGCGATCGCCGAGATCGCCACCAGGCCGATGGCCAGGCCATCGAGGCCATCCGAAAGATTCACGGAATTGCTCATGGCCGTGATAATGAACATCACCATCGGGATGTACAGCCAGCCGAAGTCGAATTCATAGTTTTTGAAAAACGGAACCGTCGTCATCGTCGCGATGCCCTCGAAAGCGGGCGCAATATAGATGATACAGCCGACGACGAGGCCCAGTGAAATCTGTCCGGCAATCTTGTAGCGGCCGATCAGGCCCTTGGGCAATTTTTTGATGACTTTCAAGTAGTCGTCCAAATATCCGACGATGCCCATCCACAGGGTGGCCAGCAGCACCAGCAACACATCGAGATTGGGCTTTGCCCAAAGCAGGGTTGGAACCAGCAACGCGAGCAGAATGATCAATCCGCCCATCGTCGGCGTGCCCGCCTTCTTGAGATGCGTTTGCGGTCCTTCCTTGCGAATCTCCTGCCCGATTTGGCGCTCGCGCAATGTATGAATGATGCGCGGGCCAACGATAAAGCTGATCAGCAACGCGGTGAGCGCCGCGCCCGCCGAGCGAAACGAGATGTATTGAAAAATATTGAAGCCGGAGACGTACTTGCTCAACGGGAACAAAAGCTCATACAGCATAGCGGCTCCGGCGATTCATTTTTGTGATGAACAGGATTGACATGTACGGTTCACGCGCTGGCCAAGTGCTGGATCACCTCTTCCATCGCCATGCCGCGGCTGCCCTTGAGCAGCAGCACGTCCCTCGCCCGCACTGATTGCTTCACTTCCGCAATCAATTCTGCTTTTGTATCAAAGTGCAAAGCCCAAAACTCCTGGCCGACCGCCTCCACCAGTGCCCGCATGTGGGGACCGTAAGCGAGCACGGCTTGCAGCGGCAGCGTTCTGAGCCATTCACCCAGCTCGCGATGGCAGCTTTCCGCCGCCGCCCCCAATTCCAACATGTCTCCCAAGATCGCGACGCGGCGACCGCCGCGCAGCAGGGGTTTCATCGCGAGAAACTGCAACGCCGCGCGCATGGATTCGGGATTGGCATTGTAAGTGTCATCGATGATCGTCATGCCGCCGAACTGCAGCACCTGCATGCGCTTGGAGGGCGCTTCGCAAGCTTCCAATCCTCGCTTGATCGCCGCGGCGCTCACCCCGAGAAAATCACCGGCAGCAATTGCAGCCAAAGCGTTGCCCGCATGATGCGTGCCGGGAATTTTCAATTGTATGTCCACATTTTTCCAGGCCACCGTGGCGCAACCGTTTTCATCGTGGCCGGCAATTCTGCCCTGAATCTGCGCCGGATTGTGCAAGCCGAACGTGACCGATTTCAGTCTTGCCGGCAACGCCGTCATGAGATGGTGATCGTCGGCATTGACCAAGGCGACGCCGTCGTGCCCATGCAGATAATCGAACAACTCTTTCTTGGCTTTTGCGACACCGGCGAGATCGCCGAAAAACTCGAGGTGCGCATGGCCGACATTGGTGATCAATCCCAAATCCGGTCCGGCGATTTCACACAGGTGCGCGATTTCGCCGAAATGATTCATGCCCATTTCCACCACGGCCATTTCATGCGCGGGCGCCAATGCCGACAAGGTGAGCGGCACACCGATATGGTTGTTCAAATTGCCCGAAGTTTTATGAATGAAGCACTGCTGGCCCAACACCGCCGCAACCATTTCTTTCGTGGTGGTTTTGCCATTGCTGCCAGTGATCGCAAGCACGCGGCCGCCCCATCTTTTTCGAATCATCCGGCCGAGTTGCTGCAAAGCCTGCAAAGATTCTTCGACGATCAAAAAATCGCCGCTGCGTTTCTGCTGCCGTTCGAACCATTGCGCTTCGACCACCGCCGCCAGTGCGCCTTGATGGAAGACTTCCTCAATAAAATCGTGGCCGTCGAACTTTTCTCCCCGCAAGGCAAAGAAGAGCATCTCCGTGCTGCAGGTGCGCGAATCAATTGAAACCGCGGCGGCGCGGCGGGTTAACGCTTTTTCATCGCCGGCATAGCGCGCGTTCATCGCACGACGTGCTTCGCCGAGAGTGGGAATGATCGCCATGTTGATTCCATTGTATCCAGCATCCAGCAATAGATACTGGATGCTGGATCCTGGATATTGATCACTAACAACTACTCCACCACCGCTACTTCCCTTGCGGCCGCCGCCTTCGCCTGGCATCGCAATTCACAGCGCACGCCCGAGGAAACCACGGTGCCCGCGGGCGGATATTGCTGCACCACGCGGCCGCTGCCCGTGACCTGAGCATCGAGGCCGTGCAAAGACAATTGCTGCAACGCTTGCCGCAGCGACAAGCCCACGAGCGCGGGCATGTGCAATTGCCGCTGCACGCGATCGATTTCAAAAAGCTCCAAAGTCACTTTCGCGTGGCGCGCAACGGTGGCGCCTGGCGGCGGCATTTGATGGAGGATGAAATCGCCCTTGCCGTCCCATACCGCTTCCAGGCCGAGCGTGCGCAGCATTTCTTCGCCGGCAGCGCGGCGATGATTGGTCAAGTCGGGAAGAATAATCGTGCGGGTGTCATCCATGATCGTCTCACCGGTGTTGAGCGTGAACGATTTGTCCTGCTCGGTTGAGGGGCGGGCAGGTTCTGCAAACAAAATCCTTTGCGCGATGCGCTTGAACGTCGGCGCGGCGGCCAGCCCGCCCCATTGCGAGGTGCGCGGACTCTCCAGCATCACAAAAATCAAATAGCGCGGATTGGGCACGGGAAAAAATCCGGCGAAAGAAACATTCAGTTCCGAGGACGAGTAACCGCGCGCGCGCGCCAGGGCTTTGTGCGCGGTGCCAGTCTTACCGGCGATGCGCACACCGGGAATCGCGGCGTTTTTGGCCGTGCCGCTAATCACTGCGCCTTCCATCATCGCGGTCAACGTGCGCGCGGTTTCACCGGTCACCACACGGCGCACGACTTCGGTTTCGTCGAAGCGGAGCACCTCACCCTCGGGATCTGCCACCGCGGCGATGAGCTTGGGCTGCAGCAACTCTCCGCCGTTGGCGATGGCGCCGTAGGCCATTGCCACCTGCAAAGCATTCACCGAAACTTCATAGCCCATCGACATGGCCGCCAGCGAATAACCCGACCATTCTGCCGGATGCTTCAATGTGCCCGCGGCTTCACCGTCGGTGTCGATGCGCGTGGGCATGCCAAAGCCGAAATCGCGCGCGTAGCGGTAAAACTTGTCGCGGCCCAGCAGGCGTGCCAGTTTTGCGGTGCCAATGTTGCTCGAATAGGCGAGTACTTCCGCGACGGTGAGATTGCCATAACGCTCGCCATGGTCGGTGACCACTTTATCCGCAATTTTATAGGCACCGTTCTCGCAAAAAATAATATCACGCGGCGTGCGAATTTTTTCTTGTATCGCGCCGGCGAACGTAATGAGCTTGAAAACCGAGCCCGGCTCGAACAAATCCGTCAGCGTGCGATTGCGGCGCGTGGCCGTGGCGAAAGCCGAAGCCTGGTTGGGATCGAAACTCGGTTCGCAGACCATGGCCAGCACTTCACCGTTCATGGGATTGGTGACCACGGCCAGGCCCCCGCTGGCGCCAAACAACTCCATCGACACGCGCAACTCTTCCGTGGCAATCGCCTGAATCAGATAATCAATGGTCAAAACCACGTGGCTGCCCTCCACCACGGGCTTTTCTTCCGCGCCAAGATTCGGAAGCTTATTGCCCACGGCGTCTCTCTGCATGATCTTGCGGCCCTCCTGCCCGCGCAGCAAGGAATCGCAGGCGAGCTCGACCCCCGCAATGCCGCGATTGTCAATATCGGTATATCCCAGCAGATGCGCGGCAATCTCTTGGTGAGGATAGCGCCGGCGCGCATCTTTTTCGAGGCGGAGGCCCGGCACATTCAACGCCTTGATCTTGGGGGCGAGCTCGGCATCGACGCGGCGCTTGAGCCAGACGAAAGACCGCTCGGTTTTCATGCGCGCATACAGCGCGCTCGAGGATTCACCCAATAGCTTCGCCAGTTTTTCGGCGACCCCGCGGCGGTCTTTCACCTGCCGCAAATCCACGCCGACGGAGATGCAGGCTTCGTTCAAGACCAGTGGATTCCGATTGCGATCATAAATCAAGCCGCGTTGCGCTTCGAGTGAAACCGTGGACTGATGCTGGACTTTGGCCATTTGTTGATATCTTCCATGTTGCAGTACAGCGATGTAAAAAAGGCGTCCCGCCAGACACAAGCCAAAGAGCAAAAAAAAACCTTCCACCACCGCCACGCGCTGCCAGCAGGAAGAAGATTTCGAAGAAGAGTGGCGCTGTTTGTTATTTTCCCGCTTGCGCTCCGGGTACGCGAGGGTGATGGCTTTCGTTCTCATTCCGCAGAGACAACGATCAATTTCGGCGCCAATCCGATCAAACCGAGGCGTTCGTGCGCCAGGCGCGAAATCCGGCTGTAACTCGCCAGTTGCTCCGCGCGTGCCAAATAACGATTGTTTTCCTCCTGCAGTTGCACGCTCTGCAATTCAAGATCAGAATTTTTTTTCGCCAACTGCCCGACCGATACGCGCAAACCAATCAACAACAGGCTCAAGATCAGAAGCAAAGCGAAGGGCACGAGCAACCACAAAGCCGCTGGACGCGCGCCTCGCAGGGCGGGAAGGGACTTCGCCCTCCAGGCGGCTTTTGCGCCTGGTTTTGCCGTGGCCGGCTTTTTTGAGATCACCGGTTTCGCGGTTGCCGGGATTTTTGCCGTCACCGCCCTGGCTTTTGCCGCCGGCCTAAGCGTGATGCCGCTGCGCGCGTGTGGCGTGGCCATATGCCTGGCAGGCGGGCGCATGGATTTTTTCATCTGCTGCCATCTCGTGCTTGCGATCGCCCTGATCACCTCTTTTGCAAAATGCGCAACTTGGCGCTGCGTGCGCGCCGGTTGGCTTTGATCTCTTCCGCCGCGGGTCGAAGCGGCTTCGGCGTGAGCACCGTCGCCTGGCTTTTTTTGCCGCACACGCACACCGGCAATTCCGGCGGGCAGGTGCAGGTTTTCGCCAGCTCGCGGAAATACTGTTTGACGATGCGATCTTCCAAGGAATGATAACTCATCACGGCCAGGCGCCCGCCCGGCCGCAGCAGCGCGAACGCCTGCGGCAAAAAATCCCGCAAGGCGCCCAGCTCATCGTTCACCGCGATGCGCAGCGCTTGAAACACGCGCGCGACGGATTTAACCTGAAGAGGGCCGTGTACTACGCCTTCAATAATGCGACGAAGCTCAGACGTGGTGCCGATCGCGCGAGAACGCCGCTTGTGGATGATGGCGCGCGCAATGGCACGAGCGCGCTGCTCTTCGCCATAGTCCCGCAGAAGACGCACCAGTTCGTCTTGTTCCAGAGCCGCCAACAGCTCCGCTGCAGTTTGGGGGAGGAAAGGATCCAGGCGCAAGTCCAGCGGACCCTCTTCAAGATAACTTAACCCTCTTTCCGGCAGATCGATTTGTCGCGAGCTGAGACCCAAGTCCGCGAGTACGCCGTCGAGCGAGGTACTACCCATCGCAGCCAGGAGGCTTGTGATCTGCCGGAAATTTCCGTGTGAGAAAGAACAACGAGCTTGGTATGTGGCCAGGCGCTGTTGCGCCGCGGCCAAAGAATTCGGATCGACATCCAATCCGACAATTTTTAACTCGGCATTTCCCGCCTGCAGCAGGGCTAGACTGTGACCGCCATCGCCCAGCGTGGCATCGACAATCAGGCGTGCCTGCGGCGTGGCCAGATATTTAACGACCACCTCGGACATGACCGGTTGATGATACTGTCCTTGTTGTAGAATCTTTTCGGGCACGACATTATTCCGGATTCCCTAAATTTCTCACGCATTACCCATTTCGGCTTACGTTTCACGTCTCACGCCCAAGGTGATCCGTCATTCGTAAAACGCAAGCAACCTCTATGGTCGCGGCCGGTCCTCGTTGAGTGCCTGTACGGGCAACTTCTCATTCCGCCCAATCTCACAAAACTGCTCGTAACTCGCCGCATCCCACATATCGAAAAAATCTCCCATGCCAACGTAACGAATTTCTTTCTCGATCCTTGCCGCCTGCAAAAACTCCGCGGGAATGTTGATGCGGCCCTGATTATCCAATTTCACTTGATGGCACAGCGCGAGAATAGATTGCATTTTGTAAATACCGATTTCAGTTTCTTCATCGAGATGAGAGGCCATCGGCAGGATTTTCTCGCGGAAATAGGAGACGGGGTAGGCGCGAATCATCGTCGCGTTCGATTTTTCGAAGAGCCGCAGCACCAGCGTGCGTATTTGCAGCAGCTCGACAATCTCGCGAATTTTTGCGGGAATCGCGGCCCTGCCCTTGTCGTCCAAAGTCTGCTTGTACCTGCCATAGAACTTTGGAATGATTTCGGTCAATTCAACCAATGCTTTATCCTATTTTCCCCAACTCTATCCACTTCTCCCTACTTTTCACCACTTCTACCCAAATAATAAACCAAAGCAAGCTGAAAGTCAAGGTATTTTTTCATAATTGTTTGTTTTTTTAATAGTTGAACAGGTGTACAGCGACAGAATTTCACCAATTCTCAGCTCACGGACTGTGCGAAAACTTGGCAAGGCCGCACCCTGAGCTTGTCGAAGGGAGCTTGTCGAAGGGAGCTTGTCGAAGGGAGCTTGTCGAAGGGAGCTTGTCGAAGGGAGCTTGTCGAAGGGTGCTAAGTTTAAAAGTGCGTTAAAACCAAGCGTTTTCAAACAACGTGATCCTTCATGAGCGCACCGAGACGAATTGCGCTACAGCAGTGCATCGCAAAATCAAAGCTTGAAGTTTTGCTTGATGACTAGCACGACTTTTTCAGAGTGAGGAAGAAACGTGAAGGATAAAAACTTAGGCAGGATCTTTACGAGATTCGAATGCAAATCGACAATCGCAAATCGCTGATTGTAAATCACCGGTAGGGCAGGAGACCCCCAATGAGCATGATGATCACGACTCTGCGAAATTGATATCCCGGCCGTAAGTTTCATGGACGCCGTACAGCGAGACAAACGCCAGCAAAAACACCACGCCGCCAATCAGCATTGTGCTGTTGATCAGACCGAGATCATGCCGGAGGCTGGCGAGCACCAAAGTCATCGGCACCACCATCGCGCGCACGAGATTGGGCACGGAGGTGGTTACGGTCGCGCGAATGTTGGTGCCGAATTGTTCCGCGGCCATGGTGAGGAAAACCGTCCAATAACCCTGGCCCAAGCCGATAACGAAAATCGCCAGGAGAAACAAAGTCGCGCTCGCGCCCTGCAACCGCAAGAGGCCCAGCGTCAGAACGAGCATGCCCGCGAAACATACCCAAATTACCTTTTTCCGGTTTTTGATCATCTCGCTGATGATGCCGCTCAGCCCGCTGCCGATCGCGAGGCCGATGGCCTGCCAGCGCAGCGTCTCCGCAGCCGTGAGCGCGCGGGTCAAATTCAGCGCGGCGCTGTATTCCGGCGAAAACGTGACGATGATGCCGGAGATGTACCAAATCGGCACGCCGATGGCCGTGACCGCGAGATATTTGAGCAGCGTTTTTTTCGAGCGCAGAATCAACATGACGTCGCCTTTTTTGTGCGCGTCTTGTTTTTGTGCGTGGAACACGTGCGATTCTTGCAGGCCAATGAAACGCCCCGCCAAAACGATCAAACCCATGGCGCCACCCACGAAATAGGCGGCGCGCCAGTCGAACCAGCTGCCGACAAACGAAGCCGTCAACGCGCCCAGCAGGCCCAAAAAGGAGATGATGGTCGTGCCGTAGCCGCGATATTGTCTGGGCATGATCTCCGCCACCAACGTAATGCCGGTGCCGAGCTCACCCGCCAGGCCCACGCCGGCGATGAAGCGCAGAGCCGCATAACTGGCGATATCGTGCACGAAACCGTTGGCGATATTTGCGAGCGAATACATCGTAATCGTGGCCAGCAGCGCGAACCGCCTGCCGATCTTATCTCCGATGATGCCCCACGCCACGCCGCCGATGAGCATGCCAATCATCTGCAAATTCAGCAGCAATATCCCCTGCGAGGTCAGCTCATCGCCCGCGATCCCGATATCTTGCAGGCTCGCCACGCGCACCACGCCGAACAACACGATGTCGTACAAATCGACAAAATAACCCAGCGCGGCCACGGCCACGGAAAACGCCAGCTTGTTTTGAGGAGAAAGTGACATGCCTGACCTTGGTGGTGAAACGCTCTGCGCTCCAGCTTTTTGTCCGAAGCGGATTTTCATCCCGAAGGGTCGGGATGAAAATCTGATGTAGGCGCTTAGCGATCTTCTCAGCAATCTTCGCGAGCTTGTTCCCGCAGCTCAGAATGAATACTTCAATTCTGCCGAAAACAATCTGCCGATCGCCGGCGAGGCGACGAACTCGCGCACTTTCGAATCGAACAAATTGGTGACGTGGCCCGCGGCGGTCAGGCCGGGCATGATTCTATAGCCGGCGCTGAGATCGAGGTTGACGAAATCACCGAGCGGGCCTTCATTGAAATCTCTGAAGACGCGCGTATTCTCAACGACCTGATCGCCGCCGATGACCAAACTCCTGTTGGTCTGGGCCGCGACATTGATGCCGGAAAAGAAGTCATAGGCTTCGACCCAGCGCACAAAGACGTTGCCGAAATACTTCGGCTGGCTCAGGCCCAGGCCGAGACCCAACTTGTTTTTCGGTGTATTGATGGGTAGGTCGTCGTCCGTCACCACGCCGTTTTTATTGGCGTCATTTTTCAAATCATTTTTGTCGAGGTCGAAATCAAAGAACGAATAATTCAGCACGATGTTGACACTGTTGCTCAGATAGTAATTCAAACCCACATCGAAGCCGTAGGTGTTCACCTTCCCAAAATTCAGATAGGTCAGTACCAGTGCGGCGCCTGCAGCCGGCGTGCCCGGAATCACTTCGCTCATGGGCTGATCGCCTCTGTGGGTGACGGTGCGGCCATTGGTGGCGATGTTGACCAGCGGGCTGAGGAAATCTTCAGAGAAGTTATAATAGCCGTTGACATCCAGGAACAGTTTTTTTTCAGCCAGGACGCCTTTATAACCGGCCTCAACGGATTGAATGTTTTCGACCACCAGTGACGGAATTTTGCTGTTATCGCTCAAAGTGAAGCCTTCACCATTTCCCAAAACCAGACCGCCGAATATATTCGCACTCAGATTGAGGATGCTCGGCGAAGCAATGCCTTCACCGTAAGTCAAACGCCACGTGCCGCTGCCCTTGCTGTACAACAAGCCGGCTTTGGGAATGAGGTTGAAGCCGTAGAGCTCGTGATCATCCGCGCGTGCGGCCACCATGGCCTTGAGGCCGGAGCTACCGATCGGCTTCTCGATTTGTCCATAAAAGCCGTACTGGTCCAATTCGATAATGCCCTGCTGGTCGAACAAATAGGTGTGTTTGCTGTCGGCAATGTCCCTCTGGAATTGCGCGCCTGCGATGACGTTGAAGCCGGCCCAGGTGTTGTTGTATTGCGCCTCCGCATTCCAGCGCCGCGAATTGTCCTTGAAATTCGCCTCGCGGTTGACACTTCTGCCGAGAGCAGCCACCCATTGTTCGTGCACGGAACGGCGCAAGGACTCTTCTTCGCTGAAGCCCGCGTTCTTGAAGCTCCAATAGTTTTGCGTGCGCTGGTTGAGCGCGAACGTGTCTTCAGTTTTGCTCCAAGTGTGATAAGCCTGCGCAAACACCCGCGGCGAAACAAAGCGGCCTTGTAAATAGAAAAGCTTCCAGTCGATGATCTGATTTCTGCCGGCATTGGTGACGCCCAGATTGTTGCTTTGGCTGCCGCCGCCCGCCAAAACCAAATCGGTTCCCGGTTTCAGGCTGTAATACAACGCCGTTTCTCCGCGAAGAGCATCGAATTTGCGATCGATTCCGACTTCTTCCGGAAAGGCAATGGCGCCGGTGCCGTTGTAAACCGTGTCGGTGTAAGCATATTCTTCGCCCCGAGAATACTCGCCGCTGATCTTGTAGGCCACTTTATCGCTCACCACCTGCGCATGGCGCAGTCTTCCGCTGAACACACTGTGATTGCCGCCGCCGAGCGCGACGGTCGTGCCTTCCGACGTCCGCGGATCTTTGGTGATGGTATTGACCAGGCCATTGTGAGCGTTTGGACCGTAAAGCGCTGCCGCCGGTCCTAGAATCAATTCAACGCGCTCGATATCCTCTTTGACCGTGGTGCCCAACGGGCCGAAGGGCAGGCTGGTTGCAACCAAAGTGGAGAGGCGCATGTCATTGATCTGCAGATTTTTCGAATTGAAGGCGCTGTTGAAGCCGCGAATATTAAGACCCGCGCCTGCCACTCCGGAGCGCACGTAATCGACGCCTTTTTGGCGCGCGGCCAATTCTCCCGGGTTGAAAGCCGGATATTCGTCGATGCCGCGCGCATTGATGACCGACATGGTCGCCGGCGCCTCCGTTAGTTTCTCCGGCCGGCGGGAGGCGGTGGTCACGATCACATCGCCCATGAGATTGGCCTCGGCCAGCGCGACCTCGGCCGTCGCTGCCGCGCCGGCTGCAACATTGACCGGAACGCTGGCCTGCTCGTAGCCGAGAAAGGTCACCACCAGCGTGTGAGCTCCCGGCGGCACGTTCTTGATTTCAAACTGGCCTTTCGCGTCGCTGGAGGCGCCCATCGATGTACCTTGCAGAACCACGTTCGCGTTCCGCAATGCCTCGCCGGTTTTGCCATCGGTTACCCGTCCTTGAATGCTTCCGGTTTGCGCATAAGTCATGCCTGCCAGGAGAAAGGCAAGCATCGTGCAACACCAAGGCAAGCGTTTCATATGTACCCTCCGTTGCGTTGGGTTAGTGGGAGATGGTGAATTGTCGTCTTTTGCATTTACTCTCGTACTCTCGTTGCCACGTTCCACGTGGGAACGCATCTGAGGCGCTCTGCGCCAGAATGATTCCCACGCAGAGCGCGAGAATCAGCGCACGCCGAGCAAAAAGCAGCTTTCACTTGGATAAAATACCCTGCAAGCTTTTCTTGTCAATTTTCCCAATCGCTGTTTTCGGCAATTCTTTCACGAAAACGATTTGTTGCGGCAGCTTGTATTTGGCCAGGCGTTCGCGCATGAATTCCAAAATCTCGGCTTCACTGACGGCATGCCCGGCCTCGGCCACCACGAAAGCTCTGCCCACCTCTCCCCATTTTACATGCGGTACGCCTATCACCGCGGCTTCGGCAACGCCGGGATGCGCATGCATCACACTCTCGACTTCAGCCGGATAAACATTCTCGCCGCCGCTGATGTACATGTCTTTGCTGCGGCCGATGATGTAGAAATAGCCTTCTTCATCCTGTTGCGCCAAATCGCCGGTGTGCAACCAGCCCCCACGCAAAATCTCGGCAGTGGCTGCGGGCTTGTTCCAATAACCCGGCGTAACATGCGGCCCGCGAATCAAAAGCTCTCCGGCTTCACCAGGAGCGCAGGCGGCCCCGTCCGGACGAACGACTTTCATGTCGATGTGGAAATTGGGATAACCCACGGAGCCGGCTTTGCGGCGCACGTCTGCCTGCGGCAGCCAAAAATTGTTGCCTGAGGCTTCGGTGAGGCCGTAGCCCATTTTGAAATCCACGCCGCGCGCCCAAAATTTTTCCATCACCGGCATGGGGCACGGCGCGCCGCCGCTGATCATCAGCTTGAGCCGGGAGAAATCAGTATGGTGCCAGCGCGGATGCTGTTGCATCAGCACGAACATCGTCGGCACCCCCACGAAATGCGTGAGGCCGCCGTGCGCGATCAAATCGAAGGTCTGCTCCAATTCGAATTGTTTGCAAAGCACCGTTTTGCCGCCCACGTGCACCAGCGGCAGCATGAAAATGTTCGGCCCGCCGATGTGAAAGATCGGCAATTGCAACGCGGCGCAGTCGTCAGCCGCCAGCCCCCAGCTCATGACGGTATTGATGCTGTTCCAGGCCATGTTGCCGTGGGTGAGAATCGCGCCCTTGGGCAGGCCCGTGGTGCCGCCGGTGTAATAAATGCCCCAGGGATCGTCCATGTGCAAATCGGGTCGATCCCGCAGAATCGGGTCATGTTCATCTCTTTCGGCGAAGAGCTTGTCGCCCACAAGCGCGCGTTGATCGAGGGCGATCACTGCACGAACCGTTTTAAAATACGGTCGCAATGCGTTGACCTGGTCGCGCCATTCGCCGGAATAAATCAAGACCTTTGGCTCAGCATCGTTGACGATGCCCTGCAGCTCGTGAACCGTCAGCCGCCAATTGAGATTGTGCAGAATCGCGCCAATTTTTCCGCAGGCGAAGAACAAATCCAAATACTCGGCGCAATTGCCTGCATAAACTGAAACGCGATCGCCTTTTTCCACGCCGAGCTGGCGCAAAAAATTGGCGGCGCGATTGGCTTGCGCATTCCATTCGGCAAAGGTGAAATCGCGGCCAGTGCTGGTGTCATGCAAGGCCACGCGCGAGGGCGTCAATTTCGCGCGCTTGTCCAGCCAGTCGGTGACGTAGAAAGATTTCTGCTTTTCCATATGGCTCCACATTGCCAAAAGAAGTCAAGCATTGTCGGATTGTTGGATCATTGGATTGAGGGATCATCGGATGAATGGATCATTGGATTGATGGAGTGATGGGTTCATCGCATGATCTAAGATCCAAACTCCATCAATCCAGCAATCCATCAATCCATCAATCCACCTATCCGCCATTCCCTCTCTCCAGTCCTCCAGCCATACGCTCGTCCAAAACGCTGAGCTTCACGCTGGACCCCATCTCACACACGCCGCACCCCACACATATCCAATGCCGGCGCCGACGATCACCATCAAATCACCCTCACGCAATCGTCCTTGTTTCTCGCCCTCGATCATTGAAATAATGCTGTCCTGTTCGCCAATGTGGCCGTAATCTCCCAGATAAACCGACTGCTCCTCGCGCAGGCCGAGATGCTGCAGCATTTCACGATGTGCCGAGGGTTTGACCAGAATCATATTGAGATAATCGATGTCCGCGCGGGTGAGCGGCTGGCCTGTGGAGAGCGTGCCACTCTTGCGCAACGCCTCGTCGATGCAACGCAGCCAGTTTCGCATCGAGACTTCGTTGAGACGGCTCTTCATGGCTTCCGGCTCGACCAGATCGAAGTAGAATCGTCCGTGCGCGACGGCTTGGTCGGTCGGGTGCTGTACGGTGCCGCTCGCCGGGATGATGACATGCTTGCTCATCGAGCCGTCGCTGAGCAGATGACTGGCCAGCACCCGATTGCGCGGCCAGTTCTTGTGCAACAACATCGCCCCCGCGCCCGCGCCAATATTGAATAGAAACGAGGTGCGGTCATTCTTGAAATTGATGAAATCCGCAACGCGATAGCCTCCGGCGATCAAGACCGTATTGATCTCGGGATCCGCCAGCATCATATCCTGTGCGGTTTTGATCGCGGCGATCGTGGTGCAGCAGCGCATGTGAAGGTCCATGGCCCAGGCATTGGTCGCGCCGATTTCATTCGCCAGGTCGATGCCGGCAGTCCACAGCAGATACTCTTTCCACTCTTCCGTGGTGCACAGAACGACGTCTATCTCTTCGGGCTTGAGGTCGCAGTTGGACAGGCAATTTTGCGCCGCCTTCACTGCCATTTGATTGGGATGCTCCTCCGGCCCGGCGATATGCTTTTTTTGGATGCCCAATTTTTCACGCACCACCCATTCCGGCATGCCGCTCTGCTGCGCAATCTCGGCCGCGGTGATGAAAGTCTCGGGCAAATACATGCCGGTGCTGACGATGCCGGCGGTGGTGTGTGGGGTCATGAGGCGTTAGATTTTCTGGTTCTTCTTGAGAATCTGTGGGTAAACTCGTGTGGTCATTTGATTACTGTATTTTGTTCTTAAGGCATCGTCATAAGAATGGTCAGAACTCTGGCCTAAAACAAGAACGGAGAAGACCCTAGCCT